>JBDRHE010000032.1:0-4034 GCA_043817155.1 Candidatus Omnitrophota bacterium | reverse complement strand
ACATGTGGGAGAACGACATATGAAAAGATGGTATTCTGAGATTGTCCCGCCGTTACTCTCGTATGGCGGGATCCCGCTATGCGAAGCATGCGGCGGGGCTTCGGCACACTCGAATTTTACGGTGCCTCGCAAAGACGAGGGATGCTGAGATTGCTTCCTCCTTCGCCACATTGCTTCTGTCCTACTTCGCTGAATACTTTATGTGCTCAGCTTCGTAACGTCCTTCGTCCATCGTCCCTCGTCTATCGTAGCTAAAATCTGCGGTTATAACTACGGTGCCTCGCAAAGACGAGGGAAGATGCTCCACTTCCTAAACATTCTTAGTATCCGGACAAAAAAAGACGCTAACCCATTCTTTCGAACAAGTTAAGCGCCTTTTTCTTTCGACAAGGCCTTTGTCTTGAGAAAAGGCCTTAACTTTACGTTACTAAGCTTAATCTTAGAAACGCAAAATTAAGCCAGTCTCTTCTTTCTGAATCTTGCTCCTACTCCTAGAAGCCCGATTCCGAAAATTGCCATTGATGCCGGTTCAGGTACGATGTTACCTCTTGCTGTTCCACCTGCTTCAATTAACCAGCCATTTGGTCCTGTATTCACAGATGTGTAATCAAGCAGCATATCCGCGTCACCATTAGGTTCCGGCAGTGTGTCAGTATCCCAAAATGGTCCCCAAGAACCACCCGCGACATCAAGAACCATGCTTCCGCTTCCGGATGTACTATTGAAATCAAATACTGATCTCAAAGTATACTGTATTCCGGTATTACCATCAGTGAGAAGTCTTGGTGTCAGGTTTAATACATTTGTGCCGTCTGTGGCCAGTAAAAAACCGTCTCCTTGACCTGCGTTTATGTCGTATCGTCCGCCACCGGTTCCAGTGCTCTGTGGTCCAAATGGACTAGTATCACTGTAGTTCTTCGCGTAATCCTGGTAGAGATCGACAGATCCGCCCACTGAGAATATCGTAGCGTTTGACATGGTACCGTTAAGGTAGATGTCATCAAATCCGTAAAACATCCCCGTCAGTTCAAATGCTGACGTGGCTCTGTCAAATATCTTAGTGGTCCCAACCTTCATAGTGTTGACCCTGAAGATACCATAGGAGTCCTCAAGTCCATCGGCCGCTTTTTGAACGCCGTCTGTGAATCCTTGAGGCTGTCCAGCCCCTGCAGGGAAGTACGGATTGGATGTTGCAGCCGTCCATGTGCTACCGGCTAAAGCATAGCTAGTTCCCCAATCGTAAATAGCATCTAAGCTTATCGTTACAGGTAGCGCAAGCGCCTTTCCGGCACCGGCAACCAATCCTATAGACAATATCAAAGACGCGATTAACAATTTCTTCATATTTTATTTCACCTCCTTCTTTTTTTGGATTTATATTCTAGCGTCTAGCGTTTGGCGATCCGCGACTAGTAAACTACCCGCCACCCCCAAGCGCGTCTAACGCTTTCATATACTTTTCAAAGACACAAGGCACAAGGCGCAAAGACACATGTGCCGTTATTTCATTATTTTCACAGAACGCTTTCGCTTTATCGCTCCTATGCCAATTCCGCCCAGGCCAAAGAGCAGCATTGTGCAGGGTTCAGGAACCACTGTGCCCGGCGGGGGCGTATAAGAGCGGGTCGAATACGCGCCGTTCGAAAATCCGGTTATTTCAAGATAAGGGGCATTTTCGCCCATCTTGTATGTTGAACCGTTCGGAAGCGGCACAAGCTCTCCGTTATCCCAAAGTCCGATCGGGTAACCCGGATCGAATTCAAGCGTTGTATAGAATTCGGAAGTAATATAATTGCCGTCGGCTCCCCAAACTGTGGGGGATATACTTTCTGACCCGGTTATTGCCAAAAGTGAAAGTTCAAATTCATGTGCGCCCTCTTGAAAATTATTAATAACAAGCGGTATCATTCTGTTTATATTTGTTGAAGAGACTCCTGTAGTGGCGGAGAGTGACTGCGCGATTATTGTAAAGTCATGCGCGCCGGTATAAGAAATATCGCCATAACCCCCGCTACCGTGAGTACCCACCGAGATCTCAGATCCGGGATAACCCGATGGTTTGCTCTGCATAAGCAGCTCATAACCGCAGGCCATTGTTGACGCGCCGCTACTCTCTACATTTATATACACTCTTGACCGCGCGCGATCTATACCGGTGCCGGTATCAAAACCCGGGAAAAATACAGACATATCACCTGACAGCATCATATTTAGGGTAAGATCCGTTGTTCCGGTATAGCCTGACTGGAAATTTATAGTCCAGTTGTCTACGGCCATCGCCTGTCCTCCGCCCCCGTGAACACCGCTTGCGCCCAATCTTGTCATACCGTTTGCTAAAAAATCGCCTTTTGCCATGCCCTGCGCCCCTGAAGGATCAGAATTTGAATTTTGAGTAGATGCGCCTTGAGCCGACCAGCTCACCCCCGGCCGCCATACATCGCTTCCGAAGCTACATACGCCTGATTGTGTATATGGCGTTATGGCCCAGCCGCTATCACTCGCCAACAAGAAACTGATCCCAAAACTAAAAACTATCAATGCCTGCCAAGCTCGTCTCACCATTACCCGCTCTCTCCACGTTCTTTAGAATTGATAAGAACATACCTCTGAAACAGGATCTGCAATATTATATGGAGGTTACCGCGCACCCTTGCCTAAAGCGGCCACGATTACCGTTCTAAAAAGAATCCTTATATCTACCATAAGGCACATCTTGCGAATATATAGAAGATCGTACTTGATCTTCTTCTTAACATCCTCAAGCGTCTCATCGTATTTATGCCAAACCTGAGCAAGACCCGTTATACCGGGCTTCACGCCAAGTCTCTTTCTATATTCTTTAATGTCGGCGCTAAGCTGCTTAACGAATATAGGCCTTTCAGGCCTGGGACCCACAATGCTCATTTCGCCTTTGAGCACATTATAAAGCTGCGGAAGTTCATCTAAATGGAGTTTCCTTATGATCTTGCCGAATCTTATGAAGCGAGGGTCGTCTTCTCTCGCCCATACAGGTCCGGTCTCCTTCTCCGCATCGACCATCATCGTCCGCAATTTGTAGATATAAAACACTCTTCCGCCCCATCCAACTCGTTCTTGTTTAAAGAATACGGGCCCTTTCGAGACCGTTTTGATCACAATAGCCGTAAGGGCTATGGCCGGCGCCGCTACAACAACCCCTATGCCGGCAACGATCGTATCGAATACCCTCTTAAATTCGCGGAATCGCTTTCTCGCGAATCTAACAAACCATCCAAATATACCCGTAGAGAGAAGGACCATCGTGCTTGGTTCGGGTACACGCACAGGAGCATTTGCTCCGGGCTGATCAGCGTATGCTATCTTTACAAGCACTAATACAAACCCTGCCAGGAATATGGCCAGTGCTGCATAGTTTAGATGTCTCTTTATCTTTGTCATACCGGCTACAATTCTTTGTTCGACTTAGAAAAACGGCGCACTGCCAAATAAACATCAATATCGTGCGCAATGTCCCTGACAGCATTTATAAGTTTCATTATCGGCTTCAACATGTCGTACTCATCTTCTCCGCGCCTACTCTTCTCATCGACTAGATTATAAGCAATTTGTATACCAACCTGTCTTTTTCGAGCCTTTTTTAATATTTTTTATTCGTTTATATCTTATTGATTCTACAGATGTTATGGAATGAGATGCTCCAAACAAACATGATTATCCATGTCATACCATGACATACTCTGATAGGCGAATTGTTAATATTGAACACGTAATGGGTAGGTGTTGAATTGCGTGGACAAGCGAGATGACGTACACGAGATGAGGTACAAGGGACTGCCCCGGAGCATTGCTAGTAGACTATCATATCCCTTACCTCGTTTTTGCGAGGCACCGTAAAATTCGAGTGTGCCGAAGCCCCGCCGCATGCTTCGCATAGCGGGATCCCGCCATACGAGAGTAACGGCGGGACAATCTCAGAATACCATCTTTTCATATGTCGTTCTCCCACATGTCATCCCCGCGGAAGCGGGGATCCAGAGCGAGCATATCGAGAGTAT
>JBDRHE010000031.1:0-41135 GCA_043817155.1 Candidatus Omnitrophota bacterium | reverse complement strand
GGGTATTACGGAATGGGCTATATATCCAAAAAGCAAAAACCCTTAAGCTTAGCAAAGGATGAATTGTCGGAATATGAAGCGCCGACAATAGAGAATGTCATAAACGGTAAATATCCTATTTCAAGACCGTTATTTCTATATACTAACGGTGCGCCAGAAGGCCTGGTAAAGAAATTTGTGGATTTTTCAATGTCAAAGGAAGGCCAGGACATTGTTCTGGCAACAGATTTCGTACCGATCAATAGATAGGGTGCTATGCGCAAGATCAAAGAATTTATTATCGAAAAGCTTATCCTTATTTGCGGTATAGCTTCGATATTCTTCGTAGTGCTGATATTTTTGTTTTTACTTAAAGAGGGGCTTGCGGTATTTAAGATCGTAAGTCCTTTTAAATTTCTCTTTGGTAAAAGCTGGTATCCCATTTCAGAACCACCTCAGCTGGGGATTCTTCCATTAATCCTGGGCTCTTTACTGGTTACTTTGGGCGCAGCGATTATTTCTATCCCGATAGGAGTAGGTTGCGCGATCTATATAGCCGAGATAGCCCCGTTAAAAATCAAAGAGACTCTTAAGGCGGGAATCGAATTATTGGCGGCTATTCCAAGCGTTGTATTAGGATTTATAGGTATGGTAACCCTCGTACCCTTAGTAAAGACAATTTTTCATTTACCAACAGGACTGACCGCTTTATCCGGTTCAATAATGCTGGCATTTATGGCTATGCCGACAATAGTTTCAATTGCAGAGGACGCGCTGTATTCCGTTCCTAAGACATATAAAGAAGGCGCTCTTGCGCTGGGAGCGACACACTGGCAGACGATATGGCGAGTGATGCTTCCTGCGGCATCAAGCGGCATTCTTGCGGCGGTTATGCTTGGAATAGGCAGAGTAATAGGTGAAACAATGGCGGTAATGATGATCACGGGAAACGCCGCGGTTATTCCACATAGTATCCTGGCGCCCGTAAGAACGCTGACCGCTACCATTGCGGCCGAAATGGGTGAAGCGGTAGTAGGCAGCGAGCATTATTTTGCCTTATTCGCTATCGGGATAGTTCTATTTGTCATCAGCTTTGCTATCAATGTAACTGCAGACTTATTCCTGCATAAGAGAGAACGATGAGAAATCCTTATCGAACGCAAAAAATTGCTTTTTTCTTTTTATTCCTGGCGACACTGTTGATTGTTGTTCCGGTAGGATTGATCGTTATCATTATTATCCAGAAAGGGCTACCTGCGATTAACTGGCAGTTTCTTTCAGATATACCCCGGCAAGGAATGCGTGCCGGGGGAATATTCCCCGCAATTATCGGAACACTATATCTTGTATCAGGCGCTATTATATTTGCCTTGCCGATCAGCCTTCTCGCGGCGATATACCTAAGTGAATACTCAAAAGATAATATGCTTAACAGGCTTATAAGGCTGGCCATTGTTAACCTGGCAGGAGTGCCCTCAGTCGTTTACGGGCTTTTTGGCCTGGCGCTTTTTGTCGTATTTTTGAAATTTGGAGCATCGATACTTTCCGGCTCGCTCACCCTCGGGATCATGATAATCCCCATAATAATAACTACTTCGCGCGAGGCGCTGGAAAGCGTTCCACAATCATTTCGGGAAGTAAGTCTGTCTTTGGGGGCGAGCAAGTGGCAGACAATCAGGCATATTGTTCTGCCTAACGCCGTACCGGGAATATTGACCGGGACTATTCTAGGACTGGGAAGGGCGGCGGGAGAAACGGCGCCGATTCTTTTTACCGTGGCGGCATTTTATCTACCTCGATTACCGAATTCTATATTTGATCAAGCTATGGCGCTGCCTTACCATCTTTATGTTATATCCACTCAGGTACCCAATGTTGATGAAAAGATAAGATATGGGACCGCGCTTGTTCTATTGACTATGGTGCTATTCATGAATTTGGTGGCGATAATTATACGATATAAATTTAGAAAGAAGAAGAAATGGTAAAGATTGATATAAAAGATCTTAATGTCTGGTTTGGGGTATCTCCTGTGCTAAAGAACGTGAGCCTGGAGATCTCTTCCAGCGAGATCTTAAGCATAATAGGGCCTTCAAATAGCGGTAAAACAACGTTTTTGAGGACACTCAATCGCTTAAATGACCTGACGCCTAATTTTAAAATGGATGGGAAGATCGAGCTTGATAGGGAAGATATTCGCAAAATTGATACAGAATTATTGCGTAAAAAAATAGGCATGGTGTTTGCCCTTCCTTTGCCGCTTCCGCTGTCAACATTCGATAATGTAGCTTACGGCCCAAGGATGCGTGGCGAAAAAAACAAAAATAAACTGGCCGGTATTATAGAAGATGCTTTAAAGGAGGCTTATCTTTGGGAAGAGGTAAAAGACAGGCTTGGCGAGTCGGCTTTTAAATTATCCGGAGGCCAACAACAACGTCTATGTATCGCGAGAACTTTAGCGGTAGGCCCGGAAGTGATCTTATTTGATGAACCCTGCTCGGGACTCGACCCTATTTCTACCTCAAAAGTAGAAAACGCCATGATTAAGTTAAAACAAAAATACACTATAATTCTGGTTACCAATAACGTAAAGCAGGCAGCAAGGGTTGGAGACAGAGCCGCGTTCTTTTTGAGCGGCGAACTTGTCGAAATAGATAAGACCGAAAAGATATTTACCGCGCCAAAAGACAAGCGCACAGATGGTTATATAAGAGGAAAGTTCGGATAATGGCAAAAATAGTAACTAAAAATATAAATCTTTGGTATGGCGCCTTTCATGCCTTAAAGAATATAAACTCACAGTTTGAGGCCAATAGGGTCACCGCAATAATAGGGCCTTCCGGATGCGGCAAATCAACGATGCTGCGTGTTTTTAATCGTATGAACGATTTGATCGAAGGCGTAAGGACGGAAGGCGAAGTATTAATTGACGATAATAATATATTGAATTCCAATACGGATTTAGTCGTTTTACGTAAAAAGGTTGGCATGGTATTTCAACGACCGAATCCATTTCCGTTATCCATTTATGAAAATATCGTTTTCGGAGAAAAAATTCATGCGGATGGCGTAACGCGGGATGGGTTGGATGAAATTGTTGAAAAAAGCCTTAAGAGCGTCCTTTTGTGGGATGAATTAAAAGACAGGCTCAACGAACCTGCGCTGAGGTTATCGTTAGAGCAAAGACAGAGATTGTGTATTGCAAGGCTCATCGCTGTTAAGCCGGATGTATTATTGATGGATGAACCGTGCTCTGCTCTGGATCCGCAAGCAACTGCCCGGATTGAAGAATTAATGCGTGAACTGAAGAGCAGATATACTATAATAATAGTTACTCATAATATGCAGCAAGCCGCACGAGTTTCTGATGATGCGGGTTTTATGCTTTTAGGCGAATTAATAGAATTTGGTAAAACCGAACAGATATTCACAGCGCCACACGATAAACGCACAGAAGATTATATTACCGGAAGATACGGATAACCCTGAAATTTCCTATGTGAAATTTCAGGATGGCCATTCTTAAATTTTACAGAGAAAATTTAAGAATTAAAATCGGAGGTTTAAAATGGAAAGATATTTAGATCAAGAATTAAAAGAGCTGAACAAAGATATTTTAAAGATGGGAGCATATGCGGAAGAGGCTATTTTTAAATCTGTGGAGGCCATAAGAAACCGCGATAAAGCGCTGGCTAAGAGCGTAATAGATAATGATAACAATATCGATAAGTTAGAGTTAACAGTCGATGAAAGATGCATAGATTTGATAGCTCGTCATCAACCTATGGCTAAAGACCTGCGTTTTATCACAACCGGCATGAAGATAAACGCCGAACTGGAGAGGATAGCTGATATAGCGGTGGACATAGCTCAGCGTACACTTGAAATAGTAGATAAGCCTTTATTAAAGCCATTAGTTGATATCCCGAAATTAGCGGAAGTTGCTCAGAATATGGTGAAGATGGCGATAGATTCATTTGTGAAGGGCGATATTGGTTTGGCTAAAAAAGTCCTGTTATCTGATCCTGAGGCTGATAATCTGCGCAATCTAATACAAAAAGAGCTTATAGAAGATTATATGCTAAAGGATGCTTCAACAGCTCCAAGGGCGGTTCAACTCTTATTAATAGCGCGTTTCTTGGAACGCATATGTGACCATACGACAAATATTGCTGAAGACGTAATCTACATGGTGCAGGCAGAGGTAGTCAGGCATCATCCGGAGAAGATATAAGGTAATTAAGCAACAATAGTTTTTCCAGCCGACTGAATCACGCAAGCTATACCTCCCAACTATTTTCATTCATGCTAGCCTGTTTTTATGCTAAAATAAAGGCGCATAAAATTAGTATACATACGTACGGTTGGCGCAGTAAATTTGAAATATATCAAATCATCGTAACTCATTTAGTTATAGTAAATTATGAAAATAGATAAACCTAGTCTGTACATAAAGACCTTCGGATGCCAGATGGCTGCGCTATAGGGGGACTATGGAGAAGATTGCAAAGGCGTTGATCAAGCTGGATTGAGACAAAAATGGCGGTTCTAAATGACATGGAAATGTCCACTGCCTCGGAATATCCACTATTTAGTGGACATTTAGGGATTGGTCGTATTTTCTGCTCTATGCAGTAAAAAAGGCTTGACATTCTGTCAGAAAAAGTGTATATTTTTTCTGACAAGATAGGGGTGATATAAATGTCACAAAGCATTGATAATAAGATACTTAGCAGGATATATGGAAGGCATAGGGGTTGGGTCTTTACTCCAATGCATTTTCTTGATCTTGGAAGCCGTATGGCTGTAGATCAAACATTGGGACGTCTGACTAAATCAGGGACTATACGTCGTCTGGTTCGGGGATTATACGATTATCCCGCAAGACATCCAGATTTTGGCGATCTTCCGCCTAATTATGATCGCATCGCACAAGCATTGGTGGGACGAGATAACTTGAAAATTCAGCCTTCCGGCGCATATGCCGCCAATCTGTTAGGATTAACAGAGCAGGTTCCGGCAAAGATTGTTTTTTTTACGGACGGCCCTAATCGTAAAGTGCAAATTGGTAAACGGAAGATTGTTTTAAAAAGAACAACGCCGAAAAACATGGCAACAGCCGGACGGATAAGCGGATTAGTCATTCAAGCCCTGCGTTATTTAAAGCAGGTTAATATAGATTCAACTGTAATTTCAAAACTTAAGAGACGATTGTCTAATGATGATAAAAGCACGCTTATGAATGATATTCGTTATGCGCCAGCATGGATAGGAAATATCTTTAGAAAAATACAAGAGTGAGAGGTTTATGGATAATTTTTTGCAATTAAAGGATTCAGATAAAAAAGTATATTTTGATGTCGTCGCGAATGAATTAGATGTCACGCCTCAACTTATAGAAAAAGATTTCTGGGTGTGCTGGATTCTGAAAGTCCTTTTTTCATTACCGGAGGTCGGCGGACATTCGACTTTTAAAGGCGGGACGTCGCTTTCAAAATGCTATAACGTCATAAAGCGATTTTCGGAAGACATTGATATTTCTATAGAGAGACCGTTCTTGTCCAAGACCAAGGCAATCGAGCCGAATAAAGACAAAAGCAATAAAGAAAACCAGAAGCGGCTTAAAAAATTGCAGGAGGTATGTAAGGAGAAGATCGATGAGGTCATCGTCCCAAGCTTGAAACAAACAATTGCGGCGACACTACCTAATAAGAAAGATTGGAGTCTTGCGTTGGATGAGGAAGCCCCAGATGGCCAAACGGTTCTATTTACTTTTCCGCATGCCATGATGAGCACCGTGGAAAGCTATGTGAAATCATCCGTCAAGATTGAATTCGGCGCCCGCGCAGATCATTGGCCGGTAGAGACAGCGACAATTGTTCCATATATCGTGAAAGTTCCCGGAGAGCGGGTCGTCGAAGGTGTTTCTGTTCGTGTTTTAGCCGCGGAGAGAACATTTTGGGAGAAGGCAACAATTCTTCATATGATCTATCATCGTCCAGCTGAAAAAAATGTGCCTCCGCGAATGTCGCGCCATTATTACGATATATACGCGATGTCTGACTCTCCGATATATAAAAAAGCCTTGGAGCATATTTCGTTGTTAAAAGATGTCGCTGAACATAAAACTTTATTCTTTAAGGACAATAAGGCGCATTACGAGGAGGCGACTCCATCGGGTCTGCGGTTGTTGCCGCGTGAAGATCAAATGAGCGCGCTTAAAAATGATTATCGGCAGATGCAACAGATGTTTTTTGAAGAACCGCCAACGTTTGACCAGATCATAGAAAAACTGCGGGCCTTAGAGAAAGAAATTAACAGGATTTCAGTATGAACTACTGGTGGACATCGGATTATCATTTTTCGCACTTTAATATCATCCGATATTGCAAAAGGCCGTTTGAGACGGCTGAGGAAATGAATGAAACGATCATCCGAAAGCATAATGAGCGGGTTAAGCCGGAAGATACTGTATTCTTTCTCGGAGACTTTATATTTAAGGGAGGCAAGGAAGGTGGTGAGGAGAAATACCGTCAGTTCGAAAAAAGGCTGAACGGCAAGTTCATTTTTATCAAGGGTAATCATGACCGGCACAACAGCCTTAATACGATTATTTCGAAGGTCTACATTCATTATGGCTCTAAGGATATTTGCATGACGCACCGTGCCGAAGATGCCGATCCAAATGTGCCGTGGAATTTTTGCGGGCATATTCATGAGAAGTATAAGGTGAAACGATTGAATGTGAATTCAATAATAGTAAACCTTTGTGTCGAGGTCTGGGACTATTATCCGGTTGCGTTTAAACAAATCAGCTCCGTGATTGCCACATTTTTAAAGGAAGAGAAAAAAAGGGCTCAGTCACCGACCAAGTTAATCAATCCAGTGGGTGAAGTTGGTGATTGCGGCGACTAGTTGGTGATTTGGGACATTTATGGGACAAGTGCGCGATTTGCGCGATTAGTTAAAGGGGCGCTAATGGGGCGAAAGGGGCACTGATTGGTATGACTAAGAAATGTAAAAAGTGTAAGGTGCCGCTGGAAGGGTTCTTTTACCGGTTGATCGCGGCAAAGATATTCGGCGTGAGGCCGTTAACGAAAGATCCTGAGCTGTGCAATAAGTGCGAGGATAAAAAGTAACTGGCTCACAATGGGCTTAGTATTTTAAGAGAAGAACAGAGAAGAGAAGAATGGTGAAAAAAAGAAAAGCGGCAGGTATAAAGACTTGGCCTGAGGATGACAGACCGAGAGAGAAGCTACTCAAAAAAGGCGCGGGGGCTTTGAGTAATTCCAAGCTTCTGGCAATTCTTTTGCGTACCGGTACTAACGGCACCAGCACTGTTGATCTTGCCCGCAAGGTTTTAAAGAAAGTCGGATCGTTCCGGAATATGGCGCACACTGATGCGCGCGATTGGAAGGATCTCAAGGGCTTGGGCGGGGCTAAGATTGCCCATATTCAGGCCGCGCTTGAAATCAGGCGGCGCTATAGACGCATAGGGGTCAGGTACTTAGCTTGTGCAGATCGCATCCAACATAATGATACATGGTGGTTCCTCCTCCTGTTAAAAGTTAATAGTTTTTTCGTCGAAACTATTTTAACAGTCTTGCGAAGAATCACGTACCATATTATCAAATCTTAGTATTAAACTTAAGTATGCTTATGAGCTCAAGGGGTAACGATTCTAAAGAGGGAAGACAGCTTGAATGAAAAGGAACACAAGAAATATGCAGTTTATTTACTTAGGAAATATACGGGAAAAACACTCCAAGAGATATCAGACCAGTTTTTAAATAAAAAGTTAAGCGCTGCGGCCATTAATAAGATCGCTACACGGATGGAGCAAGAGCGGGGAAAGAATAAAGTATTAAATAATCAATTGGAGAAGATCGAAGACAGAATGTCCAATGTCGAGGTCTGACCCCTTAGTTTTGACTATCCGATAACCTCTTTTATGTTGTAGATGGTTTTGTGCTGGGATTCGTAGTAGGTGCGGATATTTATTTCACTAATGAAGCCTATCGAAATGAGTTGAATGCTTACGAGGAAGAAGAGAACCGCGAGAATGAGGAATGGGTTTCCGGTCATGTCGGTTGCCATAAAGATCTTCATGTAGACCAGGATTGCAAGGGAGGTCGTCCCAAGCAGAAAATTTGCAATTGCCAGCCCCCCGAAGAAGCGTATAGGCTTTGTACGGTATTCTGACAGGAAGAGCATTACGAGAAGGTCCAGGAATACCCTGACCACTCTTCTGTAGCCGTATTTACTGGTCCCGTGGGCTCTTTTCCTGTGATTAACCTCGATCTCCCGGATTCTGGCTCCGGTCCAGCCGGCTACAGCGGGTATAAATCTGTGCATTTCGCCGTACAGGTTTAAATTCTTGACTACCCCTTTCCGAAAGGCCTTAATTGCGCAGCCATAATCATGCAGCTTTACACCCAGCACCATCGATATCAGGCAATTCGCAAGCTTTGACAATATGCGCCTTGCAAAGGGATCCATCCTTTTTCGCCTCCAGCCGCTTACGACATCGAAACCCTTCTCTATCTCTTCTAGGAATCTAGGTATATCGGTTGGGTCATTTTGCAGGTCGCCATCCATGGTGATTACAATACTGCCGTTCGAAATATGAAATCCGGCTGCGATCGCAGCAGTCTGGCCGAAATTTCTGGTAAGGTCAACTATCTTTACATCCGAGTGAGAGAGCTGTATCTTTTTTAGGCTATCTAACGTACAATCTGTGCTACCGTCATTTATAAATATTATTTCATAGCTCTTACCGATATTTAGCAGGACCTGACTTACCTCCTCGTATGCCGAAGAAACATTCTTCTCTTCGTTATACACCGGCATTAATATGCTGATATCCATAGCTTTACTCCCATGTTAACGCAATATACTTTTGTTGCGGTCTCCAATCAGCAATAATAATTCATTTCATGAACAGATGCGCAGGAATGTATTCCTGGGTACAATAGTAACTATAGTGTTGCTGGGAAAAAAGTCAAGAGTGAGGACTAAAAAAGCTAAAAAGGTACGTAATATCCAGTCGGTTGCTGCCTTACGAATTTCCCAAAAGATAATTAGCACTGTTTATGCAGTAGCTTACGCTTTTTATGACGTATAGGGATCAAATCTTAGTATTAAACTTAAGTATGCTTATGAGTTCAAGGGGTAACGATTCTAAAGGGGGAAGACAGCTTGAATGAAAAGGAACACAAGAAATATGCAGTTTATTTATTTAGGAAATATACGGGAAAAACACTCCAAGAGATATCAGACCAGTTTTTAAATAAAAAGTTAAGCGCTTCGGCCATTAATAAGATTGCTACTCGTATGGAGAAAGAGCGGGGAAAGAATAAAATATTAAATAATCAATTGGAGAAGATCGAAGACAGAATGTCCAATGTCGAGGTCTGACCCCTTAGTGTTTTAGATTCGATTTTTACCCAATATAATTTGCTGAAAACCCTCGTTAATAAGTTCTGGCAATTCTCGCCAGCGCCTTTCTATCGTCTGCATGATTCTCCCTCGACGCAAATAGAAACGCTGCAAAAATAACTTTCTGACTTTTCTCATAGTCTGGTAATCAAAATTTTCGGTCTTTACATAAGCTATATGGTTTTCATCGATAAGGCTGTATTTTTTCTCGGCAAGAATAGTATTATACAGCTCGCTTTTGGGAATTGCCAAAAATATTGCGAATCCCACCCAATCCGGTTCTAATTCCCGAGCAAAGTTCGAAGTCTTTTCCATCTCCTTTATTGTCTCGCCGGGTATTCCAATCATAAATGATGCCGCTACTTTAATGCCCTCTTCTTTACATAACTTAAAACATTCTTTGGTTTGCTGCAATGTTATGTTCTTTTTTATGGCGCGCAATGTTTTTTCAGAACCCGACTCTACCCCATACCAGATGGTCCTGCATCCGGCATCCCGCATAATTTTTAATAATTCCCGCGAAATCAAATCCACTCGACTTGCGCAGACCCATTTTATATCTAAACCCCGGCTCTTAATTTCCCTACAAATTTCAACAACTCGATTTTTATTGGCGGTAAAGTTATCTTCTCTGAAATCTATTCCTTTGATACCGTAATCCTTAACCAAATGTTCGATTTCATCGGCAATCCTTTTAGGGCTAAAGCTTCTATAGCCGCTGCCCCACAGACTTCTTATAGTACAAAACGTACAATTATAGGGACAACCTCTGCTTGTACTTACAATTTCTACCGGTTCAACGTCCAAATATCTTGAAAACTTAGGATAGAGTTTCATCGGAAAAAGATGTCTTGCCGGAAAAGGAATTTCATCAAGATTCTTAATAAACGGCCTAGGGCCTGTAAAAATCGCTCTATTATTCTCTTTATACATCAATCCTTTGATGTCGTCTACTTTTTCGTTATTCAAAAGCTTTAATACGAGATCTCGAAAAGTGTATTCGCCCTCACCTATTACCGCAAAATCTATTTCTTTGTGTTCCAACATACTTTCCGGCATAAGCGTAGGATGCGGACCTCCGACTACAAGCTTGGATTGAGGTAAGTTTTGTTTTAAAGACTTGGCCATTCTGATACACTCAGCATACACCATGGAAGTGCAAGTAATCCCTATGATATTCGGACGCATATTTTTGACGTCATTAATTAGAGCGCTGTGACTTTTTTTCAATAGGTGGTTATCAATAACGCTAACCCTAATGCCTTCTTTTTCAAGAACTGACGCAAGATAAGCCAGACCAAGGTGCAGTCTTGTCTCGCGGGTATGCATAGGAGAACTTTCCGACAGGGCCGGGTTTAGAAGGACGACATTCTGTACAAAATTATTTGACATTTATTAACCTTTTTGGACTTTAACGAAAATTGACCTGCCCCCAAAGATTGTACCACTATTTTGGAATATACAGAGTAATTGACGGGATTGCAAGGGAAAAAGAGAGATCGGGGGTGTTGCAAAAAGGGTGGTAAAATGCTATACTTCGTGTAAAATAATGACTCGAGGAGAGAGAAGCCCCTAATGAATAAAAAAGTCTGTTATGTGTCATATCCTTATACAGCCAGAAGAGATACGGGTAGGGGGCATGATGAGTATGCGCATGAGCTCATATCGCGTGTCGGAAAGAAGGATATCGATACAGAGGTATGGGAAGGGCCCTTTAAAGATACATACGGCGCAGGCGGGATCGGAACCAGCATCAGGGGGGCGATAGAGGAGCTTGTATTTCCCTTTAAATTCCGCAAAGCCACCGCCGATATCTTCCATGCGACATCCCCTATAGGCGCAAGGACCGCCATACTCTTAAAGAAGAGACCATTAATTACCACCATACATGATGTTATCCATCTATTCATTAAATCCGGATACGATATCTTACCGAAGCACAGATATAAAGCATGGTGCATAGAACTAGCAGCCAAGAAGAGCGATTATATAGTTACCATCTTCGAATTTAACAAAGATGTTTTAATCTCGAAATTTAAGGTTTCCCCGAAGAAGATAAAGGTTATCCCTATAGGAATAGACCATAAAAAGTTCTTTCCAGGCCCTAAAGCCAGCTCCTCATCAAGGAAGATAGTCTTTGCAGGAGAAGTAACGCGCTCCAAGGGGGTAGATACGCTCATTAAAGCCTTTTCTGCCATAATAAAGAAGATGTCCGACGTAAAGCTTGTTATTGGTAGCACTGGTCGGGATATGGGTTTTATGCGAAACCTAGTCTCCTGTTTAGGCTTGGATGGCAAGGTAGAGTTTTTAGGTTTTATACCGGACGAGAAACTTCAGGAGTTCTTTGCACAGGCAGAGATAGCGGTCTTTCCGTCTCATTATGGATTTGGCCTACCTACTCTAGAGGCCATGGCCTGCGGTACCCCCACCATATCCGGCGACACGCTTGATGCGCCGGAATTTGTTAAAGACGCCGGGCTACTTGTTAAACCTGGAAACGAAAGTGAACTGGCAAGCGCGATGCTAGAGGTGTTGCGAGATAATTCCCTGGCAGCTGAGCTACGTCAAAAGGGCATAGATAGAGCCAGGGAGTTTACATGGGATAAAATGGCAGATGAAACCGCTAAATTTTATCAAGAGATATTGGCATAGTAGGCGCAAATAAAATGGATAAAAGATTTGTTAGTATAATTGTTCCTGTACACAACGAAGAAGCGCATATTGCCGATTGTATCAATTCAATACTAAGAGTCGATTATCCCAAAGAGAATTATGAAGTTCTTGTAGTTGACAACGGGTCTACGGACAGGTCAGCCCAAATAGCGAAAGGCTTCCCGGTTAGGCTGCTTGAGGAGAGCAGAAAGGGCCAGGCGTATGCACGTAATTTAGGCGCAGAACATGCCAAGGGAGAGATCCTGGCTTTCCTGGATGCAGATACGGTTGTCGATAGGGGATGGTTATCGCATTTAGTGTCCAATTTCTCAAATTCGAGAGTTGGCGCGGCAGGCGGAGCATCATATCCGCTCAAAGAGACCGTGATCTCTCAATATCTTAACTGGTCTCTCTTTGAGCGTTACCCAGCCTTTACAAAGAAGCACTTCAGAAACGGTGCTTTGCCAACAAGCAATTTGGCCATAAGAAAGATACTCTTTGATGACATTAAAGGGTTCCAAATGGAAGGGTTCGAAGACCGGGATCCGGGGGATAAGGATATATGCTATAGAATACTAAAAAGCGGTTTCAAGATAATCTACGATCCCGGAGCGAAAATACAGCACAAACATGTCTTTACATTTAAGGCCCTGGCAAAGAAGTGGTGGAGATCGTCTTCCAGCAGGGTCGCGTTAAGTGTGAGATATCCAACCAGGCCGGATTCGGTTATATTAAGAGCATATTTACCGATCCTATATTTGATCGCCTGCTTGATCCTTGCTATGTTAAAACAATCCTTTATACTGGTGATGTTTATTATTCCGCCGCTTGGCGCTATAATGCTATCCGCAATAAGCGCGTTTAGAGAGAACCGCAATCTCGTATTAAGTTTTATTATCAAGCCCGTTCTGGATGTCTTAAGCCTTCTTGTCATATCACTGGCGTTCTTCTATTATAAGCACATCAGGAGCGTAAAGGTTAAACCATGAAGCAGAGTGGATATTTTAAGACGGTAATCTTTGTCATTGTTACAATATTCCTAATAGCGATACTCATGTCGCAAATTACGCTTGAGGATATCGCAGATACCTTAAGGGGTATGGACGGGCGCTACATATTGATCGCGTTCCTCGTATACATATGTGGGTGTATATTTAAATCACTTCGCATCGCGCTTATCCTGAAGAGCAAGATAAGCCTTGGATCGGCATTTACGATCATATGTATTCATAATCTCTTTAACAGTATATTGCCTGCCAGGACCGGGGAATTATCTTATATACACCTTGTAAAGAAGAGGCACAATATATCGCTTGGAGAAGGGATGGCGAGCCTTACATTGGCGAGGGTGCTCGACTTCTGTGCGGTCTTCTTCTTCTTCTTTCTTTCGGCGGTTTTTGTAAAAGAAGCGCCAAGAGCAATGCTTCTTGCCGTTATTATAGTTATGAGTTTATCTGTAATAATGCTTGTATTGCTTATTGTGCTTGTATGCTTTAGAGAAAGAGTTCCAAATCTCATAGAGGCATTCACCCGCACGATGCGTGTTGAAAAATCGAATGCCTCTATGTTTATTACCAGGAAGCTTAAAGAAGTGTTGGAAGGCCTTACCTTAATGAATTCCGGAAAGCGCATATTCCTTGGATTTTTAAGCAGTATATTGATATGGGGCTCTACGTATTTGGTAAGCTGGGTTCTATTTGTAAAAGGGATGGGACTCAATTTAACCTTCTTTGAACTCGTGATGGCTTCAACGTTCGTTACATTGACGACCATTCTGCCGATACAGGGACTGGCCGGGTACGGGACAAGCGAAGGCGCGTGGGTTTTGTCGGTCATGCCTTTCGGTATAACAAAGACCGAGGCCATAAGTTCAGGTTTCTCCGGTCATACGATCGCCGTTGTATTCTTTGTGCTCTTGGGGGTAGCGGGATTTATTTTGTCAAAATGGAAAAGAAAGATATAAAAAGTAAAGCACGAACATTTTATAATAGCAAGGAGAACTATCTTGATAGGTTGCCCGGGGATACCATCTCTTCCCGCCCCAGATACGCAGAGCTTGCAAATCAACTCTTCGGGACGGTTCTGGATGTGGGCGCCGGAAGAGGTTTAATAAATTCGTTAATGAGGCAGAACGGTAACATTAAAAGCATAACCTCCTGCGATATAAGCCATTTGGCTTTGCGCCATAACGACGCCGCGCGTAGCGTGCAATGTTTTTCCGATACGCTTACGTTTAAAGATAATAGTTTTGATTGTGTAATATCGGTCAATTCGCTTGAACATTTTTTTGATCCAGAAAAATGCATAAAAGAGATGGTGAGAGTCGCCGATAGTCTAATAGTGGTTACAAGTCCCAATTTCGCTAACCCCTTCCTGGAATCAGAATCCTTAAGAAGAAAGCCTTTGGGGTGTCGCATAAAGATCTTCCTGCGTAAAATGTTTCACGTATCCCCGATCTTTATCTCGCCGGAGTACGATAATTTTACATGTGATTCGGATGTGTCGTATGAACTAAGCGCAAGGGACCTGGCTCGCTGGTTTAAGGAGTGCGATTGTGACGTTCAATACATTACTAAACACTATCGTAAAGAGTGGATCTATAGAATAATATTAAGTATATTTCGGATCAGTATCTTTAAAGATTGGGGCCCCATCGTCCTTATGAAAGCGAGTAAAAAGAGATGAAGACGTCTTCAAATATGCCTGTTCTGAAAAGACTGGGAAAATCTGTAATTCCAAAAGTCCTCAAAGACGCAATTACCAAAATTCTTTTAATAACAAAACAAGATATCAACTTCTTCTACAACTGGTACTCCGGCCTGGAGCCCCGGCCGGACAAGAGCTGGGTGAATGATTTTCACAATATTATCGTGAAGATATTTAACCCAAAATCAGTCATCGATTTTGGCTGCGGAAGAGGTGAAATCCTGGCCCCTTTTGAAAAGAAGGGCCTTGCGATCCTCGGGCTTGATGGAAGCAGGGTAAACAAGAAGAAGGCCGGGATAAGTCAGGACAATTTTCTCGTGCATGATCTGAGAAATGGATATAGTGCCGTAAGGAGATACGATCTCTGTTTCTGTTTCGAAGTGGCCGAACACATTGAAGAGAAGTATAGTAGGATCCTGATAGCGGCATTAACAAAGTCCAGCCCGCTTATAATATTTACAGCTTCGCCTCCCGGTACAGGAGGACACTGTCATTGCAATGAAAAGCCCGCGGAATGGTGGATAGGGGAGTTTCGCAAGTTTATGTACGATTTTGACAGAGAGGCAACAGAACGCTTGAAGAGAGATATGATGAAGATACGCGGCATCCAGGAATATTACATATCCAACCTGATCATATTTAGAGAGATCGCCACATGAAAAGAGAGTGTGGGAGAAAAGAATCGTGGATACTTATGCTTATCTTGACTTTGCTTGTAGCATCTTTAATAAGAGTATCCGCCTTCTATCTGCCCCATGACAACGGTGACCAGGTATTCTTTCTCGGGACGGCTATGAAGCTGGATAAATTTGGTATAGAAGGGTATAATTTTAGAAAGATCGATACCAGGAGCGATGGGCGGATACTGGGCCTATTCCATTCGGAAGGGGAAGGGAAAGGCGCTCTTTTGGAAGGCCTGGCCACCGCGGGGATCTATTACTATGATGAACCTCTATACCATGTGCCACCCCTATTTTCGTATATGCTCATGTTCTCACACAGGCTATTCGCGAAGGAGAAGCCATATCTGGCTGTAACCGCAAATTTGATAAGCGGCCCTAAAGTTAAGCGTCCGATGGATTTTGTAAATATTCAATTCTACTGCTCCGTAGTTCCGTTCTTCTTTAGCCTGCTCTTTATATCCAGCGTATTCTTAATGGGAAGGACGCTCTTTTCGGACAGAGTAGGTTTTTATGCGGCTCTTCTCATTAGCATCTCGCCCATAGATATACTATCATCACAGAAGGTGTGGGCGGATGATATGGTCTCTTTCTTTCTTGTGCTGGGGGCCCTTCTCTTTCTTATGGGCCACAAGAAAGACAGGGTCATTCTCTCGGCAATGGGGGGCGCTTGCGGTGGCCTGGCTACCCTTGGCAAACAGAACGGCGCTTTTATTGTGATTGCGCTTATATTATTTTCTTTATGGCAAAGGCGGAGCGAACTGCTCTCCAGACATTTCCTGAAGGCGATATTTGATAAACATCTTGTAGCCTTCGGGATCGCAATGTTCTTAATCACGCTGCCGTGGTTTTACATGATGACTACAACTTATGGAGTTCCGTGGTACCATCCGAGTCAGCCGGGTCTTGGCCAAACCGAATGGTTTAAAACTATTGCGGAGCGCCCATGGTATACCTATCTCGTAGGCATACCGTACCTGGTGCCGCTTTTTATATTCGGATATTTAAGAATATGCAGTGCATTTCGCCGAAGTGAGAGCAGGCGCCCGGAGAGCGCATTCCTTATTCTGTGGTTTCTGGTCTATTTTTCAATTATGAGTTTTTACTTTCGATCTATGGAACATCGCTATATGCTCCCGGCGTATGCGCCACTTGCGATATGTTCAGCCTTGGCGATGGAAGGATTTGCCGAATATTTAAATAAGAGGTTAGGCCGCTCCTACGGATTTACAGTGGTACTGCTGCTAATAATAGCATGCGCCGCATGGTCAGTTCCCATAGGGATCTCCCACGCATTTGGGAACGTGGGGCTTATCCTTGAGCCATTCTGACGCGTTTTCAACTGTCACCACGTCGCCAGATCGATCTTATATCCAACCGGTTTATGGATCTACTTGATCGACCTAAGCCTTAGCCGCGATTGCCGCAAGTTTCCAATCTTTTTCGGATATATCTTTGTTTCCGGAAGGGAATGATAATACATCTTTTACTTCAAAGCCCGACAGGCTTAAAAGTAGATTAATTTCTTTAACAAAAAAGAATCGCATTCTGTGACATTCTTTATCTCGCGCAACCAGACGACCTTTAATATATTGTTTCGTTGAAAAAGAGACTTCGACTATCTGATCAACCTTATCCGTTTTACACTTTGAATGGCGAACAATCTTTTCGCCGCCCGCGCCGTATGATATCTTTCTTCTATTTTTGGGTTCATTATTAAGTACGCCCAGTCCGTGCCAGAAATCGAAGATGAATAACCCGCCCTTCTTTAAATGATGTCTCGCCGTTAAAACAGCATTCTTGAGCCCTTCCTCCGTTATTTGATAGCCAAGCACATCGAACATGGAGATAACGGCGTCAAATTTTTTATTTAACCTGACAGTCTGGATATTGCCTTTCTTGAGCCCGACATCGAGGCCGCTCTCTTTCGCCTTCTTCCTTGCTATATCTAGCATATGAGAGGATATATCAACTCCGGTTACCTTATAACCTCTTTTGGCGAGTACACATTCATGGGAGGCCGTTCCGCAGCCCAGGCTAAGAATGGTTTTTACCGGACGCGATGAAGCCTTCTTAAATACCTTTTCAAGGAAGTCGCACTCCCTATCATAGTTCTTGTCACGGTAGATAGTATCGTAAAAACGGGCGTATCTTCTGAAAGTGGGCACAATTATGCCTTTCCCTGGATCTCTGTTATCTTTGCCGAGATGTACTTGATCTCTTTTGCGGTAAGTCCGGAGCCGGACGGTAGATAAAGACCGCTGCGGCTGAGATGCTCTGCCTGCGGATATCTGTCTTTATATCGAAGGCCGACCTTTTTCAGCGCTCCTTGCTTATGAAGCGGCTTGAAGAAATATCTGGTATCTATACCCGAGGACAATAAGGCTCTCACAAGCTCGTCTCTTGTTTTACCGAACTTTACCGGATCTATGACGATCCCGTACATCCAATAGACATTCTTCGCATAACCTTCTTCCGTTGGAAGCGTTATGCCGGGCACCTTCTTTAATAATTCTGTATATAATTTAGCGTTATCTCGCCGCCTCTTAATAAATTTATTAATATTTTCCAGTTGCGCCAGACCGAGCGCAGCCTGGACATTTGTCATCCGGTAATTAAATCCCAGGTCATCATGAATGTAATCCCTCTTGCCGCGCAAGGGGAAGCAGAGATTCTTGTAATATCGGCACTTTTCGGCAAGTTCCAGACTCGATGTAACAACCATGCCGCCTTCGCCCGAAGTAATGATCTTATTTGCGTAAAAACTGAAACAAGCGATATGTCCTATACTGCCGCAAACCCTTCCTTTGTATTGGGCCCCGTGAGCTTCGGCGGCATCCTCTACAACATAAAGATCATGTTTTTTTGCCATTTTAACTACAGGGCCCATGTTAACAGGATGCCCATATGTATGAACAGGGATAATGGCTTTTGTCCTTGATGTTATCTTCTTTTCCAGTCCGGCGACATCCATATTCCATGTATGCTTTTCGGCATCGACAAAGACCGGCTTGGCCCCGCAATAGAGTACGGCAAATAGCACCGCTATCATGGCGAAATCAGGAATTATCACCTCATCGCCTTCTTTTACGCCTGTTGCTTTCAGGGCAAGATGGAGCGCCGCTGTTCCGCTTGTTGTAGCGATGCCATAACGCGCGCCGCAAAACTTACTAAAGCGCTCTTCAAATCGCTTAATATAATTTCCGCCTGAAGAGATCCAGCGCGAGCGTATAGCATCCGAGGCATACTTCTCTTCATTGCCTAAATATAAAGGCTCGCAGACCGGGATCGATCTTTTCTTATTCATCAGTTTTTTCAAAGTGTTCTTTATCAATTTCAAGATTTGCGTAGGGCCCCTGTTTTATCTCTACCATTTCCGACTCCTCGAGAAAAGAAAATCCGTGCCCGCCGCCTGCCAGGAATATAATGTCCCCGGACACAAGCTCCTCGCTACCCAGGTACTCCTTGTTATCCGCATAAAGATCCACCCGCACTCTGCCGGATTTTACAAGTAGCGTTTCCTGGGTGTATTTAACCGCGCGGATCTGTAATTTATGAAGGTGAACACGGATCTTGTGGCCCTTGGGATGTTTCATATAGCCAAGTTGCTGGGAGAAGTCTTTCGGCGTAAAGAATTCAACGCCATTTTTATTGAAGTCATGGGGAAGTACGATCGCTATTATCTTATTATCTGAAGTTATAGTTTTTATCATGTACCGCTCCCTGTCGCCCAGTCCGCTAAAACCGAAGGATATAAAAAGAGCAACTTGTTTTCAAGTTGCCCTTAAACAGATGGGTGTAGCATTTTCAGACCTATGGGCCCAGGATATTATTAATGGTTCTACCTACATTCTCGAAACCGGGGATCTTTTCAATGATCTCATCGGCTCCAGAATGCCTTGCCTTATTAGCGTCTATGGCATCCAGGTGGCCCGTTATCATAATGATCTTAGACGACAGTTCCTTAGCATCCTTGATCCTCTTGCATACATCAAAACCGTCACAATTTTGAAGGACCACGTCTATTACAATAACATCCGGCTTAATGGAGAGTGCCATTTCGATGCCCTTCTCTCCGGTGTCGGCACAGGTGATCTCTTTGTATCCTTGCTTTTCGAGAACGAGAGCCATGCTCTTTCTGTCCTGCTCCTCGTCATCGATAACCAGTATCTTCTTGATCTCTTTCATGAGAACTAGCATACCACCTAAAGCTATTTTTGTAAATTATTTTTTTACCAAAAACATAAAGAAACAAAATGCTAATGTACGCTTGCCAACCAGTAAATCTGTCTTTGCGAGGTGCCGTAAATAAGTTAGCGCACCGAAGCAATCTCAAGCTAGCTCGCTGAGATTGTCCCGCCGTTACTATCGTATGGCGGGACCCCACCATGCGAAGCATGCGGTGGGGCTTCGGCACACTCGAATTTTCCGGTGCCTCGCAAAGACGGAGAATAAGATTTGCCCAAATTTATGAAAAAAGAGGTGGGAAATGGATAAAGAAAAGAATTGCAAGATTTGCGGCAAGGTGTTCGCCGCCAATAAATACCGCCCCAACCAGGAGATCTGCTCAAGCGTAGAATGCCAGTACCAGCGGCAGCTTGACAATATGGCCGTGTGGCGAAAGAGGAATCCGAAGTATTTTAAATACAAGGAGACCCAGGATGTCTCCTGGAAAGAGACATGCAGGCAGAGATCTCTGGAATGGCGCAAGCGGCACAAAGAGTATCTGAAGCTTTACAGGGAGGCGCATAAGGAGAGGCACCGCAATTACATGAAAGAGTATATGAGAGACTACCGGAAGAAAAAGAAGCAGGAAGAGAAGAATGAAGAAGGAAATGTATAGAAATGCGATTGTTCCGCATCTCTGGGCCTTTGCAGTTATAGCAATGATTCTCAGCTTTGCTATTTCGTCGCGTTCTCTGGCGCAAGAAGAGATAAGCGGGCATAATGATACATTAGCTTTAACAATGGACGAATGCATCGCTATCGCCCTTGAGAATCACTTCCCGCTCGAGATAGCTAAAAAACAACTGAAATTGGCAGAATTCAGGTTGCTGGAGGCAATGCGCAAACTCGGCCCTACAGTAACGGCTAAGTGGGAGACATCCGGCGGTCAGGTAGCAGGCGCTTATTATGAGGGTGAGAAGATCACGTTTGAGGGGAAACAGCCCCTCTTTTACGGCGGCGAGCTTGTATTTTCAGTTCGCCAGGCAAAAGTGAACCTCAAGATAGTGAAGAACGATTACGATAGGATCAAGAATGAGCTGATCTTGCAGGTTAAGAAAGCTTATTACAGCTTGGATAAGGCAAAGAAGGCCCTGCTTATACAGGAGGGTTTGTATAGAGGTACTAAGAAACTTTATGAAATGGCAAGAGCCGGATACGAAGTAGATGTCTTTTCAGAAGTCGAATTCTTAAAAGTCACATCACAAAAGTACCAGGCGGACTTTCAGAGTACCTCGGCCCGGGAAGATCTCTCTATAGCAAATCTGCTTTTGCAGCAAGCCATGAATATAGATGAGGAGATAGAGATAAGAGAGGTCCCGGAACCGGAGATAGTAGATCTGGCCCTTGATACATGCTTTAGCCTGGCGCGCCTTAACAGGCCCGAGATCAAGATAAGCCGGCTATCTTTAGAATATTTTGATTATGAAAAAAAGATAATGGGCGCCCGGGCAAGCTGGCCAAGGGTGGATTTTTTAGGCATGTATGGTAATTCCAAAGAAGACTTTCTCTCAAGGGACATGGTCACGGGGCGAGACCCCCGACAGAGGGGCCCGGAATTCTACTATGGCTTCAAAGCGAGCCTGCCGGTCTGGGGGAGCACTTTAGGTTACTCTTTTATGGAAGAGAGCTGGCAGCCGGTTGTGCAGACGACTAAAGGAACAAAGTCAAGAACCTCGTCAATCTCATTTGCGTTCCTGGACAAACTGGAAGATATATCGAGCGCCAAAGAGGCCGATCTCGAATACGCCAGGTCAAAAGACGAGATGGACAAGAAGAAGCAGGAGATCATTCTGGAGGTAAAAGAGACCTTCTTTAAGTACAAGAAATCGATTATTTTAATGAGCGTTTCCAAGAGTAAAGTCAATTTTCAATCCAAACAGGTAGCGGTGCTGGAAGTCAGGCGGCAACTCGGGGAAGTGTTGTATTCGGACGTGATCGAAGAGATGGTAAAACTGGCAGAAGAGAGATTCTCTTATGTACAAGCAATAGCCGATTACTACATAGCGATAGCGTCGTTAAATAAGGCGATCGGTATAGACGGTTATTTTGAAAATTAACCCGCCTAAGATCCATAAAGAAGGAGCCTAAGAATGGAAAACTTAAACGTTAATAGCGCGGTGAAACCTCAGAAAAGGCCAGGCCTAAAGAGGAATTACATTATTATTGTGGTTGTCATCCTTCTGGCGGGACTCGTCCTGGCCCGTACCACCGGGACCATTCAGAAGATACTATTTAAAAAGAAGCCCGCCGGAGAGTCTGCGGAGATCGAATTATTGGGCGAGGTTGTACCTGTCAAGGTCTTCAAGGCAAAGAGAATGAGCTTTAAGGATACCCTGCCTGCGATGGGTAACATAAAAGGCTTTAGAGAGATCGACCTAAAGTTCGAGATCAGCGGCATTCTGGAGAGCTTCAACTTCGAAGAAGGTGAGAGGATCCAGGAGGGAGACATAATAGCCAACCTCAACCAGAAGGACGCTATCTTAAAGCTTAAATATGCGGAGCTGGAACTCGATAAGACGACGAGGCTCTTTGATGTGGGAGGCGTGGATAAGATAAAGCTGGAGCAGACGAAGCTTGAATACGAATCTGCAAAGAGCGATTTCGAAAAGACGAACATATATTCTGTTGCTGACGGTGTATTGGGCAGCCGCGACATAGATGCGGGAACATACGTGACACCGAACGATAAGGTCGGCGTATTTGTGGATATAAGCAGTGTCTATGCGGAATTCAACATCATAGAGAGAGATTCTCCAAAGCTTAAGTTGGGACAGCCGGCGGATGTCTTTGTAGATGCATATCCGAATAAAGCTTATAAAGGGATCTTAGATTCGATATCTCCTATTGTAGAGGGACGCACAAGGACCCAGAAGGTCAAAATAGAATTAAAGAACCCGGACTTCGATCTTAAGCCGGGTATGTTCACAAGGACACTTATAGCCACTTATGAGAATGACGATGCGCTCATTATACCAACCTCCGCCTTTAAGAAGAAGGATGCGGATTACTTCGTTTATGTTGTTCACAAAGAAGAGGAGCCGAAAAGCGCGGGTGAAAGCAAAGAAGCCGTGCTTGAAAAAGGGTCCGTAGAGACGAGGAAGATAGAGATAGCATATCTTACCCAGGACGCCGCGGAGATCGCAAAAGGTCTTGAAGAAGAGGAACTCATTATTGTAGAGGCCTTCCAGGAATTCAAAGACAAGGACCAAGTTGAGATAAGCGAGGTACAGGAGACGATATTCTAAGACGTAGATCGGCACAGATGAAAGACACAGATCGGCACAGACTTTATCATTCGTCTTTGCGAGGCACCGTAAAATTCGAGTGTGCCGAAGCAATCTCATCGAGCTAGCTTGAGATTGCTTCGGTGCGCTCGCCTAATTACGGCACCTCGCAAAGACGAGTTAATTATCTGCGCTCATCTGCGTATTCCATCTGCGCCCATCTGTGTAGATTAATATGAACCTACCACAGTTTTCGATAAATAAACCGGTTACCACGGTAATGATATTCGTAGGGGTGCTCCTCTTTGGGCTTATCTCTCTTGCGAGGTTACCCCAGGAGCTCTTTCCTCCCATAACATACCCCCAGCTTACAGTAGTTACAACTTACGAGAACGCGGCTCCGGAGGAGATAGAGACGCTTATAACCAAACCCGTCGAAGAAGCTATTGGCACTGTTAGCGGCCTGCGGAGGCTAAGGAGCGCATCGCGAGAGGGACTTTCCCTTGTAATAGGCGAATTCGGGTGGTCTCAGAATATGGACTTTGCCGCGCTGCGAATGAGAGAGAAGATAGATCTTATAAAAGAGCGTCTGCCGCGCGAATCGGAAGAACCCATCGTTATGAAATACAACCCCTTTGAGCTCCCTATCATGACGCTCAGTGTTTCAGGCGAGCGCTCGCCGCAAGCCATAAGGGAGATCTCCAGGAGAATAATAAAAGATGCGCTTGAGAAGATAGAAGGCGTGGCCTCCGCTACCATTTCAGGCGGTCTTGAGAGAGAGATCGTAGTAGAGGTTGACCAGGGAAGGCTACAGGCGCAGAACGTCCCTCTTTTAAAGGTAGCAAGATCCATCGCGGACGCAAACTTAAACTATCCCGCGGGAACCATTAAGGAGAGCTTCTACGAGTATCTAATAAGGACTCTCGGAGAATTTGAGCACGTAGACGAGATACAAGAGATATCGGTTAAAGTTGAAGAGGAGCGGGAAAGGCAATCCCAGGATGAGGAAGAGGATACCGCGATAAGCGATAGCAAGCGCCTTGTCCTCCTGAAGGATGTAGGAACGGTTTACGATACAGTTAAAGAGAGGACGAGCTTTTCTCGCTACAATGGAGAGGAGAATATCTCCATATCCATCCAGAAGCAGGCGCAGGCCAATACTCTCCAGGTCGTAAATCGCGTAAGAAAAGCACTCGAGACCATCAGCGCGGAAGTGCCAAGTGACATGAAGATAGGCGTTGTCTATGACCAATCTACATTTATAAAGAGCTCTATAAATGGCGTAAAAGACGCTGCTGTCCAGGGCGGTATCCTGGCTTTTCTTGTGCTGCTTGTGTTCTTAAGGAACGTAAGGAGCTCTGTGATAGTCACCGTTAGCATCCCCATATCGATAGTAGCCGTGTTCACCCTTATGTACATGGGCAAGCTCTCCATAAATATGATGAGCCTGGGAGGGCTCGCACTAGGAGTCGGTATGCTCGTCGATAATGCAATAGTAGTATTAGAGAACATTACGCGGCATAAAGAACAGGGGAAAGACATAAGCGCGCCTGCTGTTACGGGAGCGACGGAAGTATCAAACGCTATAACAGCGTCTACGCTTACTACGGTTGTTGTATTTTTTCCCATGGTCTTTGTTGTGGGTATTGCCGGCCAACTTTTCAAGCAGCTCGCTTTTACTGTAATATTCGCGCTCGTAGCGAGCCTCCTGGTGGCGCTTACCGTTATTCCGCTTCTATCCAGCATGGGGAAAGGATCCAAAGCCGGACCGGCCGGGCCGCAAGGAGAATCCATTTTGCTACGGTCTTATGAGAATTTCCTGAAGAGATTCCTGAAGATAAAGAAGACGGGCCTCTTTATGATAGCGCTACTTTTCTTCGCGAGCCTGCTTCTATTTATTCCTCTGGATAAAGAGCTTATGCCGAAGATCGACCAGGGCCAGTTCATTGTAAAGACGGACTTACCGAGCGGGACGAAGCTTGAGGTAACAGACAGGGTTACCAAGAGGATAGAGGCCCATTTGCTAAGTTTGCCCTACATCGATAGTATAGCTACTATCGTGGGCTCAACCAGGGGTAAGGACGCTAAGGACGTTCTCCAGAGGCTCGGATCCAACCAGGCAGAGATCAGAGTGGATCTTAAAGCGAAGAGAAAGCTTAAGACTGCAAGCGTTGTTCAAGATATCAAGAGCCATCTCCAGAAGTTACCGTTAGAAGGCGCGCGCATAGAATATCTATTGCAGGAGAGCGTGTTCCGCGCCGTAGTTGAAGAGTCAAGCCCTATAGTTGTTGAGGTAAAGGGCGAACACATGCCAACGCTTCTCAAGATCGTTGAAAAGCTTAAGGGCAAGATCGAAAATATAAAAGGGGTATATGGCGTAAAGACCGATATGCCCGAGCCTTCACCGGAGACTAAGATATTTATAGAGAAGGATAAAGCAAGCATATACAGTCTCTCGGTTGCGGACATAGCGCAGACCGCTCAAATAGCATTAAAAGGATACGTCGCAAGCCAGCTTAAAGAGAAGGGTCAGGAGATAGATATTAGGGTGAGGCTAGAGGAGGCAGATAGAAACAATTTTAATAAACTGTCACGGCTGCAAATTCACTCACCGGATGGCAGCATTATGCCACTTTTTACGGTGGCGAGATTCGGCATAGGAAAGGGACCGAGCGAGATAAAGAGGCTGGATCAGGAGAGGACGATCCTGATCTCCGCGAACATCTTCAAGCGCCCTCTCAAAGATGTCATAGCGGACGTTAACAGGGTATTCAGGAAGATAGACATACCGTCCGATTTTACTGTTAAGCTGGCTGGTGAGTCCGAAGAGATGGTGGAGTCATTCAAGAGCCTCAGGTTCGCCCTCATCTTCTCCATAATTCTGGTCTATATGATAATGGCGGCGCAGTTTGAAAGTTTCTGGCAGCCCTTTATAATTATGGCGACCGTGCCGCTCTCGGTTATAGGCGTTCTCCTGGCCCTGTTCCTAACAGGCACATCCGTCAATGTCGTTGCGATACTGGGCGTGATAATGTTAGGGGGCATAGTTGTCAATAACGGCATAGTATTGATAGATTATGTGAATTTGCTCCGTTCGCAGGGTAAGGGAGTTGAGGAAGCCATAATGGAAGCCAGCAAGGCGCGCTTTAGACCCATTCTCATGACGGCGCTCACAACGGTGCTCGGTCTAGTGCCAATGGCTCTTGCCATAGGAGAAGGGTCTGAGCTCAGAAGTCCCCTGGCCATAAGCGTCATAGGCGGTTTATTCATCTCCACCTTTCTTACTCTACTGGTTATTCCGGGCATCTACCTCTTGTCGGAAGAGATAAGGGTAAAATTATTTAAAACATAAACCACAGATCAGCACAGATAGAAGACACAGATTGACGTAGAGTTCATTTTCCGTCTTTGCGAGGCACCGTAATATTCGAACGTGCCGAAGCAATCTCCGTTCTTCTGTCATCCCCGCGAAAGCGGGGATCCAGAGTAGACTCGCAGAGAGTCCATCCATGGATTCCCGCTTCCGCGGGAATGACAAGATGTTTTAACTTGAGATTGCTTCGGTGCGCTCGCCTAATTACGGCACCTCGCAAAGACGAGTTAATTATCTGCGCCCATCTGTCCCAAAAAACCATGAACCTACCCAAACTTGCTATAAGAAGACCCGTTGCGACGACCATGGTCTTTACCGCTTTCATCCTGATAGGCTTCATATCTTTATTCAGGCTTCCTGTTGAACTCTATCCTAATATAAGTTTTGGCGAAATAAGCATTATTATACAGATACGAGGCGGCATACCCCCTACGGAGGTAGAGTCGATGGTTACAAGACCCATAGAGGAAGCCGTAAGTACCGTAAGCCACCTGGAAGAGATGCTTGCTATCTCTAAAGAGGGTGAGTCGACGATCGTTCTAAGCTTCGAACCCGGCATAGATATGGATTTTGCAGCGCTTGAGGTAAGGGAGAAGTTCGCGCGCGTTAAGAATAAACTCCCAAAAGAGGTTGAGAAACCTATTATCGCTCAATTCAAGCGCTCCGACGTTCCGATAATGATATTAGCTGTAACGAGCCCGGTCAGGACGACAGAGGATATAAGAAAGGTGGTCGATGAAGTTGTTAAAGAGAGGATAAAGAGGGTAACCGGCGTTGCCAATATAGAGGTAGGCGGCGGGAGAGAGAGAAAGATCCTGGTGGAGGTTGACCAGCGCGCGCTTGTCAGGCAATCTTTGCCTCTCCAGCGGGTTATAAGCATTCTCGGTCTCAACAATCTTAACCTCTTATCCGGCGAGATCGAACAGGAGAAGAATAAGTATATAATCAGGACAATGGGAGAGTTTGAATCGATCGAAGACATAAAGAATATAGGGATCTCCACCACGCCCGATGGGTCTATAGTGAGGCTTAAGGATATCGCGGATGTTAAGGACTCATATCTTGAGCCTACGGGTTACGCGAGGATAAACATAAGACCCGTTGTTTCGCTCTATGTTCAGAAGGAGTCTACAGGGAATACGATCCGCATAGCAAGCGACGTGCTAAAAGAGGTAGAGAGGGTAAAAGGAATAATTCCACAGGATATAAAGATATTCGTGACAAGCAACCAGGCGAAATTCATCAAGAAATCGATAAGCAACCTCGGAAACTCCCTCCTGAAGGGCGCGATCCTTATAATGCTCGTTCTCGCGTTCTTCCTGGGAAGAATCAGAAGAGAGTTTTTACTATTAATTGTTTTTGTGCTTGTTGCTATAACGTTCATGCCAATGCAGTTTCTCCACTACGCTCTCCTGATCTTCATTATCGTCTTTCTCAGCAGAAAAGAGCTGCGTCCTATAATGATAGTCACCGCGTCCATACCCATCTCGGTTATAATAACTTTCGGTCTCATGGAGCTATGCAATACCTTCTTCCCCAGGGCTATTACGCTTACGATCAATTTCATTACGATGTTCGGTCTTGCGCTCGGCGTTGGCATGCTTGTAGATAACTCCATAGTAGTATTTGAGAATATTCTAAAGAAGCTGGAAGAGGGAGGGGATAAAGCGAGCGCGAGCATTGTCGGCGCCTCTGAGATGAACCTTGTAATAATAGCGTCGACACTTACTACTGTTATAGTCTTCTTGCCCATGATATTTGTCGGTAAAGAGATGAGGCTCCTTTACGGCGGCGTGGCCTGGACAGTCACATTTTCTCTGGTGGTCTCTCTCTTTGTGGCGCTTACAGTAGTGCCGCTACTCTCATCAAGAACCCAGATCAGGGACAAGGCGGCTAATGTACTCCTTCCTTTATATAGATGGCAGAAGAGGGTACTTGTATTTATCCTGAGACGGCGGTTCGTGATATTTGGAATAGTGCTTGCGCTCTTTATCGCGTCGCTCTTTATGTACCAAAAGATCGGAAGGGAATTTATCGGTACGACCGAACAGGATAAGTTTACCATCTTTATCGAAATGCCGACCGGCACAAAACTTGACGTAAGCAATAGAACCGTAAAAGAGGTAGAGAACCTTTTAAAGGAAGTGCCGGAAGTCAAGACCTTTACTGCCAGGGTCGAACCCTGGTCGAGCAAAGTATATGCTGAGCTATTGCCTTTGGGGCAGCGAAAGAGAACTATCGCAGAGGTTACGGAGAGCCTTCGGCCAAAAGTAGCCAAGATAAAACCCGCCTTCATATATTTTGAAGAAGAGCAGGAGGTTGGGACAAAGGAGATCATTCTGGATCTCTTCGGATACGACTACGATATATTGCGGGAACTGGCCATATCCATGGCCACGAGACTCGGGTCTATTCCTAAATTCACCGATGTCAAAATAAGGATGAGGGAAGGAAGGCCTGAGCTCGGGCTGGAGATCGACAAGAAGAAAGCCGCGCAATTTGACCTTTCTGTAAGCGATGTCGCGACAATGGTTCATGCCCAGATGAGGGGTCTGCGCGCGACGCTCTTCCACACGGAAGCCAAGGAGGTCGAAACGATAGCAAGACTGCAGGAGCAGTATAGGAAGACATTTAAGGATCTTCACAAGCTAGTGCTGATAACAGAGGACGGAAGAGAAGTATTTATGGACCAGATAGCAGACTTTAAATACGGCCTTGGGCCCAGCGAGATCTGGAGAAAGAACAGGGCAAGGATGATCCAGGTGAGCTCAAACATAGGCGACATTGCTCTTAGTAAAGCGGCCGATAATATTAAGGAAGCGTTAAAGGACGTTAAGTTTCCGGAGGGCTACTTTTATAGGTTTGGGGGGAACTACCCTTCAATGCTTAAAACGCAAGAAGAGTTCAATACGATGATATTGGTTATTCTGGTACTCATATATATAGTGTTAGCATCTCTATTTGAGTCTTATTATCAGCCCATTATTATAATGGGAACCGTGCTTCTGGCATCTATCGGCGCGGTACTCGCGCTCTTTCTTACTAAGACCGCGATCGGGATGGGAGCATTAATAGGCATGATGATGCTTGCGGGTATAGTAGTTAATAACGGTATCATTCTCGTTGATCATATAAACATATTAAGACAGACAGAAAAAGGACTTTTTAGAATAGTTATAAGGGCCGCTAACGATAGACTGCGCCCCGTAATTATGACCACAGCAACCACCATAATGGGACTGCTCCCGATGGCCCTGGACAGATCAGAAGGGGCCAATCTTTGGAACCCTCTTGCCATAACCGTTATAGGGGGCATGCTGGTTGCCACCCCCCTTACACTCCTTTTGGTACCGGCCATCTATACTACTTTTGAGCGTATAAAAGAGGTTACTATAAACCGCATATCGCGAAAGTAATCAACACCCGCGTACCAGCCTCCTTTGGCGGGCGTTCTTCCGCTTGCCGCTCCCTCGGGGATAGGCGCCCCTCGGTCGCTGTGACAAAAATCATTCATTATAGCCTTTCATAACCCCCTCACCCTACCCCTCTCCCCTGCGGGGAGAGGGTGTCAAAATATTAACCAGGTTGCCTATTCATTTTTGACAGTCGCTCCAGTAAAAGTGGTCTACCATTGGTTTATTTGTTGTTAAGAAAATAAATAGTTGAAAATCGTCCCTTTATGTGGTATAATATACATCTGTTGATAGTATAAATACATTACATATGCGCGATTAGAGCAATGATGCAGGAATTAAGAAGACGACACTACCTTATAAAAAAAAGATTCCAGCTAAAATACACAATTTCCATTGCTGGCATCCTGATTTTAGTTATGCTTGCCAGCGGTATCGGGCTATATATGGGAATGTGGGCCTCGATCATTGAAAATTTTTCTGAATTCAAAGTATCACAGGACATGGAGACGGCTAAAAGGATATCCGATCTCGAGGGGGTTCGCTATAAGAGGGGCGATTACAGGCTGGAGAAGATATTCAGGGAAGCGGAACTCTTGAGTGAGCAGCAAAGGCAGGCATTAAAGAATGGATTGAACGCTGTGAACAGATCCCTTCTCCCAAAAGCAGCGTTATTTTCTGTTGTAATACTCATAGGTGGGATCCTGATCTCCCACAGGATAGCGGGCCCAATGTATAGATTTGAGAGATCGGCAGAAGCCGTTAAAGAGGGGAATCTCCGCGTTCATTTTAACGTAAGAAGAGGCGATGAAATGAAGAAGACGGCCTTATATCTGGAAGAGATGACAGAGGCCCTAAGGACAGATATAGAAGGCATAAAAGAAGCGAATAATAGACTTAAAGGCGGAGTGGACGCGATCGCCGCCAATATTCCCCAAAAGGATGCGCAGTACTTACGGGACTATATTAAAAGGATCGATGAAGCGCTAGCTAAGTATAAGACATGAGCTAACAGACTATAGACGAAAGACTATGATAGATTATACAAACTTACGAAGGATGATCTGCATTTACTCGTCTTTGCGAGGTGCCGTAAATTAGGTAGCGCACCGAAGCAATCTCAGACTAGCTCGATGAGATTGCCTGCCTGCCAGTATATTTCGGGCAGGCAGGCTTCGGCACGCTCGAATTTCACGGTGCCTCGCAAAGACGAGAGAATAGAAAAAATACCAAAAAGGCATATAGACACAAAGACACAAGAAAAGATACATGATACAAGGCACAAGGCACAAGATTGTTGTTGCAGTAACGACCATTCTTTATGTATTTGGCGTATTGACCCCTATCGCGGGAGCGGTATCGGATGATGAAAAATTCTTAGATAAGTTAGAACGTGATTCTTTTGAGTATTTTCTTGAGGAGGTTAACCCTGAAAACGGGCTCATTAAGGATAGCTCGCGTCCCGGGTCACCTTGCAGCGTTGCGGCTGTCGGGTTCGGGATCACGGCATTATGCATAGGCGAGTCGAGGGGCTGGATTAGTAAGAGAGCGGCTTATGAGCGGGTTCTTCAGACACTTAGGACCTTCAAGTACAAAGTTCCGCATGAGCGCGGCTTCTATTACCATTTTGTAGATATGAGAAAAGGCAGCAGGGCGTGGAGTTCGGAGCTCTCTTCTATAGATACAGCCCTCTTTCTGGCGGGAGCCCTCTTTGCGGCGGAGTACTTTAAGGGCACAGAGATAGAAGGAATTGCCAGTGACCTCTATGAGCGCGTGGAATGGTCCTGGATGATGAACGGGAGGGACGTTATTTGCATGGGCTGGAAGCCGGAGACCGGGTTTCTCCGCTATTACTGGGATTCGTACTCAGAGGCCATGATACTATACGCTCTTGCCATAGGTTCTCCTACTTACCCAATTGGCAAAGATGCGTGGCTCGGCTGGAAGAGGACCGTCAGCTCCTACAAAGATTATGAAGTGGTACATAGTTACTTTGGAAGCTTATTTACTTACCAATATTCTCACGCATGGATAGATTTCCGGAAGATATATGATAAAGACGGCATAAATTATTATGAAAATTCAGTTAATGCTACACTGGCCAACAGGGCATTCTGTATCGATAACCGGGATAAATATGCGTCATATGACGAAGATTCCTGGGGCCTTACGGCAAGCATAGGTCCGGAAGGTTACAAAGGATACGGAGCAAAGCCGGGAATGGCCATTAATGATGGTACCATATCCCCATGTGGCATGGCCGGGTCGATCATATTTGCGGAAGCCGAGAGCATAAAAGGGCTCAGGAATATATACAATAAACATAAACGTTATCTATATGGCAAATACGGTTTTAAGGATGCCTTTAATGTGGACAAGAGCTGGTGGGCGGAGGAGTATCTTGCTATCGATGTGGGCATTACCGTTCTTATGATCGAAAACTACAGAACCGCTCTTGTTTGGAATACATTTATGAACATAGGACCGATAAAGAACTGGGTTGAGAGGTGCCTGGTGTTAGGAGTAGAAAATGTTTGACAAATCCACAAATTATGGTATAATAATCCTCACACTTATGAAGTCCCTATTAATAATAAATATCCTATTTTTAACCCTTTCCGCGCTACCGGCAGACATTGCTTTAGGCGAAGATGACGCAGGGGAGTATGGTGAAGAACTTATACTGTCCACATATAGAACCGTAGAGGAGAGGAGAGAGGCGCAATCTATCCAGGATATCAAAAAGAGGCCGGAGACGGAGCAAATCGAGATCGCAAAGAAACCCACGGCCGAAGATATTAAATCTGATACTCACACGAAAAAAGAGATCCTGCCCGCGATCCAGACCGAAGAGGTGCATGTTCTAAAGAAAGCGGATATCGATCGAATAGGTTCCCAGTCGTCCTATGAGGAGTTCGCCGGTTTAAGATTTGCTAAGTATTTTACTGTAGGTCAGCGGGTAGAGATATTTCAGCAGGCAAGATCGATCGATGCATATATACTGGACGCCAAGCATATCAGGATCCTGGGCCAGAACGGCCGGGTGAGAGGCTGGGATACGCCGGCTCATTTTAGAAGCCAGATCACCCCGCTCTTTACAAGGGCGTATGGTACACAGATTACAATGGATAACCCGGATGACCCGTCAGGCCAGGTCGCCCAGATAAGGTATACTATAGATTACCGCGATACCTATAGAGAGTTCTATCCTAAGTGGCCCCATCTTCTGTGGTTTCATTGGATGCAGAACGAGATAATGCTTATACACGGGACACAGATACCGGGGATAAACTGGTATTCGTCGATCAACCTTGGTTATAGATACTCTACAATAGTAGAAAAGAACACAGATGTCACGCCCACCAATTCCGGATATGAGAACAGGCACACGTATATAGTAAATTTGGCTCTTGCCCCAAGCCCGCAGCTTGAGTGGTTTGGCCAATTCGAATACTTCAAAAGCAATAGGCCCAGGTCAACATTCCCATTCAGCCCCGACCACGTCTTCTACAGGACAGAATTAAGGATGAAGTCCGCGGACCTCAAGACAAGCGTTATACCGTCATTCAGCTATTCGATCGATTACTTCTATCCTTTTAAGAATACATTTGAGAAGTATGAGATGGCCGTGAGGGTGGGACGCGATTTTACGGAAAAGTTAAGCGCAACTTCACAACTCGAATACGTGCTCTCATTAAGAGATGAACCGGATAATACGGCCCCGGCTTATGCAGGCCCGAACCCATTTAAGGATTCAGCGGCATACATAGGCACCGAGAATAGAATAAGCTATAACGTATGGGACAAGTTCTATCTGCAGAGCGGGCTCGATTTCGCTGTCGGAACGAATATGTCAGACTTCGATAATTGGGGAACGCTCCTGGGGCTTGAATACTTCAAGCCGGGGATATTGAGAGCTAACTTTACATGGAATACAAATACGTATTATAACATAGACGATTTCCTTAGCACTATAGGTTTCAAGGTCTTCTTGTTCATTTAAATTTTTGCTATTTAATCACAGATGCGCACAGATGGATGACACAGATTAGCGCAGACTTTCGAAAGTAGCGAGTAGCAAGTAGAGAGTAGAGAGAGCCTTTCTTGCTACTTGCTACTCTCTACTCGCTACTTATCGCTCATCTGCGAGTCCCATCTGTGCCCATCTGTGTATGCATAGGAACTTTCCTTAGATAAATCCTGTCTAATAAGGTAGGGAAGGCAAGTTACCGTTCAGGAGCGGGCGCGGGAAGGTTTTCTAAAGTTTATAAAGGCAGAAAAAATGGAACGGATCACAAGATCGGTAACTTTAGCGGTAATTCTGATAGGGGCTACGCTGCTCTTTGGCTGCGGGGGCAAGACCGAAGAAGCGGGTTCCGGGCCCATTGAGATAAAGGTAGCATTCTGGGGAGCGCCGGATGAGGTAAATGTAATCGCAGAGATCATTAAGACCTGGCAAGAGTCTCACCCGGACATAACTGTACGGCTCGAACATACGCCCTACAGGGGCTATGCAGAGAAACTTTTAACACGTATTGCCGGGCGCTCTGCGCCCGACATAATCTGTACCGAGGTAGATCTCTTTGTAACATTTCAGACGAAAGGAGTTCTTTTAAATCTTACGCCGTTTATTGACGCGGATCCCGGGCTTGACGCGAGCGCCTTCTACCCGGAGATCATAGACAGGTTTAGCGTGGCGGGTAAGCTTTTTGCCATACCCAGAGACACGGCGCCGTTCGCCTGCGTTTACTACAACAAAAGACTCTTCGATGAGGCCGGCATTCCATACCCGACCGACGATTGGGATGTATACGATCTCCTGGACAAGGCAAAGAGACTTACCAGGGTTGACGCGGAAGGCAGGGTCTTAAGATACGGTTTTTACGCCTGGGCCTGGCAAAACTTCGTGTATGCGTTCGGAGGCAGGCTCGTTGATAATGTTAAAGAGCCGAAAGAGTGTTTGCTCAATTCCGCAGAATCCATTGAAGGGCTTACATTCTACTCCGACATGATAAACAAATACAGGGTTCATCCGACTACTACGGCCATGGCCAATCTTGCGATGGGCGTCCAGGGGATGTTCATGACAGAGAGGCTTGCCATGTTCTCATCGGGTATTTGGGAGACCCCGGGACTTAGAAAGATGGATACTTTCGAGTGGGACGTTGCGATGTTCCCAAAAGGCCCAAATGGCATAAGAGGCTTTGGCACCGGCGGTTCAGGATATTGCATATTGAAAAGCACCAGGCATCCGGAAGCGGCGTATGAGGTATTGAAAGCGCTTGCCGGCAGGGATGCGCAGGTGATATTGGCAGGAACGGGGTTAACGCAGCCGGCGATGAAGAGCGTAGCAGAGGTTTGGGCCGGAGATGATCTGGCCCCGAAGAATAAGTCGATGCTTCTTAGCGCGATAAAACATACAATATATGACCCCTTCAGCGCGTCCTGGAGAGAGATAAAGGAGCTTCACATTATTCCGGCGCTGGATAAGATCTTTAATGGAAATAGCGAAGTTAAGCCGGCCATGGATAGTATAATAGGTAAGGTGAACAGTCTATTAAGAGAGCGACAATGAGTAAATTTAAGACAAAATACGGATATTTTACCGATGACGGGAAAGAGTTCGTGATAACAAGGCCGGATACTCCCAGGCCCTGGATAAACATAATATCGAACGGTGATTACGGGTTTACGTTTTCCCAGACAGGAGGGGGTTCGAGCTGGTGGGGCAATGCAAATCTGGCCAGGCTTACCAGGTGGATACAGGACATAATAAAGGACGAGTGGGGAAAGTATATATTTATAAGGGACGCGAAAAGCAAAAAGTTCTGGTCACTTTCATGGAAGCCCCTATGCCCAAAATTCGATTCTTATGAAGCCAGACACGGCATAGGGTACTCAAGCATTAAATCAAAAAGAAACGGCATAAGAAGTTCGCTTACAGTATTCATCCCCCCTAAAGAGTCGATCGAAATATGGAAAGTTACCATCAGGAACGAAAGCTCAAAGACGCGCAATTTAAGTGTCTTCAGCTACCTTGAGTGGTGTCTTGGCAATTCCGAAGATCCGCACAGGGAATTTCAAAAGACATTCATGAAGACGTGGTTTGACCGTTCGGCAAATACGCTCTTCGCCAGGAAGAAGAAGCATCTCGTTCCAAAGCATATAAGCACGGGAATGACCGAGTACCCGTGCGGCGCTTTTAACAGCGTCAATGTAAAGCCCTCCGCCTATGATGGGGATAAGGAGAGATTTTTCGGGATGTATGGGAATTTTGCAAACGCTGCTGCTCTCAAAAATGGCAGGCTTTCAAATACTGTCGGGGAGTGGTCCGACCCGATCTCTAGTCTGCAGGTAGATATTAAGCTGAGGCCAAAAGAGGAGAAGACGCTCATCTTCACTTTAGGGCACCTGGTAAGCGAAAGCAAGGCCAGGGGTCTTGTTCAGAAATACAAGAGCGTTGAGAATGTTGATGAAGCCCTGGCGAAGACGAAGAAATTCTGGGATAAATTACTCTCCGGCGTTATGGTTGATACGCCCGATGAGGCGTTCAATTTCCTGACCAATTATTGGCTCAAGTATCAGGCCATATCCGGGAGGATATGGGCAAAGAGCGCATACTACCAGTCCAGTGGCGGTTACGGGTTCAGGGACCAGCTGCAGGATAGCCAGGTCTTCTTGCCTATAAGACCCGAACTTTGTAAGAAGCAGATATTGATGCACGCAGAGCACCAGTTCGTAGACGGTACGGTTCATCACTGGTGGCATCAGCTCTCGACAATGGGTTCAATAACGGAGATGACCGATGACCTCTTGTGGTTGGCATATATATTGCTGAGCTATCTCGAAGAGACAAAAGATTTTAAGATCCTAGACATAAAAAGGCCCTACATAGATGGGCCCGGGGGCACAATTTATGAACACTGCTGTAGGGCCATAGATAAGGTCCTTTCAAGATTCTCAAAACGCGGCCTTCCTTTAATGGGGGCGGGTGACTGGTGCGATGGATTCAATCTGATAGGCGTTAAATGGAAGGGCGAAAGCGTATGGCTTGCGCAATTTTTATATGACATATTGCTTAGATTCGCCCCGATCGCCGAACTTAAAAAGGAGAGATCCCGGGCCAAACGGTATAGAAGCAGGGCAGAGCGTATGAAGAAGGCCGTTAATAAGTATTGCTGGGATGGCGAGTGGTATTATGCGGCAACGAGGGACGACGGGAAACTCGTAGGAAGCAAGACCTGCGAAGAGGCTAAGATATATCTCAACTCTCAGACATGGGCCGTCATAAGCGATATTGCGCCCTGGGAGAGAAAAGAGAAAGCGATGAATGCAGTTTGGAAGCATCTTCAAAAGAAGTACGGCCCACTTCTTATTGCGCCCGGCTTTACCAGGCCGGACGAGAATATAGGATACATAAGCCGTTACGCCCCCGGCATAAGGGAGAACGGCGGTGTCTATTCGCACGCCGCATGCTGGGGCATATTGGCCGAGTGTTTGCTTGGCAGGGGCGATAAGGCATACGAAATGTACTCAAGCTTCTGTCCCATCAAGAGAGGCATGGAACCGGACGCATATAAGGCCGAACCGTATGTTACCCCCGGCAATACGAACGGGCCGCAGGCAAGAGATTCCGGTACAGGCGCATGGACATGGTATACCGGTTCGGGGGCATGGCTCTTAAGGGTCTCTACGAACTGGATCCTGGGGGTAAGGCCGACCTATGACGGTCTTCTCATAGATCCGTGTGTACCTAAGAGATGGGATCGTTTTTCTATGAAGAGAATTTACGGCAAGGCGACATACGAGATAGATGTAACTAATCCAGAGGGTGTATCGAAAGGTGTAAGCGCTGTATACCTTGACGGAAAGATGCAGAATTCGAATATAATAAAAGATATAGGTGATGGTAGGGTGCATAAAGTTAAGGTGGTGATGGGAAAGGTTTAAGTTGAAGTGATAATGGGATAACACAGATGATTAATTCGTCTTTGCGAAGTGCCGTAATATAACGAGCGCACTGAAGCATCTCAAAGTAGCTCGAATGAGATTGCCTGCCTGCCCGCCAAAGCTTTTAAATGGCAGGCGGGCCTGCCAGTATATTTCGGGCAGGCAGGCTTCGGCACACTCGAATTTTACGGTGCCTCGCAAAGACGAGGGATTAGATTTGTGCTAATCTGTAAAAAGAATGAAAGGAGGATCTATATGAAGATGAAACACATATGTGCCGTAATGCTGGTATCGATACTGGCACTCGGCGTGTTCCACACTCCGGCGAATGCTGCTGATGGCGATCTTCTCATTGCAGACTTTGATCTCGGTGAGAAGCCTAATAATGTTGGTGGCAACTTCGGGGCATGGGACAAGGACCCTGCGGACTTTTCGCAAGGGTGTTCGGAAGCGTTTGATACGAAAAATCGTCACGGTTCAAAAGGGTTTTCTATGAAACTCGATTATGATGTTGACTCCAGAAACGCCGCTTATAACGGATTCTGGATGTTTTTGCAGAATCTGGACGCGAGCAAGTACGACAGCATATCGATGTGGGTCAAAGGTGACGCAGAGGAAGGCTATACTACCGTCTTCAAGGTTGAACTGAAGAATGCGAGCAAGCAGGTAGGCCGATACTACATAACAAATATAACCGACCAGTGGCAGGAGATCGTTATACCGCTTAATGCATTTAAAGGTATAACCAATTTCTCTAACCTGACGGAGATCGTTATAGTATTCGAAGACCGGATAGCCTCAAACAAAGATGGCGTTATCTACCTGGACGATTTCATTATCAGGAAGGCAAGATAACCGAAGCAAATAAACCGTTCGCTACTTAAGAAGAGCGGATATCGGGTAAACAGGAAAACAGAATATCGGGAAAGAGGATCTTTATGTCCTATGTCCCGATATTCTGTTATTCCAAAAAACCTCAGGAAGAATCTATTTATGGCAAAAGGATCATATAAGCTATTATTAATTTTATTATTTTGCGTATCTTTATTCATTGGAGCAAGTTTTGCAGAAGTAGAAATTGTTGGAGGCAGCGACATCTCTTTACCCGCTTATGATGCCTCTAAGCTCCCGGAAATAAATAAGGCCGGCCTCATCGTTCCCCTTATGCTTATAGACTACGATCTCGGCACTCTATATACCAGCACCGGTGGATTATCGGGAGGAGACGAGGGATTGCCCGGGACGACTTTTGCGGTCGTTACCGCGGATGACAACTTTACAAAGGGTAATTCCGGTTATTCGCTTATGCTTGATTATAATGTGTCGGGACTCGGGGAGTATTCATTCTATTGGATCAAATTGGGCAAGAAGAAGGCTTTCAAGCAGGACGCGACCGAAACACTTGATCTTAGAAAATATAATTACCTGTCATTCTGGATAAAAAGCTTGAAGGGCGGCGAGAGGATAAAAGTAGAGCTTCATCAGGATATAGATAATGACGGTATCTTCATCTTTGACAGGGACGTGAGCAGTTTCGTATATGCTAATACACTCGCTCGGGAAGGAAACGTAACCGAAGTTTGGCAGAAGATCGTGATACCGCTTAAGAACTTTACCGCGATCTCGGACTTTTCGAAGATGCATGAACTTGTATTTGTTTTTGAGAACGTTGCCGGGAACACGACCGGCGCGGTCTATATAGATGATATCATGTTTGGATGGCGTCCCGAAGAGGTTTTAAGTATGCGGGGATCCGCGCCGCCGCTTGCCGCTCCTATTGAATCTACATTTATGGTTAACGACGTTGCCGCCGAACAGTGCTTTGCGTTTACACAGGCCAATAGGCTGATAATAGGAGCGCAGTCGGCCGAGGAGAACCCTTTCCTGGAGAGCGTGGGTTTCGAATATACAACCGATGGCGGAAGTACCTGGAGGACCATCGGCAGCGATTATGGTGTTTCAGGCAACTTATATAAGGTTGCCTGGTATCCCGAAAATGGAGCCGAACTTTTCAAGTATCAGGTTAGGGCCGTTGCCACGGATATGAGAGGGGCAAAGAGCTATACTGGGGCACTGATAGATTGCGGTGTAAAGCCGCTTACAGATGACGAATTCCTTAATCTTATCGAAAAGAAAGCTTTTGAGTTCTTCTACGATCACCAGAGTTTCAAGACAGGCCTATTTGCCGATACGTCTGGTGGCGGGGATGCGAGTATCGCTTCTACCGGTTTCGGGCTCACTGCGCTTTGCGTTGGCGCAGAGAGGGGATGGATCACCAGGTTTGAAGCTGTCAAGAGATCGATCCTTGCGATAGATGCCTTTCTGCCGCGTTCACCAGGAGAGAAACCTTTGGCCGAAGGAAAGGACGGATTCTTTTACCACTTTCTGGACATGCATACAGGCAAGAGGGCCGGAAAGAGCGAAATATCAACGGTGGATACGGCGATACTGGTCTTGGGCGCGATAACCGCGGGTGAATACTTTGGAGGAGAGGTTAAGGAGAAGGCGGAAAAGCTTTACGGGATGGTCCAGTGGGGTAAATTTATCTCGGATGAAGAGGGGCCCTGGAAGAACATATTCTCCATGGGTTGGTCTCCCGAACGTGGATATTTGGATTCTTACTGGGACTATTATACAGATGAAGTCATCCTGATAAGTTTGCTTGCTATAGGTTCTCCTACGCATCCCGTAAGCCCGGAGGCCTTCTACGCCTGGAGCAGGCACAAAAGTTCTTACGGCGCGGGGAAGCCATTTATATATTCCTGGCATGGCGCGCTCTTCTCTTATCAATATGCGCACGTGTGGTTCGATTTTCGTAATATAGTGGATAGAGACGGAATAAACTGGTTTGAGAATTCTACAAGAGCGACGCTTGCGAACAGGCAATTCTGTATTGACAATAAGGAGAGGTCAAAAACGTTTGGAGAAAATACCTGGGGCATAACCTCAATGGACCGGCCAACGGCCTATACCATGCATTTTGGCACTCCCCCGACCGGCAGCGGAGAGGCGCAATACGGCGGAACAATATCTCCTACGGGTCCGGCCGGATCCATCGTCTTTACACCGTTCCAGTCACTTTCCGCGCTGAAGTATATGTATCTCAATTATCCAAGACTCTGGGGGAAATACGGTATGCGGGATTCTTTCAACCTGGATACGGACTGGTACGCGCCCACATACTATGGAATAGGGGAAGCGATGTACACGTTTCCCGTGGAGAATTTCCGGTCAGAACTTATCTGGAAGACATTCATGAAGAGTGAGCATATAAAGAGAGCTCTTGAAAGAGCGGGATTTACCAGAAAATAGGGACAGACGCTATTCGCTCATGTAGATAGATAATATCCTCTGTCATTCCCGCGCAAGCGGGAATCCAGAACGATAAATAAGTATTTTGTATATATACTCGCAAGCAAAAGAAATGGTACGCTTTATATCGGAGTAACTAGCGATTTAATCAAAAGAGTATATCAGCATAAACATAACTTAA
>JBDRHE010000030.1:0-2920 GCA_043817155.1 Candidatus Omnitrophota bacterium | reverse complement strand
TGCGCGGGAATGACAAGATGTTTTAACCTTCAGTGCGCTCGTTATATTATTGCATTTCGCAAAGACGGGCTTAGACGAGATTGCTTCCTCCTACGCCACATTGCTTTCGCGTGTGGCTTCGGAGAGACAAGTCAGTGCGCTAGCTCTTTACGGCACCTCGCAAAGACGAGGCACGAATCGTCCTACGTCCTACGTTTTTCGTTCTTCGTAGTGCAATCTTCCGTCTCGCAACCTTAAGTAACCTTATGAAACCTCAAGAAACCTTCTAACGCCCATCAGTCTTAAGTCTATCGTCGTTAGATTTCTCTTCTCTTTTCCTGAGATCGGTTATCCTTCTTATTATATGCCGTGCAAGCGGAGACTCTTGCGTCTTCTGGAGGAGCCCGGAATAGATCTCCATGGCTTTTTCTGGCCTATTCAGTTTCCTGACGAATATGTCATAGACCTGGTCAACCAAGCCAGCAAGCGCTGCGGGTTGCGCATAATTCACTATGGCGCCCTCCACCACCTTACCAGCTTCTTCAAAATTCTCCAGATAGACATATGTAGCTACAAGTAGGTTGGAATATAGCAGGCCCAGCAAGCTGTCCCTATTCTTCTTTTCGAGCTCGTCATAAAAGAGTGCCGCCTTTTTGTAAGCCTCTTGCGCTTCAGCCGGCATATCGTTCTGCGCGTAATAACGCGCGACATAAAGCGGCGCCTTCGCCCCTACCGACGTCTGAGTGTACTCATACATAAGAATGTCGTATTCATCAAGCGCCTTTTCCCAATCCTTCTTGATTTCATAGCTCTGGGCCTTGATGAACTGCGCATAACTTGAAATTGTAGCGTCCTCCTTGTATTTTTTTGTTATGTACGACGCCAGGGCAATTGCTTCCGCGAACTTCTCTTTCTCCAGGAAGAGCGTGGCAAGCATAAGATGCGCGTGCTTTGCGGCTATTGTCTGTGGGAATTTCTTTATAAACTGTATGAGATCCTTCTCTATATGCGCCTGATTCCCAACAAGAGTAGCGTCGGGATTGCGCGGCATCTGGCTATAAGAGCGCTTAATATTGTAGAAGTCTTTTTCGGCGGTAAAGTCGCCCTTCATGTTTATCTTAAAGAGTACCGCGAAGATTACGCTAAGAACGATGATAATGGATAATACAAGCCGTCTCACTTGGAAGCTCCTTTTCTTTTACGTCTCTTTATCTTTTGCGTATCAAGCAGGAAACGCGTAGCCGATATTGCCACAAAACACTCGATATATTTTATAACAAATATCCCGGCGATCCCTACGATAAGCACACTTACCGGAAGCGTTCGCCTTACAAGCTGCGTGGAGAAGGCCTTCAGGAATATGATAGGTATATAAAGTAAAAACGGCGTGCATACTGTTTTGCACAAAGTTATATAGTTGCGTCCTCCGCGAAATATACTCTCCCCGATGCATCTGGCCATCGATGAACCATTTACAACTAAGATGGGTATCGTAAGAATGAAGAAGGTGTTTACGCAGACCATTATTAAAAAGATCGCCGATGACAACCAAAAAGTCATAGACTTCATTATCATCCTTGGAAGAAACGAAACCATCGGTCTTATAATGGAATGCAGCGCGATATTGGCAATTATCTTAAGAAAGTAACCAAGCGCTATAACCAGAACAGCATATATGAATATTGACACGTACCTGCGCGATAATTTCTTCAACGCATCCTTTATATTTATCGCCTTTCTCTTGATCACCTGATCCGCCATATAGATCGTAAGCGCGGTAAGGAACATCCCAATAACAGCGGTGATCATTACCTGCGCGAAAAAGAATAACTTTGGCACTATAAGCAGGTTTCCCGGAAAGTGCGCAAAGGCTTCCCCGAAAAATTTTTTTATGATCGGATTCATTATATGCCCCAAAGGCTCTCCGCTGGAGAAATATATCAGCTCAAGGGCAACTGCCTCCAGGAAACCCGCTATTAAGAACGGGATCATCACAAAGGGCCTCTTTGTCATTATCTCAAGTGAATCAGCCCAATTTGCTACGACGCTATATTTCATTATCGATTATCCTTTCTGAAGCGCTTCAAGCGTTTGGATGGTCTTCTTCATAAAGTCTTTTAAAGTAGCGACTGTAGTCTCTTCACCATCCAGAACAGGCATCGAAACGCGTATCGTCGCCCCTCCCCTATCCTTACCCAATATCTGGTTAAGTACAAAATGGACCTGTTGCAATAAGTAATTATCCGTATAAAGGTCGCCGGTCTTGTAAGCATATAGAGCGATGTCCCTGTAATCACCTTTTTCAAGGTACAGCTTGTTGGCCATGAACTCTCTCTTATCCATGACGACCGGCTCTCTTCTCTTGTCGGCGATCGTTATACCGCCTCCTATAAGACATACCTCAGGCGGATGGAACGCGAGTCTGTTGGTCTCAGAGTAAATTATAAATAAAAAAACTTTCGCTCCTGAAGGATTGACATACTCACGGTAAACAATATTTCTTGTCTCAAGGACCTCGTACTCTCTCTCCGTAATCTCAAGGTCTCTTCCCTGCCACTGCCCAAGTTTCTTTGGAAAGCTTCTAACATCCACCTTATCGTGATCACTCATCTGACGAAAATAGAGATTGATCGAAGCAAAGCTCGTGACCACTAACATCGTAATTATTATTATGTAACCTATTGTACTTTTATTATATCTCATTTATTATCCCCCCACCCGTTGCAAGGCACCTTGGATTTATTTGCCTGTCGAACTAACCCCATTCCCCTCGTCTTTGCGAGGCACCGTAAAAGTCGAGCGTGCCGAAGCCCCGCCGCATGCTTCGCATAGCGGGATCCCGCCATACGAGAGTAACGGCGGGACAATCTCAGAATACCATCTTTTCATATGTCGTTCTCCCACATGTCATCCCCGCGGAAGCGGGGATCCAGAGCGAGCA
>JBDRHE010000029.1:0-2119 GCA_043817155.1 Candidatus Omnitrophota bacterium | reverse complement strand
TCACGACCTTCGCCGCGTAGTGCTCCCCGCTCCGGAAACGGACGCGGATGTTGTACGCGTTTCCCGGCACGACCGTGACGTTGGTCAGCACCAGTCCGTCCGGACTCACGCACACCCCCGATCCGTAATACGAAACGGGGCGGAACTTCGAGTACGCCGAACAGGTGATTCCGACGACCGCCGGCGTGACGGTCCGCGCCACGGACTTCGACGCCGCGTCCGGGGAATCGGCCGGCCCGGGCGCCGGGACGGGACCGGCGGCCGGCGCGAGCAAGCGCATAGACGTTGAGATAAAGCGTCTGTCCGCACCTAAGACGCCTAAGACAGTGCGATACAAAAACAAGGAGACAGGAGAAACCTACAGAGCCTTGGCCGCCGGGTTCGGCTGGCCGGGTAAGCGCCATGGGTTTTGTATAATAGTGGCAGTATTAGAAAAACCAAACCAGGAGGCACCACAATTTAAAATCCTTCACGAACTTGAAGAGAAGAACATAACGGAACTCATAGCGCAGTCATATGAGTTATGGCAGTTATACGGGCGTAAATGCACCAAGATACCACTTTCTTTTTACGGTGAGCAGATCCACACATACAATAAATTCATTGAGCAATTTAACGAGAATTTAAGGCACACAGGACACAAGCACTTCTTTAACCTACGGACACCCTATATTTACAAGGCAGATACCATGGAGCCCGATGCTTTCCGATTCTTCTGTGATAAGATCCTGAGCCTGGCCGCCAACAAGCGTATTTTCATCCCGGCTACATGCGATAGACTACGGGGTTATATGAGTGTCTTCGATAATATCGAGATACACAAAGTACAGGCAAAGGACTACCCAGCTATCTTTGCCCTGGGCGCCGTTGTCTATGCCCTAGATAGTTACAAGCCATGGATAGACCGGACAGGACCACAGACAGCAACTAAGCCCACTGAGTTTGAAGAGTATATAGCCTACCACACCGAGAGGGAAAACCGGATGTTTGGAATAGGCGAGGAAGATGAAGAAATGTTTGATGATGGGGAGATAGAACGGGGAATGTTTAACGAGATGGAGACAATACAGTGACCATAACACTAACGATCTACCAGCTTCTTTTAGTCTTGGCCGCAGCTATTATACTGATAGGCTTTGGCTACGCCATGGGCCGAAATAGCGCAGGACAGCCATTTACACTTAAACAATTCAATCCCGGGCCTAGCAAGGAACCTGAAGGGGATCTTTTTAATGACGCCATGAGCGATACACCCGAGGCGCGGGAACGAATTAAAACATTTGATGATGGAGACATGTGATGCGATATACTATAACCAAAGTACAGTTAGATAACGTCATATCACCCATAATTGGCTATCTCAAGCAACTATGGGCAAAACATCTCGGGGAAGAGCTAAAATTTGAAGATTATGAGAAGAGCCAACATCAACTTCATATACGCAAACTTGAAGATTTAATATGTGATATTAAAGGCCATACGCGGTTGCCACACAACACCAAAGAGATGTTCAAGGTGTTGGAAGCTGAAGTCAGAGAAGATATCGCAGTTGAGAGGGTAGATAAAGATGAAAACGCTCTCTTCCTCCACTGTGAGATATGCTCTCAGGAAGGAAAACGCATAAGCAATGAATCAAAGCTTGCAATAATTTTGGAGGATAAAATAAGATTACCTCTGGACATAAGCATGTTCTCAGCATTTGACCCGGAGCGAGGAGTAAATATGCGATTGGGCTTTTCACCACAAGACGGACGGTTAAGTCATTCGCCCTTTAATCATCCCCCATGGGTAGTGGATTCAAAGGTTATTGAAGAGATACGGAAAGAAGGTGGACCTCACCGCTTGCTCACCAACAAAGGCTATATGAAAATCAATCAGGGAGGCATTGTTAAACGGGAATGGCAAGGGACAGAAGAAACACCAATGGAAGACAAACAGGATGCAAGCCAAGAACCACCAATGACACAACAATGGGTGTGCCCTGAACCAGACTGTTTTAAAAGTTTCAGCACGAAAATAAAGTTACAGGGTCACATGAATTGGCATAAGAGGAGAAAGAAAGAATAGACAGAATATAACTAAAATCAGGGTTCTCCAAGCTCCGGCCAGGGCCTAAGAG
>JBDRHE010000028.1:0-2626 GCA_043817155.1 Candidatus Omnitrophota bacterium | reverse complement strand
TGGAGCGCTACCGGGACGAATACGACGATGAGTGCTTCTGGGATGGCCTGGTTGATCGATTGGCGAGACGCGACTTTATAAAGGCATATGGAGAAGGCTCTATAAAACGTATGAACTGGAAAGAGCGCTACCAGAAGGAAGGGCCTTTTATTGAAAAGTACTCCCGCGAGGTTGATGAGCATGGCATCAATCGCATGGAATTCAGGGAACACAGTACTCATTTCTGACACTTGAAGAATTAGTATCGTGTCTCCCGAATTCCTGTGACGTAATTCTTGCTTGTGGCCTATTTCTGTGATATAGTTGGACTTGCTTAAAAGAGGTGAAATGTGTCTAAAAACGACCTAATAAAAGTGATTCAGGGCAATACAAATACGTTAAAGGCATATGGCGTTAAGAGCGTGGGTATCTTTGGTTCATTTGCGGCATCACGCCAAACCGCCAAGAGCGATGTCGATGTCCTTGTGGAATTCGAAAAAAAAGATAAGACATTCGATAATTATATGGGGCTTAAGCTGTTTCTCGAAGAGCTATTTAGCCGACGGGTGGATCTTGTTATAAAAGATACCTTAAAGGCGCGGATCAAGGATAGGGTTTTATCAGAAACCGCATATGCGAGATTATAAGCTTTATTTAGACGACATAATGGAAGCGATCAAAAGGATCGAGAAATACACAAAAGGTCTCACCGTAGAGAGGTTCAAGAAAGACAGTCTAATCAGCGATGGCGTTGTCAGAAATCTCGAGATAATAGGGGAAGCCGTAAAGAATATACCGGCGAATGTAAAGGATAGAGATACTGACATCGAATGGAAGAAAATAGCGGGCTTGCGGGATATTCTGGCGCACGAATACTTCGGTGTTGATCTGGAAATCCTATGGGATATTATTGAGAATAAGATCCCCGATTTAAAGAAAGAAATTTCTCGTCTTTTGAAGAAATAGGTAACAGCTCAGCCACCAGAAGTAATCCATAGTCATTGAGGTCTCGCCAGTTCTGTGAATTCCGGAATTTTGACTCAACTTCATAAAGTTTATCCAAAAGGCCGGCAAAGAAATATCATGCAATTTCATTATAACCAAACTATAATATACACAATATGAAGTGAGATATAATAATACCGGTATGGAATCAGCCGGCTTTCGCCGGTATGCGAGCGATGGCACTATTGACAATTAGTATACTTTAGAGTATACTACTTACGAGTATACTAATTGAAAGAGGTGAAATATGAAGTTCATTAATAGGGAGACCGAGCTAAAGGCATTAAGAGATAAGCACGCCAAGGGCTCATCGCAGCTTATTATTGTCTACGGGAAACGCAGAGTCGGGAAAACCGAGCTTATCAAGCAATTCATCAAAGATAAAGAAGCTGTCTATTTTCTTGCCGATAAGCGGACATCACTGGAGCAGTTGCGGGAGCTTGGCCAGATCATCGGCGATATGTTTAACGATGATATGTTAAAGAGCCGTGGATTTGAAAATTGGCTCGAGGTATTTAATTATATAAAGAAGCACAAGAAAGGCAAATTCATTTTCGCGATCGATGAATACCCTTACCTTGTCGAGGCCGACAAATCGATAAGCTCAGTCTTTCAAAAAGGATGGGATGAAGGCTTGAAAGACGCCGGTATATTCCTTATTCTATCCGGTTCAAGCATTGGCATGATGGAGTCGGAGGCTCTCACATACCGCGCGCCTCTCTATGGCAGGCGGACAGGCCAGATACTTATTAAACCGCTTCTTTTTAAGGAAGCGCGGCAGTTTTTCCCAAAGAAGGGCTTTGATGAATGTTTGAGCATCTATACTATTGCCGGAGGCATCCCTGCTTATATTTTACAATGGGATCCTGACCTTTCTGTCGATGATAATATCAAAGAGAAGGTATTCCTGAATACAGAATTCCTGCACAATGAGGTTGAATTCATCCTGAAAGAGGAGTTCAGGGAACCGAAAAATTATTTATCTATCCTCCGGGCCATTTCATGGGGAAAGCGAAAATTCGGCGAGATCGTGAACGAAACGGGCCTTGAGAAGAGCTTTCTTACCAAGTATCTGATGACCCTTGAGCGGCTTCAGATCATCGAAAGAGAAGTGCCCGTTACCGAAGACGCGCTGCATAAGTCGCGAAAAGGATTATATGCGATAACAGATAATTTTTTTCGGTTCTGGTTTCAATATGTGTTTCCCTATAAGAGTGATCTCGAGATACGGAGATACGACGAAGTCCTGAGAAAGATGAGGGAGAGTTTTAAGATGCTTGAAGGCTGGACGTATGAAACTATCTGCCGTCAAATGATAAGTGATTTTAGGGATGAGTTATTTACATTCGAGCGGGTTGGAAAGTGGTGGGAAGCTGAAAAGGAGATCGATGTCGTCGCCTTAAACTCCCAAACGAAGGATATCCTGTTCGGCGAAGCAAAGTGGTCAGAGAAACAAGTCGGCACAAATATTTATGCGGAGCTAAAAGAAAAGGCTGCGCACGTTGATTGGAAGATGGCATCGCGAAAGGAGCACTATATCCTTTTCAGTAAAAGCGGTTTTACGAAGGATATGATAGAGCTAGCTAGAAAAGACGGCGTGCATCTTATTCACAAAGACAAGCTTGTAAAGTAAGATTTAATC
>JBDRHE010000027.1:0-42316 GCA_043817155.1 Candidatus Omnitrophota bacterium | reverse complement strand
GCTCTTGGGATGCATTCTACACCGAATGTAATCCCGTTTTACCTGGGCTGTATTCTACCATAAATACGAGCCCCTTTGGGAGGTAGCTTATTTTTCATAATATCAATCTCAAACTAGCTCGAATGAGATTGCTTCGGCACGTTCGAATCTTCCGGTGCCTCGCAAAGACGAAGAACAGCATCTGTGTCATTCGCGCATAATCGTTAGATCTGTGCTAATCTGTGCTTAGAAAGAAGGAGTCAAAAAATATGCTGATAGCGTCACTAATTATTTTACAGGTTATTGTATTTTCCGGCCTCATAGTATTCTTGAGAAAGATAATAAATCAGAATGTTGTAAAAGCTACAAAGCATCTGGAACAGCTGGATGAGGATTACAGCAAAAGAGAGAAGGAGTTGAGCCGGAGGATGGAAGAGGTGAAACAGAAATCCCAGGAACTCCTTGCCAGGACGCGTGAAGAGGCGGAGAAGATGAAAGAAGAGATCGCAAAGGAGGCTGAGAGGGAGAGGGATAAGATGGTAAAAGAGGCAAGGGCGCAGGGCGAAGATATAATAAAACATGCGGATAGGTCAAAACAGATCCTTATCTCAGAGGTAAACGACAGGATCGCAAAAGAGGCCGTAGATAAGGCTTGTGAGCTTGTTCAGGAGACCCTTCCTGAAGATCTGAAGAAAGGAGCCCATTCCAAATGGGTAGAAGAGCTGATCGAAAGCGATTTTAGCAAGGTAGAGCGTTTGCAGGTTCCGGAGGATGTAGAAGAGGTTAATATCGCGACAGCCTTCAGCCTGGATGAGGAACAGCGTAAGGCCATGCATAAGAAGATAAATGATATATTGGGCAGGGACGTCAAGATCAACGAAAGGATCGATCCAAAGGTGGTCGCAGGTCTGGTGATCACGATCGGCAATCTTGTTTTGGACGGGAGCTTAAAACATAGGATCAAGGAGAAGGCTAAAAACACCTAATAATGCTAACAAGCTTTCAAGGTGTAGATAGTACATTATTATGCCTGGCACAAAATTTGAAGTTCGCGAAATAGGTTACGTCCAGTCCGTGCGGAAATTCATTGTTATCGCAACAGGACTTCCTTCCTGCATGAATGGACAGCTTGTAGAATTCAGCGATGGCACTCAAGGGTTAGTTATGGGTTTTAGCGCAGAGAAGGTACAGATACTTGTTTTGGGAGACGCCGCGGCGATACGCGCGGGTGATGAAGTCTACAATAAGGGCAAGTCTCTGAACCTTCCTGTGTCGGATATGTTTTTGGGCAGGGTGGTAAATAGTCTTTGTCAGCCACTGGATGGGAAAGGTCCTGTAGAGGCAGCGGAGTTCTACCCTGTCTTTAAAGTAGCGCCGGGTGTAATGGAACGTGTTCCGGTTAAAGAGACGCTCGAGACCGGCACTCTTATTCTTGATGCTATAATTCCGATAGCCAAAGGACAGCGTCAGCTTGTAGTAGGAGACAGGCTTACCGGGAAGACATCGGTAGCGCTCGACGCCATATTGAACCAGAAGGGTAAGGATGTTATCTGTATATATTGCTGCATCGGTAAGCCGTACTCAGCCCTCCTTAAGATAATTGATCTTTTTAAGGAGCACGGTACCCTTGAATATGGTATTGTGGTAAGCGGCGTAGCGTCCGTCTCGACCGCCGAGCAATACCTGGCGCCTTATACTGCTTGCATGCTGGGTGAATACTTTATGAGCAAAGGTAAGGATGTCCTTGTTGTATTTGATGACATGACGAAGCACGCCTGGATATATCGCCAGATATCCCTGCTTCTCGATCGTCCTCCCGGCAGGGAAGCCTACCCCGGCGATATATTCTATATACATTCGCAGTTTATTGAGCGCGCCGGTTTTTTGAAACCGGAACTGGGTGGCGGCTCGATGACCTTTTTGCCTATCGTTGAGATATTACAGGGAGATGTAACGGGCTATATCTCAACAAATCTCATTTCAATGACTGACGGACAATTATACTTTTCTACAACGCTTTTTAACAAGGGCATCAAACCCGCCATAGATTTTGGGTTATCCGTTTCCCGTATAGGCAATAAGGCGCAGTGGCCTGCCATGAAGGAACTTAGTAAATCATTGCGTTTGGAGTATCTCCAGTATAAAGAACTTGTGCAGATGACGCAGCTGAGGGCCACGGGTATATCTAAAGACGCGGAGATGAAGCTAAAGCGCGGGGAAGTCATGAATCAGCTTATAGTGCAGGATAAGAACGCCCCGGTCTCCATGGAAGAGCAGATAATCTATCTTTATGCCTTAATGCTGGGTCTCCTGGATACACTTTCCATAAACCAGGTAAAACAGTTTAAAGAGAATGTTCTCATCTTTATAGAAAAGCGATACCCCACGTTTTGCGCTGCCGTCCGGAAGACGCGTGAACTGGATGACGAAATGAAGAAGGAATTGGAGTCTTCCCTTAAAGACTATATTAAGGAGATGATATGATATGCCGACCCTGGTAGGCACAAAGAGAGAGATCGAATTCAATAGCAATCTTACGGACCTCATTGAGATGCTTAAGAACCTGTCTGTGGCCAAGTTCCGGGAACTCGAGCGGAAGACAAGGGCGTTCGATAAGTTGATGACCTCCGTCGATACTTTTTTTGGATTAATCGATGTTGAAAATAGTACACACGCCTTTTTAAAGCCAAGGAGCAATAAACAGATCGTTATAGCGGTTACCTCTGATACGGGTCTTTTGGGAGGACTTAACTCCCAGGTACTAAGGGAAGCGCTCGCGGAGCTCGAGAAGATACCCGGTAAACTCATAACCATTGGTGAACAGGGCAAGATCTATGCCAGAGATTACAATATCCCGTTTATAAGTTTTGGTGGCATTAAGGATGAAGAGAAGTATGCGCAGGCATTGCAGATAAGGGATTATGTTGTAAAGAAACTTTTCGATGAATCGTTCGGCTATCTCAAGGTAGTCTACCCGAGGCCTTTATCTTTTACCATACAGCGTCCGGAGACAATTTCGTTCTTGCCGTATCTCCCATCCGGGGGAAATACCTCTACAGGAGAATCGATTACTGATATGATTATGGAATCGAAGAGCGATGATTGCGCGGAATACCTCATAACTGTGTGGATGGGCGAGAAGCTGCACGAGATATTTGGTCTTAGCAGGTTGGCTGAACTTGCGGCCCGTTTTACGCATTCGGAGGAGTGCAGTCAGAAGTTAAAAGAGATACATTCAAAGCTCACGCTTCAGTATTTCAGACTTAGCCATGAGCTCGTGGACCGTAATATGCGCGAGATCGCTTCAGCGAGGGTAGTATATGAAAGTCAGCAAGGACAGTGACAAGGGGAAAACGAAGATAGTAGGCAAGGTGATCTCGGTCCAGGGGCCTGTTGTCGACATAAAGTTCTCTTGCCCCGAAGATGTGCCAAATGTATACGGTGTTATAAAGACCTATACTATAGACAAGGCCGAAATTGTCCTGGAGGTCGCTGAACACAGGCCGGGCAATATAGCCAGATGTATATCGATCAATTCCACGATAAATCTCCAGCGAAATATAGAGGCCTATGTTGAAGGAAGCTCGATATCTATTCCGGTAGGCGATGAACTTTATGGGAGGATAATTAATGTCCTGGGTGATCCTATAGACGGCAAACCCGCTCCCAATTACGAAGAGAAGCTCCCGATAAGGAAGAAGCTTCCGGGGAGCAAGGTCCGAACGGACGGCGATAGGAAAAAAAATTTTGAAGTACTTGAAACGGGCATCAAGATCATAGATTTTTTATATCCTTTGGTCAAGGGGAGCAAAACGGGTATACTTGGAGGAGCGGCTTTAGGAAAGAGTATTTTGACCCTTGAGATCATCCACAATATTGTTAAACAATATTCGGGCAGCTGCATATTTGCAGGCGTGGGTGAAAGAATACGAGAGGGAAATGAACTATACTACGCTCTATTAAAGCATGGGGTACTTAACAAGACAATGATGGTCTTTGGCCAGATGAATGAGCCGCCCGGCGCCCGTTTTGGCGCAGCCATGACAGGCATAACATTGGCCGAATCTGTACAACGGAAGAATCAGGACGTTCTTCTATTTGCAGATAATATATTCAGGTTCGTACAGGCCGGAGCCGAGATCTCTACGCTATTAGGCCGGATCCCTTCCGAAACAGGCTATCAAGCGACACTTATATCGGAAGCCAGCGAATTTCACGAAAGGATAAGGTCTTCCCCGGAAACCGGGGGATCAATTACCGCTATCGAGGCGGTCTACGTTCCCGCAGATGATTTAACAGATCCTGCGGTCGTTGCTATATTCTCTTTTCTGGATTCAATAATGGTTCTTTCACGTGAACGGGTACAGTTAGGTCTATACCCCGCTATTGATCCTATGCAGTCATCTTCGGCCAATCTTGATATGGATATAGTCGGAAGAAGGCATTTTGAGATCGCGCAGGAGACGATAAAGATATTCCAGCGGTACGATGAGCTAAAGCGTATCGTTATGGTAATAGGCGTAGATGAGCTCTCAAGCGCCGATCGTATTATTTATGAGCGCGCCAGGCGCCTTCAGTATTTTTTAACGCAGCCTTTTACCGTTGCCGAAGCCTATACGGGAAAGAAGGGTGTGTACGTAACGACAGAACAGACGCTTGAAGGTTGCGAGCGGATCATGCAGGGCAAGGCGGATAAGGTGAAAGAGGATGATCTGTATCTCATCGGAGCGTTGCCGTAACGTACTGGTGAGCTGGTAAGCTGGTGAACTAGTGTGCTGGTGTGCTGGTTAACTCGTTTGCTGGTGTGCTAGTTAGCTAGTTTGCTGGTGACATGGTGATCCGGTGACCTTACAGTTGGACAGAGGTTAGATTTTAACATTATGCATAAAAAAGAGAAGCTTCTCGGTGATATACTGGTGAAGAAGGGGGTAATAACCCAAGAGCAATTGAAAGCAGCATTGACGGCGCAGAAGATGTCTAAGGAGTTTTTGGGCACTATATTGATAGAGAGACGGTTGATCGAAGAGGGAGACTTGCTGGATGCCCTGTCTCTCCAGTATAAGATCTCGTTCATAAGTCTTACGCACAGGTATATCGATTGGAGTTTTGTAAAAAAGTTCGATGCATCGCTTATCTTCGATTATAAGTGTTTTCCGGTTTCAAAGGATGACGGATCGACAACCATGGCCATCACAAATCCACTGGATGCCTGGGTATTGAAGAAGGCGGAGGATGAATCCAGGGGGAGCCAGGTTAATTTTGTTCTGGTCACAATGAAAGACATGGATGAGGTCATAGAAAGATACAGGGAATATATTAAGGGACATCTTTGATAACACAGACGAAGGACGTAGGACGATGGACGATTAATAAAGACCATCGACAATAGACCATCGACTATTGACCATAGACTAATGTGAGTAAGAAGGTTCCTTAAGGTTTCATAAAGTTTCTTGACGTTGCTTAAGGCTGCAAGACGACAATGAGATACATTGATATACGATGGAAATACATTGAAATACGATAGATATACGATGGGTGATACGTACTACTTGTCTTTGCGAGGTGCCGTAATACACTAAGCGCACCGAAGCAATCTCAAACGAGCTCGATGAGATTGCTTCGGCACGCTCGAATCTTACGGTGCCTCGCAAAGACGAGGTAAGCAGAGATTGCTTCGGCACGCTCGAATCTTACGGTGCCTCGCAAAGACGAAGAACAGCATCTGTGCCGATCTGTGTCAATCGTTATTAACGTTAGATCTGCGCACATCTGTGTTAGAAAAAGGATAAAAAGATGAGTCCACTAAAAAAAGCTGACAGGGTGCTCTATGATGCATTAATAGAGAGCGGGTCAGTTACCAAAGAGTCGCTCGAACCTGCGCTTACCGAAGCGCAGACGTCGGGACAGAGCCTGGCCCAGCTTATAATCAGAGACAATCTTGCAGGCGAGCGGGATATATTGAAGATCCTGGCCGGGAGATTGAAGCTGAAATTTATCGACCTAAAAGATGTAGAGATCGATAAGTCTGTTATAGCAAAGGTTCCGGTAAAGGTAGGGACATATTACAGGTTCGTGCCTCTTGCGATAGAGAATAGGACCATGACGATCGCCGTTGCCTACCCGCTTGATATCAAGACCACCGACGAGATAAGAACGCAGCTCGGCTATGATATAGAGATGGTCCTCTCGACCTCCGGAAGCGTTACGGAGTGTCTAAGGAAATATTACGGGTTTGCAGCCGATACTCTGCAGGAGATCAGGGACCAAGAGGCCGATCCAGGCGCCATAGAAGCCAGGCAACCGATCCACGAGAAGGTGGAAGATATAGAGAAGCTGGTGGGGGATGCCTCCGTAATAAGGCTCGTAAATCAGATAATCCTGGAAGGGTGGAGAAAGAGGGCCACGGATATACACATTGCGCCGTTCAGGGGTGGCGTGATACTCAGATACCGCATAGACGGCATTCTTTATGATACAAATGTCCCGCCCGAGATGAAACATTTTTTAAGCGCCATCATCTCGCGCATAAAGATCATGTCCAACCTCAACATCGTTGAGAGAAGACTGCCACAGGACGGAAGAGCCGTGGTAAAGGTCCAGAACCAGGTGCTGGACCTCAGGATATCGACCATGCCTACACACTTTGGCGAGAGTGTCGTGATAAGGATACTTCCTACGCAGATGCTGTTCAGCCTTGCGAAATTGGGCCTTTCAAAGAAGGACTTGCAGATCTTCGAGGATCTCGTGCGCAAGCCCCATGGTATAATATTTATTACGGGTCCTACGGGAAGCGGCAAGACCACGACGCTATATGCATGCCTTAGTCGTATAAATACCAAGGAGCGAAAGATCATTACACTCGAAGATCCGATAGAGTATGAGATAGATGGGATCACGCAGATACAGGTTATGCAGGAGATAGATTTTGGTTTTGCGCGTGGGTTGCGGAGTGTTTTAAGACATGATCCTGATGTCATAATGGTGGGGGAGGTGCGGGACCTTGAGACGGCGGAGATCGCCGTAAGGGTCGCGTTAACCGGTCACCTTGTGTTTTCAACCCTCCACACCAATGACGCGGCAAGTGGCTTTACCAGACTCGTTGATATAGGTGTTGAACCGTATCTTGTAGCTTCAAGCGTTGAAGTATTTATTGCCCAGCGTCTCATAAGACTGCTCTGTCCTGACTGTAAGGACGAAGATAAGGATGCCCCGGAGGAGTTGAAGAGAATGATAGCGAATGACATTGGCCTTAAATCTCAAGATAAGATGAAGATATTTAAAGCAAAGGGGTGTCCGGCGTGTAATTTTACTGGATTCTTCGGAAGAAGCGCGATGTACGAAATACTACTTGTCGATGAGGAGATCAAGGAGCTGGTATTGAAGAAGGCCGCGTCTTCCGAAATTAAGAAAGTCGCGCTCTCCAAAGGTATGCGAACGCTTCGTCAGGATGGCTGGCAGAAGGTAATAGCGGGTCTCACGACCCCGGAAGAGGTTATGAAAGTTACCCCGGATGAGGGCCATGCAAAGATGGAAAAGGCCCGAGGAGCATATTACTCGGAGATACCTAAAAGAGCCGAGACAGACTCCGGATCAGAGAAAAGAATATATCGTAGATTGAGTAAGAAGGTCAATGTAGTATACAAGGTTTTCGGTTCAGATAAGAATTTAGAGAGTGAAGGATTTGCGCCCGAGGGCTTTAGCGTTAGCAAGAATATTTCCGCCGGAGGTCTACTTTTTGTAGCTAATGAACTTTTGTCCATCGGTTCTGTCCTGGAACTCAAGATAGAATTACCGGACGGAAAGGAGCCTATTGCGAGTCTCGCTAAAGTAGTGCGCGTTGAAGTTCTGGAAGAGCAGAAGAATTACGATACAGCGATCTGCTTTTTGGATATTACAGGAGCCGAGAAGACCAGGCTAAGCAAGTTCATAGAGGAAGAGTCGGAGTAATCGGCTTATTCTTTGGTGAAGGAGACATAGCCGTGAGCAAGAGCTCCCGACAAATCTAGAGCGGAGGTTTTATAAATATGGCAACCTATAGGTATCGAGCGAAGAAAGGGCCGAATGGCGTAATGGAAGGCGCTATAGAAGCAAGCTCTGAGAAGGAAGCGATAGAGAAGCTGAGCGGGTTAGGATATATACCTGTCTTTATAGAAGAGGGGAAGCCCTCCCATGAAGGGAGAGCGCAGCATTCCGGTAAGTCTGCCGGCAAGGTAAGGTCCCGGGAAATAACGATGATGAGCCGGGAGCTGGCAAGCCTCCTTCGGTCCGGCGTACCTTTACTAAAGGCACTAAGCATTCTTATTGAACAGTCTGAGAGCGCGAACTTCAAGACCATACTTAATGATATCCATGATTCTGTAAAGGAAGGCACGACCTTCTCGTCCGCGCTGTCACTCTATCCGAAGACATTTCCCCCTCTTTACATCGCCATGATCCGTACCGGGGAAGGGAGCGGCGCGTTGCCTGATGCGCTTCTCAGGATATCCGAACATCGCGCGAAACAGGAAGATGTGCTCTCCCGCTTTCGCATGGCGCTCGCTTACCCGGTTCTTATGGCGGTGGTCGGGCTATGCACTATAATATTTATGTTCACCTTTGTAGTGCCGCGTCTCATGAAGATATATCTTAATACAGGACAAGCCCTGCCAATACCTACGCAAGTTCTTATTTCGATAAGCCAGGGGATACGCGACTGGTGGTTTTGGATAATCTTGATCCTGGGTTTCATTATTCTTATAGCTAACAGACACGCTCAGACGAAGGCAGGGAAATATTCTATAAGCGTACTTAAATTACGTCTACCGCTATTTGGAAACTTTATTCTTAAAGCGGAACTTGCCAGATTCAGCCGCACTCTGGCGCTGCTTATCAAGAACGGTTTACCCATACTGAATGCTATAGATATAGCAATACCGGTATTGGAAAACGAAGTTACAAAAGACAGGTTAAAGGAGAGCTATAAAGAACTCGAAGAAGGCGGGTCTTTCGGAAGATGCCTGAAGGGGTCTAAGAGCATCCCTATCTTTATGAGCAATTTAGTGATCGTAGGTGAGGAGTCGGGGAGGCTCGACGAGGCCCTTGATGAAATAGCTAATACCTATGAGAGGGATACGGATGAGACGATAAAGATATTTAGCAGTATGCTGGAGCCTATAATGATCCTGGTTATGGGGCTTATAGTGGGGTTTGTTGTAGTGGCGATGCTCTTGCCGATATTCGAGATCAATATGATGTAGCATGGCACGAGGACTGAAAGATAGATAGTTAAGCTACGAAGGACGATTCGAAGGACTTAGAGAGCTATAAGTCATAAGACGTAAGCTATAAGTAATGTGATATGATTTGAGCTTATAGCTTAAGGCTTAGAGCTTAAAGCTGTTAGCACAAGATATATACTATTGAAATACAGTTGAAATACAATTGATATACGATTGAAATATGATTGATATACGGTTGAGCGCAGATGGGCAAGCTACGAAGGGCGATGGACGATTAGTTAAGGATACAAGGCGTTTTACGTTGTCAGTAATTATAAGCGCTATACTATGTACCCTTACTTTCCCAAGCGCGGCGGCTGAAGAAGGATTCTGGGTCGAGGAGAAGGGGCAGCATTTTATCGTTTACTACATGCACGGCGGGGAGGAACTTGCCAGGCGCGTTCTCAGAAAAGCGGAGGAGTACTACAAGAACATTGCAACCGATCTGGGATACCCCCGGCACTCTGCTTTTTGGTTGTGGGATAATAGGGCGAAGATCTATCTGTATCCCGACCGGGAGACTTATCTGGAAATGACAGGACAGCCGTATTGGTCGGAGGGTCTGGCCGAATACAGTGATAAGAAGATATCAAGTTTCATATTAAGCGAAATGTTCGTTGAGTCGATACTTCCTCACGAGATGGCGCATCTAATATTCAGGGACTTCGTGGGGTTTAAAGGCGAAGTGCCGCTATGGCTCGACGAAGGAGTCGCGCAGTGGGCAGAGATGCCTAAGCGTCAGATAATTAAACGCACGGCGAAACACTTGTATAATACGGACTCGCTGCTTTCGATCGAAGATATGATGGGTCTTGATATCAGGGGGTTTACCCAAAAGGATATGGTCTATATAAGGCCGACACAGACTAAAGAGGGAGAGCCAAGTATGCTGTTTCTCAGTCTCGACAGACTGATCAGCAACTATTATGTGCAAGGGGTTTCTCTCGTGGACTTCTTGATCGGGGAATATGGATCGCAAAGATTCGCTCATTTCTGCCGCCAATTACGTGATGGGAAAAAAATGGAGGAGGCCCTTCGGTTTGCTTATCCAACATATATCCGTAGTATTAGTGATCTGGAGGATAAATGGAGGGAGTATCTGGCTGAGGACGACTAAACTCGTGTACTAGTGAGCTGGTGGACTGGTGAGCTCGTGAGCTGGTAAGCTAGTGTACTGGTGAGCTAGTGGTTGATAGGAAGATATGGTCAAGCTACGAAGGACGAAATAGACTAAAGATTAGAGACTAATGTGGGTTAGAAGGTTTCTTAAGGTTTCATAAAGTTTCTTAATGTTGCTTAAGGTTACAAATTAGACTAAAAAAAGCAACGTCAAGAAACATAAAGAAACCTAAAGTAACTTAAAGAAACATTTCTTAGAAGGTTTCTTAATGTTGCAAGACGGAAATGACATATATTGATGGACGATAGACCATAGACTAAAGAAACGGAGGTAGATATGTTTAAGTCGCAAACCGCAGACCGCACACCGCACAACACCAGAGGTTTTACTCTCATAGAGCTTATGCTCGTAGTTATTATTATCGGGGCGCTCGCAGCTATGGTGATCCCGAGACTTACCGGGCGAGGCGAGCAAGCGCGCATTGCGGCCAGCCGAGCGGATATAAACGTAAATATAGCTACCGCTCTAAAACTATACGAGCTGGACAACGGCGCTTTTCCAGGTACCGCAGAAGGCCTTAATGCTTTACTCAATAGAGGCTCATCCGCGCCTAATTGGAATGGGCCGTATCTAGAGAAGAACCCTATCGACCCATGGGGAAGGGTGTATAAGTACAGATCTCCCGGAGAGAGCAGGGTAGATTACGACCTTTTCAGTCTCGGTAAGGATGGCGTAGAAAGTGAGGACGATGTTGCTAATTGGCAGTAGAGACGGTTTTACACTTCTAGAAGTAATGGTAGCTACCGCAATACTTTCATTTGGGATATTGCTCATATATCAGGCCTTCTTTACCACGCTTGACGCGTTTAACTATTACTCAAATTATCTTAACCTGGCGCCCTGGATCGGTGAAAAGGTATGGGAGGCGCAGGATGAGCTTGTCCGTTTAGGGCCGAGGGCGCAGCTTGCAAAAAGCGGCGGGTTTAGAAGAAGAAACAAGGATTGTAAGTGGAGTTTGTCGTACAGCGCGATAGATAGATCAACAGATAGGGATCTCTACAGGGTGAATGTAATGCTTTCCTGGTTGGAGGGCAAGAAGAGAATAGAACTGAAGAGAATAGGTTTAGCGATACATGAAAAAGAGGATATTACGATATATTGATAAGCGGCCGTCAGGATTTACACTTGTCGAGATACTGATGGTAGTCTCAATGCTGGCAGTCGTTTCACTTGCGATCTACTCGACTTTTAATAACGGTATGAAGATATGGCAGCGCGTGAACAGGTCTCTCCCGGAAGAGGATATCGGCATCTTTTTTGATAAGATGAACGGAGATCTTAAGAACACTCTGCATTTTGCTAACTTAGAATTTACAGGTGATAAGAAGAGGCTGGAATTCGTCACTCTTGTAACGAGCAGGAGGTTTAATAACACGACCGTTGGCAAGGTCGTATACTTTTATGATCGCTCAGAGAAGACTTTACAGAGAGAAGAGAAAGATTTCGCGCATATATATAACGAAGAAGAGGGAGCGATAAAACAGGCTTTAAAGAATATCAAAGGCGTCAATTTTCAGTACTATTTTTACGATAAGGATAAGAATGAGAAGGGGTGGCTCGCCGTCTGGGATAGGGAAGACATTCCAGGGGCCGTAAGAATAGAGTTGGAGGTCGAAACAGATAAGGGAAGCAATATCTTTAGCAGAACGATCAGCATACCTGTTGCAGGTTGACTGCAAGTACTCTTTTAATGGGTGCACAAGAGCACCAGGAATATGGGAATGTGGATGGAAAAGATCCAATAGCTATGAGAAGATATAGTTCAACGAAAGGCAGCATATTGGTGATAACACTATGGTCGCTATTTCTACTGACCACCTTTGTGATCTACTTAAGTTACGGCGTGAGGCAGAAACTTACGCTTGTTAAAAGGCTTGAAGAGAGAGATCAGTTGCACTATATCTCCGAGGCAGGGGTAAAGACGGCTCTATTCGAAATAGCAAAAGAGAATAATGTCGAGAGAACCAGCGACGCTTTGAGGGACAATTGGAGCAATAATCCGGGAATGTTCAAAGATAGGAGGATCGGGGAGGGGAGATTCAGCGTTCTTTACAACTATTTAGACGAAGAGTCAAGATCCCCTGGGGTGCGCTACGGCCTGATCGATGAGGAGCGGAAGATCAACATAAACACCATGGATAGGGCGGCGCTGCAACGCCTCTTCAAGATAGTGCTTGGCGCCGACGAGATAGAGCAGCAGGAATTGGCTGCTTCGATCATCGACTGGAGGGACGGTGACAGTGAACTCACAATACCGCTTGGGAGCGGAGAAGATTTCTATTATAGGGGACTGAGATACTCCTATGAAGCAAAGGATGCGGAATTTGAAGTCCTGGATGAGCTTCTTCTGGTCAAAGGTGTGACCGGGGATGTCTATGCAAAGATCAAGGACTATATAACTATCTATGGTGACGGCAAGGTGAATATAAATACAGCCGAAAGGGAGGTGCTCTTTGCCCTGGGGCTACATGCCGGTTTAGTCAGTAAGATACTTATATTCCGCAGGGGTGAAGACGGAATAAGCGCGACAAGCGACGATAACGTATTTAATAATACGTCCGACATTGTACCGCGTTTAAGTCAACATCAACATCTAAGCGCTTCTGAAGTAGCGGAGCTTACCATGATCCGGGACCGGTATCTCAGTACAGGATCAAATAATTTTTCGATAAATAGCGTATCCGGCTTGATAGGCAGGAAGAATACCAGCACCACCAAGGCTGTTATAAACAGAGACGGGGAGATACTCTACTGGCACGAATCGTGACTGGAATATTACGGAGCCATAAGCTGTAAGCCATAAGCTATAAGCTTAAATTGTCTTGAGCTTATAACTTAAGGCTTATAGCTTAAAGCTTCGTTTAGATCCATGCAAATCTGTGAGCAAGAAAGCATATGTTTAAATTAAAGATCCCATCAAAAAAAGTTGAAAAACTAAATGCGGGTAAGGCCGGGAGTGGCCCTACTGCTGAAAAGTCTCCACGCGCCCGTTTAGGCGCGCGGGAGCTTATAGGTATCGACCTGAACGGTGATAATCTTAAAATTGTCCATTTAATAAAGTCACCCGGGAAAAAAGAGGTAGCTAATCTCTCAAGTAAGGATATAAGCGGTCTAAGCGATGAAGATATAGCCAGGGCGATCCGTACTTCGCTCGGTGAGCTGAAAGCCAAGAACCCGGCCATAATAACGGTCGTCTCCTCCGACTCTATAATAACGAAGAATATCGAGATACCGTCCACCGAGGCCAAGGAGATAAGAGAGATAATAAATTTGCAGGCGAGCAGGCACACTCCCTATTCCAGGGATGAGATAATAGTAGATTACATAAGCATAGGCAGTTTCAAACACAGTTATACCAAGGTACTCCTTATCATTGTGACGAGAAACATCGTAAAGAGACAGTTTGAAATATTGCATAAAGCAGGTTTCAGATTGGGGAGGGTCCTGCTTGCTGCCGAGGGATTGTCGTGGTCGATAGGGAAACTATCTAAATTAAAGACCGATAGCGCGCCTATCAGCGTGGCCCATATTGACGGTCATTATACGGATTTCACCGTTGTCTTCCAGAATAAGACAATATTTGTGCGGAACATACCCATAGGCATTCACGAGATCGTTAAAGAGGAGAGGTATCGCGAAAGGTTTATCGAAGAGCTGAAAGGGTCCCTTGAGGCCTATCATAGCGAGAATGTAGAGAAGGCCCCCAGCGCGCTTATCCTGACCGGGGCGGTCGACGAAGTAGGGGGGCTCGTGGAGCCTATCAGCAAAGCCGTAAATATGAGCACGCAAGTAGTAAATTACGTTAAGAACCTTCAATTTTCCGATAAGGCGTTTAAGATCGCATCCAAGACAAGGGATCTCTCCTATTTGAATGTCATTGCGCCACTTTTGGCCTTCGAAGAATCGAAGGTCGACCTCATTCCCGATGAGATAAAGATGAGGAGAGCCCTTGAAGAGCGCGGGAGGGACCTTGTAAAGGTGGGAGTCTTGATCCTCATGGTCTTCGCGAGCGTCTTCTCAATGCTAATAAGTGATATATTTCTTAAGGACGCGCTGCTCAAAACGATACGAAAAAAATACGAATCGATCGGACTAGAAGCGCGAGAACTGGAGAAGAATTTTACAAAGATAGCTCTCATAAAAAAGTACCTGTGTAACCGGGGGCGGTCGCTGGAGGTACTGGCTGAGTTATTCAACGTTATACCGATGGATCTTGAACTTAATAATATCCGGTTTGATTCCGACGGTAATGTCTCTCTCAAGGGAACCGCGGGTTCCATGTCGACCGTCTTCTCCTTTGTCAATGATATGGAGAGATCAGAGGTCTTTAAAGAGGTTGAGACAAAGCATACAACGAAGAGAAAAGACGGCAAGAGAGACGTTACGGATTTTGAACTGAGATGTTTTGCTGCCAGCGGGATATATTAAACAATGCTTAAACTAAAAGTTCTATCTACATTTCTATCGCGGCTATCAGCAAGAGAAAAGACAATATTGTATAGCGCCATGGTAGTCATTTCGCTTACGCTCCTGGACCGCTTTATTGTAAACCCGATCTTCTTAAAGATCAGAACATTGAGCGCCGAGATCGAAGAGGAGGAGACCGAGATCAAAAAGAATTTACGCATGCTCTCTTACAAGGATAAGATAATAGCCGAAAGGGATAAGTATACGGTCTTTATAGACAAGTTCTCGACCGAAGAGGAGGGGCTTACATCTCTTCTAAAGGAGGTTGAGGACATGGCAAATAAGAATTCCATCTATCTTATCGATATGAAGCCAAGGGGCCTGTCCGGATCCGGGGAATCTGCGAAATATACGATAAGTTTAAACGGCGAAGCGCAGATGGAGCAGATAGTAGAATTTATGTATAACATTGAGAATTCACAGAAGCTTCTGACCATCGAAAAATACGAGATAAGCCCGAAAGCCAGGGAGTCGAGCGTAGCAAAATGCAGCATGATAATCTCTAAGCTGATCATGCCTAAGTAGTCTTTTAAAGATGTCAAAAAAATAGGAGGTCGATATGAAGCGGATAATTCTTAGCATTCTTGTGGTAACCTTTTTTTTCAGTGTAAACGTCATTTGTCTGGAAACGAAGATCCTCGAGGTGCGCAATAAGATCTTTGAGGAATCAAAGTCGATCAAACCCGCAATAGCCGATTCTCGCGATGCGGTGGTCCTGGGCAATCTGCGCGACACATGCTTAATGGTCTCAGGACAGCTCGACGCATATTTTTATATGCTGGGTATCTTCAACACGATAAGTGAGGATGATCTTACCTATGATTCGATCAGCTACCTTAATGACTGGCTGGGCCGGGTCAAGAGCCTGAACAGGCAGAATTTAGATAGCCTGAAAGGGATCGGTAAAGGAGAGATAAAGGATCCGAAGACAAAGACACATATAAACAATATTGAAAGCTATTTTACGGAGCTTGATACCATACTGAATGGTGAGATTAGCAGGATAGTTTTTTTGACAAAAAATTTAAAAGGAAAACAGGAAGTGGCGCAAGATTGAAGAAGCAGACTCTACTTATAAATCCGTGGATATACGATTTCGCGGCATATGATTTTGGCATAAAACCTTTAGGGCTTTTAAGAATAGCCTCACGCCTTAGACAAAATAGCGCTGTCTCGTTCGTAGACTGCCTTTCAGGGTGCGCCCGCTCAAAGATGCCGTCCGGCTTCTCAAAGCTCAAGAAAGTAAGGGTGGAGACGCCAAGCGTACTCGGGCAGATCAAGAGACCGTACTTCAGGTACGGGATCTCGATAGATAATTTTAAAAATAGACTCTCCTGCGTAAATAGGCCCTCTCAAATCTATATTACATCCGGTATGACATATTGGTACCAGGGGGTTAAATTAGCTATAAGGATCTTAAGAGAGCTCTTCCCGGGCGTACCGATCACGCTGGGAGGCATATATGCAACGCTCTGTTTTGAGCACGCAACGCTCTTTTCGGGTGCCGATGAAGTACATAGAGGCGACTACTTAACCGGCGATCTTGAGGGCGAATTCCCGGCGTACGATCTTCTTGAAGAAAGAGACGTACTGCCGATAAGGACAAGCAAGGGATGTCCTTTCAGGTGTTCTTACTGCGCTTCGGCGGTGCTAAACGGTGAGTTTGCACAGCGTGACCCTGTAGGCGTTTTTGAGGAACTTATGTACTGCAGGAAGGAATTTGGCACGCGGACTTTTGTGTTTTATGACGACGCGCTATTTCACGAAGCTCATACAGGCATAAAGAAGCTCTTAAGGATAATTGAAGCCAGCGGAGAACGTTTCAATTTCTATACGCCAAACGGGTTGCATGCCAGGTTCATCGATGAAGAGATAGCCCATCTATTAAGAAGGACCGGCTTTAGCGATCTCAGGTTATCCCTGGAGACGTCCGATGAGAAGATCCAGGAGGCTACAGGAAGCAAGGTCGATAATAGCGATATCGAAAGGTCCATAATACTTTTAAAAGAAGCCGGATTCGAAAAGAAGGATATAGGCGTGTATATCCTAACCGGAGCGCCATGGATAAGCATAGATGCCACGAAAGAGGATATACTGTATGTGAACTCACTTGGCGCAAAAGCGGTTCTCGCTTCCTATTCGCCGATCCCGCTAACCAGGGATTATGAAGAGCTTCTTGGAAGCGGCATAATAAAAAGTAACCTCGATCCCCTATGGCACAATAAAGCTATATTCTCCGATAAATTGATGCCGGGGATGGCGGACGAGATACAGGATTTGAGACGCTTCGCTGCCCGGATCAACAGCTAAAATCTGTATAATACGAAGCTATAAGCTCTAAGTCGTAAGCTATAAGCCAATACTGTTTTAAACTTATTGCTTAATCCAAAAAAAGCTTAAGGCTTATGGCTTAAAGCTTATGGCTACTGTAATTACTAATAAGAGAGGAGGAACAGTGGAAGAGATCAAAATTGAAAAACTGACAGAAGAGAAGATGAACCGGATGGCCGTTCGCTCATGGCCCATATGGATCAAAGAGGTGTCCCGGTTCGATTGGCATTACTATGATACCGAGATGTGTTATATTCTTGAAGGAAGAGTTACTGTTGGTACCAAAGGCGGTAAGAAGGTAAACTTCGGCCCGGGAGATTTCGTTACCTTCCCAAAAGGACTCGATTGCGTTTGGGATATAACTGAACCCGTGAGAAAACACTATAACTTTAGTTGATATAACCGCTGAACCGCGTTGAACAAGATGCGGAACAGCGCGGAATTGCGCTTAATCTTATCGTAATTTCCGCGTAGTTCTGCGTAATGTTCTGCATGGTTTAGCGATTACGTAAAATACGTATAGAAGTATGTGAAACTTTACATCCCTATTCCCTTTTTCTCGAACATAACCTATGGTAAAATAAGAAGCTGTAATGAAGAGACCTTATATAACGGTTAAATTTGCGCAGACGCTGGATGGCAGGATCGCTGCACGCGACGGATCTTCTAAGTGGATAAGCAGTTCTCAAAGCCGGGAATTTGCTCATAGATTGAGGGCTCAAAACGACGCTATACTGGTAGGGGTAAACACTGTTCTTATCGATGACCCGGCCCTTACGGTGCGTTATGCCAGAGGTACCGATCCGGTGCGGCTTATAATAGATAGCAGGCTTCGCACTCCCATAGATTCTCGTGTCGTCAAGGAGACCGGGCATTCCGCTACAATAATTATTACTACCCGTAAAGCGTCAAGCTCTAAGATCAAGAAGCTGAGAAGCATGGGAGTGGGGCTTATTATCACTCCTTTCTCGAAGGATGGCGACATCGATCTAAAGAAGGCCGTTCGCGTTCTCTATAAAAGAGGCATAAGGAGCATACTTGTCGAGGGCGGGCAGAAGATCATTACGTCCTTTTTGAGTCTTAAGATGGCGGACAAGGTCATAGCTATTATTTCACCCAAGATCGTGGGTAAAGGCATAGAGAGCGTGGGAGACCTGGGTGTATCCAATATAAAAGGCGCTATAAAATTGCGCATAAAGAGGATAGAGAAACTCGGAGGGGATATAATATATAGCGCTAATCCGATAAGATGATATGAATATACTTTTCGGGTCAAATGGGTCCGGGTTTACCCTCACGGAAATTATGGTGGTTGTAGCTATTATCGGTCACTCCAGAATGCGCCCTAAAGCAGCGTAATCGAAGAACGATACAAGGACACAGGGACACAAAGATGGATTGCAAGCTACGAAGGGCGATGGACGTAGGACGAAAGACGATTAGTGGTCCAGAGGTTCGAATATGCAATCAGCAGAAGCTAGGATTACAAAGATAATAAAACTGCTTCGCAAAGAATACCCGAAGGCAAGAACAGCACTCAGGCACAAATCTCCATTTGAGCTTCTCGTTTCCACCATACTGTCCGCCCAATGCACCGATGAACGCGTTAATAAGATCACGCCCCAACTCTTTAAGAAATACAAGGGTCCTTCCGGGTTTGCCCGTACGAGGCGGTCCGTCCTTGAAAAGGAGATATACTCAGCGGGTTTCTACAGGAACAAAGCGAAGAATATAATCGCAGCGGCAAAAAGGATAGTTGATGAATTCGGAGGAAAGGTGCCCGATTCCATGGATAGTCTCATAACGCTCCCGGGCGTTGCGCGCAAGACCGCCAATATTGTACTTTCGAATTCGTATAATAGAGCAGAGGGTATAGCTGTTGATACTCATGTAAAGAGACTGTCTGTAAGAATGGGCGTTAGCAACGAAAAGACCCCGGAAAAGATTGAACGAGACCTGATGGAGATGGTTCCTTATAAAGACTGGCTCGATTTTAACTATATACTGGTTCAACATGGCCGTACGGTATGCATGGCGAGAAAGCCCCTTTGTCCGGGGTGTGTTATTAATAAGTTATGCCCATCTTCTAGCGTCTAGCGATTAGCGACTAGCGATTAGGCTCGAAGGATAAAGACTAGCGTATAGCGGATAGGTTGGAATAATAGCGTATAGCGGATAGCATATAGCGGATAGGCTAGGAAGACAGACTTTTTTAAACGTTAAATACTAACCTATACGCTAAACGCTATGCGCTATAGAGGAGAAAGCGTGAGAAAAGAGGCCATGTTATATGAAAAGCTTGAAGGCAACAAGGTGCGTTGCCAGCTTTGCAATCACCATTGCAGGATCGCTGACTCAAAATACGGCCTCTGCGGTGTCCGGAAGAATGAAAAGGGCGTTCTCTATACACATGTTTACGGGGAGGTTATTGCTTCCCATGTCGATCCCATCGAAAAGAAGCCTCTATACCATTTTCTTCCGGGCTCTTCGACGTATTCCATCGCTACTGCCGGATGCAACTTTCGGTGCGGGTTTTGTCAGAATTGGCAGATATCACAGATGCCAAAGGGAGAGGCGCGAAGAGGAGGGTATGAGCTTAAGCCTGTCGAGATCGTGAGGGAGGCCAAGAAGAGTGGATGCAAGAGCATATCATACACCTATACGGAACCAACCATATTTTTTGAATATGCTTATGATACGGCTAAGATCGCTAAGGAGGAGGGATTACGCAACATATTTGTTACGAACGGGTATATGACAGAGCAGGCGCTCGATATGATAAAGCCTTATCTTGACGCGTGCAATGTCGATCTAAAGGCTTATAGCGATGAAACATACAAGAAGATCTGCCGTGGAACGCTTGAACCTGTACTTAGATCGATCCGCTATATGCGAAAGGCGGGTATATGGGTTGAGATCACGACCCTTGTTGTCCCGGGAATGAATGATACAGATAATGAGCTAAAGAATATCGGGAAGTTTATAGCGGGCCTGGGGAAGGAGATACCCTGGCACATAAGTCGCTTCCATCCTGATTATAAATTTAGCGATAGGGAGCCAACGGCGCCTGCGGTTCTTGAAAGGGCCGGATCCATAGGGGCCGAAGAAGGGCTCAAATATACATATTTAGGTAATGTCGCAAGTGGTGGTAGCACGTATTGTTCTAACTGTGGTAAACTTCTTATCGCAAGATTGGGTTACGGCGTATCGGAAGATAATATAGAAAACGGTAAATGTTCCGGTTGCGATTCTATTGTGGAAGGGGTATGGAAGTGAAGAGATCAACTACTGAAAAATTACAATACTCTATGTTTTATATGGTTATCAGTGTATAATTTATATTCAAGGAACAGAAAGTATAAAAGATGGTTTGGCTAAAATTCACCCTGTGCGCAGCGATCATACTATTTGCCGGAAAGCATGTGGCCAGGAACGCCGATATCATTGCCGAAAAGACCAGGCTAGGAGGGCTATGGGTAGGCCTTATCCTCGTTTCTGTAACCACTAGCCTTCCCGAGCTCTTTACAGGTGTTGGCAGTGTAGTTTTTTTAGATGCCCCTGATCTTTCGGTAGGCAATCTGCTGGGCGCAAATTCGTATAATCTCTTAAATATTGCGCTACTCGATGTATTAAAAGGTGGAACGCCTTTGTTAAGCGTTATAGGATCCGGGCATCTTTTGACAGCCCTTTTCGGCCTGCTACCTGTTATGCTGGTTATAATAGCGATCGCTTTGCAGGCGAAGGGATTTGCATGGAGCGCGGGCAATATAGGTGTATTTAGTATTTTGATCTTCTTTTCGTACTGTATCGCAACGAGAGTTATTTACAAGCTTGGAAAGAAGGGGCAGAAAGAAGATCTTGTAAAGAGTACTGATCCCAAGGCGAATAGGTATGAGGGCGTATCTCTTAAAAAAGCATATATATATTATGGGGTGGCCGCTCTACTTATTGTTGCAAGTGGTGTATGGCTTGCTTTTATAGGTAAAGAGATCTCCACAACGTTGCATTTAGGTGAGAGTTTTATAGGAAGTTTACTTCTGGGTTTTGCTACCACATTACCCGAGATAACAGTGTCTGTAGTCGCGCTTCATATGGGGGCAAGGGAGATAGCGATCGCCAATATGCTCGGCAGTAACATGTTCAATATGTCAATAATCTTCATAGATGACATACTCTATCGGAAGGCTCCCATACTTCAGGTCGTATCGCCGGACCACATATTGCAGGGGGTTATCGTTATGGCAATGACGACGATCGTCATCCTTGCGTTGGTTACAAGGTCCAAGCGTAAAATCTTGTCTGTAAGCTGGTATGTACCTTTTCTCCTCATCCTCTTCCTGGCGGGGGCATACCTTAATTTCGGAGGAAGATTTTAATGGCAGAGATCTCTCCTGGCGTAAAACATTTTCTTGAAAAACAGCACTTTGTTATTGTGGCCTCTTTTGACACAGATGGCAATATCCATACATCCTGCAAGGGGGTTGTAGAGGTGGATGCAAAAGGGGAGATAATTATCTTGGACCTGTTTAACGCAAGGACATATAAGAATATTAAGCGTAATCCCAAAGTTACTATTACCGCAGTTGATGAACATAAATTTATAGGATATTCCATTGAAGGGCAGGCCAGGATCGTAAAGGAGAATTTTGTACCCAAGGGCAAACTTCAAATTTGGCATGAGAAGCTTGCCAGGAGGATCGCTAAGCGCGTCATAAGACATGTTAAGGGGGACGTGACCGGTCATAAAGGCATCCCGGAAGCAACATTTCCGTTACCCAAGCATGTCATAAAGGTGTCTGTAAGCAAGGTAGTTGATCTTGCCCCGAACGGGCACGCGTAAACTACACTCGTCTTTGCGAGGTGCCGTAATAAAGTAAGCGCACCGAAGCAATCTCCGTTTTCTGTCATCCGCGGACCGTTCTTGCGGTCTAAACTCAAGCGGGGATCCAGAGTAGAGTAGAGAGTCCATCCATGGATTCCCGCTGCAGTTTACCCCCGCGGAAGCGGGGGCGGGAATGACATGCGGGAGACCGACACGTATTAAAAGATGAGATTGCTTCGGCACGCTCGAATATTCCGGTGCCTCGCAAAGACGAATAATAACAGGCGCGACAATCTGTGTAATTAAAGGAGGCCTAATGGACCTAGTAACTATTGTTTTAAGACTTTTTATCGCTTTAGTTTGCGGAACAGCTATCGGACTTGAACGCGAAATCCGCGATAAGGCCGCCGGCTTACGGACGCATATCCTTGTTTGCCTGGGAGCCGCTCTTTTTGGCATGCTTGGAATGACGCTGGCCGCTAAAAATAGTAACACCGACATATTGAGACTTGTGCAGGGGCTCCTTATAGGAGTAGGTTTTTTGGGTGGCGGCGTCATATTCAGAGAGGGTTCTACTGTCAAGGGTCTTACTACAGCGGCCGGTATATGGGTAATGGGAGCCATAGGAATGGCTGTAGGTGTTGGCTCTTATCAGATCGCCTTAGTCGGGACTATATTTACCCTTATAACGCTGGCCATATTCGGAATGTTCGAAAGGGTCTTGAAAAAGTGAGCTTCAAAGGAGCCATATTCGATCTTGACGGCGTCATTGTTAATACGGTAACGCTCCATTTTAAAGCTTGGAAGCGAATGTTCCTGGACTATGGAAAAGACTTCGAACGGAGACAGCGGCCTTTTACGAAAAGCCGATATTGTAGTTGAAAATTTGGATGGGATTGATTATACTTATTTGAATGATCTATTTAAAAAAAATGAAAAATAAATTCTCAAAATACCTTTCCGGAAGAGAGTGGTTAATCGAGGAAAATGGATGGTCTCTGGAACAGCTGAGATTCAGGGAGACCCTTTTTACTCTGGGTAACGGCTATTTGGGTTCCCGCGGTATTTACGAAGAGATCCCCGATGGAACAGAACCCGGCACATACATTGCGGGCGTCTATGACCATGCGTCGGCCATGGTACCGGAGCTTGTGAACGCGCCTAACCCTATCGATTTTCGTATTGCCGTCGAAGGCGAGAAACTTGATATAGGGCGGATGAACGTGTTGGAGACTGAGCGGGTACTTGATATCAGAAAAGGACTCCTCGCGCGAAGAACCGTGTTTGTCGATACAAAGAATCGTAGATTCTTATATGAGTCACTTCGCTTTTTTGACCTTCATTCTAATCATATAGGGTGCCTCCAGATACATTTAAAAGCCCTTGATAAGTCGGCCAAGATCATCGTGCAGGACACGGTAGATGATTCGGTTACGAATATCGGCGGCGTTTTAGAGGGCAGAAAACGGCATACCCAACTTGTAGATGTTTCGACCGTTAAAGATATGAAGTATATGTGCGTCAAGACCTTCTCGCGAAAGATATGGATAGCCTATGGAACTTTTCTCGCGGTAGCCAGAGGTAGGGGCCAGGTGGCCGGTACCCTGAACAGAATATTCAACATGTCAATTGCGAAAGGCGAAACCGTATCTTTTACAAAGATATTCACTCTTTACACCTCAAGGGACATATCGGCGCGCAAAATAAGGGAGAAGACCATAAATGAATTGCAGCGAGCTAAGAAACATGGATTCGAGGCTTTGCTGAAGAGGCACACGATAGCCTGGCAAAATAGATGGGAGAGATCGGATGTTAAGATCGAAGGAGACGACGAGGCCCAAAAGGCCCTCAGGTTTAATATTTATCATCTCTTGATAAGCGGTAATGATAAAGATGACAACGTTAATATAGGCGCGAGAACTTTAAGCGGAGACGGATATCGCGGTCACGTGTTCTGGGATACGGAGATCTTCATTCTGCCGTTTTTTATACATACCAATCCCACGATCGCCAGGAATCTGCTATTATACAGGTATCACCGCATTAACGAAGCAAGAAGAATAGCCAAAGATAAGGGATACAGGGGGACGCTTTTTCCATGGGAATCCGCTGATACGGGAGAGGAGACCACCCCGCCTTATGCGAAAAATCTTGACGGAACTATAATAGAAATACGTACGATGGATATGGAGCATCATATAGTCTGCGATATAGCATACGGCGTGGCGCACTATTATAAGGCCACCAAAGATATAGAATTCATGCTTAAGTATGGGCTGGAAATTCTTTTTGGGAGCGCGAGATTCTGGGCGAGCAGGGTAAGCCTCGACAAGACGAGAAAGAGATACAATATAAAACGCGTTATAGGGCCTGATGAGTTTCATGAGAATGTGGATAACAACGCCTATACCAACGCGATGGCGGCATGGAATCTGCGTAAAGCAAAAGAGCTCTATGAGTATTTTAGCAACCGGGAATCACGTTTTTTAAAGAGGATAACAAAGAGGATGGCGTTGTGGCAGGATGAGGTGGCGAACTGGGAAAAGGTCGCCAATAAAATAAAGACCCCGATCAAAAATAGCGAGGGGGTTATAGGAGAATTTGATGGATATTTCAGGAAGAGGGACATAGTTATAAAATCCTATGACGATTACTTTATGCCGGTCATGCCGAAAGATCTGGAGGTTATCAATTTCGGCAACACGCGGCTTGTAAAGCAGGCGGATGTCTTAATGCTTATCTATCTGTTGCATGGGTCGTTCTCTCAGGAGGAAAAGAGAAGGAATTACGCGTATTACGTTAAACGCACCCTTCATAAATCGTCTCTCAGCCCGAGTATTCACTCGATCATCGCCTCATGGGTCGGGGACGTTACAAGGGCATATCTCTTCTTTCTCTTCTCTGTTTACGGAGACCTAAAGAATATGCACGGTAATAGCGGCGAGGGTATGCATGGGGCCAGCCTCGGCGGTACCTGGCAGGCCGTCACAATGGGATTTTCCGGTTTCAGGATCGAAAATGATATGCCTTCTTTTGAGCCGCACCTGCCGGGGCACTGGAGGAGTATAAGTTTTCGTATTATGTGGCGGCGATGCGATATAGACGTAAAAGTCACCAATACGGAAGGCAGATTCCTCATATCATCGAAAAAAACCGGCAATATGCACATTAAATATTTTGGCCATATTCACAATGTCCCTCTTAATAGGGTCTATATCGCCAAAAGAATGAATGAAAATAACCATGGGCAAAAGTCTCATGCGTGATATATAAAACGGGTTTTTACACTTTGACTACTTATACTAGTTTAAAGCTTAAAAGCGAGGTGATATCAAATGGCATATGTTAGAGATGTAATGGAAAAAGAGTTTATTACAGCCATGGCTGATAGCAGTATTCAGGATATCAGCAAGATGCTCGCGAAAAATAATATAAGCAATATTCCCGTCGTGGGCAAGGGCGGGGAGCTTGCCGGGGTTGTGTCGGAACAGGATATTATAAGGGCGATGGGATCGGGTGATTTAAGCGTTATGACCGCGGGCAATATCATGACCAAGCAGGTGATATCGATCAAGGAGGACGACTGTGTCGAATACGCGTCGAAGATATTCATAGAACACCCTTTCAGGCGGTTACCCGTTACCCGCAACAATAGGCTGGTCGGCGTCATTACGCGCGAAGCCATCATAAAAAATTTTATGACCGACTATTATTGATAAAAAAGACTTTATATTATTTTATGTTTATGGTAGTATGAAACTGTTCGTTCGATATCAAGGAGGTAGGGTATGGGAAAATTCTTAGGCATTACAATAGGGGCCGTCGTTACTTTCGTCGGCTTGATTTTATTAATAGGTTGGTGGTATGAATTCTTATTTCTTTTAAGAGGAGCCATACCGGCTGTCCTCATACTCGGCGGTATCGTTGCTCTCCTTGCGGGAATGAGCGAGCTAAGGGATACGCTGAAGAACAAGAAATAAAAGAGCCGTTCTCATAATAATATATTTATATCCGCGCAAAAGATAAATACCCCGCCTGACACAATTAGTAGTAGCTCTCTTAATTAATCTGCACAATATATTGTATAAGTGTCTTGACAAGGCCAGGTTCTCTGTGATAAGGTTATAATATAAAAAGGATATGGTGTCCTAAAAGTCTTCAAGGAGGATCAGCAAGATGAAAGATGGCTTTCTAAACTTGTCGGAGAATGCAAAAATAGTTCTCGGAAGAAGATACCTCGCCAAAGGTGAAGATGGCCGGGTTATCGAGACGCCCGAAGAGATGCTGCGCCGGGTCGCGGAAAATGTCGCAAAAGCCGATACTTTTTACGGCACAAAAGAGGACGCAGCTAAGACCGCGGAAGAATTTTATAGGGCGATGGCAAGTTTGGAGTTCATGCCGAATTCTCCCACGCTTATGAACGCGGGGCGCGATCTCCAGCAGCTCTCGGCATGTTTTGTGCTGCCGATAGAGGATTCGATGGAATCCATCTTTGAGACAATAAAGGATACGGCACTCATACATAAATCGGGCGGCGGAACAGGTTTCAGTTTTTCACGCCTCCGGCCAAAGAACTCTCCTGTGCGATCAACAGGCGGCATTTCAAGCGGCCCTGTATCGTTTATGAAGGTCTTCAATTCCGCCACCCAGGCTGTTAAACAGGGTGGAACGCGCAGGGGCGCTAACATGGGGATACTCCGCGTGGATCATCCGGATATACTGGAATTTATCATGTGCAAGGAGAGCGATAAGGAGATAACAAATTTCAATATCTCTATCGGCTTAACAGAAGACTTCATGAAAAAGGCCATGAAAAACCAGGAATATGAGCTTATTGAACCACACACGAAGATGGCCTCCGAGAAGCTTAATGCAAAGGAGGTTCTCGACCTTATAGTAAAGATGGCGTGGAAGAACGGGGAACCGGGTATAGTGTTTCTGGATAGATTAAACAGGGATAATCCCACGCCCGAGATAGGCGCCATCGAATCTACAAATCCGTGCGGCGAACAGCCGCTCTTACCGTACGAGAGTTGCAATCTCGGATCGATAAACCTTTCTTTGCTTTTAGATGAAGATAGCGGTAAGATCAATTGGGAGCGCCTTGAGGGCATAGTGAAGATCGCGGTTCATTTTCTGGATAATGTTATAGACATGAACCGTTATCCGCTTAAGCGCATTGATGAGATGACAAAGTCCAACCGCAAGATCGGTCTGGGGGTGATGGGATTTGCAGATATGCTTATAAAGATGGGTATACGGTATGACTCGGAGGTCGCTATTGTAATGGCGGAAAAGGTGATGAAGTTTATCCTGGACAAAGCGATCGATGCATCCTGTGAAATTGCCGAGAAGAGAGGGGTCTTTAAGAATTTCGAAAAGAGCATATACGCCAGAGGCAAGAACACCCGTCTTAGAAACGCTACCTTGACAACGATCGCTCCTACAGGCTCAATTAGTATAATTGCCGGGTGTTCCAGCGGCATCGAACCTCTCTTCGCTCTTTCGTATGTCAGGAAGATCCTTGATAATGAAAAATTCGTTGAAGTGCATCCTTACTTCGAGAAGGTAGCGAAGAAGGAGGGCTTCTATTCTACGGAGCTTATGAAGAAGATCACGGGGAAGGGCACTATCAAGGACATAAAAGAGATACCACAGCGCATAAGAGAGATCTTTGTTACGTCATTCGACATCAAGCCCGGGTGGCATATAAGGATGCAGGCCGCTTTTCAAAAATATACCCATAATGCTGTCTCGAAGACCGTAAATTTTCCGCACGATGGAACGGTCTCTGACATAGAAGAGGTATATATGCTGGCATACGAGACCGGGTGTAAAGGTGTTACTGTTTACAGGGATAGATCCAGGGACGAGCAGGTGCTGAATATAGGAGAGAAGAATAATGAGAACGATGAAAAACAGGGGTATTTATCTACGATAATCCCGCGTCCCAGACCGAATGTTACTTATGGTACTACGACTAAGATAGCTACAGGGTGCGGAAACCTGTATGTAACCATTAATGAGGATGAGAAGGGCCTGCCTTTCGAAGTCTTCATGCAGATGGGTAAGGCCGGAGGGTGCGCGATGAGCCAGCTTGAGGCGATAGGGAGGCTCTTATCCCTTGCGTTAAGGAGCGGTATAGAGATAAGCTCGATCATTGAGCAGCTGAGAGGAATAAGGTGTCCGTCCCCAAGTTGGGAGAAGGGCGGCAGGATATTTTCATGCAGCGACGCTATTGCGCGTGTCGTAGAAAGGCGTTTAAAAACTAAGGTGAGCCAGGCAGAAGAAGAGAAGACCCCTCCTCAAGCAGGATCTGTGGCGTCTGACGATAAAGAGAAGACCGGCCAATCCGGCTCACATTCCGGTAATGTAGGTACCGTAATCAAGAAGAAGGCAGGGAGCATTGTAGGCGTATGTCCGGATTGTGGCAGCGCTTTGTGGCATGTCGAAGGCTGTATGGTCTGTAAAGCGTGTGGTTATTCCAAGTGCGGCTGATTTGAAAAGACGAAAAATACGGGGCAGCGCCTATTTTTTTGACTATAGGGTTTAGAGACTAATATTTAAGAATAGGCGCTCTTATTATTTAAACATGATTACCCGCCTACTATGAATCAGCTAACGGCGGGCAGGCACAGATTATGAGAAAGATTACACAGATTTTTGGAAAGATTACACAGATATTTGCAATATTGCTTCTGATCGTCTCCCTTCCGGGGTGCGGGAAAGTGAGTGAAAAAACAGTAAGTGAAGTTCTGGAACAGGACCCGGGATTCGAAAATATATTAAGGCAGAAAGAGCGGCTCAATGCAAAGGCCCTCACCCTGAACAACGATTTCAGCAAGGAGAAGGTCATTACGCAGAAGAAGATAGAGGCGCTTAAAGAGGATCTGAGAACGAGGGGGGAAGCGCTCAGCGAAAAGGTCGCGGCACTAAAAAAAGAGATAGCGCCCAGGATAGACGCGTTAAAGGTAGCGTTTCAAGAGAACCGCCTCGAATATAAGCTTAAGACAAAGAGCCTGGGGGACTCTGTTACCAAGTTGAAGAACATAGAAAAACTGCTTGCGAAGAAGGGCGAGCTTGCGCTATCCGGTGATGAGGTCTCCATATGGAATAAAAGAGCCAGCGAATTGGAAAGAGAGATAGATCAGGCAAGAAAAGAGATCGATATCGTAAGCAGCAAGATCCGACTTTTAAAGCAGGAGATCCGGATTTTAGAAGACTGATTCTGATTACACAGATTAAAATGCGGATTACACAGATTTTGTAAAAAATTCACTGTTTTGATTGCACTCATAACATCCGTGTATGACCTACAGGCAAGCCCTCCGGTATCTCGATTCATTCATAAATTACGAGAAATCGGGGTATACAAGCCGCAACTCATTTAAATTAAGCAGAATGCGGCGTCTTGCCGCCATGTGCCGCGATCCTCAAAACAGTTTCACCTCTGTTCATATAGCCGGCACGAAAGGAAAGGGATCCATAGTCGCTTTTGTATGCAGCATTCTGCAGGAATCCGGATACAGCGTAGGATCGTATACTTCGCCGCATCTGGTGGATCCGCGAGAGAGGATCAGGATCAATGGCAGGATGATAAGCAAGCCGGATTTCGCTTCCTATGTAAGGAAGATAGAAATAGTACTCTCAAAGGAGGCCACCGGATTTGCGCCGACATTCTTCGAGATTTATACGCTCCTCGCGTTCATTTATTTTAAAGCCAAGCGCGTGGATTTCGCAGTCATAGAGACCGGTCTCGGGGGACGGCTCGACGCAACAAACATCATCAATTCCGCCGTTTCTGCTATATCGCCCATCAGCCACGATCATACGGAGATACTGGGAAGCGACTTAAGAATGATAGCTTTTGAAAAGAGCGGTATAATAAAGGGGCGAGGTGTCTGCGTATCCGCCCCACAAACTGATCGCGTATCCGGTATAATCCGAAGACGTTGTGAAGCTCTCCGGACCCGATACATCCTGGTAGGAAGAGATATAACAGCTTGTGAAGTTAAGAGCGATTCGCGAAAAGAGATATTTGACATTGATGGATTATTGGGCAAGTACAGGCGTTGTGTCAGCCATCTTCTGGGTAAACATCAGATAATAAATGCGGCTTGCGCGATCGGTATAGTGGAGGGCCTGATCGGGATGGGCGTAACGATAAAAGGGCGATCTATGAAGGAGGGTATCGGTAAAGCGAGGAACCCCGGTAGATGCGAGGTGCTTGGGAGAGGCCCGTATATAGTTGCAGATGGCGCTCAGAACAGGGAGAGCGCCAGAGCGATAAAAGAGACGATAAAGAGAAACTTTAAATATAAACGACTTATCCTGGTTCTGGGCGTTTCGAGAGACAAGGATATTAAAGGGATATGTGAAGAACTTATCCCGGAAGCATGGAGGGTCGTTTTAACCAGGGCGAAGATCGCGCGGGCGGAAGAACCGGGGCGCATGAGACGGTTTGTCAGGGGGAAAGAAACGGTCCTTACCGGCAGCGTTTGTCACGCCATCGAGAGGGCAAGGACCCTTGCGGGAAAGAGAGACATGATCCTGATTACCGGATCGTTATTTGTGGTCGGAGAAGCCAAGGAGCTTATTTGTGGGCAAGAGAGGGTTACAGCATAACGCGGATGATACGATCGTAGCCATATCAACTCCCGTAGGAGAGGGTGGCATAGGGATAGTGCGTTTAAGCGGTAGGCAGGCGCTCTCTATAGCTGACAGGATCTTTGCTTCTAAGGACGGATCTAAACCCTCTGCTTATAAGACACATACAACACACTATGGCTATATTGTAAAGAATAGATTGTCGCGCACCGTCCTCCTACGCCAAGCCTGCCTGCCTGCCGGCAAGGAAGTGCTTCGGAGGACAAGCACGCCACCAAGCGCCAATATTATAGACGAAGTCATCCTTACAGTCATGAGGGCCCCCAAGACCTACACAAAAGAGGATGTCGTAGAGATCAATTGTCACGGGGGCGTGGTTTGTTTGAAACGGGTTCTTGATCTTGCGCTTAACCTTGGCGCAAGGCTTGCTGATCCGGGAGAATTCACCAAAAGGGCTTTCATGAATGGCCGGATAGACCTCACACAGGCTGAAGCCGTTCTCGATATAATTAGAGCGAGAACAGATTTGTCAATGAAGCTATCAATGAGGCAGCTGGAAGGGGGTCTTTCAAAAAGAATAAAGGCCATAAAAGAGCGGCTGGTCGATATCTTAAGTGGGCTCGAAGCGGAGATCGATTTTTCGGAAGAGGAGATAGTGGCCGGATCGGAACGTAGAGCCGAGGACTTGCTCACGGACGTGTCTAAAGAGATAGAAGCGCTCATAAAAGGATCCCGGAAAGGAATGATCCTGAAAGAGGGCATAATGTGTGTTATTTGCGGCAGGCCGAATGCCGGGAAATCTTCTTTGATGAACGCATTTCTGCGGAGAAACAGAGTGATAGTAACCCCTATGCCCGGGACCACGAGGGACGCTATAGAAGAAGAGGTCAATCTTGGTGACGTACCCGTTAGAATAGTGGATACCGCGGGCATATCCCACGGGAAGAATATAGCGGAAAAGCACGGTATTTCGAAGTCCAGGTCCTACATGAAGATGGCGGATATTATAATATTCATGCTGGATCTTGGCAGAAGATGGTCAAAGGTCGATGGGGAGATATTAAATTCAATAAAAGATAAGAACTTCATAGTAGTCGCCAATAAGTCCGATCTAAAAAGGAGACTGGACCTTAAGAGACTGCGCAAGCTTACGGGTAATAGCGAGGTAATAGAGATCTCGTTACTACGGAAGACAAATCTCGATAGTGTGGAGAAGCTTATATTACAGAAGGTGTGGGATGGCGAGATCCTGCAGCCGGAAGGCCATTTTGTCACCAGCTTAAGACAGAAGGGAAGGCTCTCCAGCGCTCAAAAGAGTATAAAGGCATCTTTGAAGGGCCTAAGCGGAAGGGCTGATGTATCTCCTGAAATAACGGCTTCCGATATAAGAGAGGCCATATTCCATATTGGATCCATCCTGGGTGATTCCGCGGACCCGGATGTTCTTGACAGGATCTTCTCGAAGTTCTGCATAGGGAAGTAGATATCACTCTCACCTTTCCACGTCTCTCAAAAACCAAATAAGAAAACAAGCGTTGCGATGCGCTCGTGTGGGACAATTCTTCCGCTTGCCCCGTTCCAAATCGCCCTATAAAGGCATTTGGATAAAGAAGATGTTCTCTGCGCAGAATACTTTTGCAATAGCTAAAAGTTCTAGTGGGCGATTTGTAACGGGGCTTGCCGCTGAAGGAATCCAGGGAGTGCTCAGCGCAAACCGTGCGGTCCGTGAGGCTTAGGCATAAAAGATTATGCAAAGATTCTCTCTTCTTGCCTCTTTAATAAGGTGATCGTTGGTTCTTAAGGAAATGCCGTAAGCCAAGACATACGTATACCTGGAATACCAACTCTCACCTTGTAAAGAGACAAAGAGAGAATATGCGCCTCCCGGACCGCACGGCTTGCGCTGGCTGTGGGGCAATTCTGTAGCGACTCTTCCAAATTTCATATCCGGTCGATCCATATAGGATTATGACATTTTAGGACAATCTTTTGTCCTTTTATGACAATATGAAATTTGGATGAGAGCGAGAAAGATGATCGTTCATCTTTCGAGCGGCAAGCGGAAGAATTGTCCCACAGCCAGAAGAATTGGTACCGAAGAATACTTTTGCATTAGATTATACCAACAAGGCCTAACGCAACTCTTTAAACATTATAAGGCCCAGCAGAATATTTATTGCATAGATGCAGGTAGTATAATATAATAATAGCCTAATATAGGTAAGAGGGGAGATATGGAAACTACAAGAAATGTATTAGCAGAGTTTTTGCAGAACAAGGTCTTCTGGGTCACGCTCTCCGCCTGGTTTATTGCGCAGACCATAAAGGTGATAAACGGTGTGATAAGGGAGAAGAGGTTTAATTTCAGGTGGTTCGTGGGTCCCGGTGGCATGCCGAGTTCCCATGCTGCAAGCGTAAGCGCGCTCGCTACAACGGTAGGCCTCAGTTCAGGTTTCAACTCGACCACCTTTACTGTCGCGTTGACGCTCGCTATCATCGTTATATTTGATGCCCAGGGCGTAAGGCGCGCGACCGGGAAGCAGGCTGAGATACTAAACAAGATGCTCGATGATATTTACTGGAAGCATCGTATCCAGGAAGATAGGTTGAAGGAGTTATTGGGTCATGCGCCGATAGAGGTGCTGGTAGGCATTATAGCCGGGGTCACTATCGCGCTTTTACTTTGGTGATGAATAAACAGCTTATTACAGTACTTGTTTCAGCTTTTGTCGTTATCGCACTTCTTCTCTTTGGCGTGCAGGGTCTTATTGTAAAGAGGAGCGCGGAGCTGTTGCCTAAAACGGATCTTGAGATTCGCACACGTCTTTTGAACCTGGCGGAAAGCTATAAAGCGGGGAAGCATTATGCGAAAGCGAAGGACGCTCTTAAGAGATACACTGAAAAATTCCCGGATGCGCAAGACGCAGAGAAGATACGAAAGGAGCATGAAGAGATAAGCATGGAGATCCTCCTCTCTGCCACCGTGACCGACGACTCTCTTTTATATGAAATAAGACCGGGGGATTCCCTTACGACGATAGCTTCCAGGTTCGGCACAACGCTTGAGCTGCTTAAGATATCTAACGACCTTAAATCGGATCTCATATATCCCGGGAGATTCATAAAGGTCACCAGAACGAAGTTCAATATACTTGTTGATAAATCGGAGAATACTCTTTGGCTGAGAGGCTCAAATGGAGATATCGTGAAGAGATACGCCGTGTCTACGGGAGCGAACCTGAGCACCCCTGTAGGTACATTTAAAATAGAGGAGAAACTTGTAAAACCTGTGTGGTACACGGTTGGAGCCGTTGTTGATCCTGACAGCTCAGAATATGAACTGGGTTCGCGTTGGATGGGGCTTTCGGTAGAAGGATATGGCATTCACGGTACGCGCGATGCTTCCACCATAGGGCAGCATATAACGAAGGGTTGCGTCAGAATGAGGAACGAAGATGTGGAAGAGCTATACGCGATCGTTCCCAGTGGCACTACTGTTACGATAGTAGAGTGAATGCACAGATTAGCGCAGATGTTATCCTTCGTCTTTGCGAGGCACCGTAATATTCGAGTGTGCCGAAGCCTGCCTGCCCGAAATATACTGGCAGGCAGGCAATCTCATCGAGCTAGTTTGAGATTGCTTCGGTGCACTTAGCAATTCAAGGCACCTCGCAAAGACGAGTTATGTATCCGCGCTCATCTGTGAAGGAAGTCAAAAGGTTTTATATGAACATTGGATTAGATTTCGAGAAACCGATACTCGAACTTGAAAAGAAGATAGAGGAGCTCAGGACCTTTACTTCCCGCGAGGATATCGATCTGTCCGGAGAGATAAAGAAGCTTGAGGAGAGGCTCACGAAGGTGAAACAAGAAGTGTATAAGGGCCTTACGCCATGGCAACGCGTGCAGATCGCCCGTCATCCGAAAAGGCTGTATACGCTGGATTATATAGATCTGATCATGACCGATTTTGTAGAGATCCATGGCGATCGACTTTATGGCGACGATAAGGCTATAATTACAGGTTTTGCGAAAGTCGATGGGAGAAAGATATTGATCATCGGGCATCAAAAGGGAAAAGACACTAAAGAGAATCTCATGCGCAATTTTGGGAGCGCTCATCCGGAAGGTTACAGGAAGGCGTTGCGCGCGATGGAATTGGCGGAAAAATTCAATATACCCGTAGTCACTTTTATAGATACACCAGGCGCTTATCCGGGCATCGGAGCTGAAGAGAGAGGGCAGGCCGAAGCAATTGCCAGGAATCTATTTAAGATGAGCATGCTTAGGACTCCTATTATAGTGTTCGTTATAGGGGAAGGGGGATCGGGAGGCGCGCTTGGCATAGGCGTTGGTGATAGATTGTATGTTTTAGAATATGCGTACTACTCGGTCATATCTCCCGAAGGATGCGCGGCCATACTTTGGAAAGAGCGGTCAAAAGCCTCTGTGGCGGCAGAGGCGCTGAAGCTTACCGGAAAAGATCTATACAAGATGGGCATAATAGACGATATAATTAAGGAGCCACTGGGAGGCGCGCACAGCGACCCTGAAGAGATGGCAGAGAGCATAAAGATCGTTATTAAGAAGGATCTGGATGCATTGAATGATGTAAATAGAAGTGAGCTTGTAAAGAAAAGATATGAGAGACTACGAAAAATAGGTGTATTTTCTATCGCAGACAAGAAGGGGGAAGGGTCTAAATAGATGAAGATACCCAGTGACATTAAATATGTAAAGATCGTAAGCGAGGAGGTAGAGAATTTTTTGAAGTCCAAGAATGCAAATAAGACCGCGATCTTTGATATACGCCTTTGCATTGAAGAAGCCGTCAAGAATGCGATAATCCACGGTAACAGAAGCAGGAAGGATAGATCCGTGTTCATTTCATATGCTCTGGATGGAGACAGATTCAGTATAGAGATAGAGGACGAGGGAAAGGGCTTTAACCCAAGTAAGGTGCCGGATCCTACGCAGAATGAGAATCTACTCCGAGAAGGCGGCAGGGGCGTGTTCCTCATACATAAATTGATGGATGAAATAAAATATAATGATAGGGGCAATAAAACTTTTATGGTAAAATCGATAGGAAAGAACAAAGGGGGCAATAATGCAGGTTAGACAGGAAGAGAAGAGCGGTATTTTGGTTTGTTATCTAAACGGGGAGATCGATATAAATACGGCGCCACAACTCAAGAAGATCTTCGATAGGATAGTAGACGCCAAGAAAGAGAAGCTCATTATGAACTTTAAGGATGTAAGCTATGTGGATAGCTCGGGGCTCGCGACCCTGGTTGAAATACTTAAAGGACTCAGGTCTTACGGTGGAAAGCTTAAGCTTAGCAATCTATCCACAAAGGTCAAGAACCTGTTTGAGATAACGAAACTTGAAAAACTTTTTGACATAACCCCGGAAGAAGAAGAAGCCATAAAGGCTATGTGCTAATACCGGTATCATATGAATATATTTGAAACAGTTGGTAGACCGATAGTAGGCGTTGCCCGCCAGACCGCTAATGTGCTGGGCTTATTGTTTCAGACCATGTTCTGGATCATAGTAGGGCCGTTCAAAAGAAAATTCCCCAAGCCCGCGGGTATCTTTGAACAGATGGTCTTTACGGGAATAAAATCGCTCGTCATCGTCTCCTTCGTGGGCCTCTTTACAGGCATTGTCATAGCCATGCAAAGCGCATATCAGCTTGCCCAGCTTGGCGCTACTATCTATGTTGCCGCGATGGTCAGCGTCAGCATGACACGCGAACTCGGCCCGGTACTTACGGCTCTTGTGGTTGCCGGTAGAGTGGGGGCCGCCATAGCAGCTGAACTTGGCACTATGAAGGTGTCCGAGCAGATAGAGGCACTCGAAACCATCGCGCTAAACCCCATACGCTTTCTTGTCGTACCGCGTTTCTTGGCGCTTATTCTTATGCTTCCGTGCCTTACAATATTTGCTGATATCATGGGGATACTGGGGGGGTATCTGGTGGGGGTATACAACCTGGGCCTAAATCCATACAGGTACATAGATGTATCCTTCGATCTCCTCGTTTGGAAGGATGTCTGGACAGGGCTCGTTAAGAGCGTTGTCTTTGGTATCACCATTGCTATGGTAGCTTGTTATACAGGATTAAACACCAGGGGCGGCGCGGAAGGTGTGGGCAAATCGACTACTGTAAGCGTTGTTACAAGTTTTATCCTGATCATATTATTCGACTGTGTACTAACGGGTCTTTTCTATTTTTCAAACATGTGAAATAAAACCACAATTTATGGAATGAAGTGACATAAATTGTATGGTTTTATTTTATCCTGAGGCACCACTGGTGCCGAAGGATCTCATCATTTTTAGGCAATAACTGAACTCGTCTTTGGAGGTGCCGTAGATAGCTAAGCGCACCGATGGAATATTACTAAGTCTGTCTTTGCGAAGTGCCGTAATGTAATGAGCGCACTGAAGCAATGCTCCACTCGTCTTTGCGAGGTGCCGTAAATTAGGTAGCGCACCGAAGCAATCTCAAACTAGCTCGAATGAGATTGCTTCGGCACGTTCGAATATTCCGGTGCCTCGCAAAGACGAGGTAAGCTTGAGATTGCCTGCCTGCCAGTATATTTCGGGCAGGCAGGCTTCGGCACGTTCGAATATTCCGGTGCCTCGCAAAGACGAGGTAAGCTTGAGATTGCTTCGGCACGCTTCGAATAACAAGATGCCTCGGAAAGACGAGGGAATTATAGGTGTTCAATGCAAAGAGAAGTCGTGATAAAGGTGGATAATGTCGTAAAGACATTCGGCGAAAGAACCATCTTAAATGGTGTAAACCTCGAAGTTTATAAGGGGGAGACGTTTGTTATTATGGGTGGTTCGGGTTGCGGTAAGAGCACGCTCCTGCGGCACATGATAGGGTCCCTTAAGCCGGACAGTGGAAGCATCCACCTTATGGGAAAGAATATAACCAGTCTAAGTGAAGACGAGATGGATAAGGTGAAGAAGCGGATAGGCATGTCGTTCCAGGGATCCGCGCTCTTTGACTCCATGACCGTGGGCGAAAATGTAAGTTTGCCTCTCAGGGAGCATACGAAGCTCGAAGATAGTGTGATAAATATAGTTGTAAAGATGAAACTCGAACTTGTGGGCCTCAGGGGGTTTGAACACCTCATGCCGAGCGAGATCTCCGGAGGAATGAAGAAGAGGGTAGGTCTTGCAAGAGCGATCGCGATGGACCCTGAGATAATCTTCTATGATGAGCCAACCGCCGGCCTCGACCCTATAGTAGCGGGCGTTGTAGACAAGCTGATCCTCGACCTATCGAAGAAGCTTTCAATTACGAGTGTCGTTGTTACGCATGATATGGGTAGCGTATTCAGGATCGCTGACAGGATCGCCATGCTTTACGAAGGCTCTGTAGTAGAGATGGGAACCGCCGAAGAGATGCGGACCAGTAAAAATGGGCTTGTTCAGCAATTCATAAAAGGGGATCCGGATGGGCCTATTAAGTTTTTCCAGCAGAAAGATGATTATCTAGAACACCTTACCGCATAATAGAAGGAGTATTGTATGAAGAAATTCAGTAACGAAATAAAGACCGGGGTAGTGGTTGTTTTAGCCATACTTGTCGGGGTATTCTTCTGGGTGAAGACCTCAAATTTTCAGTCTGAAGTTTATAGTCTGAAAACATACTTTAGCCATGCCGATGGAATTAAAGAGAACGCTATTGTGGCCCTTGCCGGGATCGAGGCGGGCAGGGTAAGTTCGGTAGATTTTGAATACGACCATGATAGGACCAGGGTCAAGCTAATATTGATGATAGACAAAAAAGCGAAGATCCGGGGGGACTCGATAGCTTTTATAGGCACTACCGGATTCGTTGGCGACGCATATATAGGTTTAACTCCTGGAACATCCGGCACTTTTCTTAAAAATGATGATGTTGTCGCAAGCGAGGACCCTGTTGAAATGCGCCAGCTTATGAAACGGGCTGATGGTATCGCTAAGAAGCTCGATGGCGTCCTGGGCGATGTAAAAACGATCGTATCCGACAACAAGTCGAAGATAAACGGCATAGTTGCCAATCTCGAGGATACATCTGCCAATATCAAAGAGTTCAGCGAAGACATCAAGCAGCACCCCTGGAAGCTTCTTATGAAGGGTAAGAAGAAATAACCCTCACCCGAAAAAGAAGAATTGGTTGATGGATTTTTCAAAGCTGAAAACTAAGATCACTCTCTATGTCGCTATCTTCTTTATAGCGCTGTCTCCGCTACTCCTCTCCTATTTTCGAGTACTGGATAACTATGAACTCGAAACGCTCGATATCCGCTTCAGACTACGTCCCCAGCTTCCCATCGATGGTAATATAGTTATAATAGAGATCGAGGATTACACTATAGATGAATTTGGCGAATGGCCGTTATCGCGCATATTTCACGCAAGCCTTATAGACATTTTAACTGAAGCGGGAGCGAAGATAATCTTCTTCGATGTGTTCTTTAGTGAAGAGAGCGAGCTTGAAGCGGATTTAAAGCTACAGACGGCGATAGAGAAATCCGGGAAAGTCTACCTTCCGCACGTTTTCGATATACAGCAAAAAGATAAAAGAGGGATACCTGTTGCTGAGAAATTTCAGGAATCGATACTTGACAGGTTTGTAAGATTCGTTCGTGGAGCCGGCTACATAAATATCATTCCCGATTCGGACGGCAAATACAGAAGGGTACCACCTTTAGTTAGATTCAGAGATGCATTCTACCCGCACATGTCGGTGATGTTATACGCGGATTATTTGGGTATCGACAGGAATGACATAAAGATCAAGCCTGGCCACTACCTTGATATTGGAAATGATCTTCGGGTACCTTTGGATGAAAACTCCAACATTATAGTTAACTTTCCAGGAAGATGGGTCGATACATACCGGCACTATGCGTATGTAGACATAATAAAATCGTATATCTCTACAAAGTTTCCCGACACCATTGATGAGCCGCCGATAATAGATCTGGAGGAATTAAAAGGTAGTGTCTGTTTTGTCGGTCTTACCGGGACAGCTACTCCCGATGCGCACCCTACCCCTATAGACTCTATATATCCGGGAGTTGGGGTTCACGCCGGGCTCTTTAACAGCTTTTTGCAAAAGAACTTTGTGCGGAGAGCGACGCGGTGGTCTAACGTTCTTATCCTGGCAGTATTATGTTTTATAGCGTATTTGATATCCAGAAGTACGAGAACACTGTTCAGCTTCCTATTTGTCTTCTTCTTCATAATAGTGTATATCATTTTAGCGGGAGCGCTATTTTTTTTGTGGGGCCTCTGGGTCGATATCTTCTGTCCTATAATTGTTATGTTTCTTGTCTATCTTGGAACCACATTCCTGAAATTCATAACTGAAACGCACAAGCGGGAAGTCATGGAAAAAGAGCTTAGCATCGCAAAGAAGATACAGCAGAGCTTCCTGCCCAAAGCCAACCCCAAAGCAGAAGGAACGGATATCGGTGTACAGATGTCGACCGCTCTTCAGGTCGGCGGCGATCTTTATGATTATGTTGAGATGGAAGACGGCAGGCTCGGGCTTATGATAGGGGACGTATCCGGGAAGGGCGTTCCCGCGGCTCTCTATATGGCTAAAGTCGTGAGCGAATTCAAGTTCTACGCAAGGGAAGAGAAAGCCTCTGAAACTATATTGAAACTTAATGATCGCCTTTGCGCGGATAGCGGATCCGGACTCTTCGTTACCCTCTCATACATGATATTTGACAAAAAGACGAATATGTTAAGCTATTCCACTGGCGGACATCTGCCGCTTATCATGGTCAGAAAAGGCGAAGAGGAGCCGAGGCTGGTTGATCTTAAAGAGGGGATGCCTCTCGGTCTTTTTGAAGGGATATTTCTTGAAGAGAAGATCGAGCTTAAGAGCGGGGACACTCTTGTGCTTTATACAGACGGTGTAACGGAAGCCATGAATGCCAGGGAGGAGATGTTCGGGGAGGAGAGGCTTGTTAAGCTTATAAAGGATAACAGGGGACTGAACGCCGAAGCGCTCGTTAAGATCATCCAGAAAGAGGTAAAGATATTTGAGGGCAAAAAGCAGCACGATGATATTACTGTCATGGTATTTCGGAGGACATAACAATGCAGAAGAAAGATAGAAGAAAACAGGTTCTTGAAGCGCTGCTTAAGGTAAGCAGGAAGGTAAGCGCGAGCCTTGAGCTTGAAAGAGTAAGTCGCATGATACTAAAAGAGGTAAAGACCCTGCTAAGAGTCGATTACAGCGCGCTCTTTCTTCTTAGCGGGGATTCAAAACATCTCATGCTGATCGATGCTACGGGCTTTAAGAGTAACCAGGTAGATAATCTTAAGATACTGGGGAGCTGGGAGAAGATAAACACAGAGGTTGTGAGGAAGGCAAAAGCTATCATAGTAAATGATACTAAAAAGAGCGGCAAGTTCAAAGATGCGCTCTTGCCGTTCTCTTCTGAGAAGGTTGTTTTTGGGGCGTTTCTGGCGGTACCCCTTAAAACGGAGTCCGGGATAATCGGGGTGCTCCTTGTAAGTAATAATAAAAGGAAGAAGGCCCGATTTACAGCAGATGATAGCAAGCTTCTATATACGCTGGCTAATCATGTATCAATAGCTCTTTTGAATGCGAAGCTCTATAAGAATATGAAGGATCTCTTCTTCAATGCCATAACGAGCCTCGTAACGGCTGTTGATGCAAAAGACCCATATACGCATGGGCATTCGGAAAGAGTATCCAAATACGCTGTAGCAATAGCCGAAGAGCTTAATTTACCAAAGGAGTCCCTGGAGGACCTGAAGTTGGCGGGACTTCTTCACGATATCGGCAAGATCGGGATAAGTGACAGCATCCTATCTAAAAAGAGCAAACTTGACAATAAGGAATATGCGGAGATCTGTAAGCATCCTTCCATAGGATTAAGGATAGTGAATTCTGTAATTGATTCAAAAGGGGTGCTTGGAGGAATAGTCGAGCATCACGAACGTTTTAACGGGAAGGGCTATCCGGATCATTTAAGCGGTAGCAAGATAACTCTCGAAGGAAGGGTCGTGGCGGTTTCAGACGTGTTCGATACGCTAACCACGGACAGGCCTTACCAGAAAGCGTTTAGCGCCAAGGAAGCGCTGTTTGAAATATCAAGAAGCTCCAAGACAGACTTTGACCCAGAGATAGTCAAAGCCTTCGAAAGATCTTTCAGCAGATACCCTGATTTTTGGCACTTTAAATGATCGGGGAACGAAAGGTAGACGGTCAAGCTACGAAGGACGATTCGAAGGATAAAGGATATAGACTAAAGACCGAAGACTAGAGACTAAAGACCGAAGACTAGAGACTAAAGACTTTGGAATGAGATGCATTGATATTGATGGATGATACGTACTACTTGTCTTTGCGAGGCACCGGAATATTCGAACGTGCCGAAGCAATCTCATCGAGCTCGTTTGAGATTGCTTCGGAACGCCAAGTATTCATCGGTTCCTCGCAATGACAGAAGAACGGAGATTGCTTCGGCACACTCGAATTTTACGGTGCCTCGCAAAGACGAGAAACTAATCGTCCATCATCCGTCCTCCATCGTCCATCGTCTATCGTAGCGTGTATGTAGTTCGTGTGTCATGGTGACCGAATAGAGGTAAGGTTATACACTCAATGAGAATAG
>JBDRHE010000026.1:0-7348 GCA_043817155.1 Candidatus Omnitrophota bacterium | reverse complement strand
CTTACGGTGCCTCGCAAAGACGAGGTGAGCTTGAGATTGTCCCGCCGTTACTTTCGTATGGCGGGATCCCGCTATGCGAAGCATGCGGCGGGGCTTCGGCACGCTCGAATCTTACGGTGCCTCGCAAAGACGAGGTGAGCTTGAGATTGTCCCGCCGTTACTTTCGTATGGCGGGATCCCGCTATGCGAAGCATGCGGCGGGGCTTCGGCACGCTCGAATCTTACGGTGCCTCGCAAAGACGAGTGCACCAAATCCCGTCCCGGGCTGTCTATCAGCAGAAGCTTATCAAGCTTCTGCTGCTTACAGGACAACCTCTTTACTCCAGCCCGGGACGGGATTCTTTTTTCTAATTACCTTTGGGAAAGCGCGAGTAAAATAAAGATACATTTTTTTGCTCAAGATGTTATAATACTTTAAAATAGAAACGTTTTATTAATGCTGGGGTAAGAAATGAAGAGATACTCATTCGATGGTGTTGTATTCGATCTGGACGGTGTAATTACGAAGACGGCCCTTGCGCATGCCAGGGCCTGGAAAGAGGCCTTTGACGGATATCTCCGGCTAAGGGAAAAGAGGGATAGCGAGCCATTCAGCGAGTTTACCCACGAAGATTATTTAAAATATGTAGACGGCAAGCCGCGCTATAAAGGCGTGGAGAGCTTCCTTGAGTCGCGCGGGATCAGTATTTCCTCCGGCGATCCAGAAGATGCGCCCGATAAGGAGACCGTCTGCGGGATAGGGAATAGAAAGAATTCGGCTTTTAATAAGGTTCTTGATGAAGAAGGCGTGGAGGTCTATTCCTCCACCATAGAGTTTATAAGGAGATTAAAAGAAGCGCATATCCATGTGGGCGTTGCCTCTTCTTCGAAGAACTGTAAGGCAATTCTTAAGTCCGCCGGCATAGAAGACCTCTTTGAGACAAGGGTTGACGGAGAGGTCTCTTCCCGGATGGGCCTGAAAGGCAAGCCGGAAGGGGATATCTTCGTTACCGCTGCCCATAATATGAAGGTAGAACCGGGGAGGGCGGTTGTGGTAGAAGACGCTATATCCGGTGTGCAGGCCGGAAGGAACGGCGGCTTTGGACTTGTTCTTGGAGTGGCCAGGAGTAACAATACAAGCGAACTTATAGATAATGGCGCCGATGCGGTCGTCGATGACCTGGAAGCCATAGATATGGACTGGGTAGAAGAGTGGTTCCACAAAGAACCCGGGGTGCTTTCCTGTTTTTGGGATGGCGCGAAGAATGGGCGAAGCCTGGATAAGCAGACAGGAACAAAAGAGGGCATAACACTGAACGATCGCTCCATTCGCTTTGTCAATGAAATATTCAAAGGAACAAAGAGATTGATACTATTTCTGGACTATGACGGGTCGCTAACGGACATTGTGGATCGCCCGGAGGATGCCGTGCTATCTAAAGATATGAAAGATGCTTTAGAGAAGGTCTCCGGGAAGTATACCGTTGCTATTGTCAGCGGTAGAATGCGTAAAGATGTGGAAAGCCTAATAGGAATAAAGGGGATCTTTTACGCGGGCAGTCACGGCTTTGATATTGCCGGGCCAGGGTTCTCTATGGTTCATCCTGAAGCCGAAGGAAGCGTAGCCTTGATCGCGAAGATAGCGGAGGCGCTATCGGATAGACTTAAAGATGTTTCCGGCATATTGATCGACAATAAGAAATTCAGCGTGGCTGTGCACTATCGCCTTGTTGACAAAAGAGATACAGCTAAAGTAGAAGAAGCGGTAAAAGAGACCTTGCAGGAGTTCCCCTCGCTTCGCTTTCTCAGCGGTAAGAAGGTATTCGAGATATTGCCGGACATAAATTGGGATAAGGGCAGGGCCTTAAGGTGGATCATGAATGCCCTGAAACTCTCATTCAACGAATCTTGCGTGGCCTATATCGGAGATGATACAACAGATGAGTGCGCTTTTAGAGCCTTGCGCACCAGGGGTCTTGGCATAATTGTTTCAGAAAAAGCGCAAGTATCCTCAGCAGATTTCAGACTATGTTCCGTCGATGAAGTAAAGAGACTTTTACTCGAACTCATCGAGTCCAAATAAAAGATATACCTCCCCTTAGTAATAGTTCAGCTCCCGGAGCTCCGGGAGCTGAACTATTTTCACGGCGCGAATAGTAGGCCAATGTTAAGCGATAAAACAGTTACATTACTGTGACACCGTATATCCCGTATTTATGCTATAATACCTTTTAGATGCAAGATCAGATGTAAAAACTTTTAGAAAAGGATGTAACATGTATAGCTTTAACGAAAAACGCAAGCATCAGAGAGTCAATGTATCATCGCCTTTGAGGTATAAGGAATTTTATGGGAACGATCTTTCAACCAGGGGCTCGCTTACAAAGAACCTCAGTAAGGGCGGGGTGAGATTTAATTGTGATAAATTTGTTCCGCTGTCTTGCCACTTAACTATAGAGATCAACCTGAACAAGCTGTCAAAGCCAGTAAAAGCGGTCTCTAAGGTCGCGTGGATAAAGAAGCTACCCGCAGGGGATAATTATGAGATCGGAAGTGAGTTTTTGGCGGTAACCAAAGAAGACAACGCAATGATATCAAACTATATGGACGCTGCTTACGATGAAGCCGTTATTTAATAGGCCTATTCTCTTCGCGATCGATCTCGAAAATTTCAGATTTTTTTAAAATGAGAGTTCCCGCGCCCGTTTTGAGCGAAACATTCAGCGTGATCGTCCTATCAGTTTCACTACTAATTATTCCATTAAGCACTCGACCGTTCTTAAGGGTTATTTTGACTCTATTTTCCGGTTCTGTGATTATCCTGAGACTCTTTATGCTGCGCATTGTGTTATAAACAATGCTTTTGAATGGAAGCTGGTAGAAGAGCGCAATTAAAAGACCGGCTATTAACGAGACGCAGGTTGCAAGGATTGTAGCGTTTCGCAGCTTAATATACTTTGTTTTACCAGCCATGGTTATAGAATTGCGGCCATGGCGTTTTGAAAAATAGAGAGCCTCATCCGCCTTTCTTATCAGATCCTCTACTGTCTGCGCATCATGAGGAAACCCCGCTATGCCGCAGCTTAAGGTTATCTTAAATGGTTTATAGGATTTGTTCTCTTGAAGGAACGGGCGGTTCTCTATGGCGACCTTCAGCTGTTTTGCTAAATAGTATGCCTCATACGGTTCCTTATTGTCCAGGATGATGGTAAACTCGTCCCCGCCGTAACGATAGCACTGGTCCTGCGGGAAGAAGAGCCGCAGGGCATCAGCTATGTATCCCAAGATGTCATCTCCGAAGAGGTGCCCGAACTTATCATTACGTTTCTTGAAGTGGTCAATATCGATTATGAGTACGCAGAAATTCTTTCCTGTTGATTCATGATCGATAATGAGCTTCTTTAAGAGCGAATAGAATGAATCCCTCAAGGGAAATCCGGTTAAATAATCTTTATGGACCTCTTCAGACATGTCGCAAACCCGCCTTAAATTTACTTGTTATAGCATTTCAACGTAATTATACCATTTTTATATAAGATTACCCAGATTTTTTGCATCTAAAAAGATGCAACCCATTAGCACAATTAACTTGAGAAAAGAGCCAAAGTAAGATAAAATAAATTCATTATCACAGAAAAAGAAGATGTGATACGAATTAGACAAATAAAAATACAAAGCTGATCTTTTTCCGCCAAATACCGGCATTTGGCGGAAAGATGTTAAATTTGCAATAAATGAATTAGATAGGAGGCTACATGTCCCTTAAGACGAAAATAGAAAAGCGCGGAGAGGGTACCTATGTTATAAAAGCGGAAGGCAGACTGGATACGGATACATACACCTCCTTTGAGGAGAAGATAAAGCCGCTCATGGCGCTGCCTACCAAAACTTTGATATTTGACATGAGCGCCCTGGTCTACATAAGCAGTTCGGGATTGGGCGTTATATTCAATACGAAAAAGAGCCTGGAGGAGATAAACGGCTCCCTTATCATAACTAACTTGCAGCCGCAGATACGGAAGGTATTTGAGATCATAGACGCGTTAACCAAGGTCAATGTCTTTGATAGTATGCGGGAAGTGGAGAGCTACTTGAGCGCTATTCAGAGAACTGAGGTTGACAAATAGAGAGGTATTCCCGGGCTAACAGACACTTTTTATACAAAAGGGCAAGAACGTGCGTACCGGCAAATTAAGCATCTCATTAGCGGATAAGATCTATACTATTATTTTGGTTAGCATTGCATGCTGTGCCGGTACTATAGGGTTATTCAACTATCAGCAGAGCAGGGCGATATTGACTGAAAATATCGGTATCGGCTTAAAGACGGTAGCGCAGACAGCCGCCCTGGGGATAGATGCCGAGGAACTTGATAAAATAAAATCTGCCGGTGACCGATCCTACAAGCACATAAGGGATTATCTGCTGAAAGTCAAAACCTATAACCAGATAAAAGCGCCACTTTACATACTAAAACGCGTGGGCTACACAAAGGCATTGTTGCTTGTGACTACCGAAGAAGGATCGCCCATAGGAGCCAGCTACGAAGTAAATCCAACCCTGAAGAAGACCCTGACGACAGGCAATAGTAATTTTTCCCCCATATATAAGGACACAAACGGTACCTGGATTTCCGCATACGCGCCCATTAAGGACGGTGGTAACTATATTTCGGGGATATTGGAATTAAATTATCATGTAGAGGCCTTTGTAAAACAATTGAGGGATACGTTGCTAAAGACAATAGTGCTTTGTTCACTCGGATTTGTAATAGGCGCTTTTCTTGGAATACCATTGCTTAATCCTACTCTTAATCGTATAGACGTTCTAAGAATTGCGGCCGAAGAGATAGAGAAGGGAAATTACAATTACGCTGTTACGATCAATTCCAAAGATGAACTCGGGCTTTTAGCCCAGGCATTTGAGAAGATGAGAAACGGCATAAAGGATTATATAGAGAAACTGAAAGAATCCTGGCTAAAAGAGAAGAGGGCCCACCTTGAATCTGTGAAAGCCCTTTCTGAGGCCATAGCCGTAAGGGAGCCGTATACAAAAGGTCATATCGAACGTGTTTCGAAGTATTCAGAATTAATCGCAAGAGAACTGGCCCTTCCGGCAGGTGAAATAGAGATAATAAAGTACGGGTGCATAATTCACGATATAGGGAAGATAGGTATAGATATCAACATTATTAATAAGGCTTCGAAGCTGACCAGCGCCGAATATGAAGATATGAAACAACACCCTTATCTTGGGACGAAGATCATAGATGGAGTTGATTTTCTCGAAAAGGCGAAGGATATCATACTTTATCACCATGAACGATATGACGGAACAGGGTATCCGAAGGGGCTTAAAGGTGAGGATATTCCTATCAATGCTCGCGTGGTTGCTCTGGCGGATGTCTATGACGCCATGACAAGCGACAGGCCATACAGGGGAAAGTCAGAGGCGCGCGAGATAGTAGAGAGAATAAAAAATGAATCGGGGAAGCAGTTTGACCCAAAAATAGTTGACGCTTTTTTAAAGATCAAAGACAGGCTGGGAGCATAAAGAGGCCGATGAGGATCTTATGAATACAGGGGAGCTTGAGCGCGCTATAAAGATATTGAGGGGCAAAAGGGACAGATCGCAGGATGACCAGGAGAAGAAGGCTTACGAGATAGCGCTGAAACTTCTTATAGAGAAGAAGTGTTCGAGCGATACATGTAAATTCTGAGAGATGGAAGAGAACCTTTGCCCACATTGCGGCAAACCGAACCTTGACGATGAAACGCTGTTTTGTATCTATTGCGGCGAGAATTTAGAGCGCGCGGTAGGTTTTCTTGGCAAGATAAGATACCCTACCCCAAGAGCGGTCATCGGGATCACAATAGCGATAGTGTTGTTAAGTTTTTTGCTAATAATCTTAAGATAGATTCATTATTATCCAGCGACAACCGCGTACCGAAACAATACTAGCTCGTCTTTGCGAAGTGCCGTAATATACTTAGCGCACTAACTTGTCTCTCCGAAGCCACACGCAGAAGCAATGTGGCGAAGGAGGAAGCAATCTCAGGTTAAAATATCTTGTCATTCCCGCGTAAGCGGGAATCCAGGCGGAAATGACGGACACATTAGAAAAATAAACCTCTGGATCCCCGCTTCTCCCGCCGTTGCTTATGCATTGCGGGACCCCACCATACGATAGTAACGGCGGGGCGCGGGGATGACATGTGGTTGGAATGCGCCGTTGGGAAAGCGTCGGGATGGCACATGGGAAATGCCAAGGATTAAAAAGATGAAAATTATATTAAGCGCAATTTTAATATTGATCCTGGGTCCTGCTGTAATATTCGCAGAAGACGAAGCGAATGTCGGCAGCGTAAAGATCCGTCCCGGGATGGAGATAAAGAAGATGGGGGATGCCAATATACTTGTTCCAAAAGGGGCAAGGCTGGAAAGAAGGGCCGCGGAGATGAACATAGAAGATACCGCGGAGTGGGCAGCCAGGAGATTTGAGGACGTGGACGATCGCTTCAAGAAGGTAGAATTTGAGCAGGAGATATTAAAGAAGGAACTTGCCGGGCTGAAAGAGATCATAGAGCAAGGGCGAAGAGACAAGCTGGTCTCAACTTCGCCGGAGAACAGACAACAATAGAAGCGGAGGTATAAGTAACATGGGCACTAATTATCTGACACCCGAAGGGTATGAGAAGCTCAGGAAAGAGCTGGAATACTTAAAGAAGGTGCGCCGCAGGGAGCTGTCTAAAGAGATCGGGAAGGCCCGTGATCACGGTGATATAAGCGAGAATGCAGAATATGACGCGGCAAAAGAGGCGCAGGGTTTAAATGAAAAGAAGGTAGCAGAATTGGAAGAGAAGTTGGCGGGCGCCCAGATGCTTGACGATACAAATATGCCTAAGGACGAGGCTCTTGTGGGCGCGACCGTGAAACTGAAAGACATGAGCTCGGGCGAGGAGATGGAGTATATGCTGGTCTCTGAGCTGGAAGCGGACTTTTCAGAGAGCAAGATCTCCGTAACCTCTCCGATAGGAAAAGGTCTTCTCGGCCACAAGGCCGAAGAGATAGTCGAGATCGAGGCCCCGGTGGGGACTTTGAAGTATAAGATTCTAAGGATTACGCGATAGCATATATACAGGTGTGCGGTTAACGATGTGCGATTCTTTTCTCGTCTTTGCGAGGTGCCGTAATATTGTAAACGCACCGAAGCAATCTTACTAAGTCTGTCTTTGCGAAGTGCCGTAATATAACGAGCGCACTGAAGCATCTATGAAAAAAATTGTCAAGCGTGAAAAGCTCCTCCGCAACGTTCTTTGACATAACTAAGTGTCATTACGGGGCCGCGAATCGGCTAAAGTAATCTTTA
>JBDRHE010000025.1:0-18705 GCA_043817155.1 Candidatus Omnitrophota bacterium | reverse complement strand
TTGTTTGTGAGGGCTGCGCGTGATCCGGAAGCGCCGTTTGCGAGCTCTGTTATGCCGTATTCATATATACTCATTGTCTTGATGTGTAGTCCGTCGCGGGTATAGCTAAAACTTCTATCGGCTATCTCGTCGCCCTTGCCCAGATGTATGTCGTAGTAGGTCTCGCTAATTTTGGTTCCGACTTCACTACGTTCTATTACACCGTCAATGTTATTATCGGTCATTCTGTGAGTTACTGTTCGCGTCATAGGCTCATCAGGTCGCGGAAGGAATTCAGCCCTTAATCCGGGGGCACCATTAACAAGTGTGTCGCTAATAACATTTCCATTTGCATCTTTGGATAGGTTGTTGTATTCATAGTATGTAACTGATTTTAAGGTAAGGCCATCGCGCATATATGTGAAGGTGTAATCCGCGATCTCATCGCCTGCAGTAGTTAAGCTATCAAAATAATACTTTGTTTCAGTTTTCTTTTTGAGGCCGGCATCCACTAGTCCATCTTTGCCATCTACAATATATCCGTTTGCATCATACTCTGCGCGGTTTATCACGTCACCTACATAATTTATCACCCATTCTTTTCTATGATCTGTAGTAACATATGAATTCTCAAAATATTGCGCCGCCCTTAACCCGTCTTCGTATAAATAGACAGATGTCTCTTTTATCTCCACGCCTTCGCGATCATAGCTATAGGTATAGTCTACAACTTCGTCTCCGGGAATCGTATAAGGGAATGGATCTATTGCCTCACCTGAATGGAAAAAGTAAAAACTTTCTGAAGCTCGTATTGCTTCATCTGCTATTCCGTCACCTGCAATATTTCCGTTTCCTTCGCTTATTGGAGTTGATCCATCCTCAAGCAATCCATTATCATCACTATAATCTGTACTTGGCGAGCCCGCCGGATAGTCTTCCGCATCATACGGATTTGTACTAAGTGCCTCCTCTTCCAAATCGCCCCATCCATCACCGTCAAAATCCAGCTTAGAACTTCTCGCATCATTTCTGTAGGTGATAATTCTTGTTCTTCTTTGGTCGCTATCAGCGTCATATGCCCTAACGTCTCTAGCTCCATCGTTTGGATCTTCGTAATAATAAATAGTTGTATCTTTTATGATGTCGCCTGTTCTGGAATAGCTTAGAGTATAGTCGGCTATCGACTTCGGCACCTGTCCGGCAATTCTGTCTATATGGAAGAATGTTTGGCTTTTTAGTTTTGCGTCATCTCTTATTTCGTATCTATACGTAAAGTTTGTGGGGAACTTTGATGGATCTTCCGGATCTGTGCCAAGAAGTATTTCTATTAAGTTGGCTACTCCATCACCATCAGTATCTACCGTCATAAGTAAATCTAAAAGCTCTTCCGCTGTAGTAACACTGGAAAGGTCAACCGCAAGAAGGAGATTTAAAAGATCTGTTTGTCCGTTTAAAATTACTTGTAGTAACGGAGCTATAGCATCATCTCTTATTTGATTAAAAAGAAGGTCGATGAGGCTTAAAGGATTATCATTTTGCAAATCAATCAAGACAGTTAGGAGCTCGGCGTCTTGAATAATTTCGTCATTAACAAGGCCTATTAGCTGCTCTATTAGGTTTACCGTTGAAAAGCTAACTCCTGCTCTGGTACCTATATCCTGCAGTAAAGTTACAGCATTCCCGGAAAGCGTACCTTCCACTTTAAGAATATCTTTAAGCTCTGTTAATCCTTCTCCGCCTGCTGTAAATATCATGGCGTAAAGAAGATCCTCAGGACTTGTTATCGTGCCAGCCGTCAAGTCAAGTCTAAGAAAAACTCCCAGTAAACTCTTTAGCGAATAGTCGTCTCCCGCCATAAGCATCAAAAGTCTACTTGCTAAGTTTTCAATGTAATTTGCAGGGTTTACGATCATATCTCCAAGTAGCTCTATTAGCTCATCCAAACAACTTACTGTATTCGCTTCGTTCTTTATATCTTGTATGAACGCAAGAAGAGATGTATATGTACTGGCTTTTACGATATTGAGTGCAACAAGCAATTCCGGAGAAAGAGAGCATCCTGTAAGGTAATCGATTAGCTCTTCTATGGAACCTTTTGAATCAAATCCCATTTCAAGAAAAACACTTGCGAGTTCATCTGACAAAGCAGCGCTTGCAGCATCCCGAATTAATGTGTCCATAAACACGTCTAAGGAAGAAAATGTCACAAACTTCATTGATTCCAGGAGGTCGTAGAGATCCCCCTCTCCTGAAATCTCCTGCATCTTTTCGATTAAAGCATTCACATAGTAAGAAACATCTTTTATTAGCTCTCCTAAAAGCGCAAGCAGTTTATCTAAAATGCCTCTTACTTTAGCTCCGTTTAAAAGCTCTTCCAGCGATTCGTATTCCATGGCAAAAAGCGCCGAAAGCTCTTCGTCTTCCGTCATGCTTTTAAGTTTATTTATTAATTCTTCCATAGACCCGTACATGCCGAGTCCTATTTCAAGAAGTAAAGATGTTAGTCCTTCGGTTAACTCTTTTGTTGTCGCAGCACTGATTAAATCATCTATAAAACCTCCCATTGTCGTACTTGTCTTAAGAGAAAGGATGAGTTCTGAAAGGGCTGCATACTTTTCATCCATGCCGGCCTGAATAAGCATTGCTCTTATGGCTTCTTCTACAGAACCTGCGCCTGTAAGATCAAGCACGGAAAGAAGTAGCAACAATTCTGAATTTCCCCCTAAGAGACTTAAGAGGGTATTTAGTATATCCTCTGCATTCTGCACAGCTGTTGGATCCATGTTTAAAAGTATGGTAAGAATATTGCTGGCGAGCTCGGTATCTCCAAGGGCTATTACGCTCAATAAAGCATCTCTAAAATCATCAGCCGATCCCGTTACATCTATCCCAAATCTCATTCCGATAAATTCTATTATTGCATCAATTTTGTACTCGCCTGTGTCTGAATAGACTAAGCTTATGGCGTCGACTGCGTCTCCCCAGAATGTAGCGCTTCTTTCAAGCCCGTCTCTGTATGTAGCGTCTACAGCTCTTTTGTTGCCCGAATAAAAATAGACAGTAGTATCTCTTGCTGTTTCGCCGTCACGGTAATAGTTAATGGTAAAATCATTTACTTCTTCACCTCTTTTTGTATATACATCGAATTGTTTATAAGTTACTGACTTTTTCTTAGCACCTTCCTTTACAGAGCCATCTTCATTTAAAGCATCTCCCCAATAGGTTATCTCTTTTTCAATTCTATCTTCGTTGTCAGATTCAGACGCTCTTTTACCGCCTTCATAAATATAAACCGTGGTATCTTTTATGGTTTCGCCATCAGTCAAATAGGTTAGGGTATAGTCTTGAGTTTCTTCGCCCTTCAGTCTATACTGTGTATAATAGAAAGTTTCAGAAAGCTTTATGCCATTTTCAAGCTCTTCATCGCTTATCTTGCCATCTCCATCTGTGTCAAGGTCACCATAATATGTGGCAGCGCTTGTCATGCATTCACGGTAATTAGCGTATTTTGCCCTTTTCCCGTCCTTGTAAAAATAGACTGTTGTTCTTGCTATAATGTCTCCTTTGGCATAGATGACCATATAGTCGGCGGTTTCCTCACCCGCCAGGCGCTGGGTGTCATCATATACCAGCATGGAAATTTTACGCGCGGCCGCAAGTTCGTCGTCCGATATCTCTCCATCGCCATTACTATCAACGTTGCCTCTGTAGGTGATCTGCTTTGATTTAGAATATCTATACTCCTGGCCTTCAACATCGCTTGCTCTTTTACCATTTTTGTAGAAATAGACTGTTGTCTCCGTTGTAAAGCGCTCACCCGTCTCTTTGTCTGTATAATAGCTTTCAGAATAATCAGAGATCTCTTTATTTTTCTCACCTGAGAAGGCAGTTTTTTGTATAAGTTCTCCATCACCTGTTTCTTCAGAATCCGTTTCATAAAGAAGCGCCTCTTTGAGCTCTCCTTCCGTGCCATAGACAAAATCGCGCCTCGACATGACGCTTCCATCGCTTCCGTAATAAATTGTCTTCTTAAGGCGATTATCATCGCCTGTGCCTTCATAAATACTTTTTTCGACCAATCGGTCTTTACCCTCTGAAACATCATATTTACGGGTTTCCGCGATATCGTTTCCTGTGTAGCTATAGTCAATTCTGTATTTCGCTTCATACTCACCAACGGCTGTAAGCCTGAAACCTAAGTAGATTTTGTCTATTTTTTTATCGTCTCCCGTGCCTGTATAAATCACACGCATTATAAGGCGGTCTTCTTCGAGCCCATGTTCGCCCTGATTGAGCCAGTAACTCACCCCTTCGTCATCTTCTTTCTTTTCGGCGCCGGCCATCAAATCACCTATGTTTCGCATGGTTATATCGTATTTGTTGATCTGGGTAAGGTTTGCGGGGTTTACGAAGTCATTTAAATTGTGGGGGGCTGCTGCTTCATCCGGGTCGGTCATGGAAAAATCGTATGGACTACCACCAGCTTCTCCTTCGCCTTCACCGCTCCGTTTTTTCTTAAGAGATGGTTCAACTTCTTCTCTGGCGCGCCTTCCGTTTATAAGAGTTTCGAGAAGGTCATCTATGCCCTCTTTTTGGCGGATTACATTCTCGTGTTTGGACTGTTGCGCGTTTAAGTAGCCGGGCGCAAAACCGGCCGCCGTTTCCTGTTCTTTCACGGAAGGCAGAAGCTTGCCTATGCCGCTGTTATTCTTTTTATAACTAAATAGATCGTAATTAGTAACCTCCAGCTCTTCTTGCGAATTGTCAAATTGCGTTGTTGCGGAAGCAACTATATCTTTTTGAGTAAATGTTGTCGCGGTGGGTAAAGAAAGGGGCTTAAAATAGAAAAGGTCGCCCCCTGCTTGAGCGACCTGATTCCAGCTAAATACGATAAGTAACACATATGCTACTATTTTGATATAGATATTCTTTTTACTATATTGACTTTGATATTGTATCATTTTATCGTTTGCCTCAAATTAACTTTCTAAGGACTTTTCAAAACGGTTAATTTTGTTCTTAAAAAAATAAAAGCACCTGAATTTGAGTAGCCCAACCTGATGTGTAGAGTAAAAGGGCCGGGTAGGCTTTGCGGGCAATTAAATTGCAGGCGCTTTTAATCTTTTAAAGAACTTGATTTTCCTTCTTCGTTTCTTGTCCTATTACTATAATCTCCAAAATACATAAATAATTCACAATAATTACATTTATTTTACAAATCTTTGTCCCTTTATTGGTTACATAAGATATTGAAATGACTATAGTTACATTAGTATATGCTTTGGCTGGGATCTACTTAATGAGTGATATTCAAGAAGGCGGGCTATTTATTCGGCTTGTCGCTCTTTTTCGAGTCTCTTTAGCCCTGTTTGAGCCTCCTCGATTTCGGGGCTTCTGGGGTATTTGGATATGACTTTCTGATACGCTGTTTTGGCCTCTTCGGCGGCATTCAGTCTTTCTTCATAGATTACCCCTATGGCACATTGCGCGATGCTGGTTAAGCTCGATTTCGGATACTTGTCAATAACCCTTTGGAATGTCTCTATCGATTTATTGTGTTCGTCCAGGTATCCGTAGTATGCGCCTATAAATAGCAGGAATTGAACATCATATTTTGGATTTGGATATTTGCTCAGGATCTCCTCGAACTGTCTTATGCTGTCGATATGTTTTTCTTTCGAGCCTTCCCTTATCGCCTGGCTAAAGGTTCTTGCGATCTCTTCAACCTTCGCAGGCAGGATCCCGGATTTCTCGCTTGATATATAAAGTGGTGTCGCGGAAAGAAGTTCTCTCACCCTGCTCTTCCCTGTGCTTATCAAAAGCGCTACTTGAGGCTTTTTACCTATGCGGTATAATTCTTCCATTTCAAGAAGTTCGTTCTCCATGAGCCTTCCCGGAGCAGTGGGAACTCTACTCTGCTGCACGACAACCTTCTCTCCGGCTTCCACAAAGACAGAAGCATCTTCTCTTCTTTCGAGAGGCGGTATCTCTTTGCTTGAAACTCTCACTACACCATTCAGCACCCCTACCCAGGTCTTATGCATATCCGGGATCGCCTGAACCATAAAGTCTGTTCCAAAGACCGATGAAACCGCCTGAGAAGTATCTATACTAAATGCCTTGCCATCTTTTCCTGACTTCTTGAAATAGGTAAAGACCTTTCCTTTAAAGAGATTATATTTCACGCCCTTAGCGAACACCCTGGAACTCGCGCGTATAAGCTCGATCTCTGAATCGTGCTTTAACCGCATATGATAGACCCGCGGTATTATGATGTCGGCTTGTCCGCCTTCGAGGGTCTTAACTATATCGTTCTTAGCAAGTCTTGTCTTCCCCTCCTGTACGGGGGACCACTCTTTCCTGGCCGCCCTAAATACCTTCACCTTACCCTCGATCCCGTAAACAACCGGATACACGGGTAAGAACATGTAGGTAAACCCGAATACCAGCAAGAACGACGCGAGAATAGCGGCATACGCATATCTCAACCTGAACGGTATAGAGTCCGCTATCTTCTTCTCGTCGCTTATGCTATAGAGGCGCGATATAAGCTCTCTTCTTTTTACGTCAGAAAACGTATATTCCGGCGGGTCCTTGAGGAGCTTTTGCATCTTTTCTTGTATCACAATATTATTATCGTTAGAAGTCATTGTTTATATCTCTAAAAATCGTATCCGTATTTACGCAGGATATTATAAAGCATAACGCGCGCGCGTCTTACTCTGGTGCCAACCGTAATCGGATTGGTCTTCAATATTTTAGCTACCTCATCATACGGCAGCCCTTCAATATCGCACAAAAGTAACGCGTCTTTATATTTTTTATCGAGCTTATCCATAGCTTTATATACAAGCTCTTTAAGCTCTTTCTCCCTGGCGCTATAATCCGGGCGCTCTCTTTCGTCCGATATCAGCTCCCTTAAGCTTATCTTCTCTTCTTTTTCAAGCGGTCTTTCGAGCGAAACTTCTTGTCTTCGTTTTTTTCGCTCCAGCTCCTTCTTGGCGCAGTTGGTAGCTATCATATATAGCCAGGAAGAGAACTTGCCTATCTCCGTATAGGTATCCATCCTATCATAAACGTTGAGGAACGTCTCGGATGTCAGGTCTTCGGCCTTCTGATAGTCTCCCACATACCTATTGAGATAACCAAGTATCTTACTGCTATACCTGTCGATAAGCTGCGTAAATGCCTGCTTATCCTTCTTCTTGGCTCTGGCTATAAGTTCTTCGTCTGGGGGGTACATATTCGAATAATTTACACACCCCCTGCACTTATAACCCGCGGGGTGTGAATATAATTCAGTTATTTTCGTTATAAGATTATATCACAAAGGAAGTGTCAAAAGGTAGTTTTTTAGCAAAAAGGCGCTGATAGGATAAGCCCACTTTCCATGCCGGGTCCGGTTAGACCCGGCATGGGATTTAGGTTAATCCGTCGGGGTGTCTTTGACAAAACTGATCGTTTTATTTAGATAGAAGAGCGCTGTGAAAGTATTTTTATCGCTTGAGACAGAAACATTGTTTTTGTCTTTTAAGCTTACCGCTATAGTAGCGCTAAATATCTCTGCGACTTCTTTCATCATCTTACTGCATTCCATCCGTAAGGGTTCCAGCGCCTTATCCGCTAATCGCAAGGCTTCCAGTTCTCTATCCGTAAGAAGGTTCCTCTCCTTCTTTCTGAGCCCTTCAAGGTATACATCAATGCTCAACTTGATCTCTGCCCCCATGGATATATTTGCCGCGCTCGCTAGCATACTATCCTCCAGGATCTCTTTTTGTCTCTTTTCATCTATTCCGAGAAGTTCGGCGAGATCCGCATATGTCCGGCTTGTCCTGTTGAGATATTCACCGTATATCTCTTTTTGTCTTTGGGCAAGGTCTGCCAGGGCATCTTCGATCACTACAAAGTCAGACTCTTCCGGAAGCGCTTTCGTCGTTTTATCAATTCGCATGAGAAGCATTGCTTCTTCAAACATTCTGATCGCGTCATCATTGACATATCCGGGGCCAAGATTGGATTGACGCTCATAGAATCTCTTCCGGGCGGTCTCAAGCGAGTATTCCCCGACAGAAGCAATGCCGGCAGTTAATAACTCACCCAGTAGAAAGAGAGAGGCGACAATAACTCCGCATACTTTCAATATTACCCGTGTCTTCATAATATTTCCTCAAATAGAAGTTAAATATTTTTTAAAACCCTTTATTGAGTGGTGAAAAAAAAGAGGTACTTATACTAGATTTTTGTTACCTTTACACCCAGATACTCTACATATCTAGTATACCATAGGGGAGTGGAGATTTAGAATAATCGATCTAACTTTTTTATGGACTAATATGGGGATACTTGGCGTGGTATGGCTTTATACAATGTGATATTCTTGCGGCGAAACCAGGCACAGCGGCTCTGCGCATCCCCGGTTTCTAGGCTCTGATAAATAGTTCGCGTACGCTAAGCGAAGCAGCCCCGAGGGCTATAGCGTCCTCTCCTAAATAGCTGGGTGATATCTTAACGACATTGAACGCCTCTTCAAATGCGTACATGCGGATACATGATGAAAGCGACTCCATAAATACGCTGCCGGCTTTCTCCATCCCTCCGCCTATTACGACCATCTGTGGATTGAAGATATTTACAAGATATGCGACCTTGACCCCGAGCCAATAAGCTGCATCGATCAAAAGTTCCCTTGCCAGCTTATCGCCCCCCTGCGCGGCCTTAAAGATGATCTCTTTTGTAATAGTCTCTTGATTATTTCCGGCCATTTGTAATATTTTAGACGCGCTTTCATTGCCGACAAGCCTCTTTGCCCTGTCTACTATGCCGAGGTCCGTACCCTTTATCCCGTATGAAGCAACGTCTATGGCTCCCTTCTTATCCGTTGGCTTACCATTTGCCAGGAGCTGCACCTCTCCGGCGCTTCCGCTTGCTCCGCAATATATGTCGCGGTTAATGATTATGCCGCAGCCTATATCCGAGTACACATACAGCATATCGTTTATTGTTGTATCAGGACTTAAGCTAAGTTCTCCGAATGCAGCGCAGGTAGCGTCGTTTCCCACAAGGCTTGGTATATTAAATCTCTCTTCTATTAAGCGCGCCATATTCAAGAGATCCGTCTTCGTCTTTCCTCTTGCAGGATCTGTATCGCGGATCGTTCCTGAATAAAGATCTATCACCCCTGAAGCGCCGATACCAATAAGCTTGATATCGGATCGAGGCTTCCCGAATTCCTTGAAGAGCTTCTCAAGCGCCCCTACAGTGCCTTCCACGACCTTGTCCATATCCCCTTTGGGCCTTGGTATCGCTATCTTGGCTTGCGTCTTAAGTCCAAGATTTGCTATTACCGCGATAAGTTTTTCCGGACCGATATCCACGCCGGCCACGTAAGCGCTTTCGAGATTTAACCTCACAAGCTCCGGCCGCCTGCCTCCCGTAGATATATCGAGCCCGCACTCAAGCACCAGTCCTTTCTTAAGATAGCTCATAACGTAGTTTGACACAGAGACTATATTTATATCCGTCTCCTTCGATATGTCAGTTCGCGAAACTTCACCCTTACGTCTTATGTGGTCCAATATCGCCAGGTTCTTTCTCTTCCTGTCGGAAATGTCTTTATAGGTGAAGGTACATTCTCTTTTTATGGCCATCTGGCACCTCTGGTTTTATTTTTTACACTGATATCCTTTAAGAAGATCGTTGCAGACGAATAGTTGCCCGCGGTTAAGCCGCCGAATTCAACCCTTATTACAGATATGTTCTTCATGTCCACTTTATTGTTCGCGGGTCCGAGATTTATAACGTACTGCTGCCAATCGTTTGTGAGCTCCGAGGAGAGGTCTCGTTCCATTCTAAAGGACCTATTCTTATTGTCGATCAGGATAAGAAGTAACCGCTCATCTCCTATCTGCCCTTTTGCATTGTAGGCTATATCGAGTCTTTCCAGGTTTACCGGCTCCTTCAGTTCAATATTTAAGTTTGCCCAACCGTCCCCTTTAGAGTTTACAAGAACGAACATATCGCTCTTCTCCCTGCTAAACTTTACGGCATCTCCCAAAAAAGATATATTGCCTATAAAGTAGGTATTCGGTTTCCCATCCTTAATCAGGAAGGTGTCGTCGGCTAAAGCGGCACTCGCGCTATCCGCTTCCCTTTGGCCAAAGAAAGGAGATTCGCCGGTTATGTCCACGCTTATGTTTATATTGCTGCGAAAGATGAGTATAAACAGCACAAGAACGATCGCCGCAACTGCAATGGTCCACGGGACCTTTGCGGGGAGAGCGTGCTTTGCCTTTACTCTTTTTTGGGGTTCCTTGAAGAATGTCTTTGCGAGCTCTTCCTGGATGGCGCCTTCCCTATCCTTCCCTTGATCGAAGCGCCTGTTTAGAACATCTATTATCTTGCTCATGTTAAAGGATCAAACAATTACTTGTTTTTTAATGCTTTTACTTACCGCGAACAACTTCTTTGCCGAGTACTCTAGTATCGGCATCTTTCCGAAAAAGTTTAAAGGGATCTTTAGTTCTTTGTAAACGCTATATCGTCGATGTGTATAACGCCGTCTTTGTTGGAAGCTATGCGATCTTCAAATACAATAACGAATTCTGTAAGATTCGACATATCGGTCATGCCGGAAATATCCGCAAGTGGCACCACGATCTCCTGCCACTCTTCGGTAACGTTAGATACATAGTAGCGGCCGGCCTGCCTCTGCGCATTCTTAAGCTCCACCTTAAAAACAGTAGTATAGCCATCGTCCTTGTCGCCTTTTACAAAGAACGATAAATTATCGTATCCTGACGCATCGAAGTTCATAAGGAACATCCAGAACCCGTTATAAGCGGGGCTCTCCGAATCGACGTCGTAATCAAGCTTCATAGAGAAGCCCTTTTCGCCCACGCGGGTCACGCTATCGAAAGTCTCCTTGCAGGTCTGCGTACGGTCCTGGGGATCTTTGTCCCACGCCCCGAAATTGCCGCCAATTTTGTTCGGCTTAACTCCGGAATTGAAGTCTGCTATCATAAATCTCCGGGCAGAAGGGGGTACAGGCTGCGCGGACGGGACAGCCGGCGCAGGGGCTTTTGCGATCTTTTTCGCGGTTAGAGGTTCCGGCGCTCGCGCCTCAACCTTCTTAATGGTCTCTACCGCGTTCTTAGCGTCGCCTTTTTCAGACGTAACGGGCGGCTCCTTGGCCTTATTCCCACAACCCGAAAGCACTAAGCTAAAAGCGACAGCTATTGTAATAAGAGAAGTAAACCTATTCATTCTTAGCCTCCTTTTTTACACATTCTACATTGCTACATTCGATTTTGCAATCGTTTATTTTCTATTTGATGCGTTATTTTTTCACACAGAACGGCACAGACTTTATCATTCGTCTTTGCGAGGCACCGTAAAATTCGAGTGTGCCGAAGCCCCGCCGCATGCTTCGCATAGCGGGATCCCGCCATACGAAAGTAACGGCGGGACAATCTCAGCTTACCTCGTCTTTGCGAGGCACCGGAATATTCGAACGTGCCGAAGCAATCTCATCGAGCTCGTTTGAGATTGCTTCGGAACGCCAAGTATTCATCGGTTCCTCGCAATGACAGAAAAACGGAGATTGCTTCGGTGTGCTCGCCTAATTACGGCACCTCGCAAAGACGAGTTAATTATCTGTGCTCATCTGTGTTATACGCCTATCCCTTCATGCCTGTTAGCTTAACCCCTTCCACGAAAAATCTCTGGTTAAATACAAAAACTATGATAATAGGTATCGTGGTCACTATCGCTCCCGCCATAAGAAGCCCAAAGTCCGGTTGTGCGTGCTGGTAGAGTTCCTGAAAATACGCAAGACCTACCGGCAGCGTCGCCATCTCGGTGGAATTAGTCACAAGTAGCGGCCACATAAAACTTGCCCAGTTGCCAAGCGCCACGAATGTCGCAAGCGTAGCGATCGAGGTCTTCGAAAGAGGAAGTATGACGTTCTTGAATATTCCGAGTAAGCTGCAACCATCTATCTTGGCCGCGTCTTCAAGATCGCGTGGTATCGTCATGAAGAATTGACGAAGCAGAAAAGTGCCATACGCGGTAAAAGCGGCCGGCAATATAAGGGCCCAATATGTGTCGACCCAACCGAATATTCTCATAAGAATAAAGGCCGGAACGATCGTAACAGACCCCGGTATCATCATGGTTGCAAGATATGCAAAGAATAGCTTATCTCTGCCTGGAAATCGTAATCTGGAGAATGAGTACGCGGCAAGCGCGCTCGTCGCGACCTGGAATACAGTAACGCATACCATTACCAGTAGGCTATTCAGATAAAAACGGGCGAATGGAACTACCTTCCATACATCCAGATAATTCTTCCAATATACAGGTTTCGGGATCCACTGTACATCCGATATGTTTAAAGCGAAGATCGAGCTATATGGTTTAAGTGACGTTGAAAGCATCCACAAGAAAGGAAGGATCATGGTAATTACGCCTAAGGTCAGCAAGATATAAGCGTAGCTCTTCTTTAAAATCGCCCGTCCACTTCTTGCCATCTTCGCTCTCTTAAATTCCGTCATTCGTTATCCTTCAAATCGTCCTTCGTCCCACGTCCATCGTCCATCGTATATCAATGTATTGCATTTCCGCCTGGCAACCTTAAGTAACCTCAAGAAACTTCATGAAACCTACTGCTCGTCTTTGCGAGGCACCGGAATATTCGAATGTGCCGAAGCCCCGCCGCATGCTTCGCATAGCGGGATCTCGCCATACGAAAGTAACGGCGGGACAATCTCAGCTTACCTCGTCTTTGCGAGGCACTGGAAAATTCGAACGTGCCGAAGCCCCGCCGCATGCTTCGCATAGCGGGATCCCGCCATACGAAAGTAACGGCGGGACAATCTCAGCTTACCTCGTCTTTGCGAGGCACTGGAAAATTCGAACGTGCCGAAGCAATCTCAGCGAGCTAGTCTGAGATTGCTTCGGTGCGCTATCTCTTTACGGCACCTCGCAAAGACGAGGGGAGAAACAATTGCTTCCTCCTTCGCCACATTGCATTCGCCCTGCTTCGCTGAATACTTTACGTGTTCAGCTTCGTAGCGGCAAGCGTGTGGCTTCGGAGAGACAAGTCAGTGCGCTCGTTATATTACGGCACTTCGCAAAGACGAGTAAATACAAATCGTCCATCGTCCTTCGTCCCACGTCCATCGTCCATCGTAGCTTAATAATCAAATCCTTGTGCCCTGTGCTCCTGTGTCTTGTGTTCTTGTGTCCTTTATTAGTAGTGACTATGCTGTACCAGTCTTCCTCCAAATTTCCAGTTTAGCACGGTCACGACAAAGATTATAATAAAGACGAGCCAGGCTATGCTGGCGGCGTACCCCGCGTTTTGCCAGGTATACAGATGATTGTATATTAAATACTCCAGGGTCGTCGTAGACTGCTCCGGACCGCCTCCTGTCATGATCCTGGCCTGCATGAACCCTCCCTGAAATCCTCCGATAACAGCCATAACCGATATGAAGAAGGTTGTAGGGCTTATCATGGGCCACGTTATGGCCCAGAATCTCTGCCAGGCGCTTGCGCCATCGATATCCGCGGCTTCATAGAGTTCCCGTGGAACATTCTGAAGCGCCGCTAAAAAGAGTATCATGTTAAATCCGCCCATCATTATCCATATGCTCATCAGCATAAGAGACGGCTTTGCCCATTTAGCGGATGTAAGCCACGGGATCCCTTTTAGCGGTACATCTAAAAAAAGGCCCAGTTTTATGATCATGCTGTTTAGAAGACCGAAATCGAAATTGTAGATCCACCACCAAAGAAGGCATATCGCCACACCATTCGTTATCGTGGGAAGGAAGTAGAATGTCCTGAATATGGCTATCCCTCTTATCTTCTGGTTCATTGCTACGGCAAGGCCAAGCGCCAGCATTACCTCTATCGGTATCGCGATCATTAAAAAGATGGTGTTCCCCAGGCACTTCCAGAATATCGGATCATTCGGGATAAGGCGCCCGGCCTGGCTTGTGAAACCCAGGACATTTATGAAATTGGAGAATTTGACAAACACAGGCACAGAGAGCATATCCCACTTGACAAAGCTGAGGACCAGGGAAAAGATAACGGGGATCAATATGAATACAAGAAATCCAAAGAAGTTCGGAAGTATGAAAAGATAGCCGGCGATAGCCTCTCTATGATTTCTCTTCAACATAGGCGGTTACATCTCTCCTGTCTATATGAAATAATAGCACACCTATTTAAAAAGTATACAAAAAATGTATACATGTGCAATGAGTGCGCCTTTATGAGTTTTCTCCTATTTGTCATCCCCGCGGAAGCGGGGATCCAGGCGAGCCCCACTATGGATTCCCGCTTGCGCGGGAATGACAGAGTTTAGGTAAGCCCCTGCAGGGATCCATGCTCCATTTCCGTCTGGATTCCCGCTTCCGCGGGAATGACAGAAAAAAAACCGCTAAAACTCACCGGTAACCTGTGTGTATTATTCGAAAAAATCCTCGCCCTTAAGCAGTCTCTCGGCGCTTTTGGCGATCGGGTCAGAGTGGAATCTCTCCCTTATGGCGCCGTTATTGAGGCAGTTATTGAGCGCGATTAACGACATTGCCTGATCGAGACACAGATACTTCGTGGCTACAGCCCCGGTCCTGGGGTCTATGGCATCATAGAATCCGTATTCACCGTAAGCATCATACTCTTTTAATATATTTCTTAGATTATTGATACAATCATTTGGAGCATATTCCAGCGCGAGAAAAGTGGCGTGCGGAGTAATAACGCCGGGTTTATATCCTTTTATTCCAAGGGGTTTTACCCCGAATTCTGAATAGCCTCCCCCGGGTACGCTGGATGGCGACATGCCAAATACCAGATAACTGAGCTCTTCTGCGGCATATTGGATCTGTATCTTAACGTGATTTTCATTATTAATGCCGAGGCCTTTTGGGGCAAGCTCTCTCTCCTTTATAATGAGTGTCGGCATAAGAGCCTCAAACATGCTGCCTCCCCAGCTCGGAACAAATTTTATATCCTTATATACATAGTACCCTCCCTCTAAAGGGTATCCCAGACATGTCTTAACCGACCTTCCTTTTGGCATCTGTGTCTGCCAGAGCCATGTGTCGGGAAATGTCCGATCCAACATAAACCAGTGCTCCTCCGGAACATCGCCTTTACCGATCGCTAAGAAGCTGGCAGCCCTTGGCTCTGTATAGAACGCGCCGTAATGATGCTCGGAATAGTGGTTTATGTTTGTATAGAAGCCGTGATACATGTGTCCCTCGACCGGATCATAGAAGAATGAGAAATCCATGGCATCCAGGAGCCTCTGGCATTTTATGCCTGTCTCCTCCGGAAAAGCGTTCCTGACCACTATTATGCCTGCGGCAAACCACCCGCTATCAACAAATGAGATGAAATTGCTGGTCCTCTGAAAGATAGTGACGTCGTAGTAGTTATATGGGAATCCTTTATATTTTTCAAGCCTCTCTATTGAATCCAACGTTAAATTGATCCGCTTTATAGCGTCCTGGCGTGAGATGAAATCAAAGTCGTACGCGGATACGAGACACATTAAGTATACGCCGATATTTGTAATATTCGTATAGTCGCCGATCCTGGTATTCTCGGAAACAACAGAATCATTTCCGAACTCAATATTATCCAGCGGCAGCTGGTGTTCGGTATCTACTATATTATCGAAATACCCCCATAGATCCTTCGCGAGTTCTTTGAGGAACGCGCGATCATCCTTGGGAAAGTCTTTTTTAACAAGCATCTTCTTGGGAAAACCGTTAAGACGCTTCATTAGGTGCTTTACAAAACCGACGGAATGGAGAGGTTGATCGGTCTTCTTCTCTTTATGCTGTACAATATCGGTTATGCTGGGACCGGGTTCACCTGTATGCGTAAAAGCGAAGTCATCAAAATAGAGCGCTCCTACTTTTTGATCAAGGCGCCGCTTTTGAAACGTTATCACAAATTCACTGATCGCGCGCCAATCCGTTATACCGCTCATCACATTAAGGGGAACGGATATCTTCTGCCACTTATCTGTTACGCCGAAGACAATAAAGCTCCCCTTTATCACCTCATCGCGACCTTCGTTGTTCTTTTCGCTTTTCTTAAACTCTATCTTGAATCTCTCGGGGAAACCCGCTTTTTCGTCGCCTTTTACCCAAAATTCAAAGTGGTCAAACCCGGAAGCGTCGAAGGCGCGAAGCTGTGTCCAGAAACCATTTATAGCATTCTCCACGGAATCCACATCGTACGTAAGCTTAAGAGACGCCCCGATACTTCCTCTTTTGATCGCAGTATCAAGCGCTGCTTCCACGCCCTGCTCTTGGTCTTGGGGCATCGTCTCCCATGTGCCCGATTCACCGTTTAGATTGTTGATAATACTTCCTGAATTGAAATCGGCGAGGATAGCGCTATGCGCGCGGGGCTCGCTCTTCTTCGTCTCCTTTAGGGGCAAGGTCTCTCCGCTTGAATAGCAGCCGGAAAGACCTATAATAGCTAAATTAAGCAGAGCGAAGAGAAGCGTAATTCTTGTTATTTTCATGTTGCATGTTTACCCCGTCCAATCATGTAAGCCCCGTCTTTGGACCGGAGATTGAATGGGGTCTACTCTACCGTAACTAAAGCGGTTAATTCTTTCGTAACGGTGTCCTTTCTCGAGCCTTCGTCCGGAGGCCGCAGAAGCCCAAGATCGTCTATCTTTACAGAGATCTTATATATGCCGGGTGATCCTGGAGCCTGCCATGTCCTCTCCGGCTTCTGTTTAACGTCCAGGAATTTCCCGACACCGGGGTCTTCCCAATTTATTGAGACCAGGTCCTTCTCTTCGCCATCAGAGATCCTTCTGGGAAGCCTGCTAAGATCTTCTTTATCGTAGGCGTACTCTTCAAATCTATCGGCATCCACTACTTCGACGATCGCAAGCTTTAGCTGCGCGCCGGGCTTAGCCGTTGCCTTGATCGAATCTTCACCATCCCGGACATAATCCGCTCCGATCAGTTTAATGCCGGCCGCTATCTGCGCGTGCGGATCCCATATTCTATATGTATCTTCAGCAGCATAGCCGTAAGCGGGCGTGCTGCCGCTACGTATATTCTCGACATCTTCTTTTAAAGTCGTTATAGCATAACGGTAAATGCTGTCCGGGTGTTTCCGCTCTACATTTTCGAAACTCTTTAAGGCAGCTTCGTAATCACCGCCGCCGTAATGTAGAAGGCCTATCAATAATTCGGCGTAATCCCCGGAACCCTTACCAGTATATCTCTTCATGAGGCCTTGCAGGTTGTTCAGTGCCGCGGGCTTGGAAGGGTTCTCATAATAGAGCCTGGCCAGATACCTGTATGCATCCTTGAACCACTGACTATCCGGATATATATCAAGAAACGAGCTAAGCTGCATCTGGGCCTGTTGGTAGACCTTGGAGAGATACAGGCACTGGGCTATCCTGAAAGCCGAAAGGTCCGCCTCGGGATGATCGCTATAAGCAGCAAGGAACTCTTCGTAGATCTTGACCGCTTCCGCGTATTTTCTGTTGGCAAAATAGCTATCCGCTATCTCAAGTATGTTATTCGCCATTGCGCCCTTTTCAAAGATATCCTTCCCAAGTTCGATGTAGTTCTGATACAGGGCTTTAGCTTTTTTAAATTCGCCGTTTGCAAAGAGCTGTCCGGCCTTATCCTTTAGATCTTTGGCTACCGGAAGCGCGCCTTCCGGGCCCACTCTCTTGGCATAAAGTACTTTTAGGTTTAAGGCACGACCCGTTAATCCGGCACCTTCGAATTTGTCAGCGATCCTGTAAAGCTGCTTTTTATTCAGATCCATATCATCGCTGAAATTAGCTATCCTGTTAGCCATGTCATTGAATAATGCTTCTTCGCGGTCCTTTTGGAATCTCTCTTTGGATATTACGAACTTGAGGAAGGTTATGTCCAGCATAAGCTGCTTGGACTGCGTAACATTTGACGCCTTGACAAGATGCATGAGAGCATCATTGTAGTACCCTTCCCCCAGCTGCATATAACGCTTTACCGATTCAATATCATTTTTCTTCGTAAGCATCGTAAGTTCGTTAAACCGGGTTTGGGCCACTCCATAATGCAGCACATCCGCATTCTTTGCGTTTGGATCGCTCTCCAGCGCCTCGTTCATGAGAGATGCGCATATCTCATGGTCCTCGAAGGAGTCGCGTTTTGAACATCCTTCCATGAAGATGCTTAAAGCTTTCTGGGTAGTCTGCGCCCCTTTAATGGCCTTTATGACCTCTTCGCAATCCGTGGTCTCTGCATATAGAGAGCCCGGACCGGCGACAACAGATACGAAAAACGCTATTGTAATAAGGAAACGCTTCATTTTTTTCATGGTGACACCTCTTTCACGAAAATTACAGATGACTCCGCCTTAGAAATTCTGGAAGAATCTTCTTCGGCGGATCCGCCCAAACGAGATTATTTTGCGCCAAAGACACATCAGCCTCGGGTTGAGGCGGAAAATCATAAATGTCTAAATTAGCCTTTTGCTATTCCCACTCTTTCCCACATGTCATCCCCGCGGAAGCGGGGATCCAGAGGTTTAACAATGTCTTGATATAAGTCTTGCCAGTTAGGATTCTTCTTTTCGATTAGCTCTATCTTCCATGCCCTCTCCCATTTCTTCATACTCTTCTCCCTTGCTAGGGCTTCATTTATATCATCTGTTTCTTCGAAATATACAAGTTTATGC
>JBDRHE010000024.1:0-14927 GCA_043817155.1 Candidatus Omnitrophota bacterium | reverse complement strand
GAAATAGCGTTTTGACATTCGAAATTTTGTCATGACCTCTTTTCTCACATGTCATCCCCGCGCAAGCGGGGATCCAGGCGAGAGTTTCGTCTGGATTCCCGCTTGCGCGGGAATGACAAAAAGCTAATTTGGACAGCAATGAAGTTTAGTCGTACTATAAATAAGCGCTTATTCTAGCCACAATGCGTGCTCATGTCAACAGCAAAAATAGTCTCTGTCAAGCCAAAATAGAAATGTCGTATTGTTACCAAAGTAGAAAAGGGGGGGTCATCTGGGGTCAAGTCAAGGGGTCAAAGCTCAAATATATAAGTTGGAATACTTAAGTTATATTGACCCCTTTCTGACTATTTACTTTTCTTCTTTGCCGGCTGCTTCTTCTTTTTAACGGGCTTTGCCGGCTCGGCCGCCTGCGGCTTTTCAGTAGGCCGCGCCTGTGCCGGCGAATTCTCTTTCGGCCTGCTATCTATGCTCGGCTTGAAGGTGCCGGTATTCCTGCGTGTTGTGAAACACTCCTTACAATAGACCGGCCTGCCGGCACTCGGTTTGAACGGGACTTCACAATCCCTGCCACAATCCGCGCAGATCGCTTTGTGCATAGGCCTGGGCTCTCTGTACCGCTCGGTTGAGGGGGCGGCGGCCGGCGTCGGCTGCTGCCGGGGCGCAGCAAAAGGCAGCGCCGGAATCCGGCTGAGCACCGTATCTATCTTCGCCTCGAAAGAGGTGAGCTTTTGGACTAATGTCGTAAGGAGTACCGCGATATCCTGATCAGCGGCCGCGGAGTCTGAAGAACTTTTTTTACTCTTCGTTCGTTTTTTCATTGTGCTCCTTTATTACTATAACGTTGCACCGGGTTCGGAATATACGAGGACACCTGCCGGCCGTCAGGTGATACTTAATTACTTTAAAATAGAACCGTAACTTTTTCTGTTCAGCTGTAGACGCTTTACACGACCTCTCACACCTTACTGGGTTACAGATAAAATATACTATATACTCCGGCAATATTTTATTAATATTTCTTTATATTAGCATGTGTTATACAGAACGTCTACAATATATTGTTATGCACAAAACAACTATTTATTATGCACAAATTACCATTATCTTTTGCACAAATAAAAATGGGGACGTGCCTCACGCCGATCTCTGGCCTGTCCCAAATTTGACCCTGGGGTGTCCCCATATTTTTTATAACATTTGCGCTTTCTAAAGCCCCATCCCCAATAACCTATTCGTAATCCTTCTCCTCGATAAACGTGAAATCCGGCGAAATGCGCGCGTCCGGGTTTCTTCGCATGTAATCGATAAATAATTCCGCCTTTGCAAAAACAAGGGGTCAGACCTCGACATTGGACATTCTGTACTTGCAGCAAAGACTTCATCCTTTCCTGTCTCCGTGCTATGGCTTTAGTGCTTTATCAGCACTAAAGGACTTGTTGGGGACTATTAGGCTTGAGCCGATAAAGAATGAGGGTGAGGATTTTGATGGGCTGGTTGATGGGATGGATTTCCGCTTACGCGGGAATGACAGACGGGAAAATTCCCCCTCACCCTACCCCTCTCCCCTTTCGGGGGAGAGGGCATTTAAGCCCTATTATGTGGCGCATACGAAAATTCGAACCCTTACCCTATTGGATGATAGGTACAAAGGTTCGAATTGGTCGTATTGGTGGAGGTGCCGAAATTCGAACTCGGGTCCCCGGTCCCCAAACTAGAAGACCCCTTTCCTTATTTGCCGCTGCGCCAGATATCCTATTTTGCCCCATCCGTTATACCTCCCCACATGTATCTCATATGTATCTTTGGGAACACTTCTCGGGGTGCCGGGTCTTACCTCAAGAAGCATGCCCTGAGCTTGTCGAAGTGTGGCTCCTTCGCACCTGTCTCCTATTTTCGAGCAGCGCGAAATATATCTTCCTGCATATCCATGCGTCGGTAGCCGCGTAAACTATCTGCGTATGCGCAAGTGTCGGCGCGTCCCAGCGGGAGCACTGCTTCTGTTTGGATATCCTGAAACCGAATAACAGCGCCGCCAGAGTGCGTATGCCTGCGTTCTTTATTCCGGCCTTGGCTGCCATACCTGTCAGCTCGATGAAACCTGATGGCTCGAAGGGCAATACATCGTTCAGTTTCTTTATATCATCCGACACTGCAATGCCGGTTTTCAGCACATTCTTATCGGCCAAAATACCGGCAAGCGGTTTATGAGAATTGATACGCCCTATCTGGAATATGTATACCCCGTCTCCGGCAGCAAGCTGGAGGAGGGACGGCGGATAGGATTCGCCCTTCATAAAAGCGGGCCTCGTCTCCGTATCAAAACCCAAGACTTTCTCTCTGCCGAGAGACCGCACGGCCGCTCTTATCTTCGCATCTCTATCTATCACATGGATAGAGCCAGAGTACTGTTTGAGAGGCAGAGCGTTTATCTCTTTTTTTGATATAGAATATCTATGTAAGGTATGTACAGCCAATTAAATCCTCATTACAAAAGTTAAAGGGGCCAAAGCTCGAATATATAAGTTGAAATGCTTAAGTTATATATTTAAGCTTTGACCCCTCTCCTTATATTTTTTTGTATTTCCCACTTGACCAAATATGTATATATGATATACTTATATCAGATCACGATGAGAGGCTATCCAAAGGGTTTTGTCCCGCGGAAATGCCTCTTTTTTTATCTCTTCCCATATTCCAACTTGTCTTTTAGGCCATTCATAAAGAGCATATATGGAGCGAACTTTCTTAATAAAGATGAATAATCATGCTGATTAGGGATAACAACCTTTAACAATTTATTTTGCTTTTCGAGATGCTCTATTAGACAGTAGAAATCGCCATCCCCCGAAGCTATCACAGCATTATCATAATTCGGGTATTCTATCATTGCATGTAGAACTAGCTCCGCATCTATATTGCCTTTGGGTTTTCCGCTCGGCAGGATTAAGGTTGGTTTAAATATTAGGATATATCCATATTTTTGTAATGCGGTATAAAGGCTCTGGTTTGTGTCAATATAGCCGATAAAAATAAACGCCTTTGCAACGCCATATTTATCTTCTAAATACCTTCTAAACCGCTTGAAATCAAGTTTCCAGCCTTGCCCTTGAATGGAAAGATTCATATTTTGGCTATCAATGAATGCGTAATTATTTCCTTTGTTTTTCATATGCTTACCCTCACATGCCCCCTCGATAAACTATGAATAGATTGCTTTTACTATAGTGTTATTCTAGCTCGGCTTTTTTGAAATAGCAAGGACGTTTTGATGGGGGGGTTGGCCGACCGCGGGTTGGAATTTTCACGTCACGTAGCGACACCGATGTAAAAGAGATAAGATTATAAAAGAGAAGGGAGATGTTAGAGTCTTTTCTTTGCAAAAGCTCTACCGGATGGGGTTTTTAGATATTTTTCGAAGGCATGCGCTTTTTCTTTATCCGTGTAGAGAATCGCTGTTTTGATTCGCCAGGGCTTGTATTTTTTCGTGTGCGGACACTCGCCTCTATTGTGAGCTTCCAACCTCTTATCTAAATCTTCGGTTATTCCTGTGTAGTAATGAGATGGGAACTTTGTTGATTTAAGAATATAGACGTAGTGCATGTTTAATATGCCCGCCTTCGTCCGCCGCCTACGGCGGCGCGACTACGGCGCGGCAGACTTCGCTTAAAATGGCTTGCCGGGACGTAGCTCTGAAGGACCAATTTTCACGTTAGTCCTTCAGAGCGCCCCGCCGTATGCTGACGCATGGCGGGGTCCCGCCACACACAAGTAGCGGCGGGAAAGTCTGGTGGAGGTGCCGAGATTCGAACTCGGGTCCCCGGTCCCCAAACTAGAAGTGTCTACATGTTTAGTTTGCTGATTATCTTTTTCTCTCTAACTCCAGTAAACGGGATTTAGAAAGAAGCAGCTTCCATTGAATTTGACTTAAGGACCTGAAGCTAGCCCTTAAGTTTGCCTTTTTACGAACTCCGATTTAGCTTATAAGGCTAAAGCTAAAGGAGCTGCTCCCTGAAATGAGGGAACATGTAACGCATCTGAGGCAATTATTGCCTCAGCCTCAGCTACTGCTTCGTTTGCGTTTATTTTTGCCAGGTGTTTAAAGAGGCCTCCCGACAACCTCCACATGCTGCTTCTAGCGCAAAAATCGGGTCGAAACCTTTCACCCCCTTCTAACTCTAGCTTTCTAGCTTCTTGGCTTACTAGGTTTTTAGGATAAATATGTTTCCTAAAAAGCTAATAAGCTAGTAAGCTAAAAAGCTGTTTATTACCTTCGCTTACCATGCATTGCCCGGTCTATTTCGAGCTTTGCGTCTCGTTTCTTTACGGAGTCGCGCTTATCATAGAGCTTCTTGCCCTTCGCTACGGCAAGTTCAACCTTTGCGAAACTATTCTTAAAATATATCTTAAGCGGAATTAAAGTCAGGCTCTTCTCGGAAACCTTCGCGAAGAGATGCTTTATCTCGCTCTTACGTAAAAGCAGCTTCCTTGCTCTTTTCGGTTCGCTCTCATCGCGGCGCGCGAACTCGTAAGGGGTTATATGTAGATTATACAAGAATACCTCGCCTTTTTCAATCCTGGCGAAGCCATCCTTCAAGTTAGCAAGCCTTTGCCTGATGGACTTTATCTCGCTGCCCTTAAGCTCTATACCCGCCTCAAAGACCTCCAGGATAAAGTAATCCCTGCGAGCCTGCCGATTAGTAATAATAGCATCGTCACTCATAAGAGTTTAAAGGACACATCTCATTCTTGCATCCAAAAATGGGATGTGTCCCTGTTTAATGAACTTGCCTTTTATATTACCTATTTAATCTCTTCGCTTCCCGTTGCGCGCTTAATTCCCTTGTCTATCTCGGCTAAGCCTTTTTCAAGGCCTTCTACCGGCTTTACTATGACGTTCTTTATACCTTCTGCCCCTGAGCTTATAGCTGACTTCCCTGATACAACCGCTGCGTCCCCGCGACCGGTTAGTAGCTCGCCTGTCGCTTTTGCAGTCTCTTTTACCGTCACAACAGCTCCTTTACCAAGATCTACAGTTCCTCTGCCGGCTCCTTCTACTATCTCCGCTGTCCCCCTGCCGGTTCCCTTGACAGCTTCTGATGGAGCTATGCAAGAGGTTATTGCAGGAATAAGGGCTATAATAGCTAAGATCGTAAATAATCTTCTCATCCTTACCTCCTTTATATAATATTAGACCTATTTTAGCCTATATTCTACCAAACCGCTCATAATATACAAGAGATATTATAAGATATCGGTGATCGTTTCAAGAATGCCAGGTTTTGGCTTTTGGTTACCTATTCATTTTATTGTGGATATAAAACTGGGGGGAATTACCTTTTGACTCTCTTTCGTTTAAATATGCCTGCCCCTAAAAGACCTGTACCCAAAAGGATAAGCGTTGATGGCTCAGGAACAACGCCGCTTCCAGAAAGGTATACCGCATCAATGTTTTCACATGGCATGCTGAAATATATAGACGCCGTATTGGTCGAAAAATTGTAACTAACGAGATCACCGCGTTGAATCGGTACGCCAGCCAAACTCGTGCTTATGCAAGATTCAACTGTTAAAATGATATTATCTTCATCAACAACGTACACACCATTTACGTTATCGTCCTTGTCCAGAAGATCTTCATCAAAGAACAGACTTGCCACTCTGGTCGTAGGATTGTATTCAAATAAGTCCCCGTCTTCAAATAGTAGGCCGCCTATATTTGCCTCATACTTTGTTGATAGGATCAGATTGCCGTTGTCAAGAACATGCGCGGCATCAATATCCGGATAAAAAAGATTGCCAACAAAATGATCGCTTCCATCAAAAAATAGAGTTGCCGTGTCAGTGGCCGGATTGTATTCGACTAAGTCGCTACTTTGAAACTCCAGGCCGCCCAATGTCCCTATGAACAAAGTTGAAAGTATGATGTTACCATTATTAAGTATATGGATGGCGTCAACATTCGGCGCAAATATCGTATTGTAAGGCGTTATGCTGCTTTCGCTAAATATCACAGTTGTTGTATCGGTATTGGGATCATGCCGAACTATGTCTCCATCTTCAAAGGTTAGACCGCTTAAGGTCGCCTCATCATACGTTGACAGGTATATATTCGCATAAGTCGGCAAAGCACTACTCAGCAACGCACATACAAGAACGAGGGTGAAGATAAAAATATGCTTTTTAGATTTCATGCTTTAATGTAAAGCAACAATTGTGCCAAATTATTGCACGCTTTTCATGCAAGACATCTATGACTAACCATGACAGGCGTGTATATAAATGGGGACGTCACCCATTTATTGAATAAGAGACCAACAAAAAGGAGGTGTCATAATTATGCCGAGATCTGCAAGAATTGTAGCCATAGGTTACCCGCACCATATAACTCAACGTGGAAATAACAAAAATATCACTTTTTATGATGATGAAGACTACATTAAGTATCTATCAGTTCTTGAAAAATACAAGCAGATAATATGATCTTGATATATACTCTTACTCCCTTATGCCAAACCACGTCCATTTTAAAGCCATTCCAAACGAGTTGGATTCTTTAGCAAAAACCTTTAACTACACCCAAATGTGCTATACTCAGTATTTTAATAGAAAATACAAGAAAATAGGCCATTTATATAAATGGGTGACGTCCCCATATAAACTTAAGTGGAAGATTTGGTGGTTGTCACTTTTTGATAGGAGATAAGGGTTAAAAGACCAAATTACCAAAAACAAAAAGGACTAGCTCGCGACACTGCTCCAATCCGGCGAGCCGCAATAACTATAGGCACATTGGAACGCAGAGCCAAGGTCAATCTTGCCACGTTCGGAGGCACTACTGCAACAGCTTAATACCGCCTGCTCAGGGTTTAGTTTTACCCTTGTTATCGTCATTGGTTCGAAGGGTTTTTTCTTCTTTCGGGGTGTGGCTTTTTTCTTTGTCATGTGATTATCTCCTTTTTTCGTCCTTCGCTCTTAAAGGTAAGTATATCCCCCCTCGAATTTGTCAATCGAAAAAGTGAGATCTGCTTGAAAAACGCGGGAAAATAGCTAATCCCCCTCACCCTACCCCTCTCCCCAGAGGGGAGAGGGTATTTGAGCCCTATTACGTAGCGCATACGGAAATTCTACCTGTCGCGAAGCGACACCTATGTAAAAGGGATAAGATTACAAAAGAGAAGGGAAATGTTAGAGTCTTTTCTTCGCAAAAGCTCTACCAGAAGGGGTCTTTAGATATTTTTCAAAGGCGTACGCTTTTTCTTTAACTGTGTAGAGAATTGCTGTTTTGATGTGCCAGGGCTTGTATTTTTTCGTGTGCGGACACTCGCCTCTGTTGTGAGCTTCCACCCTCTTGTTTAAATCCTCGGTTATACCTGTGTAGTAATGAGATGGAAACTTTATTGATTGAAGAATATACACGTAGTGCATTTTTAAGGTACCCGTCTTCGTCCGCCGCCTACGGCGGCGCGACTACGACGCGGCAGACTTAGCTGAAAGAGGCCTGCCGGGACGTAGCTCTGAAGGATCTACCGTTAGTTGGCATCCTTCAGAGCGAAGTCTGGTGCCGAAGGGGGGAGTCGAACCCCCATGAGGATAACCTCACTACGCCCTGAACGTAGCGCGTATGCCAGTTCCGCCACTTCGGCAAATTATATCTAATACGATACCAGCTCGATATCGTTCATGTTAAGAACGCTTACAAATTCCTGACCGCAAAGAGCGTTCAATTCATCCTCCCGTTTTCCACGATCGGCTCCGGGATGGCAGCATAATTCAGTTATACCGTTATTAAGGCGCGAGACTTCGCTTATAAGACTATCCTTTTTCAGCTTAAAAGCGTCTGCGTGACCGATAAAATAGTCGTTATGGCTTATGCCTGATCTTTGCAACATTCTCCCCGAAGCAATGCACATAGATGATAAAAGTAGGTTTCGCGCCCATTTCCGGGGATCGACAAGCTTTGCGAGTATACCGACCCTCTCTAAAGGGTATCTGATATATTGTATACCTTCGTCTTTAGCTATCTCGATCACTTTCCTAAATATGCCAGGAACCGTATGAATATGGTGATGACTATCAAGGTGCGTGATCTTAAATCCCTTCTCTTTCACCTTAACGATCTGGTTCTTAAGCTCCCTTCGTATCTGATCAATACTTATCAGCCGTGTGAAATACCGCGATAAGAACGAGCCATAGCCTTTTGAAAAATGTCCTCGCCTCCCTATGAGAGAGGGTATGGTCTCTTTAACGCTTATAGCTCTAAACCCGCCGGTAAGCGCAAGATGAACGCCAAGTTTCTTAATGTTGTTCTTTCTGGCGCTCTCCACGGCATGCAGAAATGAGCTTCCCACCGCCAGAATGCTCATATCGGTTATCGCTCTCTTCGCATAGCATTCGAGTATGCCGTTATTTATCTCTTCCGACATTCCAAAATCATCCGCATTTATTATTAATTTCTTTGACATATCTAGCGTATAGCGAATAGCGTTTAGCGTATAGGATTGATCATTCTATACAACATGCTACCTACTTCTTTTAATAAATTTTCTATTTTTTCATTTTTATTTATATATTTAAGATCGATAGAAATAGTATTTTGACAGTCGACTTCTTGTCATGCCAGCTTTTTCCCATATGTCATCCCCGCGAAAGCGGGGATCCAGAAGTTTATCTTTCTAATATGCCTTTCATTTCCGCCTGGATTCCCGCTTGCGCGGGAATGACAAAAAGGCTACTTTAGACAGTAGTTTAATCACCGATTAAAAAATTTAATCCTCAACATATCCATCATGGTTGCTAAGATCACGGCGGGCCTTGAGATATAGGACTTACCCGCTTTTCTGTGTTTAAAAACGATAGGGTATTGCTTTATGACATAACCCTTCTTTTTAGCGTTTAAGAAGATCTCCACATCTATAAAAGGGCTCTTTGATGTTAGTTTCATATCGCTGAATATCTTCTTTCTGTATATCTTAAAGCCCGAGTTTATATCCTTAATGCCGGTTCTAAACAGGCTTTGGATCAGAAAGTTATATACCTTCGATATTATAACTCGCTTCAAGGTCTCACCTTTCTTGACCTTGCTGTAGGCTGTCACCGCGTCGGCCTCCTTCAGGATCGATAGCGCGTTTTCGATATCTGAAATATTTATTGGGAGGTCCGAATCCGTATAAATAATAATTTCATTTCTGGCTTTCTTTAGCCCTGCGCTAAAGGCCCCTCCGAATTTCGTATTTTTGGCCAGATGCAGAGGTCTTACGAAAGGGTCCCTCTTGGCGATCGCATCCACCACAGAGCCGCTACCGTCTGATGAGCCGTCATTTGCTATTATGATCTCATAATTGTCCGTGAGGCCCTTTGCAACCTCCGTTATCTTCGTTATCGTGTCGCTTACCGTCTCTCTTTCGTTATACATGGGTATAACAAAAGATACGCCCGAAGATACCACCTCTTTAATGATCTCTCTTTTGTCTTTATTATGGTTCTTCATTGATAAGCCTTCAACATACAAAAAATAGATATCGGTATAACAATTTTTCTAGCGGAGCGCGTCAAGGGGTCTTCTTCCTTATAAATTTACCGCTTTCCGGCAGTCTATTTGTAACGATAACCTTCTTCCCCAGTTCGTAAACTACATATGTGGTTTTGTTGTATGGGCGGTCTCTGTCGGTGTAGAGCTGGTCGTGATTCTTTCTTTTGATGACACACCATACGCGCTCGTCCCTATCCAGGAATCCTGTAATAATATGATGTCGATGCACATCCAGAACATCTATCCTATCTGTATAGAATGCTACGCCCCTTCTATACTGTGTTTCGGCCCCTAAACCCTCGCCCGGATCCGCAAATTCGAGCAGTCTTTCGGATTCGATCTTGCTGGATTCATAAATGCCTATTTCGGGTAGAACTGTACAAGAGAGAGGTATGGTAAAGAGCGCGAAAGATATCATAAATGCACAAAGTCCCTTTAGATACTCTTTTCTATATACGAAGGCCAGGGATAACCCCATAAGAACAATAAACACGCCACCCGTTATTGATGATACAAGAGCCGCGGCCGGGTATCTGATGCCGGCGAAGATGGCGAATCCCACTACCCCTGCGATGATCGATATAAAAAATAGCGCGAAAGAGGCCTGCATCCATCTCTCTATTCTATGGGAAAGTCTTCTCTTCATAAAAGTATCCAAAAGATAACCGACAAGTAGAGCAAGCGCGGGATATATGGGGAATATATATGTAGGAAGCTTGGTTCTCGAAAACGAGAAGAAGAGGAAAATGGTAAGAAACCACGTGATAAGAAAGATGCCTGCATTCCTGCGCCTTCTATCTTTCTCTTTAAGATTCTGCCATATACTGAGTGGCAAAAACGCGACCCACGGCGCAAATCCGCCGATAAGAATGGGTAAATAATAATAGAAAACATCGCCTAATCTGTGTTCCGGCTCTAAAAATCGTATTACGTTATGAAATCCAAAAAAGAGATCGATAAATTCTTTCCCGTGCGCTTTGTACATAAGGATATACCACGGCGCTGATACGGCCAAAAGAACTATTGTGCCCCAAAAGACGGGTATCTCTTTAAGCCTCTTTATCTCTCTTGTCGATATGAGATATAGACCTATTATAAGAACCGGGAAGAATATGCCTATGGGCCCTTTGGTCAAAACGGCAAGCCCAAAAATAGCGGCGGATAAGAGAAACCATGGTCTCTTCCCGGATGAGGATAGAAGCCCATAAAAGAAGAATAGAAAGCCGAATAAGAAGAATACGCAAAGCGCCATATCCGTCACGCAAGCCCTGGCAAGAGCAATGTAGTTGAAGCTTGTTGCAAGGACGAGCCCTGCCAGAATGCCGGCCCTTCTGCTTATCAACGCTTTCCCAAGAAGATAGGTGCCTAGCGCGCCCAGGATCCCAAGTATCGCGGACGCGATTCTGGCGGCGAATTCATTTATTCCTAAAATCTTGAAACTGCCCAGAACAAGCCAATAGAATAGAGGTGGTTTTTCAAATTGTGGCTTGCCGAATATAAGCGGGGTAAGAAGCTCGCCTCTTTCCAGCATCTCCTTTGCGGTCTGGGCGTAGAATACCTCATCCGGATCCGTAAGAGGCATACGGCCAAGACCTATCATGAAGATGAACGCGCTAAATAGAACAAGCGCTATTATCAGATGGCTCTCTTTTTCGAATATCTTCATCTCTTGCAGTACTCGTTAACGGACTCTTTAAATAGATCCATTAGCGCCTTCGTATCTGTTCCGGGTTTTCCGTCCGCAATAACGCGGTCGTTAACTTTTACAACAGGCACGATCTCCGTTAGTGAATTTGTCAAAAATATCTCATCAGCATCATACAGCGCCTTCTCTCTAATGGGACTCTCGCAAACGCTGTATCCTGAAAACCGCGCGATCCGGATGACCTCTTCTCTCGTAATGCCTGGGAGTATACCACATTCGAGAGTAGGGGTATATATTTTCTTTCTCTTGATCAGAAACAGGTTTGAGCTCGTAGATTCGCTAATGTATCCTTTCATATTGACAAGCAGGGCATCGTCAAAACCCCTCTTTTCCGCTTCATTGCGGCATAATATATTCTGCAAATAATTGAGCGTCTTATGGCCCGCCACCGCGGAATCTTCGTTTATCGAAGATCTTGAAATGAGAACCTTATACCCTTCTCCATAAATACTCTTCTTGGGGGCCCTGTAAGTCAGGGCATAAGCTGCCACGGTGGGAGCCGTTATCCTCTTTGGCGCTAAAAGTCCTTTTGAGATCCCGCGGGTAACCATGACCTTGATATAGGCGCTCTTTAGCCTGCTTTTCTTGAGAAGTTCATAGATCATATACTGCATCTTCTTTTTGCTCATCTTTGGAACCAGCTCAAACAACTTAAGCGATCTAAATAATCTATTCATGTGCTTTTCTAGACGGAAAACAACGCCTTTGTATGCGCGCATAGTCTCAAATACTCCGTCCCCGTATAGAAAGCCCCTATCAAGGATAGGTACCCTGGCCTTATTAAGAGAGATGAACCTGTTATTAAGAAATGCTATCTGCATACTTTGGATCTGCCTTTTATGACCGAGATCGCATGTATCAAAGCCTTAGCCTTGTCAAGCGTCTCCTGATACTCTTTTTCCGGATCGGAATCGTATACTATACCGCCTCCTACCTGAAAATACGCGTCTCTGCCCTTTACAACAATGGTCCTTATCGCGATGGATGTATCCATGTTATCGTTAAATCCTATATATCCAATGGATCCCGTATACACGCCGCGCTTGACCGGCTCAAGCTCTTCTATGATCTCCATAGACCTTATCTTCGGGGCCCCCGTGATCGACCCGCCGGGAAAACAGTTGACCAGGCAATCTATTGAATCGACGCCATCGCGAAGTTCCCCTTCAACGGTCGACACAAGATGAAAGACCGTAGCGTACTTCTCGCATGTCATGAACTTTGATACGTGAACGCTTCCGTATTTGCATATCCGGCCCAGATCATTTCGCTCCAGATCTATGATCATAAGATTCTCAGCCCTGTCCTTGACGCTTAACGTAAGCTCTTTTTTTAACTTTAGATCTTCGAGATCGTTATTACCGCGCGGACGCGTCCCTTTGATGGGGCGGGTCTCCAGGTATTTTCCGTCTTTCTTCAAAAAACGCTCCGGTGAAGCGCTCACGATCTTTGTGCCGCCGAAATTTAGAAAGGCCGCAAAGGGCGCGGGGTTGACGCTTCTCAGAACCTTGTATAGTTCGAACGGATCCGCATCCAACTTAGCGTTAAATCTCTGTGAAAGGTTTACCTGGTAAATATCCCCGGCTTTTATGTATTCTTTCGCTTTTCCAATGGCTCTTATGAACGAATCCCTGGTAAAATTCGCTTTAAGCTTGATCGCCGATGAGGAGAGGTCCCTTCCGGGTACTACGCCGGATGACCCGGGCCTGCCCCCATGCGCTATCCCGGCATGTATCCTGTTCTTCAGATTCTCGAGCCGCGCGCGCTGCCTATAGAGTCTCTTCCTGCCGGTTTCCGGGAAACCGGATGACGCTATAAAGTATTCCTCTTTAGAATGGTCGAAGATCAGAATGCAGTCGTAGAAAGAGAATATGCAACCCGGCATGCCCAGATCATCGGTTGCCATATCCGGAAGCGTTTCATTGAAATCCTTGAGATCGTAAGAGAAGTACCCCACCCCTCCCCCTACGAAAGGAAAGGGAAACCTCTTTTCCGGATCCATTCGAAACTGTTTTAATAATCCCTTGAGCGCGCTAAATGGATTCCCCTTTATCACTTCCCGCCTCTTTATCCAGTCAAGAACGATCCTATCCTTCTTGGACCTGAAGACAAGGAATGGCTCGGCCCCAATAAATGAATACCTGCCCAGCGTGTTTTTAGCCAGCGCGCTATCAAGAAAGAAGCTGTAGGGCAGATCTTTAAATAGGTTGTATACTTCCGAGGCGCAAGAGACCTTTAATTTTAATCTTTCGATGATAGGCAGGTGCGCGTAGCGGGTATCTGTGTTCACCCTGTTGGATCCTTTCTAGGTTGTACCTTCACGCAAATACATACTGGATCTAACATGGATCATCTGCATATTAAAATTCGACCTTCATGGCGCGTGACGGGCAACCGCTTACACATAGCTCGCACACAATGCATTTTGTAGCGTCGAATATTATCTTCATGGTCTTCCTGTCCATGTGAAGCGCCTCTGTCGGGCATATGGTTACGCACGCGCCGCAATGAGTGCAACTCTCCTCATCCCTTGTAACATCGCCGTTCAGCGGCTCGATCTTTACACCAAGATCATCAAGGTACTTTATGCCTTCGGCGCATCTCTCTTTAGGGCCCCTAAGTTCTATTACAAGCTCCCCCTCTTCTTTGGGGGTTACTCTTGCTCTCAGTATATTGAATACCAGATTAAAATCTTTGACCAGCTTATACACTATAGGCTTGTCTATCAGCTTCGTTGGAAATTTTAGAACGATCCTTTTTGTGATCATCGCCTTATCCTTTTATGCTATCTCAACATCCCCTCTTACGCCGAGCTTCTTACCATATATTACCACAGCCCCTATAATACCTTCAATCTTTTTCGCAAAATCGAGAGCCTCCTCTATATCCCCCTCGCCTCTTACCATATTGCATGTCGCGGTAGCGCAGGCATCCGCGAGTGCCGTATCCTGAGATATAACGCAAACAGCGTCAGCTTTCCCGAAGCTTAGCGAATGCCCTACCGTGCCGCTTGAAGTGCATATTCCAAGCGGCGTGTACCCGGGATCTATTTTAATGCTTATCTTCCCGCTTAAAGGCGACTGTCCGGCATAAACAGTAGCTTTTCTCTCTATATCTGTCTTGATAAATATATCCCCGCCGTTCTCTAAAATGATCTGCCTCGTACTATCAAGAAGCCCCTTGCCGACGTATTCGCTTATCGCTCCCGCAACGGCTGCCATCGGCCCCACCCCGGTTAGCTTGCCGGCATTTAACATGGACTTTACTATGGAGGGGGCCTCGTCATCCGGGGGCAATGGTTTTAATGAGGTCTTAAATTCGGGGTCCCTTCTTATATGCTCTTCGATATCGTACCTGTATTTACGTATCAGTCTTTCCGCTTCACTCTTCAGATCCTCTTCAGCCGATATGTAAATATCGCTCTCGGCGACCCGCGCCGTAAAGCTTACCAGTCCTGAATCTACCCATTCTCTATAAAATCTATTTTCCCCCATGTCGTCTATTGTCCTTTTGTCATTCCCGCGCAAGCGGGAATCCAGAGGTTAAACAATATCTTGATATAAGTCTTGCCAGTTAGGATTCTTCTTTTCGATTAGCTCTATCTTCCATGCCCTCTCCCATTTCTTCATACTCTTCTCCCTTGCTAGGGCTTCATTTATATCATCTGTTTCTTCGAAATATACAAGTTTATGC
>JBDRHE010000023.1:0-9330 GCA_043817155.1 Candidatus Omnitrophota bacterium | reverse complement strand
CTCTCCGAAGCCACACGCGAATGCAATGTGGCGAAGGAGGAAGCAATCTCATGCGAGCTAGTCTGAGATTGCCTGCCTGCCCGCCAAAGCTTTTAAATGGCAGGCGGGCCTGCCAGTATATTTCGGGCAGGCAGGCTTCGGTACGTTCGAATTTTCCGGTGCCTCGCAAAGACGAGGAATAGATCTGACCTAATTTTTGTAAAAAAGTAATGCCGAAATTTATATACAAAGCTAAGAAGACACCGACAAAGATCATCGAGGGAGCGGTCGTGGCAGATAATAAGGCTGTCGCCATGCAGAAGATATCCGGCATGGGATTATTCCTTCTGTCAATCGATGAGCAAACGAAGTCATCCGATGCAAAGGAGAAGCAAGGGGCACTCTTCCAGAGAAGAGTAAGCCTTAAGGACCTCACCAATTTTACAAGACAGCTTTCGGATCTTCTGGAGAGCGGCCTTACGGTAGTAAAGGCGCTTGATGTGCTGAGCAAACAGACCGAGTCCAGAAGGCTAAAAGAGGTAATAGGGGATATAAAGAATTTTTGCTTAGATGGTAATTCTTTGTCAAATGCCTTAGCCAAGCACCCGGAGCTCTTTTCCAATCTCTTCACAAGCCTGGTGAAGTCAGGTGAGGCCGCGGGCGCTCTTGAAGCTGTGCTTAAACGGCTCTCTGATTTTAACGAAAAGCAGCTCGATATTCAAACCAAAGTCCGCTCGGCCCTCGCGTACCCGATCCTCATGGCCTGCGTCGGCGCTACGACGATAGTAGTTCTCTTGACATTCGTTATTCCAAAGATGATAAGCATGTTTGGTGACCTGGGTCAGAATTTACCGCTGCCTACTCAGATCCTGATCGGCATAAGTAATGGCATAAAGAACTACTGGTGGCTTATGTTGGCTCTTGTTTTTGCCGTTGTATTCCTTTTTGCCAGAGCATATAAGACAAGGGATGGTAGATTCACTCTCGATAGATTCAAGATGAGCATGCCCATCTTTGGGGATCTGATAAAGAAGATAGAGATAGCAAGGTTTGCAAGAACGCTCGCCACTCTTCTCCAGAACGGTGTGCCGATACTTGAGTCGCTCCATGTTGTATCGGATACGGTAAATAACGCTGTTATAAAGAGAGATATTGAGAAGGTAGGGAATCTCGTCAAAGACGGCTCGGATCTTGCTCACGGGTTCTCTAAGAGTTCCGCGATCCCGCCTCTGGTAGTAAATATGATAGCGGTCGGGGAGGAGAGCGGACGTGTAGAGAGATCACTCTTCAAGATCGCGGACGGTTATGACAGAGAGACCGATTCGGCGATAAAGGTCATGATGTCGCTTCTGGAACCGATAATGATCCTGGTTCTCGGTGTAATTGTAGGTTTTATTGTAATATCGATGCTTCTTCCTATTTTTGAGATAAACTTTCTAGCCGGTTAACACGGAGGTTTTATGAAACTATATCGCAAAAGCAGAGGTTTCACCCCGTTAGAGATACTCAAGGCAAAGAGACGTGTGAGAATACAATCTCTAACGGGGTTCACCCTTGTGGAGCTTATGCTTGTAGTCATTATTATTGGAATTCTGGTCGCGATGGTTGTGCCAAGGTTGGCCGGAAGGACCGAACAGGCGAGGGTCGGAGCGGCCCGCGCGGATATTTCACTAAATATCGGTTCCGCGCTCGATCTCTTTGAACTCGATAATGGCAACTACCCCGAAAAGGTTGAAGATCTCTTCATTAAACCGGCGGACGCGCCTAACTGGCGCGGACCTTACATCAAGAAGAGGCCAAAGGACAACAAGCCATTAGACCCCTGGGGCAACCCGTATCAGTACAGATCCGAGAGCCAGCACGATATGGATTACGACCTTTACTCCTTCGGCAAGAACGGCGTGGAAGGCGGAGGCGATGATGTCACCAATTGGAGCGATGGGCTCGAAGAAGATTAATTCTCAGAAAGGGTTTACCCCGTTAGAGATAATTAAATCAAAGATCAGTTTGCGAATAAAATCTCTAACGGGGTTTAACCCGTTAGAGATAATCAATGCAAAAAATGGTTTTACAAGAAGATCTCTAACGGGTTTTACCCTAATAGAGCTTGTACTTGTCATTCTCCTCTTATCCATCCTGACAACCCTCTCGACCCCCGCATTCAGAAGAACATTTTCAGATCTGGAGCTTCGAACCTCGTCATCGGATCTTGCTAAGATCATTAGTTTCGCGCAGGAGATGGCTATAATCGATCGAGCCAATTACAGGGTGGAACTCGATTTGGATAGGAACAGGTATCATGTTACAAGAGAGAGAGTCGAAGATAACCGTTCTTCGTACGAAAAGATAAGCGGTAGATATGGAAAAGTTATTACTATTCCTGAAAGTCTTAAGCTTGTCGTGGGGGGCAACAAGCCGGGAGTATATAAGAACTATGAATTGGACCTTCATCCCGACGGGAGATCTGACGAGGTGAAGATCGAGTTGCTTGATAAGAAAAGTGGCGCCGGCAGGGAGCTATGGGTCAAGGGTTTCGGTGGCAATGTTCAAATAAGGGTGATAGAGAAATGATTCCCGTTAGATCCGATATGCATAAGCAAGAGGGATTGATTGAAAAGGGATCTAACGGGATGATCCCCGTTAGATCCGATAAGGATAGCCAGGAGGTAAGTATAAAAAAAGAACCTAATGGGCTTCGGCAAAGAGGCTTTCTGCTCTTCGAGGTTGTTATAAGTATCGTTATTATTACAACGGGCCTCCTCTTTATTATGCGCTCTTACACGTCATCAAAGGACTCTATTATAAGGGCAGGGGAGGTATCCAGGGCGATTCTGATCCTTGAGAGTAAGATGTGGGAGTTTGAAGTAAAAGGCGAGGTCGAGGGTGGCGGCGCCAGCGGCGACTTTAAAAAGATCGAAGGGTATAAATGGGAGCTTGAGGCCGATGCCCTGGAAGAGAGCGAAACGTTTGGTAGCCAGGAGAAGCTCTATGCTGTTACGCTTAGCGTCTTTAAAGATGACAAGCGAGGCAAGAATAAGTATACGATCTGGACATACCTGAAGGGGAAACCCTTGCAATGATTACGCAGATCCGAACTCTGTCTTTGCGAGGCACCGGAAAATTCGGGCGTGCCGAAGCCTGCCTGCCCGAAATATACTGGCAGGCCCGCCTGCCATTTAAAAGCTTTGGCGGGCAGGCAGGCAATCTCAAACTAGCTCGGAGAGATTGCTTCGGTGCGCTCGCCTTTTTACGGCACCTCGCAAAGACGAGAAAAGGGTTTACATTCTTAGAGTTGCTTGTGGCGATGACGATATTTGCCATTATTGCGGCGAGCCTCTATTCTACCCTCAATGCCGGTATCAGGATGTACAGGAAAGGCAACTATCTTATACAGGATAATCAAAGATTACGTGTCTTCTTCGATACCTTATCCAGGGATCTAAGGAATGCGATCCCCGATATCGGTGAAGAAGACGAAGCCACAATAGCTTCAGAGTGGTCGGCCGATAGCATATCCTTCCCGACGATAGTAAATGTATACAGCCAGGAGAAGAAGCGTTTAAGCGAAAGCCCGGCGAAGGTAACGTATGTATTTAAGAAAGAAAGCGGGCAGCTTATAAGAAAGTACGCAGGGTTAGAACAGGGCTTCAATGAGGATCTGGCGGTCGAAGAGATCATGCTTGAGAAGTTTGAGGCGTCAGTAGTAAAAGAATTCAAGCTGAGCTATGCCTACGAAATATTCGATGGCGAGTACGAATGGCGGGGTGACTGGAAGATGGAAGGGAAGATACCCCGGGGCGTGAAGGTGGAATTGATATTAGGGAGCGAAGATACAAAGAGCGAAGAGGCCATTGAGAAGACCATATTTATTCCCATGGGTAAACTTGGAAGCGATGAGACGGAGGCTTAAGGGCGTGTTGAATAAGAGAGGCTCAATTCTTGTAATAACACTCTGGATCATGGCGATACTCACGATCCTGGCGCTCGGCATCGGATTCAAGGCCTCGCTCGAGGTGCGGCTAAGCGGTTATAATAACGACTCTCTTCAGGCCGGTTATCTGGCAAAGGCAGGTTTGGTTAAAGCCGGATACTTTCTTTCGAAAGACGATAAAGACTATGATACTCTGCGGGAATGCGGCGTATCCCTGGATGAGGACCAGAAGCTTCAGGATCTCTTCACCTCTGAACTAGGCAGGGGTTCTTTTTCCGTCGATTATACGGACATAGAAGAGATCGAGGGGGAAGAGGGAGATACCGTTCAGATAAGAACGATTCATCATGGCATGAGTGATGAGGAGAGGAAGATAAATATACGCCTGAGCGTTCTAAAAACTATACCCGACTACCGGATCATATTGAATAACCTCGGCCTGGGCGAAAGAATTGTCGATGCAATTGAGAACTGGCAGAATAAGGAGCCGGATTTCCCGTATTACGAGAGAGGGGAACTTGTGCCTGCATATAAATGCAGGCGAGCCGACTTTGAATTTGTCGAGGAGCTTCGTCTTGTCGAAGGGGTGAGCGCTGAATTGTACGACGATTTAAAAGATCATGTAACGGTGTATGGTAACGGAAAGGTGAATATTAATACGGCAAACCCCAGGGTGCTTAACGCTATAATCGGGGAGGTGAATGTAGTCAGTGACATCATAGACAAACGAACAGCCGATGAGGACTATTTTAATAATGATGGTATTATAGCGAGCTATTTCGGAGATTGGGGAAGCGACATAGAAAGAATAAATCCCGAACAATATTTTACCGCGAAGTCCGACTATTTCAGAATAAATTCACGCGGCGCTGTTCGCAAAGTTGAAAAGGTGATAACGGCTGTCATTAAAAGGGAGCCCGGTGAGGACGAGAACGACATTGTATATTATCACGAACATTGATACACAGATGAGCGCAGATGGATGACACAGATGTGCACAGATGGGCGTAGATGCTTAACTCGTCTTTGCGAGGTGCCGTAAAAAGGCGAGCGCACCGAAGCAATCTCAAACGAGCTCGACGAGATTGCTTCGGCACGCTCGTATATTCCGGTGCCTCGCAAAGACGATGGTAAGCTTGAGATTGTCCCGCCGTTACTGTCGTATGGCGGGATCCCACCATGCGAAGCATGCGGTGGGGCTTCGGCACGCTCGTATATTCCGGTGCCTCGCAAAGACGAATGCTGTACCGCAGAATTTGATGACTAATGTAAGTATTCCATGTATAATATGTTTTTAAGATAAGGATAGAGATGGCGAAGAAGACTAAATATAAGGATATTCCTGTCGCGGTTGAAATACACAGCGACTTTATTAAGCTTGTGGGCCTAAAATACACCAAGACCGGGCCGGTATTACAGCTAGTAAAGAAAGAGTTCTATTCCAAGGAGAATGAGGATATATTCAAGGAGATCGCGCACCTTTTTAAGACACACAAATTCTCAACTACAAAGATCTATTTAAATATTCCAAGGCACCTGGTCATGGAGAGGGTTCTGTACCTTCCCGCTACGAATGATGAAGAGATCCGGGAGATGGTAAAGCTCGAGTCTGCCAGGCAGATGCCGTACAGGGACGAAGATATGATAGCCGGATACATGGTGATCGAAAAGCTGAAGAACGGGTACTCTGATATACTGCTTGCCGTAGTTCAGGAGAGCATTGTAAAGAGATTCATAAATATACTGGAAGAAGCAAACCTCTGCGTTGAAAAGATAGTCCTTAGTTCCGAATCCTTGTACGGATGGTATATGTTCGTTACCAAGGATGCAAAAGAGGCCGGGGAGGCGAACGTCGCTTTGATCAATATTGATACTGCTTTCGTCGATATGGATATCATAGAGAAAGGGAAGCCGGCATTTACGCGGTCATTCGCATATACCCAGGCCGGTCTATGCGCCGGAGGCCAGGCATTAGAAGAGATCAAGAGGTCTATAATAACGTACCAGAGAGAAAGAAAGCTTGAGGTAGGCAAGATAATTCTGTCCGGGGCTACGAACAGGGTAAAAGAGATAGAGCCTATTTTAAATACCGAGCTTGGTTTGCCTGTGGAGGTTATAGAGCAGGAGAGATCCGTTGCGCTAGATAAAAGCATTACTGCGGATCTCGCAGGAAGCTCATTCATTGAGCTTATCGGGCTCTCTTTAAGAGGCAAGGAGATGAAGATAAACCTCTTCCCGGAGAGCATGATAGAGGATAATAAACTTCAAGTTCTAAAAAAGAGCCTTTTGCAGGTGCTGACCCTTGCGGTTTGCCTCGGGCTGGTCCTCGTTGGTGTGGCGTCAAAGAATATATTTGATAAATCAAAATATCTGGCGGAGATCAGATCAAAGAGAAAAACAATCGAACCAAAGGTATTAGAGGCCAAAAGGATGCGGGAGGATATTAAATTAATAAAGAGCGTAGTGGAGAAGAAGCCTCTGGCGATCGATATTATCGCGGAAATCTACAAGGTAACTCCCGGCGGGATCACTTTTAATCTGGTTGACTACGAGAGCGAGAGGTTAATTATCTTAAGGGGAAGCGCTCCTTCTTTAGACGGTGTTATCAAGTTCATAAAGATATTGGAAGCCTCCCCTTATTGCGAAAATGTTAAGATGAAGTACACGGCAAAGAGGGCAGTAGGAGCTAAGCAGCTGACCGACTTTGAGATAAACGCTGAGCTATCAAAGGTTAGGTGATAATGTTTATTCGTAACCTATCAAGGAGAGAGAGAAGTATATTAGCGTTCCTCGTGGTGGTAGCGGTGTCCGCCGTATTCTATACACTTATTATAGACCCTGTGGTTGCATATTGGAAGAACCTGGATAATGAGATAGAGGCAAATGGGGTTGCTTTGGGCAAGGACATGAAGCTGCTCAAGATGTACGATGCGTTGCAGAGAGAACATGCTAAGTATGAGGATTTCATTGAGACGGGCAAGAACGAAGAGGAGGAACTCGCCAAAACGCTTAGTGTAATTGAGAGCGTCTCCACGCGCAGCGCCTGTCGCATAGCCAATGTGAAACCACGCTCCTCCAGGGAGCTTGGCAACTACAGAGAGTTTGTTTTCGAAGTTACCGCAGAAGGGGGGATAGACGAACTTACACGCTTTACTTATGAGATCGAACTATCAAAAGAGTACCTGCGCATAAAACGCTTCACGATCATATCAAAACTCGGCTCTGAAGGCACATTAAAAAGCACATTCCTTATCTCTAGAATAGTCTTAATATAAACGCCCTTGCGTTGTGTAAAAGTATTGTGTAACCCTTGACAAATAATGAGGCTATGGTATACTCTCTACACAGAGAGTGATAGGCAACTATCCGTATGGAGAGCAAAATGACTGAAAATGTATACTTAATGAAGGATGTGGGAAGATTATCCGGCCTTTCCATTTACACTATTAAATACTACCTTAAATTGGGGTTGCTGGCAGAGACAGGACGCAGCCCTGAAACGAATTTTAGGTATTTTGACAACTCTACAATAGAGAAGCTGAATAAGATCAGGGCCATGCGAAAGGACAAGGTATCTTTACGCAAGATCAAGGAGCTCATGGACAAAGGATCTTAAACGATGAGTTACTATGAAATATTACATTTAAACAGGGAGCCTTTTTCAACGAGTCCTGACCCGGCTTTCCTGTATAGGTCCGCTGCGCACAATTCAGTCCTGAAGAGGCTCGAAATAGGGATAAGGCTTAAGAGGGGTCTGAGTCTTATCCTTGGGGATGTAGGAACGGGCAAAACAACGATCTCAAGGGCGCTACTTCAGGAATTCGCAAGTGAAGATGATTTCATATTCCATATGATCCTTGATCCAACCTATAATTCAGAGTTCCAGTTCCTGGAGACGCTCATAAATATGTTCGGAATAACACCTAACGCAAGGACCACGCACGACTATAAAGATGAGATCGAAAAGTATCTTTTCAGAAAAGGCGTAGATGAGAATAAGACAATAGTGCTCCTTATTGATGAAGGGCAGAAGCTGCGCGCAAGGTTTCTGGAGACCCTGAGAACGCTACTCAACTACGAGACGAATGAGTACAAGCTTTTACAGCTTGTTATAATGAGCCAGATGGAGATCCTGCCGAAGATAAAGCGGATAAATAATTTTTATGATAGGATCGCTCTGAAATATATCATCAATCCTCTGGATCTTCATGAGACCGAAGAGATGATCTACTTTAGATTAAAGGAGGCAGGGCTTTCTACGGGCAAACGATTATTCACAGCCGACAGTATAAAACGTATATTCGAATTTAGCCAGGGATACCCCAGGAAGATCGCTGTTCTTTGTCACAATGCGTTGGAAGAGATCATAATAAAACAGAGCGATAAGGTTGACGATAATATAATATCAGAGATCATAAGGAGAGAGGATATCTAAATGCGAAGCGATTCGCCCGAAGACAGGCTCTTAAGGCTTATTAAAGGTAAATACAAGAAGAAGGGTGATACGGAGACGACCGTTCCGGTGGAGGAGAAGAGGTCGATCCTTACCGAAGCGACTAAAACGCTCTTTTTGAACAATAAGATCTTTAAGCCTTCGTTCTTCAGATCGGCCAACAAGATACTTGCGGCTATTCTCATTTTAGCTATTATATACCTTGTAAATAACTTTATCTCCAGTCCCTACAAAGACGCGGACACTGCCGGTAGTGATGGCGACATCTCTGATGTAGATAATGATATGCGGGCCGCTCGTCCTGTAGCGGCCGGACCAGGCGACTACTCAAAATACAAAAAAGAGATAATCGGCAAGGAGCTATTTAGCGTGCAGATCGAAAAGAAGCCTGAGGAGACGGCTCCCGAAATAGATGTCTCCAAGAGGTTTAATTTAGTTGGAATTATAACGGGGGATGACCCGCAGGCCATAATAGAAGACACCGAGACACAGAAGACCCATTACCTCATAAAGGGACAATCATTCAGCGGCGCTACGGTCCTGGAGGTAGGCGAAGGGAAAGTTGTATTGGAGTACGGCGGGAAAGAGATAATCTTGATAATGTAACGCGAAGACGCGAAATTATTTATCCGATTTGTCATTGCTAAGTGCCTTGTTTTCCTAAGCGCACTGAAACAATGTTGCATTCGTCTTTGCGATGTGACGTAAATAGGTTAGCGCAGCGAAGCAGTCGTTTCATTCCTCGTCTTTGCGAGGTGCCGTAACATAACGAGCGCACTGAAGCGGTCATTTCATTCCTCGTCTTTGCGAGGTGCCGTAACATAACGAGCGCACTGAAGCATCTATGAAAAAAATTGTCAAGCGTGAAAAGCTCCTCCGCAACGTTCTTTGACATAACTAAGTGTCATTACGGGGCCGCGAATCGGCTAAAGTAATCTTTAAAAATCATCCGGATACATATAAATGG
>JBDRHE010000022.1:0-39402 GCA_043817155.1 Candidatus Omnitrophota bacterium | reverse complement strand
TTTGCTTCATACACGAAGTAGTATATCATACTTCGGTCATTCTGTAAAGAGGCACATGCAAAAAAGGAGGGAGCGATTGTGACAGCTCGATCGGCTTGTTGTTGGAGAGTTGGTTCTGAGATTGCTTCGTCGCGCCGGCTTCGCCGGCGCTCCTCGCAAAGACGGAGTGTGGGTTAATCCTTTGGGAGAGCTGAACTATTACTAAAATTAACAAATTACCAAACCAAGAGGGCTAAGAGCTGGGCGAAGAGTCGGGGCCGGGACATGACGCAGTAATCGTTCCGCACTGCCGTGCGCCGTAAAGCTCTCCCTTCACCGACGAGTCACAACAGCTCAATACCGCCTGCTCAGGGTTCAGTTTCACCCTCGTGATTTCCATGGGTTTGAAGGGTTTCTTCTTTTGGGGTGTGGCTCTTTTCGGCATTTCTAACCTCCTCTTTCTTTCCTGCTTACAGCTTATAGCTTAAAGCTTACAGCTGATAAGAGTAAGTATATCCCCCCCTCGAATTTGTCAAGGGGGATTTTACCGGGTGGAAAATACATTCTATTTTAAAATATTACTTATTCCCCACCAGGGTACTGCGCGGATATTTCCAGCTACGGCAATATCATCATCGGCCAGGCTACTAATATAGACTTCTCTTGCCTTTAAGGTATTTTGGAAGCGGGATAACATTTTCCAGTGTCTTTCCTGCAGGCTTTTTGTTAACTTGGCTTCAATTAAGACGATTTTGAACCCGAAATCTAATAACAGATCCACCTCATTGTGATTTGAATCCCGAAAGAAATAAAGCTCAAATCGTTTCGATCTATTAAATTTATTTTTAAGGACTTCCATAATCAGCATGTTTTCAAAAATCGCTCCCCCGATAGGGCCTGATCGCAGTGTTTTATCATCGGGGTACTTTAATATATACGCCAGGAGTCCTGTATCTGTAAAATATATTTTGGGGCTTTTGATAACTCGTTTGGTGATATTCTTGAAATAAGGGCGCAATAAATATATGATGCGTGTGCTTTCCAAAAGCGAGAGCCAGTTTTTCGCTGTGGTATGGCTAATAGCGCATTCTTTTGCGATTTCATTTAAATTTAATAATGAGCCGACACGCGCAGCCAATAATTCTAGAAACTGCTGAAATAATCTCAAATCATGCACTGATTTTATCTGACGTATATCCCGTTCCAGATATGTCTGAATATAGGATCCATAAAACGCATTCAGCTCCACGCTATGCACGCAAGGATCTGGGAAAAAACCTTTATAGATAAAGCGGAAGCATCCTTCAGCGGTCTTCTTTACTAGTTTAGCTTTAAGTAGCTCCTCAAAGCTAAACCCCAGCAATTCAAACAAAACTGCCCGTCCTGCTAACGTCTCTGAAATTCCTTCCATGAGATTAAAAATCTGTGATCCTGTTAATATGAAGGCTCCGTTTTTTCCTCTATTTTTATCTACATGAATTTTTAAATAAGGCAGTAATTCCGTTGCGTATTGGATCTCATCAATGATCAAGGGAGGCTTATTATTTTCTAGAAACAATTTTGGGTCGTTTAACGCCAGGCTTTGCGTAAGGGGGTCATCCATGGAAACATAATTATAATGAGGAAAAATATGCTGCAGGGTAGTTGATTTGCCGCTTTGCCGGGGACCCGTCAACACAACAACCGGGAATTCCCTTGCCCTGGCCAGGAGACTCTGTTCGATAAGTCTGGGGATATATCTCTTCTTTTGCATACCAGAAGTATATACTATTGTTTATGTAAAATCAAATAATTTTTTTCATTTTACATATAAACTACCCCAACGTATATCACTATGATTTGTTTCCACTTATCTTCCATTAGGGTTATTCCTTTATTCTTGCAATAGATCTACCGTTATGCTAACATGCATCCATGTTTTATAGAGTCGAAATTTTAGCGACCGGTTTTTCTCGCTGCCTTTCTCTCTTTTTGTGACATGCCTATGAAAGCTATCCGGAAGATAATATTAATTTTACTTATTCTTACCCCTTTATTTACCATTTTTGAAGTCTTGAAATTTATATCTTGGAGCCGCCGTTATGGCTATTATGTCACGCCTTTCTATATAAAAATGGTAAAGGACGTGGGTTTTATCCTTATTAGCATCTTTGCGATTCTTGGCTTAAGGTATATGGAAAAGGACAAGATCAAGATGTTTGCGGCGTTCTTTACGCCGTTATTTGTATTGACCCTTGTTTTATTTTTTCTCTCCTACACAAGGAATCCTCTGCAGGCTCTGTCAGGATTAAGATGGATAATGCCTCTCTTTATAGCTTTATTTCTTATATGTAAGATCGATGACAAATTTATGACCCAAATTGCCGGGGTCGTATCGTTCATATTTTTGCTCTCGGTTGTACTTCAGATTCTCGAACTTGCGGTAACAAAGCCCTTGTGGAGCTTGGGTTTTGATAGAATGGCCGGCTGTAACGTACTGGGGCTTCCCCGGCTGTGGGGAATGTTTTCAATGCCCACTACGTGCGGATTTTTTTCACTTTTGGCTATGTTCTTCGCTTATTTTTATGTAAAAAAATCGGCGCTTCGCGGTTTAACGCTGCTTTTCGCGCCTATCAGCATTCTATTATGCGGCTCCGCGACGGCACTGCTGGTTTACATAATAGCGGGATATATAATTCTTAAAAGGAAGTTTTCAACAAAATTTTTATCTTATATACTTCCTCTTATAATACTGGTTATCCTTATTTTTCTACCTTCTGTTACGGGTCGTGAGAAAATTTATCATTCGGTTACGAATAGGATGCGGATCTTTCACAGTCTACTAACCGATTCAGAAATTATTTCCACACGTTTTGGGGCCGGAACAAACACTATGATTCAGATTGCAAAGCATATGAAAGAAGACCGCGCTTTTGAGAGTATGGATTCAACCCTCTCCGCATTACTCGTAAACACCGGTATGATCGGTTCTTTTGTTTTTCTCGCGGGGTATATATTATGGGTGGTTTATATCTTGCGTCTGGGCCGCTTGGACGGGGTTATTTTTACTATAGTCTATACTTTATTCTCTTTTACAATTTCCTTAACGGAAGCCTTTCCCATGAATCTGCTATTTGCGGTTGGCATTGGATATTTTCTGTGCTGCCGCCCACCCCGCCCTGCATTCCCGTCTCTTTAGCCATGACAGTTCTATTTTTATTGACCTAAGCTAAAAGAAACGATATAAGGAAAAATAGAACTCCTCACCTGTCCCTTTTACTAAACCTGTTTGATCGCCCAATCATGAAATCGCTGTACTTGCTTTATCATGTCCAGGGCTTCGCTCTTAGTAAAATCCCTGTTCTCGTATTCAATAAGGTTCTTTTTTGCTATCACACGTCTGGCAGTCTGGCTCTTTTGGGTTATATCCTTTATTTTACTTGCGACTGTGGAAGTTAATATATCGACTACTACCATATGATCATCGGATGTTGAGCGTATGCCTGCATGCTTGGCCAGAATAGCATCTATTAAAGAAATTACACAATGTACTCCGTTTAATCCAACTGCATTCCAATTTTCAGCCTTTTCAGCTTAATACATAGTCTGGTAAAACTCTTTTGCTTTCTTTAGATAGACAGTGTAATCGGAATCGCTTATAGTTTTGGTTTTATACTGTTTCGGAGGGGTCATGCCAAAATTCTTTCTACGGGCTCTCCATAGATAAGCTCGTTATTATCCAGGATAGATTTGATTATGCGCTTTTTCTGGCTATATCTTTGCCTGATTTCTGATACTGTCAGAATATAGGGGGATATCGAAGCGCCGAACCTTTTAGCCATATCAATATGCAATTTATCCATTAACGTATCGATCTTTAACTTACCGGCACTATTTTTTAGTAAGACCAATAGATCTATATCGCTTCGTGAAGTCTCTTCCTTGCGGATGACGCTACCGAACAGAGCAATTGAAATAATCTCTGTCTTTGCCTGTAATAAGCGTTTTTTAATAAACGAGATAATGTCATTATAGATGAACTTCTCCTTCTCAAAAAGTGGGGCCAATAGCTTTTTGACGACATAGTTATCCTGCCGGAGTTTATAGAGAATGGCATTGCCTTTCCTTCGCGCGCTTATCAAGTCTTCTTTTTTCATCTCCTGAAGGGTATTATACGTAGAAGAGGGGCTCATACCTATGCCTTTGGCGATGCTTCTGCCGGTATGTTCGTCTTTTTCGGCAAAAAGGAACCTCAAGATCTTTATCTTTGAGCCATGCTTTAATATTTCGTCTAGCTTATTATGTATTTTCATTCTGCCTTCTGCAATATTCGCCTTACAGAACATATGTTCGCTTTACAGAACATAGTATACACCAACTTTAGTAGATAATCAAGAAAAAGAGGACTATGTCTGCTCCCAAAAGGATTCATTCTTGATGAGGGAAGGGTCTAAGTTCAGAATCGGTGCTTTGCCTTGAAAAATCAAGCTACACCTTTGAAATTTCAATGTAAACATACATCATATTGTTAAAGCTTGTTTTCATGGTAATTCTAAACCGGCAACTCTAACCGGGCTAGAATGGTATTGTTAAATAGGATTTTGCAAAAAATTTAATTGACGCTGGTACCCTTATTCGCGATCGCCTCCCAATTTCCACTCTCCTTCGCGCGTAAAACCGCGAATTCCTTATCATACCGGTTGCATTTATCGAGGCTTCCTTCCTCAACCAGCATCCTGGCAGGACAACTGTTGCAGAAGCTCGCCAGATAACAGCTCTTGCAGACGTACCGCGCGCTCTCCAGTTTTTCAACAAACCGCGTAAGATCTTTCCACGCCTGAGGCAGGGACCTTTTCAAGATGTTGTAAACCGGACGGTTGATCTCCGGGCAGAGCTTGAGCTCACCGTAAGGATTTATGCTCGCCTCTGCCTTTCCCGACCCGCAGCGGAAAAATTTGTTCTTGCCGGGCAATATCTTTATCGAGCGCGGGAGACGCGGCTCTGTTTTTCCTTTTGAAAATGACTTAAGTGCTTCGCTTACCTCCCGGGGCGAAAGCCGATATTGCAAAGGCGCTTTTGACCCGTCGGTTTTGGCGTTTAATGTCGGCGAATATTTGAACATGCAACCAAACGAATCCGCTATTCCTTTTATCTTGAAGAACTCATCCTTATTCTGCCGCATCAGCGTAGGTTTTATCATTACCGGAGCGTCCCTTCGCCTGAGAAGCCTTACGGCGTTCATCACTTTATTATGGCTTCCCTTTTTCCGGGTAATCGCTTCAAAGGTGCTTCTGTCAGCTCCTAAGAATGATATATCCACCTTATTAAGACTCGTGCCTAAAGCGGCTATTTTATCCGCAACCCCGGGGTTAACTAAATAACCGTTAGTAAGGATGGTGATCCTGAGTCCCAGTCGTTTGGCATGATCCAGGATCTTGAATATATCCTTGCGCATAAGCGGTTCGCCGCCGGTGAACCCCACGTGGAAACATCCGGCCTTGCTTAACCCGGTAAGGATCTTCTTAACCTGCGCCGTGGTAAGTTCTTTTTTCTTCTCTTTTACATTATAGCAGTGAACACAGCGAAAATTGCACCTATAGGTAAGTTCAAAGAGCACCTTCAAGGGAAACTTCTTCTCACCCGCCAGCCGGTAAAGCCCTGCATAAAACTCATCGGAACTCTTATTCTTGATAGCCACTATACTGTCCTCACCGTATTTTCTCTTTTCCTTCGCGTAGCTTTTTTCTGGCGATCGCCCTTTGCTTAAAGTACTCGCTGCACGTGTTAAAATCGCCCGTTTCAATATAGCTTCGTCCGGCACACCATCCGCAGTAACGCAAAAGATCGCAGTCTCTGCAAACGAAATTCCCTTTTCGGGCTTTTTCGTTTATACTATCCACCTCTTTTTTTACTCTTTCCCAGCATCTTTCCGCGCCGGTTTTTAATACATCGCAATTAGGGTGGTCTATCTCTAGACAGAAGTTCATCTCTCCATAAGGATTCAGGGAAAAGGAGGTTCTTCCCACGCCGCAGTTAAGGACGCGGTCTCTTCTACGCCTGGTCCTCCTTCGTCTTCTGCCTTCAGAATTCGCGAACATCTCCGGATGAACTCTCTTTCTTATATCCATAACCTCCGCCGCGTCAAGGGAAAATTTATCCACCCACTCGTTGCAGCCGCCCCTGCAGGGTAGAACCTCTCCGTCCACTCTATAAGGTATGTCATGTTTGCGGGCGAAAGCACTTATCTTCTCAAGCTCGTTTTTATTAAGAGCGGTCATCGTTGACTTTATGGCAACCTGCATCTCTTTTTAATAAAAGGGTGATAGCGCCTAATACCTTCTCATAGCCGTCGCCGGCGCCGCTAAGCGCCGCGAATGTCTCCGGACACATGGAATTAAATGTTATATCCACCTTATCGACGTTGATTTTTTTCAGCTTATCGGCTGTTTTCGCGTCTATCAGATACCCGTTGGTGAGCAGGCCGAAACGAAACCCGCATCTGTTGGCGTAATCCAGGATCTCGAATATATCTTTGCGCATGAGCGGCTCACCGCCGGTGAACCCTATGCGGTAGACCCCCAGACATTTCAGCTGGTCTAATACTCTTTTAACGCCTTCTGTGCCAAGTTCCTTTTTCTTCTTTTCGCTTTGCGGACCCAGATAACAGTGCGGACACGTGAAGTTACAGCGGTAGGTAAGCTCATACATTATCGAAAAAGGCATACGTTTCTCTCGTCTTTTCCTGCGCATTCCCCTGAATAAGTCTTTTCGTTCTTTTTTTGTGGCGAGTTTCATTATTAATTACCGTAATAGATGAGTCTCACTGTCATTCCCGCGTAAGCGGGAATCCATAGACGTGCTCTCGGCTACTTTACTCTGGCCCCACACAATTTTTTTCTGAACCGAATAATTCAAAAAATTGTATGGGATTAGTCCTATAGAAATCTGCCGGATAAAAATTAAATGCAGATTTCTGTAGGATCCCCACACCGCTCTTGCGGTCCGGGGATGACAAGAGGGAACATACCCATAAAGACTCACCGGTTACTCATTATCCCTTTTTCAAACAGGGCCGGCTATTCCCGCGGCGTGCGGGTAGCCGACTCGATTGAAATCCACTAATTTAAATCCGCCTTCGCTTAATTCGGAAGAGATCTCCTCGGGCGTAAAGAGATGTCTGAAATTTAAATCGGGGGAAAATAGGGACAGACACCTATTTTCCTATACTCTCCGCTATCTCCACTGCCCGGAGTGTCGCGTTGCCGTCAGCGCTGTGGCAGAATCGGGACACGATCTCTTTTCGGAGTTCTCTTTTATATCCAGGATTTTCGAGATACAGATTAAGCGCCTCGATCAACTCCGGCATGTCCCTCGCCAGGGATGTGCCGCCGACCGCAATTACGCGCTTGGCGTATTCATAATTAAATACACTGCCGACTTCCTTAAAGGCCACGTTAATGACCGGCACGTCTACCAGGCAGGCCTCCAGCGTCAATGTGCTTAGTATGTTTATTAACACGTTGGAATACCGAAGAAGGTTGGCAAGCAGGCTCGCCGCCTCTTCGGAAATAACGTCTCTTCCCCGCATTGGAAACGGTTCCCCTATGTGCACCAGGGAATTATTCAAAAACTCCCCCAGATATTTGTCTTTCTTTTCGTACTGATAAGGCGTGGGCCTGATATATATCTGGATCGGATAAGGAATTTGCCCATTTTTACTGTATCGCAGTATCGATTTCGCTATATCGCAGAAGATCGCCGGATTGGACGGTGTCGTAGCTATCGTGATCAGTTTCTTGCCGGGATCGAGTCCATACTTTTGAAAAAAATCGTATCTCTTCTCCAGGAGAGACTCATCTTTATAGATGTCCCCCCTTAAAAGCCCTACAACCGATATGTTCCCTGCAGGATAGCCGTGATATCGGATAAGCTCATCCTTCATGTCCTCTCCCCAGACACAGGCCTTATCGAGGACCGGCAGCCAGCTGCATATCTCCGCATCGTCAACGGACTGCTCGACCGCCATGACGGGCACGCCGAATTTGCGCGCCGACCTGGCCAGATACCGGTTAAGTGTTATATTGCCGCAGTCCGACAGAAGGACAAGGTCGGGTTTATGGCGCAAAAAGAGCATGTCATAGTTTTTGAAAGTCAAAAACCTGTTCTGTAGCCGCACAAGGATAGGTGCCGGTATCATCAGTGAAAACAGTTTTATGATAACCCGCGTATTTTTTTCTATCCTCTTTTTTGTTATGGGCGCCAGGTTATTTATATTCTTGAACGATAAAGCTTCCGGTATAATTCCGAAAAGCCGGCGTCTCCAGCTGGGCATTCCCGGCTTAGCTATCTCTATTTTTATATTACTCTTGTTTAAAAGATAGTGTCTAAATTTTTCGCAGGTCTGTTCGTTATTGACCAGAATAACGATATTGTGCCCTCTTCGGGTCAGCTCATCGATCAATCCGCCGTGGATGAAACTGATCTCCTGAAAAACTGTAGGGAACGGTATAAAAATCGTTGTTGATAGGCGCGGGGCCTTTACATTTGACATTGTCCGCGAAACCTGCGCATTAGTTTTTTAAAAAACCATCTCCATTCGACCAAAAGGCTTATGTATGGCGCGAGGTGCGTTAAAGCCGCCGGATGCCTTAAGGAGAGCAGCGCTGTGCGCGGATTCAGCCACGCCACGATACCACGTCCCACATCAATCCTGAGATCGTTTCGCTGGATTTCAATAACCTTCCCTGCAATACGAGAAAACTCTACTGGCCTATCCGGCACTTTCGTGTTAGCGTCGCCCTTGGTTGTGTACAAAACCTTTTCATCCTTCTTCGTTATCTTGACAAGCCTGTGGACGCAGAACCACGCCTCGCATCTTCCCTCGTTGTCAATAGACAGCATATCGCCTATCCGTAGGTCTTCTTCTCTTACCGGTGCCACTTTAATGATATCCCCGTCCTTAATAAAAGGGTACATGCTGTAGCCTGATGTATTTATATAGACCTCTCTGCCTTCGTGAAGTAGCTGGAGGTGGATTGTCTTCGCTTTTTTTCCTAAGCTCTTTCTACCAGACGAGTCATCGACTGATTCCATCATACTTTATACCATCCAGTTGGCCGGCGAAAAGTTCCCGGTAAGCAGGCTCACCGGAGAAAAGTTCTTCATGCGAACCGCTTGCCATCACGGTACCGCCTGAAAAAAGGTAAATAACGTCCATCTTCCTGATCGTAGATAATCGGTGCGAAACCACGAGAATCGTCGAATCCTCGAACGCTTCTCTGATATTCGCCATGGCCCTGTCCTCAGTCTCCGAATCGAGCGAAGAGAGCGCCTCATCGAGCAAGAGTATCTTCGGCCTCTTAATGACGGCTCGCGCCAGGGCGATACGCTGTTTCTGGCCTTCGGAAATCTTGCAAGCCATCTCGCCTATTATAGAATCGTATCCGTTAGGAAAGCCCGTTATAAAATCGTGCGCCTCGGAAAGTCTCGACGCTTTGATCAAGTCTTCGCTTGTCGCGTTTTCCGCGCCGTATAGAATGTTGTTTGCGATTGTGTCATTCCACAAAAACGGTTCCTGGAGCGCCACGCCGATTTGTGATTTCAAGGAATCAAGTTTTATTTTTCTCGTATCAACTCCGTCAATAAGGATCGTGCCGTTCGACTGTTCGTAGAGCCTGAGGATCAAGGAAAGTATCGTGGTCTTTCCGCATCCCGAGATTCCCACAAACGCCACCTTCCCGGCCGATTTAATTAAAAAATTTATTTCCTTTAGAACAGGTATGTTCTTATTGTATCCGAAATATACGTCTTTAAATGCTATACTTCCTTTCTTGATGGTGAGCGGTAAGGCATCTCTGCTATCGTAAATAGAGGGTTTTATGTCGAGTATCTCGCTGAGCCTCTGGCGGGTTACGGAATTTACGGTTATGGTCTGGTAAAACTTGCCGATTGAGCTTAAGACACCCATCAGCTGGGTTAAATAAATCATAATAGCCGTAAGGCTCCCGAGCGTCATAGTGCCCTTTATAACCTGATAACCCCCGTATAGCGCGATAACGCCGGATAAAGCCTTGTTTAAAATGGAACTCGAAAAGCTACCTATGCTCAATACTTTAGCATTTTTAAGTTCGAGCTCGATTTGCTTCGTAAGATTTTTCTCAAACTTAACTATTTCGTGTTTTTCTTTGCCTAGCGCTTTTATAAGATGTATATGGCTCAGCACCTCCTGCAATTCTTTAAAGATGCCCTGCGTTTTCATTATTGTCTTACGTGTTATCTCTCTTAACCAGCGTCCGAAAAGATACGGATGAACATAACTTATCGGAACAAGCAAAGCGGTAAGTATGGCGAGGCGCCGGTTGAGAGAAAAGACAATAGCAATAATAAATAAAAGCCGCGGGAAGAGTGTTACCATCTGCGGGATAGTATTGCACACGAAATCACTGACAGACCTTACGTCAGAGTTTATCCTGTAAATATGTTCTCCTGTAGAGCGGCTATTAAAAAAGCTTAGCGGGAGCTTTTGTAAATGCTTGAAGAAATCTCTTGTCATATCAAAGTGAACGCACCGGTTTACGCGTTTTGAAAGATAGGCGGTAAAAAACTCCAAAATGCCTTTTACGATAAATACCATTCCACCTATAGCCGCCAGTATAAAGAAGAGCTTTAAGTCCCTGTTTCCATAGGCCTTATCTATAACGAACTTGGTCAGGTATGGGTTAAGAAGCCCGAGCGGCACAACCAGAAACCCCAGCAGTATGATCAGTGTCTGTAATTTCCAGTATTTATATATGTATTTGTTGAACCGCGTCCAGGCGAGCCTCATTGCAATATCTTCCCCTCCATATCGCCCGGCACCTCCATGCCCATATTGTGAAGCACGGTCGGGGCGAAATCGTAAATGCTTATTCCCTTAAGTTGCCTGGGCCGCTTTATCTTCTTATCATGCATTATGAAAATGCCGTCATAATCATGATTTGCGTCATCCGGCCCGGTATCGTTTTCGAAGGTATAAATATCCTTAAAACCGACTTTACCGGCCGATCGCCAATAAAGATCTCCAAAAAATACTAGAATATCGGGAGGGATCCCTTTTATTTCAGAATACAGCTCCTCCGGAGTATAGACAACTGTCTTCTTTGCTTTCGATTTTTTATATTTGATCTTCTTTAATTCCCTTATAAGTTTCTGTCTAAGTTTGTCATAATCTTTTTTTTCCACGATACCACGTGGCTCTCTTCCTTTCACGTTTAAAAATATCCTGCCATAATACCCACCCTCACCCCAGGCAAATGTTTTCTCCCAATTTACCAGATCAGGTGAGAAACGCGTTATCTTTTTTGGGTAATATTTGAGGGCAAGATACCCTTTTTTTATAAGCCATTCATTGATGCAAAAACATCCGTCTATTCTCTTTGCGCCGTGATCAGAGACTATATATATCGTTGCGTCGTTACCTGCATTTTTTATAATATCTCCGATTTTTTTATCAAGAACGATGTAATAATCTTTCAACGCGTTTATGTATTTATTACCCTTTTTAAATTTCTTATGTGTCGGATCGCAGTATTTCCAGAATCCGTGATGGATCCTGTCCGGCCCCATGTCGACAAACATGAAGAAGTCCCACTCCTTATTCTTCATAAGATACTTCGCAACGCTGAATCTGTTATCGCTAAGTTCGTATATCTCTTTGAGGAGTTTATCTTTATTGCTCGTTCTAAACTCCTTTACATCTATCTTATAGTCTCCAACGCTCTTTCTGATCTCCTCTCTTATGGAACCCGGAGACGTATATTCGGCATCTTCCCCGGGAGTAAGAAAACATCCGGTCATAATTCCATTTATCCTTTTTGGAGGGTAACTTGGCGGCACGCCGACTACTATGCTCTTTTTTCCTTGTGCTTTCAAAATATCCCAAAGTGTCTTTTCTTTTATAAAATCGGAGGTTGAAATTGTGAGTTTATCATAAGAGTGATTAGCCCGATTTCTGAATCCATATATCCCAAGTTGCCCGGGGTCTTTACTTGTTACCATTGACGCCCAGGCAGGACATGTAATCGGAGGAAGTGTACTTCTCATCTTTCCCCATAGGGACTGATTGAGAAGTCTCTTTACCGTAGGCATGCAATCCAGATATTTTCCGAATACAAGTTGTGGCGTTAAGCAGTCTAGTCCTATTACAAATGCTTTTTTATTCAACATCATTAACCGTACGAAAATAGGCGTCTCTTCCTATTTTGTTTGAATTTTGCATCTCCTCAGGACATTTCCTGGTCTTGATGGGACGATACAGTACCTACATTTTAACAAATATAATTACATATTCAACACATTTAACATCACGATCGAGTTGCCATATCCAGACTTTTTTATTCCGCATCGAACGTACTTGATATCTTCAACTTTTTTAAAAAATATTGCAGCAAAACCCCCATTTCCCGCGTCTATATATATGAGACCCCAAAAACCCCGAAAGACCTTTTCCAGGCCCGGGGCTTCCAGGCCCCGGGCCTGGAATTTAGGTAAAGATGCACTTATAAAAAGGAGGGTTATGTCATACAGAAAAGTACCTTTGGTAAAAAATGAGCTTTATCATGTCTATAACAGCAGTATAGCCGGGTTCAAAATATTCAATTGCGCTAAGGAGTACCAGCGACTTTTGGATTTGGCAATTTTCTATCTATTAGAAGACACTCCTTGTGCTTTTTCTGTATTTAAAAAGCTCAAAAAAAGTTCATCACTACCCGCTCCTGTTCAGCTCGACTATACATATAGAGCGGTTATCATAATTGCTTATTGCATTATGCCTACCCACATTCACTTTGTCCTGAAACAGCTAACTAAAGATGGTATTTCTACATTCATGAACAGGATCTCTCAGGGATATGCGCAATATTTCAATAAGAAATATAAAAGAAAGGGTCCTTTATGGGAAGGAAGATTTAAAAATGTCCTCGTTGATACTGATAACTATTTTGAGCATCTTACAAGATATATACATTTAAATCCCGTAACAGCCTGTATCGTGGACAAGCCTGAAGATTGGGCATACTCTTCATACAGAGAATACGTTGGTTTAGCTAAGGGTAGCACCAAAGTATGTTCTTTTGCTGAATACCTGAATATGGACATCCTGGAGTATAGCAAATTTGTCAACGATCGCATTTCCTACCAGAGGGAACTTGCTATGATAAAAAATTTAACCTTAGATTAACCTTTTCCAGGCCCGGGGCTTCCAGGCCCCGGGCCTGGAAAAGGTTAGTGTTGGGTTAATGTTGGTTTCTGCTTGATAATGTACTTGGAAATCTTTATAATAGGGGGCTCTAGGAGGAAGAGATTATGCTTAGTCTATTTCGAAAAAAGAATATAAAAAAATGGATTCTCTGGGGGCTGGCTTTGTTCATTATACCGGCTTTTGTGCTCTGGGGCGCGGGCAGCCTGTCGGAGAAGGATACACCTTATGGCCATATCGGCACTATTGGAGGCAAGAAGATATCCGTTGAAGAATTTATTAAGAGTGTTGAAGATGTGCGGATAGGATTTTTCTTAAACTATTTCAATCAGCCGGAGATCATAAAGAGACTGCAGACCGACAGGGGACTATTAAACCGGCTAGCGTGGGAGAACCTGATGATAAAGGGAAGGGCCCGGAAGGAGAGAGTTGCCGTATCCGATGAGGAGGTTGTAGGGTTTGTAACGAGACACCCCCTCTTTTCAAGAGATAATGTATTCGATAAAAAACTTTATGACTATATCCTGAGAAATAGCCTTGGCGTAGTGCCCAGAACCTTTGAAGAGAATGTCAGAAACTTTCTTATAAGTACGAAGTATAAGGAAGATCTGGTAAAGAATGTGGACGTTGCCGAAGAGGAGCTGCTTCAGAATTATAAGAATGAGTTCGAAAAAGCCAGGATACAGTATTTTGTAATCGATAAGAGCGTTTATAAAGAGAGCGCGGAGGTTTCTGACATTGAAACGGACCTATACTACCAGCAAAATAAGGTACGCTTTAAAGACCCGGAAAAGTCCGTTATAGAATATGTATCTTTCCCTCACAATGAAGCGGGCCAGAGGGATAAGGCCATCGACACTTTAAAGACGGTGTATGAAGGGCTGAAAAAAGATCCGGAGAACTTCGAGAAAGTGGCGCAGGAGTTTGGCCTCGAGGTAAAAACGACATCTCCATTTTCTCGAGACGAGGCTATCCCGGAAATGGGTAGTAATAGAAATATAGCGCCGATCGCATTTCGCTTAACCCCTCTCGTTGACATGATACCTATGGTTGAGCAGGAAGAGCTTGGTATCTCTCATATCATAAGGGTAAAAGAGAGTATCCCATCGCGTGTTAAAACTCTCGAGGAAGTGAAACCTTTTATTGTTGAAGCGCTGAAGGATGGCAAGGCCCTCGCTGTCGCGAGAGAAAAAACAGCCGACATACACAAAGATCTTGAAGAGAACGATCTGCCTCTTAAAGAGATATCAAAAAAATACGGCGCAAAGCTTCAAGAGACGGAGCTTATAACAAGATTTGACTACATCGAGGGGATAGGCGAAGCCTACGGGGTTATAGATAGCGCCGTAAAACTTAAGATAAACGAGATCTCAAATCCCATTGAGGTAAGAAAGGGTTACGCCCTTATTGAGCTCCTGGAAATACAGCTCATAGATGAAAAGAAATTCGAAGAAGAGAAAGAAGAATACAGAAATAAGCTTCTTTCCATAAAGAAGATGCGGGCTCTTGAGGAGTGGCTAAAGAAGATGCGCGAAAACTCAACGCTCAATGTGGATCTGGGCAGCATATAAAAGGGTGTGGGGGCGGTTATTTTAGGAATGTTTTGAGTTCTTTCATGAACTGTGACACGTCGCGGAATTGACGATAAACTGAGGCGAATCTGACATAAGCGATCTCATCTAAGCTGTGCAGTTGCTTCATGACCATCTCGCCTATTACCTTGGATTTTACTTCCTTTACGAATTTATTTTGAAGCTGGGCTTCTATCTTTGTAACGATATTTTCCAGTTTTTCAAGCCCGATAGGTCTCTTCTCACACGCTTTTATAAGACCGTTTAAGATCTTCTGCCTGTCGAACGGTTCCCGCCTGTTGTCGGATTTGGATACAAGAAGCGAGATCTCCTCTACATACTCATACGTCGTATATCTCTTATGGCACCTCAGGCATTCTCTGCGCCTTCGGACAGCCTGGTTGCCACGAATCGAGCGGGAATCTACAACCTTATCTCTCTTACTTCTGCAGTATGGACACCTCATATTTACTCCGTTTATATCGAAATATTAAAAATTAAAGATTAAATACCAAAAATACAAATTAAAATGCAAAAAGTTTTTGAATATTTAATATTTGTTTTTGGTTTTTGGTTTTTGGTTTTTGGTTTTCTCAAATATCCGAACCTTAACGCCCGCTTCCTTAAGAAACTCCCTTGCCATCTTATCCGGATAGTGGCCGGATATGATGATCTCTTTTATCCCGGCGTTTATGAGCATCTTGGCGCAGATAATGCATGGCTGGGTTGTCGCATATATCTTTGCTCCTTCCAGGCTTACGCCATAGAGCGCCGCTTGCAAAAGAGCGTTCTGCTCCGCGTGAAGACCCCTGCAGAGTTCGTGCCGCTGCCCGGAAGGGATCTTCAGCTTATCCCTTACGCAGCCCCTCTTATCACAGTGCTCGATATTCGATGGAGCGCCATTGTACCCTGTGGCAAGTATCCTCTTATCCTTTACAAGGACCGATCCGACTTTTCGCCTTAAGCAGGTAGACCGCTGCGATACCAAACTTGCTATCGACAAGAAATATTCATCCCAGCTGGGTCTCGAAATTCTCTTCATGCGCCTTCCAATTCTTCTATCAGCTCTTTGTAGAGAGGGAATCCTTGAGTGAGCCTTTTAACCTTATTCTTGATCGCCGAGAGGCTCTTTGTGTCTTTATTGCTTTTAAGCGCAGCGTCTATAAGATCTGCTATCTCGGCCATCTCAGCTTCGCCCATACCGCGCGCTGTAACAGCCGGGGTTCCAAGACGTATGCCGCTTGTGACAGCTGCGCTGCGCCTATCGTAAGGAATGAGGTTCTTGTTGACCGTTATGCCTGCATCATCCAGAACATGGCTTGCATCCCTTCCTGTAATTCCTTTAGTAGATAGATCTACCAGAAGAAGGTGATTATCCGTTCCGCCTGAAACTATTCTATACCCCTTTTCAGCAAGTGCGTTTGAAAGGGCTTTGGCATTCTTAACGATCTGGCCCTGGTACTTCTTAAATGCGGGTCTCAGGGCTTCTTTAAAGCAGGTTGCCTTTGCAGCTATGATATGCATAAATGGGCCGCCCTGGATGCCCGGGAAGACTTCACGGTCTATTTTCTTGGCAAATTTTCTTTTGCACAAGATCATTCCTGACCGCGGGCCGCGTAATGTCTTATGCGTAGTGGTTGTAACAAACTGCGCGTGCTTAACGGGATCCGGATGGAGTCCTGCGGCAACGAGACCCGCTATATGAGCCATGTCCACAAGGAGCAAGGCGCCGACTTCATCTGAGATCCCTCTGAATTTCTTAAAATCTATTATCCTGGGATAAGCACTTGCCCCGGCCAGTATCATCTTTGGCCTGCAATTCTTCGCAATACGAAGTATCTCATCGTAATCGAGCTCTTCACTCTTTCTATTTACGCCGTAAGAGACCATATTAAAGAACTTGCCGGAAAAATTAAGCGCGTGCCCATGGGTGAGGTGTCCCCCGCATCTTAGGTCCATGGCCAAGACCGTATCGCCCGCATTCAGCATAGAAAAATAGACGGCCATATTGGCCTGGGAACCTGAATGCGGTTGTACATTGACATGCTCAGCGCCGAAAAGCTTCTTCGCCCTCTCTATAGCAAGTCTCTCCACGGTGTCGACATTTTCACATCCCCTATACCACCTCCGGCCGGGATAGCCTTCGGCATATTTGTTGGTCATGACACTCGCTTCCGCTTCCATAACAGCGCGGCTCACAAAATTCTCGCTGGCTATGAGCTCCAGCTTCTCGTTCTGTCTCCTCGTTTCGCTAAGTATGGCTTTAAAGACCTCCGGGTCTATTTTCTTCAAATGCTTCACTTTATCTTCTCCAGCTTTAACAAACCGTTGCGCGCCATCTGTTTAATCCGTGTAATCAATAAAAAATTATCTATTTCTCTTCTCCAACCTTTTGATCTGGTTTACTCTTCGTCTGTGCCGGTCCCCTAAGGAGGCTGTATTCAGCCACACGCCTACGATCCTTTTGGCTTTATCAAAATTTACATACTCCGCGGCAAGGCTTAACACATTTGTATCGTTATGCATTCTCGACGACCTGGCCTGCCTTATCGTATTACAGACGCCCGATCTAACGCCGCGCACCTTATTGGCTATTATGGCCATGCCTATCCCGCTTTTGCATATGAGGATCCCTCTTTTATCTTTTCCGCTTGCAACGCTTCTTGCCACCTTGTACCCTACAAGAGGATAGTCGAAGGCTCTCTCTGAATGAGTTCCAAAATCATTAACAGAGAATCCTTTCTTGGAAAGATACTCCTTTAGAAGTTCCTTTAATTTAAATCCACCGTGATCACATCCGATCGCTATTCTTTTATCCATTTTATAAATCCTTCTATAGACTCTTCTATGATCTTGAACACTTCCCTGTAGAACTCTATGGGCCTGCCAATAGGGTCGGCTATCTGGTTACCTTTTTGATCGGCGCCAGAAGAGAAGTCCCTTAAATAATATATTTTGCTATCTTCGTCAGGGGAGAGGTTCAAAACATGCTCTCTATGTCCGCGGCTCATTACAAGAATAACATCGGCGTTATCCACGTAGGCTTTGTTCAAACTGGACGAGGTGTACCCGGAGACATCAACGCCATGTTCTTTCATAACAATGATCGTCTCCTCTGTGGGCTTGAATCCGGGCATTGTGCCTGTGCCCGCAGACATTACGCTCGCTTTTATCCCGGTTTCCTCAAGCCGCTTAACAAGGTAGCCCTCCGCCATTACGCTGCGGCAGCTATTTCCCGTACACACAACCAGAATCTTATTTATATCCTTCATAACTCTCTATATACATCTTCGATCTCTGCTTCTCCAATCGCTCCCCTTCTTAATATTTTGTACGGAACATCCGTAGTGTCAACAATTGTTGACTCTTTTCCAAGTTCCGTAAAGCCGCCGTCTAAGATGAGATCTAGATCTTTGCCTATTGTCTTTTGCACTTTATCCGCGTTTACCGGAGGTTCATCCCCGGAAAAATTGGCGCTAGGAGCAACTACGGGTACTTTGCTTTCTGATATAAGCGTCTTCGCTATGGCGTTCTTCGGCATCCGGAATCCATAGCTTCCATCCCTTGAGCGCAGGATCAGGGTAAGAGGACCGGGCCAAAAATGCTCGATCAGCTTTTCGGCAAAGGGACCTATCCGGCAACCCATTTCGGATATCGTATCCGTACTTGATATATGTATGGTAAACGGCTTATTTAAAGGCCTGTTCTTTATCTTGTATAATCGCTCTATGGCTTTCGCATTATGGAAATTTGCGCCTATCCCGTATACGGTCTCCGTGGGGAAAGCAACGAGGCCCCCTTTTTTTAAAAGGGCTGACGCAAATTCGATTGTTTCTCTGTCCGGCGCATTCGGGTCTATTTTGAGCATCTTAGTTTCCGGCATTGTCTCCCCGCTACATCCCGGACACAAGGGTCTTGTTCTTGGCCTTTACAGTGCTTACGAGTCTCCTCTTATGGGCTTTTAACTTCTTTTTTAATATTGCGCTGCTAAGAGCCAGGATCTCTACAGCTAATATGGCCGCATTCTTCGCCCCGGCCTTGCCTATGGCAACTGTCGCTACCGGTATGCCGCTTGGCATCTGTACGGTTGAAAGCAGCGAATCTATGCCTTTTAGCGCCTTTGTATCCATCGGCACGCCTATAACAGGAAGCGTCGTATGGCTTGCTACTACGCCGGCTAAATGTGCGGCGCCCCCCGCTCCTGCAATGATCACCTTTATACCACTTTTCTCCGCATTCTTTGCGAAAAGAGCGGTCATGTCGGGGGACCTGTGCGCTGACAGGATCTTCACTTCACAGGATATCCCGAAATCCTCAAGAAGCGTAGAGGCCTCTCTCATCACATTTAGATCTGAATCACTACCCATAATAACTGCGACTTGTGGTTTATTTTTCATAATAACACCTTTCGTGGAAAATTAAAGATCAAAAACTAAAAACATATATAAGAAACATAAAAACATAGTAATTTATTTTAAATTTTTAATCTTTGGTTTTGCGCACATAAGCGCTCTATGCCCTATATCTCTTCTGTAATAGGCATTTGTAAAATCTATCCGGCCGCACGCCTTATAAGCTCTCTCTATGGCTTCCTTAATATCACTACCCAGGGATACTACATTCAGCACCCGGCCGCCATCGGTCACTACCTTACCACCTGTCTTCTTTGTCCCGGCATGAAAGATAGTCGTCTCTTCGAGTGAAAGTGCTTCGTCCAGGCCCTTTATCTCTTTACCTTTTTCGTACTTTCCGGGGTATCCTCCGGATGCCATTACAACGGAGACGCAGCATCTTTTATCCCATTTTAGTTTATGATTCTCAAGTGAACCATCTATAGACCCTTCAATTAAGTCAACTATATCGGACTTGAGCCTCGGAATAATAGCCTCGGTCTCGGGATCGCCGAATCTTACATTGAATTCAAGAAGCTTCGGTCCACCGCCTGTTACCATTATCCCCGCATAGAGCACGCCTTTAAGAGGCGTCCCGGCTTCCTGCATGCCCTCTATCGCCGGTTTTATGATCTTCTCGATAGTGGTTTCGAAGATCGCCTCCGTTACGACCGGGGCAGGTGAATATGCGCCCATGCCGCCCGTATTCGGGCCTTTATCGCCGTCCAATGCGCGTTTATGGTCCTGGCTTGAAGCAAGCGGCACAATATTCTTTCCGTCAGATATCACTATAATAGATGCCTCTTCTCCTTCCAGGCACTCTTCTACGATCAGTCTATCCCCGGAAGATCCGAATCTCTTCTCTACAAGTATTGCATCAACCGCATCGCATGCCTCTTTTTCAGTCTTAGCTACGATAACCCCTTTGCCTTGAGCTAGTCCATCTGCTTTAATGACTATCGGCGCGCCTTTCAATCTGATAAAATCCCGGGCCTTTCCGGCGTCTTCAAACGTCTCAAACCATGCCGTAGGTATCTTCTTCCTTTTGCAAAGCTTTTTAGTAAATATCTTGCTGGCTTCGAGTTGCGATGCCGCCTTTGAAGGGCCAAATATCCTTAGCCCTTCGGTATTGAATCTGTCCACTATGCCAAGCGCCAGGGGCGTTTCCGGGCCTACAACGGTCAGATCTATACGTTCTTTCTTACAAAAATCGGCAAGCCCATCGATATCGTCCGCTTTTATCGGTATATTTTTAGCTAAACCAGAAGTGCCGCCATTGCCCGGCGCGCAGTATAGCGAATCTACCCTCTTAGACCGGGCAAGTTTCCACGCAAGTGCATGTTCCCTGCCGCCTTGTCCTACTACTAATATATTCATTTTTTATCTAGCGTCTAACGGATAGTGTTTAGGTTGGTATTAAAAGTCTTTATAAAAATTAAATTTTCAAATCTATTCACTCTACGCTATTCGCTATATAATTTCTACTTTTTTTGCGCCCTTTATGATCTCCCCGATAACCCAGCTTTCAAGTTTGAATCTCTTAATGAGATAGGCTTTCGCTTTCAGGATCTCTTTACGCGAAACAACTAAGACCATTCCTATCCCCATGTTGAATGTCTTGAACATATCTTCTTCATCGATCCTGGCTCTCTTGGTGACCAAATCAAATATCGGCAGGACCGGCCAGGATCCTTTGTATATTATTGCCCTCAAACGATCCGGTAATACGCGTATGATATTGTCGTAAAATCCGCCTCCCGTAATATTGGCAATACCTCTTATGTCGAATCGTTTTACAAGGCCGAGTACCGGCCTCACATATATTATCGTCGGTTTTAACGCTTCCTTCGCGAGACCCGAAGTAAGCTCTCTTTTAGAGAATACCTTTCTTACGAGCGAATAGCCATTAGAATGGAACCCCGAAGAAGCGAGACCTAAAATAAGGTCGCCCTTCTTTATCTTTGAACCGTTTATAATATTCTTTCTATCCACAATACCGCAAGAGAAGCCGGCCAGATCGTATTCACCTTTTTTATACATACCGGGCATTTCTGCGGTCTCTCCTCCTATCAAAGAACAGTTTGCCGTTTTACATCCCTGGGCAATACCTTTCAGCACCTCATGCGCTACTTCCTGGGAGAGTCTTCCGGTAGCAAAGTAATCGAGAAAGAACAGCGGTTCGGCCCCGCAAGTTATGATATCATTTACGCACATAGCGACAAGATCAATGCCTATCGTACCATGATCGCCGGTCCATTGGGCGATCATAAGCTTTGTCCCAACGCCGTCAGTAGATGCTACGATGAGAGGGTCTCTATATTTTGAGAATTGCGGTTTGAAGAATCCGGCAAAGGCACCTATATTACCGGCCCATCCCGGCCTTTTAGTTGAATTTACAAGCGGCTTTATGCTCTTTACAAAAAGGTTTGCCTTGTCTACGTCAACGCCGGCGCTCTTATATGATAGTCTGCTCATATTTTTATATACAGAGACGAGAAGTAAGTAACAAGTAGAGAGTAGCCAGTAGCGAGAGTCTCTCTACTTTCCATTTTCTACTTGCTGCTTTCATAAACCTTATAATCATTTTTAATTAGTTATTCGCTTAAGCACTTCCTGATATGCTTCTTCCACATTGCCAAGGTCTCTTCTAAAACGGTCCTTATCCAGCTTCTCTTTAGTCCTTTTGTCCCAGAAACGGCAAGTGTCGGGAGAGATCTCATCGGCCAGCAGAACCTTTCCCTTATGCCTTCCGAACTCCAGTTTGAAGTCTACCAGGTCCAGGTTCTTGTGATCGAAGAAGGATTTAAGGATATTATTTATTTCGAAAGATCTCTTACTTATGATATCTAGCTCCTCATCAGTAGCTATTTTGAGCGATTTGGCGTGATATTCGTTTATTAGCGGGTCGTGCAGAGAATCGTTCTTGAAATGATATTCGAGTACAGGCTCATCCAGGACTATGCCCTCTTCGAGCCCCAGGAGTTTCGCCATGCCCCCGGCTACGATATTACGTATCGTAACTTCAAGGAGAATTATCTCTACGCGTTTTATAAGCATATGCCTGTCATCTATCGCTCTTATGAAATGAGTTTCGATGCCCTTGGATTCTAACAGTTCAAATAATATCTTTGATATTTTGTTGTTGACGATACCCTTGTTAGCGATCGTGCCTCTTTTGGTGGCATCGAAAGCGGTAGCGTCATCCTTGAATTCCTGAATATAGATATCAGGGTCTTTGGTCTCAAAAACTTTCTTTGCCTTTCCTTCGTAGATCTGTTTTCCCTTATCCATTGTGTCTCCTATTCTTCTCTTTGCGGTTTTCGACTCGTCTTTGCGAGGTGCCGCAATGCACCGAATGCACCGAAGCAATCTCAAACTAGCTCGATGAGATTGCCTGCCTGCCCGCCAAAGCTTTTAAATGGCAGGCGGGCCTGCCAGTATATTTCGGGCAGGCAGGCTTCGGCACGCTCAGAATATTACGGTGCCTCGCAAAGACGAGGCAGACCGATCACCGCTAGCCGCATTAAATACCAACCTTCTTAAATATCTTATCGATATGCTTTGTGTGATAACCAAGGTCAAAGCATTCTTCTATAGCCTTAGGGCCCATTATGCTTCGAACCTTCTCATTGTTCTTTAACGCTTCTTCAAAGTCTATATTATCCTCTTGCATATTCAAAGATGCGCTCTGCACTATGTCGTAAGCCTCGAGTCTTGTCAGCCCTTTTTTGATAAGCTCAAGGAGCACTCTTTGAGAGAACGTTGTCCCTTTACTCTTTGCCATGTTCTCTTTCATTCTTGCTTCATTAACTACAAGCTTGTTTACCAGATCCGTCATCTTTGTCAGCATATAATTTAAGAGTATCGTTGAATCCGGTATTATCACTCTCTCCACCGAAGAATGCGATATGTCCCTTTCGTGCCAGAGCGGAACGTTCTCCATGCTGGCAAGAGCATTGCCCCTTAATATCCTTGCCAGGCCGCATATCCGCTCAAACATAATGGGGTTCTTCTTGTGGGGCATGCTCGAAGAGCCTTTCTGTGTAGGAGAGAAATACTCTTCAACTTCCCCGGTTTCGGTCTTTTGAAGAGCCCTAAATTCCTGAGAGAACTTCTCAAGCGATGTTCCTACAAGCGCGATAGCGGTTAAATATTCAGCGTGTCTATCGCGTTGTAAAATTTGGGAAGATGCCTTTGCCGGTTTAAGTCCCAGCTTCTTGCAAACATACTCTTCCACAAATGGATCTATATTTGCATGGGTGCCTACAGAACCCGATATCTTGCCATGAGCGATCACTCTTCTGGCGTTCTTAAGACGATCCAAGCTTCTTCTAACCTCATCGTAAAATAGAGCCATCTTGAGCCCAAAAGTGATAGGTTCAGCATGAACTCCGTGAGAACGGCCCATCATAATCGTGTGCTTATATCTCCTGGCCTTTATCTTAAAGGCTTTAAGAAGGGCCTCCGTATTATTTATGAGGATATCCATGGCCTCGCACATCATGACCGATAGCGAAGTATCGAGCACATCGCTGGAGGTGAGCCCGAAATGGATGTATTTGGCTGCCTGCCCCACGTTTTCAGAGATATTGATGACGAAACTTACGACATCGTGATTGGTCTTCTCTTCTATCTTCTTGATTCTTTCTATGTTGAAACGGGCCTTCTTCTTGATCTGAAATAGGTCCGGTGCCGGAATTATCTTTAGCTTAGCCAGGGCCTCACAGGTCAGGATCTCTATCTTCAGCATCTTTTCGAACTTATTCTGTTCTGACCAGATATCCGCCATTTCGGGAAGAGTATATCGCTCTATCATATTATGTCCTTTATTTTATAACACGATTGAAAGTCTATAATAGTGTAATATTAACCCGGACTTTTACTTATACCATACAATGATAGGATGTGTCAATACCGTTAGATATATAGTGGCTATTATAACGTTTTTAACGGGATCAACGAAAAGCGGGAATGAAAAAGTATGCTGTGAAATGACAGGCAGCGTTAAAACCAGGGCAGTTCTATTTTTTAGGTATGGAATATACCCAAGGTTCATCTGAATCGGAATCGAGCAGCCGGATCTCCTTATCATAAATTTCGCGAAGATCCTCTGTTATCGATCTTTTAACGTGTTCTTCGAAAAGCGAAAAGAGATTGTTATTGTTCAGTCTTTTGATTTTGCGATTCTGTACTTTGTTCATGTGGTCTTGTCCTTTCTCTAATATGGGATCATTGTACCATATTTTCTTTTCCCGTTGTCACAATAATGTAACATTTGGCCTAACTTTTTTATTCCTAACCAGACTTCGCTCTGAAGAACTAACGCCGATAACGTATCCTTCAGAGCTACGTCCCGGCAAGGCAAAGGCGCGGAGACGGGCACACGCAACGTCACCGGATAGTGTGCTATAAACAGAGTCACCGAAGGCGACACAAGGTTCGAAGGATAACGAAGGTGCGCCAGAGCACCAGACAATGTGATTCAAACAGAGTCGCGGAGCGACACCTATGTAAAGAGGATAGGATCACATAAGGGAAGGAGAAACATTCTCCTTCCCTTATGATTCAGGAATTTTCCTATTAGGAGGGGGTGACAGTGAGCGAGTCATATATGCGCTAGCGAGCGAACGCCAAGAGGGGGGACCATAGGTTCCCCCTATGGCATTAAAAAAGGAACCTTCATAGACTGAAGGTTCCTTTTTTAATGGTAGCGGGGGCCCGATTTGAACGGGCGACCTCAAGGTTATGAGCCTTGCGAGCTACCTGGCTGCTCCACCCCGCATTAATTGCGTGGTCGTATTATAACAGGCCCGGCTGTAAAGTCAATATAAAACTAGCGGATAGCGTATATCATTTAGCGTATAGATTAATAGTAAAACTTCATTTAAAATACTTTATTCTTCAAACCTATTCGCTAAACGCTATGCGCTATACGCTAATCGTTATTTACTTTAAAATAATCTCGTCCTTGCGCGCCATGCCGAGTTTTTCGCGCGCGATCTTCTCAACATAGGAGGGATCGGTCTCCAATCTCTCCTTCTCCTTCCCGAGCTCCTCGTTAGATATCTTTAAGATCTCTATTCTCTTCTCCAGATCGCGATTCCTCTCCCTGAGTTCTTGTAGTTTAGAGAAACCCGGCAGAAAGATAACGATCGCTATTATGACGCAGATTGTCAGATATATTAGCCTCTTTTTGGCCATATTGCGCTTCCGTAAACTGCTCTCGCACCCAATTCTTCTTCTATTCTCAGAAGTTCATTGTACTTACAGGTCCTATCGGTTCTGCATACGGATCCGGTTTTGATCTGCCCTGTATTCATGGCCACCACAAGATGAGCGATAGTGGTATCTTCTGTCTCCCCCGAGCGATGTGAGACTACCGCAGTATAACCGGCCCCTCTTGCCATCTCTATAGCCTCTTTTGTCTCCGTAAGGGTGCCTATCTGGTTTACTTTTATGAGTATGGAGTTTGCCACGCCTTTGTCTATACCCATCTTAAGGCGCCTGGTGTTGGTGACAAAAAGATCGTCCCCTACGATCTGCACCCTCTTTCCTTCCTTATCGGTCAATGCCTTCCACCCGTCCCAATCGTCTTCCGCTAAACCATCCTCTATGGAAACTATCGGGTACCTATCGATCCATTTTGAGTAGAAGTCGATCATGTCAGAAGCGGAATTCTCTCTGGTCTCTTCGGCTTCCAGTGTATATTTACCGTCCTTATAAAATGAACTTGAAGCAGGGTCGAGCGCTATAGATATATCCTTTCCGGCCTTGTATCCGGACCTGTCTATGGCCTCAAGAATCACATCTACTGCTTCTTCGTTCGATCTTAGATCCGGCGCAAATCCGCCTTCATCTCCAACCGCGGTAGAAAGCTTTTTGGCTTTTAATATACTCTTTAAGTTGTGGAATACCTCGCTACCCATCCTTACGGCCTCTTTCATATTCTCGGCTCCAAAAGGCATTATCATGAATTCCTGCAGATCAACGTTGTTGTCAGCATGCGAACCGCCGTTTAGAATGTTCATCATGGGAACCGGCAGCATATTGGCCTTCTCTCCTCCTATGTACCTGTAGAGAGAGATCTTCCTGGAGTTGGCTACTGCTTTTGATACGGCTAAAGATACTCCGAGAATAGCGTTGGCTCCGAGACGCGATTTATTCTCTGTACCGTCCAGCGATATCAGGGTCTTATCTATCTTCTCCTGGTCTCCGGCATCCATTCCTTTTAATTTAGCAGCGATCTCTTTATTGACATTGTCTACAGCTTTTGTAACACCTTTTCCCAAATAGCGCGTTTCATCACCGTCCCTTAATTCAACCGCTTCATGCTCTCCGGTTGATGCCCCGCTTGGAACGGCTGCCCTTCCAAGCGAACCGTCAACTAATAAAACATCTGCCTCGACTGTAGGGTTACCTCTTGAATCTAAAATTTCGCGCGCGCGTATCTTCTTGATCTTCGTAGACATTGTGCTCTTATCCTCCTTTATTCCTGTTCATTCGTGTTCAAAATAGTAGTATCATATCGATGGAAATAGTATTTTGACATTCGAATTCCTGTCATGCCCGCTTTTTCCCACATGTCATCCCCGCGGAAGCGGGGATCCAGACGAGCCCACTATGGATTCCCGCTTTTCCCGCCGTTGCTTAAGCATTGCGGGATCCCGCCATACGATAGTAACGGCGGGACGCGGGAATGACAAAAAGACTGATTTGGATAGCTATGATTCCTGTTTGATGCTTACCTTATCTCCTTCGACTCTTAGACGTCCTTCAACAAAAAGTTTAACCGCTTTAGGGTATAATTTATGCTCCACCTTATGGATCTTCTCTTCAAGCTTTTTGAGTGTTTCGTTTTCGTTTATATCTACCGTCTCCTGCAATATCACAGGCCCGTGGTCCATAAGTTCATCTATAAAATGAACCGTTACGCCGGTCTTTTTTGCGCCGCTTTCAAAAGCATCCTTTATAGCATTGACCCCTTTAAATGATGGCAAAAGCGCAGGGTGGATATTCATGATCTTATTTTTATACCTATTTACGAAATAGCCGCTTACCAGCCTCATAAAACCGGCCAGCACTATCAGGTCTATATTATCTCTTTCCAATCTCTTTATTATCTCTTTGTCATACCCTTCTCTCGACGGAAAGGATCCGGGACTTAAAACAAATGTGCCTATGCCGGCGTTCTTTGCTCTTGTAAGCGCAAATGCATCTTTGTTATCGCTTACAACGAGTGATAGTTTTGCTTTGATCTCGCCGCGCGATATCGAATCGATTATTGCCTGCAGATTTGTACCGCTTCCTGAAGCGAAAACCGCTATGTTCATAAATTTAGCGTCTAGCAGATAGCGTTTAGCGCATAGGTATTATTACCCCTATGCGCCATGCCACCCACTTCCTTTAAATAATCTTAAATTACCTTATTATAATTTATGTACTTAAGATCTGTAGTAAGCATCAGTTGCTCTTTAAGCCGGAATCGATCTCTATCTGTATCTGTTCTTTCGTCTTTACCCCTACTATCCTTTTGATCTCCTTGCCGCCCTTAAAAAGGATCAAGGCGGGGATGCTCAGGATCTGGAGATTCGTTGCGAGTTCCGGGCTATTATCGACATTCACCTTCGCGAACTTGACCTTCCCGGCATTATTTTTGGAGAGTTCATCTACGGTAGGAGAGATCATCTTGCATGGCATACACCACTCTGCCCAAAAGTCTACCATTACCGGCAGCTTTGAGTTAGATACCTCTTCCTTAAAGTTTTCCGAGCTTACATCCATAACATTGGCTGACATTATCCTTCCTCCTCTTTGCGGTTTTAGATCTTCAATATACATTTTGTGGGACATTTACCCACAACTTCATCTGCGTCTTCGATCTCTTCGATCTTATCGTAGTTAACGTACGCGGCATTCTTGTCGATATGAAATATCCCTGCTGTCAGCCGCTGGCAGATACCGCATGCTATGCATCCAACGGCACAAGTCTTCCTTGTTTCCGGCCCTTTATCCATATTACTGCACGCCACATACAGAAATTTCCTGGAGTCTATTTTCTCCAAGGTAATAAGACCGCAGGGGCAGGCCTTGGCGCATTTGCCGCATGCGGTGCACTTCTCTTTGTCTATCCCGGGCAACCCGTTCACCAGCGTTATCGCACCAAACGGACACTCTGTTTTACAGTCCCCGTATCCCAGGCACCCATAATCACATAGTATCTCGCCTCCTTGAACGTTCTTTGCGGCAGCGCACGTCTTCATACCGAAGTAAACGGCTTTCTTTGAGCGCTTAGATGCGTCTGCTCCGCAATGGACGATAGCCATCTCTTTGGCTTTTGTTTCAAGACCCACCCCCAATATCCCGGAAAGAGAACCGATAACCTCGGACCCTCCGGCTTTGCACTGGATGGGAGTAGATTCCCCTTTTGCAAGAGACTCTGCATACTGCCTGCAGCTTGCAAAACCACATGCCCCGCAGTTCACGCCCGGAAGCGCCGCTTCAAGCTTTTCTACCCGCGGATCTTCTTTAACCTTAAGTTTTTCATTCACGATAGCGAGGATTGAGGCAAAGAAGAATCCAAGGCCCGCCATGCTTACCATCGATGTTACTATTGTCTTATTCATTGTTAACTATTTTTACGTTTAGCGTATAGATTGACGCATTCGTCTTTGCGAGGCACCGTAAAATTCGAATGTGCCGAAGCCTGCCTGCCCGAAATATACTGGCAGGCAGGCAATCTCAGCGAGCTAGTTTGAGATTGCTTCGGTGCGCTCGCTATATTACGGCACCTCGCAAAGACGAGTAATTACACATCGTCCTTCATCCATCGTCCATCGTAGCTTATTAGTTCGCATTCCTATTGACTGATCAATCCCCCAAAACCCATAAATGCAAGAGCCAGAAAACCTGCTATAATTAGTGTTATCCCCGGGCCTTCGAGAGATTTAGGAATGTTGCAGCATTCCAGCTCCTCTCTGATCCCGGCCATTATTAAAAGCGCCAGCGTAAATCCGGCGCCCGATCCGATACCGAAAACCAGGCTCTCAAGAAATGTGTACTCTCTTAGAACCATAAAGAGCGTAAGGCCGAGGATGGCGCAATTTGTTGTAATTAGCGGAAGATATATGCCAAGCGCCCTGTAGAGCGCGGGTGAAGTCTTTCTGATGAACATCTCTACTACCTGGACAAGGCTTGCAATGACTATAATAAAAGCTACATATTGCAGAAATTCAAGTCCGAATTTTATAAGTATGAAATGGTATATCAGCCAGGTCGTTGTTGCCGCGAGAGTCATAACAAATGTTGTGGCAAGGCCCATACCGAGAGCCTGCTCTATCTTCTTCGATACGCCTATAAAAGGGCATATTCCCAAAAAATATGTAAGAACGAGATTCTGCGTGATCGAAGCGGCTATAAATATTAATACAAGATTTATCATGGGTAGCTTATTAGCTTTCTAGCTTTCTAGCTTTTTAGGATATTATTTATTGCCTATCCTCAATATTGTAATTCCAAAACCTTTAGCTCAATTTGTTGGCTTATTAGACATATCCACTTCTCACATTTCCTAAGAAGCTAATAAGCTAGGAAACTAAAGCTTTAGTTCAGCTTTTTAGGTACAACCAATTCTCACATGTCCTAAGAAGCTAGTAAGCTAAAAAGCTAAAGCTCTAGTTCAACTTCTTAGGTTTCGCATTGATCCAATTAAAAAATCCCACAAGGAATCCAAGCGTTATAAAGGCGCCGGCCGGCAGAGCCATTATGATCCATTTCTCAAATGAATCAGGCAAGATTTTATAATAGAATATAGTACCGAATCCTAAGAGCTCCCTTATCGATCCAAGAAGCACCAGTACGGCGCTAAAACCCACACCCATGCCGATTGCATCGAATACACTTCTTAATACACCGTGCTTGTACGAAAAGGCTTCCTGGCGACCCAATATGATACAGTTCACTACTATCAGAGGTACATAGGGCCCCAGCTCTTTGCTTATGGTGTAAAATTTCGCTTTGAGAAAGTAGTCCGCGCAAGTAACGAAGGTTGCTATAATTACCGTAAACGCGGCTATTCTCACCTGCTGCGGTATTAGCTTTCTTATGCTTGATATTACCAGACTTGAACACACGACTACAAACATTGTAGCCATGCCCATCGAAAAACCAAAAAGCGCCTTTGTCGTAACCGCCAGGGTGGGGCATAGACCCAGAACCTGAATAAATATAGGGTTCTCTTTCCATAGACCCTTACATAATTCTTTTCCGCAACCGGAGCAGGCGTGTGTATTGCTGTTCTTCTGTTCCATGCTATATTATGCGATCCTATGAACTTACGTCTTTGGTATCAACCAGTTTCTCTCTTAAAATACCGATCTTTTCATTAAGTATATTGATAACCGCGCTTGAAGATACGGTCGCACCCGTTATCGCCTGGATCTGGCCCGGCTTTTCAGGTTTTGCGTTCTTCACATATGTGATTGCCGGCATTGTCACCAGCCCTATAAATTGGCTTCTGAACGTATCCTTAGTTATCTCCTGTCCAAGGCCCGGGGTTTCCTGCGATTCCAGGATCTCTATCCCGACAAGCGCGCTTAAATCCAGCTTTATGCCCACCATCATCTTTATTGTACCCTGGTATCCATTTCCATCCGCCAGGAAAGCGTATCCCAAAGACTTCTTACTCTTGTCGGTTACTTCAAATACAGTAATGCCCCCTGCGTGCTGCTCCTTATACTGCTCTGCTTGCGGAAAGATCTTAAATATCGCTTCTTTAGTTTCGTTTATGCGGTTCTCTTCTATAAGCGGGTTTGCATAACTATACATAAATACCAAAGCTGTGCCTGAGATCAGGCCTATGGCTGTTAACACGCTTATCATTCTTATCGCGTTTTTCATTTTTTTCTTTTTTCAGTAGCGAGTAGAGAGATTCTGTATCTTCTCGCTACTTGCTACTTTCTAAGTGCCATACCTCTTCGACCTGGTTAGCCTGTTAAGAAGAGGGGTAAGCGCATTCATGAAGAGTATAGAATACATTACGCCCTCCGGGAGCCCTCCCCAAAGCCTGATGATCATGGTAATAAGACCGCATCCAAATCCAAATATCCATCTGCCTCTTTTTGTAACAGGAGTTGTGACAGGATCCGTAGCCATAAATATGGCCCCGATCAAAAAACCTCCTGCTAATATGTGGAAGAGCGGCCCCGCATAGATGCCGGGAGAAGAGATGTTGCTGACAAAACTTATAAAAAATACTGTACAGAAATAAGCCAGAGGTATGCGCCAATCGATGACTTTCTTAATGAGTAAATATACCCCGCCCGATAGCAGCGCCAGGCCGGAGGTTTCGCCTAATGAACCGGGGATATTGCCAATGATCATGTTCCCATAATTGATATCCATATTGTGTCCGAATTTTACAAGACCCAGGGGTGTCGCACTTGTAACAGCATCAAGCGTTACCGGTAAGTTCCAACGTGTCATAAACGCAGGGAAGGCTGCCATAAGAAAAGCCCTGCCAAGTAGAGCCGGATTGAATATGTTGCACCCAAGCCCTCCAAAGAGCTGCTTTGTCAGACCTACGGCCACAACGCAGCCGATAATGCAGGCCCAGACAGGTAATGATGGAGGCATTACCATGGCAAAGAGGACCCCTGTAAGAATGGCGCTCATATCAAAAACGGTGATTCTCCTCTTTAACAGAGTTTGCGACAATGCTTCGATAGCCATGCAGGAGAGCGCGGAAGTCGCGATCAGAATGACCGCTTTCATTCTAAAGAAGTATATGCCGGCTATCATAGCGGGTATTAGCGCTATCAGCACATCTCTCATCATCCTTGAAGTTGAGTTCCTGGTAAATATATGAGGGCTTGATGAAAGAATCAACTGTGCCATTATATTCTCTTAAGCTCCTCTGCTTTGGCCAGTTTGATATATTGCACTAAAGGGATCCTGCTCGGGCATATATACGCGCACACGCCGCATTCCATACAATCTTTTGCGTAGAGCTCATTTATATAATGCCATCTTGAATGTTTTACCATGCGCATGATCTCTGTTGGCATCAAATTGACGGGGCAGATATCGACACATTTGGCGCACCGCACACATGCGGTCTCTTCATAAAGTTTCATCTCTTTCTTTGAAAGAAATATTGCGCCCGTAACGCCTTTTATGATGGGGAGATCTAAAGTGTGCTGGGTAAACCCCATCATGGGGCCTCCTATTATTACCTTTTCGGGCGCTTCTTTAAACCCTCCGGAAAATTCTATTACATCTTTTAACGAAGTACCGATCCTGACAATAAAGTTACCCGGCTCCTTCAAACAACTCCCCGTAAGCGTCATGCATCTCTCGATTAGCGGCTTCTTGTGGTACGCGGCTTGATAGATAGCAAAACATGTACCGACGTTCTGCACAACTACACCGACATCCAGAGGAAGCTTGCCCGGGGGGACCTCCCTCTTGAGAACAGCCTTTATCAATTGCTTTTCCCCGCCCTGTGGATACTTCGTCTTTAGCATTATAACTTCTGTTCCGGAATGTCTGGATCTCTTGCAAAGTTCCCGAAGGGCTTTCTGTATAATGAAGATAGCGCCCAGTTTATTCTTCTCTATGGCAATAAATATACTTTTTACACCCAGGGCTTTCGCAACCAGTTCAGCGCCTTTTAATATCTCGTCCGTCTTCTCGATCATTAACCTGTGATCACATGTAAGATACGGCTCGCATTCCGCCCCGTTAATGATCAATGTATCTATAGTCTTTTCTTTTGGCACATTCAGTTTTACATGTGTTGGAAAGGCCGCTCCGCCCATGCCCACTATCCCTGCATCCTTTACGATGTTTATTATATCCTCTTTGGACAGCGACTCCGGATCTTTGTCTACTATCAAAGGATCCATTGTATCCTCACGGTCATTTTCAATTACTATAGCCGGCCTCTTACCATAAACAGGATTAAATATATCTTTGATCACTTTCACTTTGCCGGAAACGGTTGCGTGGACAGGAGCCGAAATAAAGGCTTTCGCTTCTCCTATACGCTGCCCCATCTTTACATGATCATTAACTTTCACCAATGACACATTCGGAGCGCCTATGTGCTGACTTAATGGTAGACTAACCACAGATGAAGCGGGCACAAGTCGTATTCGCTTATCAACCGTGAATTCTTTGTACTCAGGCAGATGCGTACCGCCGTGAAATGTTCTGGCCCGTCCGGGTACAATAGTATCTTTTCCGTTCATAAATGGATCCCATCTTGATTTTGAATATCTTAATCAATTCCCCCGTTATGTGTCGTGATTTATAACGGTATAAATGTGGCAGTACTATTATACCTCAGTACATATTTTTGTCAAAAGCTTTAATACACAGATAACCACAGATATTGCATCCAAAAATGTTCTCCATCACAGATGGGCGCGGATAAGCGATAAGTAGCGAGTAGAGAGTAGCAAGAAAGACTCTCTCTACTCTCTTCTTGCTACTCGCTACTTCCCATTTTAGAAAGTCTGCGCAAATCTGTGTTATATAAAAGTCTTGACAGTTCTTAAAAATAATGTAAAATGAGTTCAGACAAAATAATGAGGGTCGATATATGAGAAAATATTTGCATTGTTGTGAGAAGTGTCAACTGTACTGGACCTGTGAGACGAAATGGTACAGGGGAGAGAGGGGAGAGGAGAATATCTGCTGTCCCTTATGCAATTTTTACAAAGTATGCATCAATGAGATAGAGCCCGCCAGAAAGAAAATCAAGAAGAGAAAGTAGTTTTTTTCAAGAAACCCGTCAACATACCCAGGATCCCTAAAAGAACAAATCCCGATCCGCAAGAGATAAGAATCCAGAATCTATCTATATTCTCCGCGAGCATAGACGATATAAACATAAAGATAAGAAAGCCGAGATTCATTACGACACCAATAGAGCTGAATATCCGCCCTCTCAACTCGCTCTCAGTGAATTCATATATAATGGTATTGGCTGATACGTAAAGAGGGGCGATAAAGAGGCCCAGAAGTATCACAAGGAAGCTTCCAGGCCATAATGACCTTGTGCCTTGGAGAACAACGGTAAAAGCGTTTATAAAGAAGCCCGCCATGATCAGAGACAGATAGATGGCCTTCGTTCTGGCATATCTATGGCCTGTCTTTCCATAGACATAAGAACCGAGCATTATTCCTACAAATAGGCACATCCCGAAGATGCCTATGGACTTCGTCATTGAATGCAGTATCTCTTGTATGAATACCACTGCAACTACATAAAAAGCGCCGGTCATGGCTGAGAGTATAAAGAAGATATACGCAACGAATTTGAGTTTCTTATCGCTAAAGAGCGTTTTTATCCCTTTGATCAGGTCATTTAAAAACGATCTGGCGATAGTCTTCTTCGGGCTGTCTGATCCGGAATTCCTCTCAGTCTCTGCGTAAGCATCTCTCTTTTGCATAGAGTAGATAAGAACGGTGAAGCTGGCGGCTGACAATAGATACACAAGAGAATTGATATACAGGCTATTCTGAACACCGATCCATTCCGCCAATAGTCCGCCGAAGCTGAAGCCTATTATTCCTGATATAACCCACGTAATGGAGCTTGCGGAATTTGCCAGAAGCAGGTCTTCTTTAGAGACCAGGTTTGGAATGACGGAGAGTCTTGCGGGTAAAAAAAAGCAGGCCGACGCAAATATAAGAAAGACTACGAGGTAAATTGGTATAATGCTTTCTTTATTGATAAAAAATATTGGGATTAATATTATTAGCGCCGCGCGCACAAGATCGCTAAAGACTAAAATACGCTTTCTATTCCACCTGTCCACATACACGCCGGCTATAGGGCTTATTAAGAAAGATGGGATTACGGTAAAGAATAGAAGTTTTGCCAGTTGGAATGTCGACCCGGGCCACCTTTTATAGATAAACCCTATCAATACGATCTGTACAAGCCGGTCTCCAAATTGTGAGAACGCCTGTCCGATCGAATAGAGAACAAAATCGCGGTTTTTGAGAAGTTTTCTAAACCTGGGCATTCTACACCGGCAACGCAAGTTCTTCTTCGCCGAATGCGTATGCATCCGGCTTCGACGCAATAACACTCTGTTGCTGCGTATCTATATGAGAACACAACCGTTGAAACAGAGTGGCTTGCCATCCGTAGCCTGCTACTATGAATTTCTTCCTGTCAGGCGTAGGATGGTTCGTCTTCGCCGAATTGCTTATGCGTTCGGCTACGACGCAACAACACTCTGCTGCTACGCATCCATGCGAGAACACAACCGTTGAAGCAGAGTGGAGCCCGCGAGTGGAGTTGCCCCGCCGTTGCTTACGCATTGCGGGGTCCCGCCATACGATAGTAACGGCGGGAAACCACCGACCTAGCGCTTACGAAGCGCTTGCTCTACCAACTGCCCCGCCGCATACCTTCGGCATGGCGGGGTCCCGCCATACGCCAGTAACGGCGGGAAGCTACACTAAACATGTTATTGGAGCCCGCGAGTGGAGTTGCCCCGCCGTTGCTTACGCATTGCGGGGTCCCGCCATACGATAGTAACGGCGGGAAACCACCGACCTAGCGCTTACGAAGCGCTTGCTCTACCAACTGAGCTACACGGGCATCTATGGATTTCTGCCCGCCAGGCGTAGGATGGTGCCGGGGCCCAGACTTGCACTGGGGACGCCGGGCTTTTCAGGCCCGCGCTCTACTACCTGAGCTACCCCGGCTTATCATCTCTTCCTTAAAGTCAAGTTCCGGTCTGTTCGGATTGCTAATGGGGTAAACTATCATATAATCGTAATAATGTCAAAGAAAATTCGATTCACACAATTTGTTGACATGGAGGTGGGGACTTATGATATAATCATATTCCAACAAAAGGAACCTATGAAAAAGAAGGCAATAAAAGAACGGATATTGAAACGCATATTCGACCTGGTGGTTTCAGGCTTTCTATTGATCCTTTTAGCCCCCGTCTTCCTGCTGAGCGCAATATTGCTTAAGTTGGAGGGGCTCATAAATCCATCTTTTAAGGGACCTATTTTCTATAAGGAGACCAGGATATCCAGGGGAAGATCTTTTGAAATATATAAATTCAGAACCGTCAATCATGAAAATCTTGAATTACTTAGAAAAAGCGAAGGAAAGAGCATTACTCAATTTACTTCTAAGTGCGATAAACGTAAATATTTAACTCCAACCGGCGCAGTTCTGGCACAGATATATTTTGATGAACTTCCCCAATTATTTAATATATTTAAAGGTGACATAAGCATGGTCGGGCCACGGCCTCATATTGAAGCTCATTATCAAAATGATCTAAAAAATGGCATGGTATCAGCAAAGTACATAAAGGCCGGGATGCTGGGCCTGGTGCAAGCATCAAAGGGTAATCCAAAATTGAGAAATGCCCTGGCCAGGATGGCTTCAAAACATAATACCGGGAATAAGACGATGATACTTATTGATAGATTGTATTTCCAAAAATATCTTAAAGCGCCCGCCATAGAAATGCTCTTCTACGATATCGGCATAATGTTGCGCTGCATCCTCGTCGTTCTTCAAGCTAAAGGAATATAGCAAAGTTATTTAGCAGCCGCTTTTCTTCTCTGCAGCCTTACTCGTATATGTATAAAATGTGATGCCCATAGGTATAGAATACCTGCTCCCACAATAGCAAGAATAATAATTGCCAATTCAAACTTCTTTGGCATAAAGAAACAAAATGTGCCCAACATCGCGTAAACGAAACAAACGGCATAGTATATTAACACCGTGTTTCTATGGGAGATCCCGGCATGTATAAATCGATAATGCAGGTGATGCCTGTCCGGTTTAAAGGGGTTTTTGGCGGTTGCTATTCTCCTGGAAAAGGTAAAGACAACGCTTCCTATCGGAATAAACAATGCCAAAAGCGGCAATATTAACGATATACTGGCTGACCTTTTTGTGGAGCTTTCAATAGCGAGAATACCGAGCATTAGACCTAAGAATAGACTGCCCGAATCTCCCAGGAAAAGTTTGGCAGGATAAAAGTTATATCTTAAAAATGCCAAATTGGCGCCGATAATCGTAATAATAATTAGCGAAAGAAAGAGATTGCTTTTGGAAAATTCTATCGCGCACAGACTGAGACATACAATTGTTGTTATGCCGCACGCTAAACCATCGAGCCCATCTATCAAGTTTATAGAGTTGATAACTGTAAGCATCCATATTATCACTATGGGAATTCCCAAAATGCCGATATAGATTTTCCCATCGAACGGATTGGTTAATATATTGATCCTATACCCAAAAATTATTATTATTACTCCCGCTAGAATTTGTAAAATAAATTTTGTTTTATAATTAAGTCTGCTAACCAGGTCGTCATATAACCCGCATCCCACTATAACTATTGAAGCTAAAAAAATGCCGATAAATTTCATTTCGTAACTACGGAATACATCCCGCCTCAGAATGAAGAGTAAAAGGAAGGTGAGATAGAAAGCTCCGCACAAAACCAGGCCACCCAGTCTCGGTACACCCTTTCTATGCAGTCTTACTCTTTCGGAATAGGCCCGTTTGCCGACACGTATCTTGTCTGCATTATTAAATAGACAGCTTGACAAAAGATATGAAGCCAGGAAACTAAAAAACGCGCAGTAGATCATCAATTTTAATTCCATATCTATTCCTTATGTTATTCTTTAAATCTTTTTAAAAAGAACTGCGGAATTTTCATTATATTTTTACCGGCGATCGTAAAGAGCCTCTTATTTATGCCATAGATCTTCCATGCCCTGTAATCTTCAATGCTTTTAATAATAATATTCCTAAAACCTCTATTGCTGACCCCCCCCATGCACATCTTTACTAATACTTTCGGGATATAGTGAGTTGCGATGCCGTGCATATATAAAAAACGTAATATTATTTCATAATCCGCTGAGATTTTAAAGTTCGTGTCGAAATAACCGTACTTTTCGTAAACTGATCTTTTGACAAAGAATGTGGGGTGAGGCACCATCCACCCTTTTTTCAATAGCTCTCTTTTATACGTGCCCGCCTTCCAATATCTAATAACTTTATTACTGTCTTCTTTGCTGACATAAACTAAGTCCCCGTAAACGCTGTCGGTGCCATGCTCATCGAATGCGTTCATAACTTCCTGAATAACGTTTTCGTTCACGTATAGATCATCCGCGTTTAATATTCCTATGACATCGCCGCTGGCAAGTTTGATTCCTTTATTCAAAGCATCGTACATTCCCCTATCTCGTCCTGATACGAGTATAGAAATACTGTCTCTGTACTTATTTATAACCATCGGCGTGCCGTCCGTTGATCCTCCTTCTACAACAATATACTCGATATCCTTATAGGTCTGATCCAATACGCTCTTGACGCATCCTTCTATGCAAGCTTCATTATTATAGACAGAGGTTATAACTGATATCTTCATATATAATTTTTACGGCTTGAGGGCAACGTAGTTTCCTAAAACCAATATATCCATTTTTGTTCTTAAAAAACAGCCAAGCGCCTCTTCCGGTTTGCAAACAACGGGCTCATTTTCGTTAAAAGACGTATTTAGCAATACCGGAACTCCTGTTATAGATTTAAATTCATTGATAAGATTCCAGAATATCGGATTTGTTTTGCGGCTTACCGTTTGAACCCTGCCTGTACCATCTATGTGAGTAACGGCCGGAACCAAAGCTTGTTTCTCCTTTTTAATTCTGTAAACGAAGAGCATGTAGGGAGATGGTCTTGCCTCTTCGAAATACTCGTTCAGATCTTCCTCAAGTATAGACGGAGCAAAGGGCCGGAAACCCTCTCTGTGTTTCACTCTTGCGTTTAATATGTCTTTCATTCTTTTGTTCCTCGGATCAGCTAATATGCTTCGGTTGCCCAGGGCGCGCGGACCCATCTCCATCCTGCCCTGAAACCAGCCGACAACCATGCCGGAAGATAGATACGTTGCTATTGTCTTAAAAAGTTCGGGATCCTTCAGTTTTGTGAAGCTCCGCGGCCTTACAGCCGTGGCTTCTTTTTTTTCGGGATCCCGCTTGAAGCCGTGGACCCCGACTAAAGTCGCCGCCAGCTCCGGCTTTAGTCGGAACTGGCGGCGGGGTAAATGCGCATTAAATCATAACTGTTTAAGTATGAGCCGTAGGAAACTATGTTTACGCTAATTAGCAACATTATAGACAAGATACATCTTTTACATCTTCACGTACTGTTACTTTTGGGTCTGGCCTTATTTGG
>JBDRHE010000021.1:0-6868 GCA_043817155.1 Candidatus Omnitrophota bacterium | reverse complement strand
GGGAGCTATCCCCCTTCTCTTGTGATAAAGAATTATTCCTGTGTGGAAAGGGGTGACAGCGAGCGAGTTTTATGTTCGTTGGCGAGTGAGCGTCATCAGGGGAAAACAACGTTTTCCCCTATGAAGAGCATTTGGCTTGTTTTTCCCGATAGGGAAAAATTAAAGCACTTTGATAACCTCAATCAAAGTGCTTTAACCAAATGCGACAAGAGAGTACCCCGCAGAGGACTCGGCTACTCCGGCCGCCGGAGGCGGCCTGCGTAGCCTCCCCTCGGTCGCTGACGGGCGGTCTACGACTTACGCCCTTTTCCTCCCTATCGGTCGGCGCTCCCTTCCCGCCGCTGCTTACGCATGGCGGGACCCCGCAATACCCGTCTCGCCTTCGGCTCGCCGAGGCGGACGCAAGTAACGGCAGGGCGCTTCTCGTCCTCTGCGTCATGAGCCACGAGCAACAAAAAACTCTCTTTAGTATATAAGAGAGTTTTTTTGTTACGAGTTAGAGTACCCCGCAGAGGACTCGAACCTCTCACGGCCGCCTTAAACACGATTGTTACTCTGTGTTATAACACAGAGGGTCAATTGCAATTGACCTCTGCATATCGCTATGCAGGTCAGACTATCCCATCTCCCATACTGTTTTAGAATTTCGTCGCAAAACGTTATGGGAGTCCTGATTATAGTCGTTGAACCTCTTCACTAATCCTATAGTGAATTTGGCTGCGGATTATCTGCATCTCTGTATTTTTACTCGAGATAATCGAGTAACAGAGAATACCCCAGACTTTCCCGCAATTTACAAGATTTTCTTCTATTAGTTGCCTAATAGAGCCCCTTTATTCAAAGGGCGGTGCTCTACCAGATGAGCTAGCGGGGCACGTTCACATGATCTATTATTAAAGAACAGGTGCATATGTTGATCGCATCTATGGTGCTATTTTACAATCAATTTTTGTAAGAAGCAATCGCTAAGTTTAATACTTCTCTTTTTGAAATATCTTTTTTCCAGATACTATTTTTGCGATTCGGATTCAAATATATGTATGGTGAAAAATTAATCTCTTTTACAAAATTGAGCAAATTGTCTTTTCCGGTAATCTCAATCCCCTTTATAGCAGAATACACTTTACACTCAATTGCGAATTCGCTTAGAATGTTCTTAATAATATTTAAAACGCGGGTCGAATCCTGATAACCGCGAACTCTTCTGCAGAGATCCATTGATGACACTCGCCTGGATTCCCGCTTGCGCGGGAATGACAAACAGCCTAATTTGGACAGCTATGAGCTTGAATAGCTATGCACAAGCTCACCGGTTAACTGGCATACAAGTTAACGGATTAGACTTCGTGTATCTCTTTCTCTTTGCGGGCCAGGTGTTCGTCTAGATCTTTTGCGCATTTGTCGGTAAGCTTTTGGATATCGCTCTTGTACTTGAATTTGTCGTCTTCGGTAATGGCCTTATTCTTCTCCATCCTGTCTATTTCGTCATTGGCAACGCGTCTTGCTGTCCGTAGCGAGATCTTTCCTTCTTCGGCTATCTTCTTTAGAACTTTCGCAAGCTCATCCCTTCGTTCTTCAGTAAGTGTGGGTACGAAGATCCTTATGGCCTTGCCGTCGTTATTGGGCGTAATACCGAGTTCTGATGCAAGAATGGCTTTCTCCATATCTCCTAGTATAGATCTGTCCCAGGGCTGTATTAGAACGAGTCTAGGTTCGGGGGTCGAGATGCCTGCCAGTTGCCTGATCGGCATTGAGGTACCATAGCATTCTACCTTGATCCCCTCTACCAGACTCGAGTGTGCCCTTCCCGTCCGTATGGTAGAGAATTCTCTTTCAGTGGATTCGATGGTCTTCTTCATCTTGTTTTCGATATCCTGCAAAACTTCTTTTCCCGTAGTGGCCAAGAGAATCACCTCCTCTAACTGAGCTATAAGCCATAAGCGTAAACTACTTTGAGCTTATAGCTTAAGGCTTACAGCTTAAAACTTTGTTTATGCCTGTGCTGATCTGTGTACTAATAAACCAGCGTCCCTACCTTTTCCCCCGTAACAACCTTCTTTATGTTCCCTTTTTTATTCAGATTAAATACTATAATGGGCATATTATTATCCATGCAAAGACTTACAGCTGTCGCATCCATAACCTTAAGGCCCTTCTTTAAGATATCAATATAGCGGATCTTGGTGTACTTCTTGGCGCCTTTCGTCTTCATGGGATCTTTTGTATAAATGCCATCCACCTTTGTGGCCTTTAAAATAATATCCGCTCCCATTTCAGCTGCCCGCAAAGCGGCTGTTGTATCGGTAGTAAAATAAGGGTTTCCTGTTCCGCAAACAAATATTACAACCCTTTTCTTTTCCAGATGCCTCATCGCGCGTCTTCTTATATAAGGTTCCGCAAGCTCCTGCATCTCTATGGCAGTCTGTACGCGCGTGAACACTCCTATTCTCTCCAGAGCATCCTGAAGAGCCAATCCATTAAGAACCGTTGCAAGCATTCCCATGTAATCCGCGATGGCCCGATCCATGCCCTTGCCCATTGAAGCGCTTAGCCCTCTAAAAATATTCCCACCGCCAATAACAATAGCCACTTCTACGCCAAGCTTACTGACCTCTTTTATCTGCATGGCTATTGAAGCCATAACTACAGGATCAATGCCATAGCCTTTCTTCCCCTGCAAGGCTTCTCCGCTGATCTTTAAGATTATTCGTTTATACTTTGCTTTTGCCATTAGTGCTTAGATTGATAGGCCCGTGTCATCCCCGCGGAAGCGGGGATCCAGAGTAAACTCGTTGAGAGTGCATCCATGGATTCCCGCTTGCGCGGGAATGACAGAGATTTTATTTTAACTAATTATGATCTATTTTCCTAACTGATAGCGCGTAAATCTTCGTATAACGATATTTTCACCGATCTTCGCAATTAGCGATCGGAGATGATCGTTTATCTTTACCTTTTGATCCTTAACAAAAGGTTGGTCCAGCAAACAGCTCTCTTCATAGAATTTTTCCAGCTTACCGGATATAATTTTATCTATAGCCTCTTTTGGCTTGTTCTTTATGTCCTTTACCTGCGCCATCAATATCTCTTTCTCCTTCTCCAGGAGGTCTTTGGGAATGTCATCCCTCTTTACAAAACTTGGGTTAGATGCGGCGATTTGCATAGATATATCTTTTACAAATCTCTTAAATTCATCGTTCCGTGCCACAAAGTCTGTTTCACAGTTTACCTCCACCAGAACGCCTATATTGCCGTTCATGTGGATGTAGCTCTCTACGCGGCCCTCTTTCGCGGTGCGGCCGCTCTTTTCAGAAGCGAGCTTTATTCCTTTCTTTCTTAGATACTCGATCGCCTTCTCTATATCACCTTTCGTCTCTTTAAGCGCCTCTTTGCAGTCCATAATACCGGCGCTTGTCTTATCCCTCAATACTTTGATAGCGTCCAACATGATGAGCATATCCTTCCTTTTAATAAGATCTGTACGTCTATTTATCTAACCTCTTCTTTTTACTTATCGGCTCGTCAGCTTTCTTCTCTTCTTCGGCTTTCTTTAATCTCAGATCACCCTCTATAAGCTCTTCGACCTCTTTTTCGGTAACTGCATCTTTTTCCTTTTCAGACGCCGCTTTTTCAGATTCTATCTCCTTCTTGCTTGTCAGGAACTGATTTCTGCCCTCAAGTACGCTCTTCCCCAGCAGCGTAGTTATAAAACTTATGGACTTCATAGCATCATCATTACCCGGGATAACATAGTCTATTTTGTCAGGATCGCAGTTTGTATCTACAAGAGCTACTACGGGGATGGAGAACTTGTTGGCTTCATGCACCGCTATTGCCTCTTTTTTAGAATCGACAACGACGAGCGCGCCGGGAAGCCTGTCCATCTTTCTGACACCTTCCAGATTCTTTAGAAGATTTAAGATCTTCTTATCAACGGTGGCTCTCTCTTTTTTGGAAAGGGTCTCATAGATGCCGTTCGTCTTCATGCTCTCGAACGATTCCAGTTTCTTCACGCTCTTTCTTATGGTCGAAAAGTTGGTGAGGGTACCGCCTAACCAGCGCATGTTCACGTAAAAAATACTGCACTTTTCGGCCTCCGCCTTTATAATGGCCTGCGCCTGTTTTTTGGTCCCTACGAACAGGATGTAGCTCCCGGCGCTTGCTACTTCGTTCAGAAAATTGCAGGCTTCGGTAAGGCATTTTGCCGTTTTTTCCAGGTTTATGATATATATACCCTCTTTTTCGCCAAATATAAATTTTTCCATCTTGGGGTTCCACTTTTTGGTCTGGTGTCCGAAATGGACCCCCGCTTCAAGCAATTGCTTGACCAAAGCTATCTCTTTTTCAGTTGCCATTATATGTTGCCTCCTTTTACGTTGTATTTTAGTGCTACTATTATATCCCTAAGTTTAACGCTGTCAACCTCTTTTCATTTAAAATGATTACACAGATCTTCTATTCTACCCCCGGGCTGAGATAAAAAAGGTTGTCGTGAACAGCCCGGGGGTAGAATCTTGTTCCTGTGCCAATATCCAGTCCCGGGCTGTCTGTCAGCAGAAGCTTATTAAGCTTCTGCTGCCTACAGGTAAACCTCTTTACTCCAGCCCGGGACTGGATATCTTTAATACTGTCAATCTCTTTTCTTAACAGGTATTTACGCGGTATTCGTATGAATATCCTTTCAAAAAATCTGCGTAATCACATCTCAATCCGTGTAATCTGTGTTTTATTCTTCATCTCGAAATTGCATGTCATAAAGCTTCTTATAGAGACCTCCCCTATTCATAAGCTCCTGATGCGTGCCCTGATCTACAATCCTGCCCTTGTCCAGTACTATAATCTTCGTAGCGTGTTTTACGGTACTAAGCCTATGAGCTACAACAAATACCGTTCTGCCCGCCATAAGCCGATCTATAGCTTCTTGAACAAATCTCTCGGATTCTGTGTCCAGCTGAGAGGTTGCTTCATCGAAAATAAGTATGGAAGGATTCTTAAATATGGCCCTGGCTATGGCAAGTCGCTGCCTTTCGCCACCCGATATCCTGAATCCCCTCTCTCCTACAACAGTATCGTACTTACTTGGCATATTCGAGATAAAGTCATGCGCGTTCGCGATCTTAGCCGCATTAATGATATCTTCGGTAGAAAAACCTTTACTGCCATAAGATATGTTGGCTGTAAGCGTATCATTAAAGAGTAGCATCTCCTGGGTAACTATCCCTATTTGATCTCTTAATGATTTAAGCGTCACATCCCTCAAATCCTTCCCGTCTACTTTTATCTTTCCTCCGGTAGGATCGTAGAAGCGCGCTACCAGATTAACAAGAGTGCTCTTCCCTGAACCGCTTGGGCCAACGATGGCCACGATCTCACCTTTTTTAACATCAAGATTTATGTTCTTTAAGACATCGTCTTTTTCGTATTTAAATTGAACGTCTTCAAATGATATCCTATCCGATAGAGTTGCAAGGTCAGTAGCGTTACCCTTTTCCATGATCTGATCTTCAGTATCGAGAATTTGAAAGACCCTGGTCGACGCAGACAAAGATTGTTGAATAATAGCGTATACTTTACTCAGCCGTTTTGCGGGTTTTATCATTAAGAGGATCGGAGCTAAAAATCCCATAAATAGCCCCCATGTAAGCTCCCCGGCTGCAATTTCTCGATAAGCAAGATAGGCAATCACTACCAGGTATATGCCGGCCGTAAATTCGTTTATAGGGCTTACGCTGTTGATCCTCTTGACGGCCTTCATGGCAAGCTTATAAAAGCCCCTGTTCTGTTCCCTGAATTTGTTATACTCGTAATCCTGCATGGAAAAAGCTTTTACGATACGCATGCCGGTTATGATCTCAAAGAGTATGGTATTCATATCTCCCATCCTCTCCTGGCTTATTGTCGTGATCTTACGCAATCTTTTCGATATAATAACAGCCGGCAAGAGTATGCATGGAAATAGAATGACAGTTGTAAGAATAAATTTTATCGGTATATCGAAGACATATACAACTGTCACCGCAACAAAGAAGTTACAGATAATCTCCAGCGGCCTCAATATCAGATCGAGCAGTCCGGTGCTAATAGAGTCCCTTACGATACTAGAGTCATACATTATGCGCGACATAAGTTTGGCGGTCGGATTTTTGCCATAAAAATGCATTGATAATGAAAGCAATTTCTTGTATATGGCGTCTTTTACGTCCCTTACGACTCTCTGGCTAACGTCATTCATAAGGTATGTCTGTAAGAAATCGAAGAGGTTGCGTAAAAAGAAAAATATAAGCGCTCCGATAAGGATCATCTTCATGAGGTCCGCTCTCGGCAAAGCGTTTATTCCATAGACCATGTCCCTCAAGAATTGTGGCACCGCAACATTTGAGGGTATGGCTATCTCGGATCCGCTTATTATCTTGTCGACGGTAGGTATGAGCGCCATTGTGGGCGAAATGCCGTTTACAACGCTATAAACCAGCATAGATAGAGAAGCCAGCGCAAGGATGACTAAATGTGGCTTTACGAACCCTACTAACCGTTTATAATCCCGTATATCCTCTCTTAACATTTCCTCCCCCGGTTATATTAGCATAGGATATTATCATATATACGCTGATTTGTCGAGCTTTTAAACGCAAAGGGCGCAGAAAAACCGCTAAAACGTGAAAGTACGTAATAGTTCAGCTCTCCCAAAGGATTAACCCACACTCCGTCTTTGCGAGGCGCGCCGTCAAAGCCGGCGCGACGAAGCAATCTCAGAACCAACTCTCCAACAACAAGCCGATCGAGCTGTCACAATCGCTCCCTCCTTTTTTGCATGTGCCTCTTTACAGAATGACCGAAGTATGATATACTACTTCGTGTATGAAGCAAA
>JBDRHE010000020.1:0-2193 GCA_043817155.1 Candidatus Omnitrophota bacterium | reverse complement strand
AACGCCTTTATCTGGGCCTCTCTCTTCAGGGCTTTTGATCTGTCAGGCCGCGTCTCTCGATAAACTAGTTTAACCGGAAGTCTGGATCTTGTAAAACGGCCGCCCTGCCCCGAATTATGTTCCGATAAGCGCCGCTCGAGATCATTGGTTATCCCCGTATAAAGTTTATCGCCTTTACATCTTATAATGTAGACGTACCACATGTTCCCCGTATTTATATCATAAACGCGGCCAATAGCATCGCCACCTTCGTCGCGATGCCTACGGTCGTCCCGACTGCATGTCCAACGGTCGCCCATATTCCGGAAACACTATCCCTTCGGCTGATCTCTCCGCCTATAGAGTACAATGCGGTTAACCGGATAATGTTCAAACTCTCAGATCCCGTCTCGAGTTGCAGGGTTTTCTTTTCTGTCTCTTTTTTATCCTTGCTCCCGGAACTTTGCCCCCAGTATTTACTTTTACCCGCTTTCTCAGGAGATTCAGTTTCTTTCTCTTTTGTTTCTCTCTCTAAAGCCCGATAAGCGCTGAGAAGATCTTCATCTGTCCATTTACGCAAATCAATTTTTTTGTATTCCCTCTCCAGAATCCCTGATCTCTTTATCTCTTCAGAGCGAGTGGTTTGGAGGGCAGTCATCAGCGCCGTTATCGTAATGTCTTTTGCTGCTTCATCTACGCGGATTGTCACTTTCTTATCATAAACATCATTAAACATCTCAATTACTTTTTCGTCGCTGAGATCTTTTAGGTACATCTCTTTTATGTCGGCACTTTTGTATCCAAGCCGTGGCTGCGTAGTGGCGCACCCGGCCAGAGCCAAACATAACAGCACTATCACGATCGCTTTCATGCCGATTGCTTTTTCTTCCTTAGTAAAGCTTCAGTAGACGCTGATAATGTGAACGTTACGCCCGAAATCTGTAAATCAATATTTCGCCAGATCTTTTAGAAGCCTGTCGGCGGACGCCGGGGCTTTCACTTTATTCTCAAGCAGTATCTCTTTTGATGAATAGCTGCCGCCGTACAAAGCCTTATTCGCCGTATTATTCAGCGTCATCACCGAGCCGTCAAGTTTAAGCCCTATGAAAGCACCTCTGGAGCGCGAATATGACCAGATCATCCCTTTTAACTGAAGATTTGTCGCCGCCTGAGCGTCTCTTCCCCACGGCCCGGCAGAGACGGACGCGTCCCCGCCTAACTTAAATTTGCTGCTAAGAAGTCCGTCAAGACCTCTCTGGTTTCTTATAATAAGTATGGTATCTGTAGCCTGTCCGCCTATCTGCCATCCAAAACTGGCTCCTCCGAGATTGAAAACCGCCGGGGCCCCCCAGCTGCCTTTCGCTCCGTCTCTTGCGATAACAATGCCTTGTCCGTATTTCCCGCCGATTATAAACCCTCCACCGACAACCGAGGGAAATATCGCGATCGCGTAAGCGTTTTTTATGGAACTTGCCGGGATTCCTTCTTCGGGCATCTGTGTCATTTCTTCGAATACCCTGGCGGATTCGATCAAAAGGTTGTCCCATTTGTTTTCAGCAAAACTCGGCGTACAGCTGAAAATAAAACTTAATACCAAGAGCAGTGTTAAAATCTTTTTCCCCATTACCTACCTCCTTTTTCACAAATATCTACAACGACAATACTACGAGTTTTATATTTATCTGCCAGATCTTTTCTGGCATTTTTGATCTCGGCTTCTTTCTGCACATCCACTGCGTCCTTCTTGTTTCTGTATTTCTCAAATATTTCCTTATTTTTAGCGTAGCCCTTCTTGTCTTCTTCGGTAAGATCCCCTTCTGGCACCATGTCATATGCATAGTATAAGGCGTTTCCCGCAATGTCGCGCAGCTGGTCTTCGTTAATGCCATATTCAGACATTATCTCAGCATCTGCTTTGTCATAGACCGGCTCGTACTTTTCTTCTATCTCTTTTTGCTTTTCAGTGAATTCGTCGTATATCTTCCGTTGCTTATCCGTGAGCTTTTGCGCCTTTCCGCGCTTGAGAATATCTCCCACCTCGTCGGTCGTGAGATTGTATTTATCATACACATCTTCTACCGCCCACCCCATCGCCGAAATTTCTTCCTCTGAAACTTTTTGAACAGCTTCTTTATAGTCGTAATATATCTCCCACTCCCTTTCTGTGAGGTTTTCACAGTAAGAGATATTTGCAAGCAAAAATGCGCTTAAAAA
>JBDRHE010000019.1:0-8780 GCA_043817155.1 Candidatus Omnitrophota bacterium | reverse complement strand
GCACAGAACTTGGACTATATCATCATCCTATTTCTAGGAGTCTCGCGTGTAGTCTCTGAGGGCTCTCTGCTTTCGCAGGTTGCCTGCTGATTGTCTCACAACCTTTACCGGGCAACCGTACCTTCATAGGTCATGAAATGTTCCAGCATATAGCGAGATTTTCTCTTACCGCATTACTGCGGTATCTCCGCACCCACCAGCCCACCGCACCCTATCAAAAGGGCGGGGCTGGCACGGAGTTAGCCGTGGCTTCCTCTGCCCGTACTGTCATTTTCGTTTATTATTCATAAACAAATATTCATCCGGGCTGACAGAGCTTTACACCCCGAAGAGCTTCGTCACTCACGCGGCGTCGCATTGTCACGCTTTCGCGCATTGCAAAAGATTCTCGACTGCAGCCTCCCGTAGGAGTCTGGGCAGTGTCTCAGTCCCAGTGTGGCTGACCATCCTCTCAGACCAGCTACCCGTCTTAGCCTTGGTGAGCCATTACCTCACCAACAAGCTGATAGGACGCGGGCTTCTCTTCCGGCGCCAGGCCCTGTTGGGGTCCCCGGCTTTAACCTCAAAATCCTAAGAAATTGGGGTCTTATCCAGTATTAGCCTCGCTTTCGCGAAGTTATTCTGAACCTGAAGGCAAATAACCCACGTGTTACTCACCCTTTCGCCACTATCTGCATTACAGCAGATCGTTCGACTTGCATGCCTAAACCACGCCGCCAGCGTTCGTTCTGAGCCAGGATCAAACTCTCCAATTGTATTCTGTTTGATCCGCTTTAGAGTCTCGGCTACTTTTATCAAAGAACTATTAGAAACTTTTTAGTACAAAAAAAAGCATCGCAGACGATGCTTTTGTCATCCTCAGTCTATTATGAGATCTAAATTTCAATCAAAAGCTTTTTCTCAATTAAAAGCTCCTTTCCAACAAGGCCTAAAGTCTTTGTCTGGAATGTCATAGCCATAAGCATATTTACATGCTTTATGGTCCCTCATGGGGTGATGTGAAATATACCATATGGTACAATCTTTGTCAAGCATAAAAGCAACTTATTTTAAAAGAATTATTAATCAGTTTTGAAGAGCGTTTTAAAGAATTTTTTGCCTATTCTTATCTGATATTCAGTACCCACCTTAAGCATCGCCTGAGGATCTTTTTCCTTTTTACCATTTACTTCAACTGCACTTTCAAGTAGCTTTCTCCTCATCTCACTTTTGCTCTCTCCAGTAATCTTGCTGAGACAAGTAACGATATCAGCTTGCCCATTCTGAAGCTCAAGCGTTTTCGATGGGATATTATCTGGGAATTCTTTATGCTTAAATGCCTTCTCGAAATTAGCCTCTGCTATCTCGGCTGCCTCCGTATCGTAATATTGGGATATGATCTTCTTGGCCAAATTCTTCTTAGCGTTCTTAGGATGAACCTTTCCGTTTTTTAAACTCTCTTTTAGTTCGTCTACTGACTCATCGGTAAGAAGCTCGTAAAACTTTAGCATCAGATCGTCGGATATAGACATGATCCTACCAAACATCTCTTTCGGTGCATCCTCTATACCAATATAGTTGCCAAGAGACTTGGACATCTTCTCTACGCCGTCTGTTCCTTCCAGGAGCGGCATCGTTATTACAACCTGGGGCTCTTGTCCATACGCTTGCTGCAAGTTACGCCCTACCAGCATATTAAACTTTTGATCCGTGCCGCCTATTTCAACATCGGCCCTTAATTCGACTGAATCGTACCCTTGCATCAAGGGGTAGAAAAGTTCGAGAAAACTGATAGGCTTATTCTCTTTTAGTCTCTTCTGGAAATCATCCCTTTCAAGGAGCCTGGCAACGGTATAGCGCCTGGCTAACTCCACAAACTCTTCAAATGCAAAGGTCTCCTTTGAAAACCATTTCGAATTGTGCTCTCTTTTGAAAACTTTGCTGTCATTAGTCTTTAGTATCCGGCCTACCTGCTTGACGTACGTCTCGGCATTCTTCGACACCTCATCACATGTGAGGATCTTGCGGGTCTTCGACCGGCCCGATGGATCGCCGACCAAAGCGGTCGCATCGCCTACCAGAAAGACCACTTTGTGGCCCAGGTCCTGGAAATGCCTCAGCTTTCTTAAAAGAACGGTGTGCCCCAGGTGAATGTCCGGTACGGTAGGATCGAAACCGGCTTTAACGACCAGGGGCTTTTTAGTTTCTATGGACCTGGCGAGCTTTCTCTTAAGCTCATCGGCCTGTATTAATTCGGACGTTCCTCGCCTTATCAGTTCTAATTGTTCCTCTACCGTTTTCATATTTTATCATCCTCACTCTGTCATCCCCGCGCAAGCCTGCCTGCCGGCAGGCAGGCTTGCGCGGGGATGACAACTATCTAGAAGATTCTTCGCTTCATATCGAAGTAGCAATTTACATCTTCATACTGAGGGCTATCTTCTTCTGAACTCCATCGACGCGGAGTATCTTCACATCGATCTCTTCTGCGATCTTGAACTTATCTTCCAGTTTTTCGTCCGGTCCAAGTCCAACTTCAGAGATATGCAAAAGCCCCTCAAGATCTTTTTCAAGTTCGACGAACATGCCAAAATTCGTGATCTTCGTAACCTTTCCTTTTATAACGGTGTCAGGGGTGTACTTGCCCACAATGGCATCCCATGGGTCAGACACAAGCTGTTTTATGCCGAGCGCGATCCTTCTGTTTACCCCGTCAACCGACAAAATTGCCGCTTCGATATTATCTCCTTTTTTCAAAACATCTTTCGGATGAGCAACCTTCTTCGTCCAGGATAGATCCGACACGTGGACCAGGCCATCGACCCCCTCCTCCATTTCAACAAAGGCGCCGTAATCGGTTATATGCCTGACCTTACCCTTTACGATCTGGCCAACGCTGAATCTTCCTTCAACGCCCTGCCATGGGTCCTGCTCAAGTTGCTTTATACCTAAAGAGATCTTGCGGCTTTGTTTATCTATATCGAGCACCATGATCTCGACCCTGTCCCCTATCGCCAGGAGCTCATTCGGTGAGCTATACTTCTTGCTCCAGGAAAGCTCCGATATGTGGACGAGTCCTTCTATTCCCTTTTCGAGTTCAATGAACGCTCCGTAAGGCATCAAGCTCACTACCTTACCGGTAACCCTATTGCCCACGGGATACTTCGTCTCCACCTCTTCCCACGGGTCCTTGGTCCGTTGTCTCATTCCAAGTGAGATCCGCATCTCATCCTTTTTGAAATCTAGAACCATCACCTCAATTTCATCCCCGATAGCAACGATCTCTGTAGGGTGGTTCACTCTGCCCCAACTCATATCCGCGATATGAAGCAGGCCTATTATTCCGCCGCCCACATCAATAAACGCGCCGAAATCGGTGATGTTCTTAACAGCTCCCTTCAGGATCATATTCTTTTCAAGCTTTTCGAAGAGTCTCTTCTTCTCCTCTTCACGCTTTTGGTAAAGAGCGCTCTTTCTTGAAAGAACTACATTCTTCCGGAATTTGTTGATCTTAAGTATTTTAAATTCCACGGTCTGCCCGGTCTTTGCGTTCTCGGAATCCCTAAACCCGGTTTGGCTGGACGGGAGAAACGCTTCGACGCCGACATCTACCATGAATCCACCCTTGACTCTATTTACGATCGTTCCTTCTATAATGTCTCCCTCTTTGAACTCCTTGACGATCCTATCCCATCCACGAACGCGTTCCACCTTCTCCTTCGAAAGCACCACCATCCCATTGTCGTCCTCCTTGGACTCCAAAAGCACATCGATCTCGTCTCCAATATTGAGAGCTTCTTTTTGACGAAATTCATATCTCGGAATGATACCTTCGGATTTATACCCTATATCGACAAGGACCTCTTTAGCGGTTACATCCACGATCTTCCCTTTTACTATCGACCCCTCTTCAAACCGCTTGATAGTATCCTCGTACACCGATGCCTCAATTATATCCTTGCTCTTCTCAACATCTTCTTTCCAATCATCGCCGCCTTCACGCACCTTTGCTTCATTTTCAACCATTTTAACTCATACCCCTTCCTGTTAGTTATTATTCGTTCCTCTTTTCCAGTTCCTTTATTATCTCCTCAATTGCCGCCGGAGGTGTAGACGCACCGGTAGCTATTCCTATACTGCTTGCGTTGCTGAAAATTGCAGAGTTAAGATCACTCTTCGATTCAACGTGATATGTTCTCGGGTTGATCCTTCTGCAGACCTCAGCCAGTCTGGTAGTATTGGCGCTATTCCTGCCCCCGATCACGACCATAGATTCAACTTTTTTTGCTATCCGTCTCGCCTCCTTTTGCCTATCTATGGTATTCTTGCAAACTGTATTAAAGCTTATCAATTCTACAAAATCTTTTTTAGCGATCTCATATAAGATCTCTTTGAAATTCTTTGTGGTTGCTGTTGTCTGCGATATCAAGGCTATCTTCTTAGATCGCAGGTTAACGCGGACAGCCTCCTCTTTGTTCTTCAGAACACGTGACATCTTCCCCGCGATTCCTACCAAACCCCTCACTTCGGGATGCCTCTTATCCCCGACAATAATAATAAAGTAGCCTTTCTCTTTAAGATCCTTTACGATCCTCTGCACCCTTCCTACAAGAGGGCAGGTAGTATCAATAAAAGTAACGCTTTTATTGCGAAGAACATCGGGGCTTATGCCATGTGAAGGTATAAGCAGGACCGCTTTGCTACCCGATGAGAGTGGGATCTCATCTGCGCCTTTTACGATCTTCAGTCCTTTTTTAGAGAACTTTTCTACTACTTGCGGGTTGTGGATTATCGGGCCCAGCGAGTATATTTCGCTTCGTCCCTTTAGGGCTTTCTTGGCCATATTCAGGGCCCGGCGAACGCCAAAGCAAAAACCTGAATATGCTGAAACCACTATCTTCACTCTTCTCTTCTTACCCGATCTTTTTGCTCTTTTTTTCATGTCAGCCCATCTTAAGTTGCAAAATGGATCTCATGACATCTTCGCCTATGGATTGATATCTTTTCCTTTTGTCGCGCATTTTTGCGCTTTCGCTGATATCTACCGCATGGCCAACCTTCGCCTTTACCTTGGAGAGTCTTATAAATTTTCTCCCCCTGGGCAGCACCCTATCGGTCCCGGAAATGTAAACAGGTATTATGGGCGCTCCTGACATGTGCGCTATGAAACCTATTCCCGGCTGCGCTTTCTTAAATTTGCCGTCCGTGGAGCGCGTGCCCTCGGGGAATATGCCCAGGGCCTTACCCTCCTGTAGTTTTCGCACGGACTTCTTTAAGGGACCGAATCTTGCCGAGTAACGTTCTATGGGCACACAGTCCATAGCTCTGAACCAGGCGCCAAAGACCGGGATATCAAAGAGCTCTCTCTTTGCCATAAATATAATGTGCGTCTTTGGGGATAGAACGCCCAAAACGGCCGGATCCGCATTTGACGCGTGGTTGGATGCCAAGATAAACGGCCCGCTCATAGGAATATTCTCTATCCCGTATATCTCCAGCCTCGTCAAAACCTTTAAAATAATTGTGAATATAATGCGGGATAGCGTATAAATCATATATTTAAACTACGGCACACAAGGATAGCCGGATTGCCGGATGCCCCGATTTCTTGATTTCCCGGCACCCCTATATCCTTTCTCAATCATGCTCTAACCTCATCCAGTATCCTATCTACAACTTCCTGTACGATCATGTCGGTCGTTTCTATAACTATGGCATCTTCGGATTTTTTTAGCGGTCCGATGCTTCGCGTCATGTCGGAGTCATCCCGGCTTCGCACGTCATCCTGGACCTCCTCCCGGGAGATGCTGATCCCTTTCTCCCTGAATTCATCAAATCGCCTCTTGACCCTAGTGTCGAAACTTGCGTCCAGGTAAAACTTATACTTGGCCTCGGGAAAAACCACCGTTCCGATATCGCGTCCCTCAAGGACCGCCCCGGTAGATCGAGATCCTAGTTTTCGCTGCATCCTTACCATAGTCTCCCTTACGTCCTTTATGGGCGCTACGAGCTTTACGTTCCCGGTTACCTCCATGGTCCTTATCTTATCGGTCACGTCCACCTTATCAAGGTAGACCACCAGAGATCCCTCTGACTGCTTCAATTCTATATCGGTATCCCGTGAAAGAGCGACGAGCGCTTCTTCATCATTAAAATCTAGTTTATTATTCATGGCTTTAAGCGTCAATGCCCTATACATGGCTCCCGTATCTATATATAAGAACCCTAGCTCCACAGCTACTTGTTTGGCAACCGTGCTCTTCCCGCTGCCTGCAGGGCCATCTATTGCTATCACCTTCACTTTAAACTTCCCCTGAGATCTTTGGCATCTTCCAGCATTGATGCCATTCGCTTTATATTGTTACTCGCAGCATCATCCCTGAACTTTGTCAGAACTTTTATAACTTTATCAAGTGACCGCGCGATATTTGTATTATTTGTCGCGCATATATCCCTCCATAAAACAGGATCTGCAAGCGCGATCCGGGTTGTATCCTTAAAGCCTGATGCGGCGTGCAACAGGACGTCCCTGTTAGCAATAACAAGAGCGGAAGCAACTATGTGGACCATATGGCTTATTTTTGATACGATCCTGTCATGTTCTTTTGGCGATAAAGTAATCGTTTTAGATCCCATCATCATCCAGAATCTTCTTATCTTGTTTAGAGCATAATTGTTAGTATTCTCTGTTTTAGTAATGAAGCAATCGCGCCCCTTAAAGAGATCTCTCTCTGCATTCAGGGGGCCGCCTTTCTCTGAGCCGGCCATGGGATGAGAGCCGACAAAATAAACTCTGCCTGGCATGCTCTTTTCAAGCTTTTCGACTATATCTCTCTTTGTGCTGCCTACATCCGTTATGATGGCGCCATCTTTGGCGTAAGAAGCCGCCACATTTCCCAATTTCACAATATTCCCGACAGGCGTAGCCAAAATTATAAGATCGGCATCTTTTACGCCATCTTTGATCCTGGATACCAAGAAGGTAGTATCTACGGCCCCGACCTTTCGCGCTTTCTTTAGCGAACTCTCCCTTCGGCCGATACCGATCACTTCCCCGGCCATACGCTTAGCTCTCAGGTCTTTACCAAGTGAGCCTCCCAATACTCCAACCCCCACTATAGCCACTTTATTGAACATCTTCATACATTAGTGTCCAAAATAGTAGTATCATATCGAAGGAAATAGTATTTTGACATTCGAATTCCCGTCATGCCCTCTCTATCCCACATGTCATCCCCGCGCCCCGCCGTTACTATCGTATGGCGGGGTCCCGCAATGCATAAGCAACGGCGGGAGAAGCGGGGATCCAGACGAGCCCACTATGGATTCCCGCTTGCGCGGGAATGACAAAAAGGGTACTTTGGACAGTAGCGATTTTCATATTGTATTAAATCTCAAAATCCAAATGTCAAATTCTCCCGCCGTTACTTGCATATGGCGGGATCCCGCAGCACGTAAGCGCAGTGGGACAAATAAATTCGTCATTTTTCATTTATATTTCTATATGCTCCTACCTACTGCGCCGGCAACAGCACGCAGTTCGTACACCATCGTGCTAAAATTCTCGGGATACAGTGATTGGGACCCGTCTGACAAGGCCTCTTCCGGGTTGGGGTGAACTTCTACTATAAGACCATCACACCCGGCAGCTACCGCCGCCTTAGAGCATGGCGAAACTAGAGCCCATTTACCCGTAGCATGAGAAGGATCCACAATGCAAGGTAAATGGCTTAAATTCTTTATTACCGGGATCGCGCTTATGTCCAGGGTAAATCTTGTTGCTTCTTCGAACGTGCGTATGCCACGTTCGCACAATATAACGTTGAAGTTCCCCTCAGAAAGTATGTATTCGGCCGACATCAAAAATTCCTTTATGGTATTTGACATACCCCTTTTAAGTAGCACCGGCTTTTTAGAGCGTCCCACCTCTTTAAGCAGGTCAAAATTCTGCATATTCCTTGCTCCTATCTGGATAATGTCGGCATACTTTTCTACAAGATCGAGATCTCTTAGATCCATAAGTTCGGTAACTATCAAAAGGCCCGTCTCATCTTTGGCCCTCTTCAAGTATTTAAGTCCCTCTTCGCCCAATCCCTGGAAGCTGTACGGGCTCGTTCTCGGTTTAAACGCTCCACCCCGCAGCACCTTAGCGCCGGCCTGTTTTACGCGCTTGGCAATATCTATAAGAAGGTCCTCCTTTTCCACCGAGCAGGGACCCGCCATTACGATTATCTCTTTGCCACCGATCTTAACGCCGCCGCCCAGTTCTATCTGACTCGCCTCACTTTTAAACTCCCTGGATACAAGCTTGTAAGGCTTCAGTATAGCCATTACCTTTTCAACGCCCGGGAACGCTTCAAGCGGAGCTAGTCTTATGGTGTCTTCATCGCCTATCACGCCGATAATGGTCCGTTCTTTACCTTCGGAGATCCAGGGTTTAAGCCCCAGTTTCTTCACTTTATCCGTAATATGCTTTATATCGGCCTTTGAAGTATTGGGTTTTAGTACGATTATCATTGTCTTACCTCTTTAAACTCGTTTAGTAGCGAGTAGAGAATAGAGAGAGTCTTTCTCGCTACTTGCTACTCTCTACTTACTACTCGCTACTTGCTATATTCTACTAACTTAGTACCTCTGTCAGTGCTTTGATAAATTTACGGTTCTCGCGCATGGTCCCAATGGTTACCCTGATAAAATTATTGAGTTTCCAGGGCGTCATCTCCCTCACTATTACACCCTTCTTAAGAAGTCTCTTGTAAACAATTTTTGAATCTCTACCAAGATCGAACAGAATAAAATTG
>JBDRHE010000018.1:0-17965 GCA_043817155.1 Candidatus Omnitrophota bacterium | reverse complement strand
AAATATTATGCCAAGATTCTCTCCTCTTGCCTCTTTATAAGGTGATCGTCGGTTTTAAGGAAATGTCGTAAGCCAAGACATACGAAGACCTATAATACCGACTCTCACCTTGTAAAGAGGCAAAGAGAGAATATTCGCCTTCCGGACTGCTCAGCTTGGATTGGCTGTGGAACAATTCTGTAGCCCTCTTCCAAATTTCGTATCCAGTCGATCGCATTCAATCCCCGGGCTGAAATAAAAGAGGTTATCTTAAACAGCCCGGGGATTGAATACTCCGTATATCTTTCGTAGCGGCCCTACACAATTTTGCTTAAGGCAAAATTGCATTAGGACTGTCCTGTAAAAATTTACCGTTTGTTTGTTGAGGTCAATTTCTGCTCGGCAAGCGGAAGAATTGCCTCACACTAGCAGCAAATTCTGTTTGCGTTTTTACGGCAGTTTTGCGCACTTTGCGATAAAAAAGCGGGGTGAGATTTGAATCTCACACGGGTCGAAGATGCGAAGTAACCGAAGGCAACACCTATGTAAGAGGGATAAGATTGTAAAAGAGAAGGGAGAATATCTCCCTTCTCTTTTAATTCAGGTTTATTCCTATTAGGAGGGGGTGACAGTGAACGAGTTATAAAGACAGTAGCGAGTGAACGCCAAGAGGGGGAACCCTAGGGTCCCCCTATGGAACATAAAAAACTCCCCTACCCGTCTGATTAGAGTAGGGGAGTTTTTTATGTCTTTTAGTACATTCCGCCGCCGCCCATTCCGCCTGGCATTCCGCCGCCCATTCCGCCTGGCATTGCCGAAGCTTTATCTTCTTCAGGAATATCGCTGATGAGCGCCTCTGTTGTCAGCATCAGGCCCGCTATACTTGCCGCGTTCTGAAGCGCGTTTCTCGTAACCTTGGTCGGATCGATGATCCCCGCTTGGACCATGTCCTCATACTCGTCAGTTTCCGCGTTATAACCGATATTTGTCTTTTCAAGCGCCACCTTCTGCACAACAACAGATCCTTCCTGTCCCGCGTTCTGAACGATCTGTCTGATAGGCTCTTCGAGTGCCCTTCTTATGATAGATACGCCTATATTCTCTTCTCCCTGAAGTTTAAGGCTATCGAGCGCTTTTTTGCATCTGAGGAGCGCAACACCACCTCCGGGAACGATACCTTCTTCGACAGCCGCCCTTGTCGCGTGTAGCGCGTCTTCGACGCGGGCCTTCTTCTCTTTCATCTCGGTCTCTGTCGCCGCCCCTACATTAATAACCGCGACTCCCCCGGATAACTTCGCAAGACGTTCCTGCAATTTTTCACTATCGTAATCCGAATCACTGTCTTCGATCTGCTTTTTGATCTGTGCTATCCTGCCGTTGATCGCGGCCTGCTTTCCGCCACCCTCAATAATAGTCGTATTATCTTTGTCAACGGTTACTCTCTTTGCCTCTCCGAGGTCGTCAAGATTGACCTTCTCCAGCTTCAGCCCCAGGTCTTCCGTAAGCGCTTTTCCACCGGTAAGAATTGCTATATCGTCAAGCATAGCCTTTCTCCGGTCGCCATATCCCGGAGCCTTTACAGCGCAGCAAGAGAGAGTTCCCCGTATCTTGTTTACAACGAGCGTCGCAAGCGCTTCGCCTTCGGTCTCTTCGGATGTTATAAGAAGGGGCCTGCCCGTCTTTGCTATCTGTTCCAGTAAAGGTATCATATCCCTCATGCTGGAGATCTTCTTCTCATGGATCAATATGTACGGATTCTGCAATACTGTCTCCATGCGTTCTGCATCCGTGATGAAATAGGGCGAAAGGTAGCCTTGATCAAACTGCATACCTTCAACAACAGTCGTTGTGGTATCAATGGATTTGGCTTCCTCTACAGTGATGACACCGTCCTTACCCACTTTTTCCATCGCGTCAGCTATCTGGTCACCAATGACCTGATCGTTGTTTGCAGCGATCGAGGCAACCTGGGAGACTTCCTTCTTCTCCTTAAGGTTGATAGGTTTTGAAAGCTTCCTCAATGCATCCGTAACAACCTCAACAGCCTTATCAATGCCTCTCTTAAGCGCCATAGGATTGGCGCCGGCTGTGACATTCTTTAATCCTTCCCTGAATATAGCCTCTGCCAACACTGTTGCCGTCGTTGTCCCATCACCTGATGAATCAGAGGTCTTCTCTGCAACCTCTTTAAGCATCTGGGCTCCCATGTTTTCGTAGGGGTCCTTTAGTTCGATCTCTTTGGCAACTGTTACGCCGTCCTTTGTAACAGTCGGCGACCCGAACTTCTTATCAAGCACCACGTTCCGTCCTTTAGGGCCCAATGTAACTTTTACCGCCCTGCTCAGTTGCTCGACGCCTCTCAGTATCGAGCGCCGTGCTTCCTCGCTGAATTTCAATTGCTTTGCCATTTTTTTCCTCCCTTTTTTGACCAGTTACGGGTCTTGTAATCCGACAAGACCCACTTCGATTCCCCTCTTCGTTACTTTATTATCGCGAGTACGTCTTCTTCTTTTAGGATAAGATACTCGTTATCGTCAACTGTAATTTCGGTACCGGAATATTTCCCAAACAGGATCTTATCGCCTGCTTTAAGCTCGAGCGGAACGATCTTACCATCATCCCCGACCTTCCCTTTTCCGACTGCCACAACCTTTGCTTCCTGTGGTTTCTCCTTCGCTGTTTCGGGAAGAACAATCCCGCCTTTTGTCTTATCCTTTGCTTCCAGTACTTCTATGAGTATGCGATCCCCTAATGGCTGAATCTTCATCTTCTCTACCTCCTTTTTTTCTCCTTTAATAAATATTAGCACTCCATACTAGAGAGTGCTAACGACCTCCTCATTATAGCGAATACCATTACTTTGTCAAGTTTTATTATAATTATTTTGACAAGAGATATAAACCTTTTAAGGAAAGATCTATGTCTACTCTTTTAATTGAGGGTGTATAGCGGGCTATTAAAGGAGCGTCTCCACCTGTGCACACGACCTTTATATCTCTACTAACCTTCCTTTTAAATATATCTATCAAACCCTTGCAAATAGCGCTGTACCCATAGATCATGCCGTTCTGTATGCTTGACTCCGTATTCCTCCCGATAAAAGTGCTTGTGACCCCAAGATCGACCTTCGGGAGCATGGCGGTCCCCTCTCTTAATGATTCGAGGGACATCTTGATCCCCGGCAGGATAAGACCGCCGAGATAGGCGCCTCTTTTTGATACTGCATCGAACGTAACAGCAGTTCCAAAATCGATGATGAGCGCAGGCAATCCGTATATTAGTTTCGCCGCATAAGCCGTAACGAGCCGATCCTGTCCTATCTGGCGCTTGTTATAAAGGCACTCGATCGGCACTTTTAAATTATGGCCGACTACAAATGGTCTTATCCCGGTAAAACTGCTCTTAAGGATAACCTTAAGAGCCCCGAAAGCTCTTGGCGCTACAGATGCAACAATTATTCTCCCTATTCCCCGGTGCCCGCTGATCTTTTTCATGACAGGGCGCAGAGTCTTGCCGTTTGCGGGCACATGGAACCTGCGAACGATCTTCCCACTCTTATCAAATATTGCTAAACTTATGTTTGTATTACCTATATCTATAGCTAATAGCATATTCTCATCCGGTTTTACGTAATTCATTATACGGTTATCCTATCTCACCAGAGCCACATCGCCACTCAGGAAAGAGACTTCTTCCCCGTTATCCAATCTTATCACTAACGCGCCGCTTTTGTCGATGTTGATTGCTTTACCGTGAAATCTCTTCTTATTGCTTGTCGTTAAGCTAATATGACGTCCTAAAGTACACGAGAGACTCTTAAGCTCGCTCCTTACGGCGCCAAATCCTGTCTCCGTGAACTTGATATACTCTCTTTCCAGGCTCTCAAGTAATGCCCTGATAAACTCCACTCTGGAAAAGTCGGTCCGCGATTTGGTTTCATTCTTAAGCGAGGTCGCGCCGGCCGGGAGGATGCTCACATGCGTATTGATATTGATCCCGATACCAAGTATAACAAAATCTACCGCATCCATTTCGGCTTTTAATTCCGTTAATATACCCCCCGCTTTTCTGTCCGATATCGAAATATCATTTGGCCATTTTATGAGTGCTTTTACTCCGCAAAATTTGCGGATCGCTTTTGCTACGCCTACTGCCGCCACAAGCGCGATCTTCGGCACTTCATTTGGTAGTATTTCCGGACGCAAAACACATGAAATGTATACCCCGTGGTTGGCGGGTGAGATCCATCTTCTCCCGAGCCTGCCTTTACCTTTCGTCTGCTCATTAGCGATTACCGCAACTCCTTCGCGGGCGCCCTTGTTTGCCAGTTCATACGCCACATTGTTTGTAGAACCTACACTCTCGTAAAAGTGGAGCTCCCTGCCCATGATCTTTGTTTGCAGGTTCCATCTTATCTCCGGCACAAGTATCTTATCGGGTACCTCCAATAATTTATAACCGAGATGCGGCACTGCCTCGACAACATAACCTATATCTCTCAGTTTCTCGATATGCTTCCACAATGCTTGCCTGGTGATCCCGAGTGAACTGCTCACATCTTCGCCGGACAGGAATGAATTCCTGTTATTCTTAAAAAGTTCCAGTATTTTGTCGTCGGTTAACATGATAGATTAATGATAAAAATTTATTGCTCTCCAAATTAGCTTTTTGTCATTCCCGCGGAAGCGGGAATCCAGACGAAACTCTCGCCTGGATCCCCACTGGAGTTTAGACCGCACGAGCGGTCCGGGGATGACATGTGAGAAAAGCGATCATGACAAAGCTTCGATTGCCAAACCGCTATTTCCGTCGATATGGTACAACTTATTTGGACACGAATGATAAATATTATTTCTTAAGTTTACTGTTCAGGGCCCTTGCCTGATCCCTGAAGATGATCGCCTTTTCGAATTGCAGATTCCTGGCAGCTTCCTGCATATCTTCTTCAAGATCGTTTATTACATTTCTTAATTCATACTCTTCGTCGTATACACCGGCCACATCCTTTATAAGTTCCTTTGCCCGCTTATATGACTCTATACCCTCTTTAACCGCCTTCTTTATGGACCTGGGAGTAATGCCATGCATCTTATTAAATGCGAGCTGGAGTTTTCTTCTTCTATCCGTCTCCTCGATAGTGAGCCTCATGGACCTTGTTATGGTGTCGGCGTACATGATCACCGTCCCGTTAATGTTCCGCGCGGCTCTCCCGGAAACCTGTATCAGAGACGTGTGACTTCTCAAAAAGCCCTCTTTGTCTGCATCTAAAACCGCGACAAGAGATACTTCCGGAAGATCGAGGCCCTCCCTTAACAGATTTATTCCCACAAGGCAATCAAATTTCTTGAGCCTGAGATCCCGCAATATTTCAACCCTCTCTATAGCGTCTATCTCCGAGTGAAGGTATCTGACTTCGACGCCCATCTCTTTTAAATAGACCGTAAGCTCTTCGGCCAAACGCTTCGTCAGGGTTGTAACAAGCGTCCTCTCGTTCATGCTCACACGCTTCTTGACCTCCCCTATAAGATCGTCAATCTGGTTCTTTAAAGGTTTAACCACGATGGGCGGATCTACCAATCCCGTAGGCCTTATGATCTGCTCAATCACAGCATCGCTCTTGGATATCTCGAAATCACTCGGCGTAGCGGAAACGAATATAATGCTCTTTGCCAGGCCCATAAACTCCTCAAAGTTAAGCGGCCTGTTATCCAGAGCGCTCGGTAGTCTAAAGCCGTGCTCTACCAACGTCTCCTTTCTTGCTCTGTCGCCGCTATACATCGCGCGCACCTGCGGGATCGTAACATGCGATTCATCGATCACGGTAAGAAAGTTTTCAGGAAAATAGTCTATCAGACACCATGGCCTCGAACCCGGCTCCCTGCGTGAAAGGTGCCTGGAATAATTCTCAATGCCGCTACAGTAACCGAGCTCCTGCAACATCTCTATATCGTAATGCGTTCTTGAAGAGAGCCTCTCCATCTCCAGGAGCCTTCCTTCCAGCCTAAGTTTGGCAAGCTGCTCTTCCAGCTCCTCTTTAATAGACTCAACTGCCTTTTCTATCTTGTCGGGTGTCGTGACGAAATGCTTTGCCGGGTATATGGCCACCTTCTCAAGCGTTCTTATCGTTTTACCCGTTAGCGGATCGATCTCGTTTATTGCAGAAACCTTATCGAAATCGAGCAGAACCCTGTAGGCCGTCTCAAGGTATGCCGGAAATATCTCCACAACATCGCCCCTTACCCTGAACTTTCCTCTTTCAAATTCAATGTCATTCCTGTCATACCTGATGTCAATGAGCGATTTTAAAATATCATCCCTGGTCTTCTCTTCGCCGCGGCTAAGACAGAAGAGCATCTCTTTATAATCTTCCGGTGATCCCAAACCGTAAATACATGATACGCTGGCTACGATGATGACGTCCTCTCTTGACATAAGCGAGCTGGTAGCCCTGAGACGCAACCTATCGATATCATCATTTATAGAAGCGTCCTTCTCAATATACATGTCCGCCTGCGGGATGTACGCCTCCGGTTGATAATAGTCATAATAGCTCACAAAATACTCTACAGCATTATTGGGAAAGAACTCTTTGAACTCTGAATACAGCTGTGCTGCCAATGTCTTATTGTGTGACATAACCAGGGTTGGCCTCGAAACCCTGTTTATGACGTTTGCCAGGGTATAGGTCTTGCCGCTACCCGTAACCCCAAGAAGTGTTTGAAAGCGGCTATTCTTTTCTAAACCTCGTACGAGGCTATCGATCGCCTGCGGCTGGTCACCTTCGGGCTTAAAATCGCTTACTAATTCGAATTTTTTCACGCCACCATCTCCAGGCTCATATCCAGGGACTCTACTGAATCGGTAAGCGATCCTATGGAGATCCTGTCTACACCGGTCTTTGCATACTCTCTAACATTTTCAAGCGTTATGCCCCCGGATGCCTCCAAGAGGGGTTTCTCTCCGGATCTGGATCCATTCCTTATCTGCACGGCTTTGCTTACGTCTGAAACGCTCATGTTGTCCAGCATTATAATGTCCGGGGACGCCGTCAGCATGCGTTTAAGTTGTTCCAGGTTTTCGACCTCGACTTCCACCTCGATCTTCTTAGTGATACTGTTTCGTATATTGTCCAGGCTATTCTTGCCCCCGCCGAAGTTAGCGACCCTCTGGTGATTATCCTTTATGAGAACCTGATCCCACAAGCCTTGCCTATGGTTGTGTCCCCCGCCCACCCTCACTGCATACTTCTCTAAATAACGAAGAAGTGGGATCGTCTTTCTGGTATCATAGATCATTGCCGGCAAACCGCTTATCTCTTCAACAAATCCGCTTACACGGGTCGCTATACCGCTCAAAAGACACAAGAAATTCAGCATCGTCCTTTCAACTGTCAGAATGGATCTCGCATGCCCTTCTAGAAATAGGATCTCTTTGCCCTTATAGACATGTTGCCCTTCGTCAACCTGCGGTTTGAATCGTACGCTGCGGTCAAGCGAGTTCATGGTCCACTCGGCCACATCTATGCCACAGAGTATGCAATCTTCGTTTGCAATGATAGAAGCTTTGACGCTCTCGTGCTTGGGTATAGTATTGTCCGTTGTAATATCGCCCGTCCCGATATCTTCTTTGAGCGCCGCTTTTATTATTCTTAAAGTTCGTGATTTATCGAGCTTCATCATAAGTCAGCGAAGTCCTACACACTTTTTTAGATCTTTTACTTCCCTCTCCGTAAGGTCCCGGCTTCTTCCGATTTCCAAACTTCCCAGCTTGAGAGGGCCATATGCCAGGCGCTTCAATTCCAGCACCCTGTGCCCTACAGTTTTCAACATCTTTCGCACTTCTCTCTTTCTACCTTCTCGCATGGTTATGTTAAGAAACGTGGAATTTGCGCCCATATGCAAGACTGTGATCTTCTCCGCACGCGCCGTCTTACCATCGATTGCAATACCGCTCATAAGCCTCTCTATGCTCCCCGCGCTTATTCTGCCCTTAGCCTTTGCTTCATAGACTCTATCGACTTGAAATTTCGGGTGAGTTAAACGGTAGGTCAGCTCGCCATCATTCGTTAAGATCATAAGACCCGTGGTATCCTTGTCAAGTCTGCCTACAGCATGAAACCCGGGGGGTTTTGTCTTCACGCAGTCTAAAACAGTCTTTCTTCCATGCTCATCGTTCGCAGTCGATATAATACCTGCGGGTTTATTCAATATCAGATAGCGCATCTTAGCATCACATGCTATCGACTTACTGTTGAAGACTATGATATCCACGGAAGTGTCAACGCGAAATCCTCTTTCCTTTATGACCTTTCCGCTTACCTTCACACGGCCCGATTCTATAAGCGTGGCGGCTTTTCTCCGGCTAGCGATCCCCGCTTGTGCCAGAGCGTTCTGCAATCGTATTTTTTTCATGAAATTTCAAAACAATAATTCCAAATTTGTCATTGCATCTTATAGCGCGCTCAGATTCTTATTTAAAGAACCGACTTCGTTCTTCAACTCCTCTTTTCTGTCTTTCGCCTTCTTGACAACTGCCTCCGGCGCCTTGGAAACGAACCCTTTGTTTTTGAGCTTCGATTCAACGCTCCCGAGCTCTGACTCGAGATGTTCCAGCTTCTCCTTAAGGCGCCTCTTCTCTTTATCTAAATCTATGATGCCTTCAAGCGGGATAGATATCTCTACCTCACCTATGACGGCAAATGCGGCATGTTCCAATTTGACTGTGTATGTTGAAAGCTCCAGTTTCCCAACACGCGCGAGTCTTTTTATATAAACCGCGTTCTTTTCTATGCCGGCCAGATCCCTTTTCTTTGCTTTAAGATAGATGTCCACTTCCTTCGAATGTTCTATGCGCCAAGTAGCTCTCAGGTTCCTGACCGCCTGTATAATGCTTATCAGAAGATCCATTTCTGCGTCGAAGCTTTTAGATATGAAAGGTTTCTGCACGCGTGGCCACTTTGTGATCATGATAGAATTCGTCCCATGCTCTCGCGGGAACCTCTGCCAGATATCCTCGGTTATAAAAGGCATGATCGGATGAAGCATCCTCAGCGACTTCTCCAGCACCTTGTAAAGCGTGATCTGAGTATGCGCCTCCTGTATGGTTATTTTTGCAAGCTCGAGATACCAGTCGCAGAATTCATGCCACAAAAATTCGTATACCCTGTTCGCAGCGTCATTTATTCTGTATCTCTTGATCGACCTTTCGAAGTCCTCTAACGCCTGGTAGAATCTGCTGAGTATCCACTTATCCGCCAATGTTAATGAAGGATCACCTTCAAATTGACATAGATCGACCTTTATCTTCTCCTTGTCAAGATTAAGAAGAACCAGCCGTGATGCATTCCATAGCTTATTGGCAAAGTTTCTGCCGATCTCGAATCTTTGAGGCGATAAGAAGACATCCTGCCCTTGCGCGGTGATCGATATGATGCTAAATCTGAGAGCGTCGCTGCCGAATTGTTTTATTATATCAATAGGGTCGATCACGTTCCCGAGTGACTTAGACATCTTTGTACCGGTGTCGTCGCGCACTGTACCGTGAATATACACATCTCTGAACGGAACATCTTTCATGAATTCCAGACCCGCCATTATCATGCGCGCTACCCAAAAGAATATTATCTCCTGCGCTGTAACCAGGACATTCGTAGGATAAAAGTATTTCAATTCATCCTGCGCTCTGGTGCGCTGGTGAGCTTGTGCGCTTGTGTGCTTGTCAAAAGGCCACCCGAATGTCGCAAAGGGCCAGAGCCACGAACTGAACCATGTGTCCAGCACATCGGGATCCTGTTCAATTCTCGTAGACCCACAGTCAGGACATTTGTCAGGTTTAGTTTTGGATACGATTACCCCCTTCTCCTTTGTAATTTTGGACTTGGAAGCGGAGTTATTTGTCCCGCCGTTGCTATCGGATAGCGGGACCCCGCAATTCGTAAGTAACGGCGGGGTAATTTGTTGTTTTTCTACACAATCTGTGCAATAGTAAACCGGTATCCTGTGTCCCCACCAGATCTGCCTCGAAATACACCAATCCCTTATGTTGGTCATCCAATTGAGATAAACCTTGGTCCACCTACCCGGATAGAATTTTATCTTGCCATCTTCAACGACCTCTTTTGCTTTTAAGGCTAAGGGCTTCATCCTAACGAACCACTGTTTTGATAGCCTCGGCTCTACCATAGTGTGGCAACGATAGCAATGGCCTACCGCGTGTCTGTGAGGTTCGGCTTTAAGAAAGAGGCCCCGATCCTTCAGATCCTCAACAATGGTTTTGCGGCATTCGAATCTGTCCATGCCCCTGTACTCACCCGCCAGATCGTTCATCGTCGCATTATCGTTCATCACATTTATAGGTTCAAGATTATGAGTCAAACCGAGCTCAAAATCTACAGGATCATGTGCGGGAGTAACCTTAAGAACTCCGGTGCCGAACGACGGGTCTACCTTGGCGTCACATATCACCCGAAGCTCCCTGTTGAGCAAAGGGAGAATTATCTTCTTCTCTTTTAAGCCCGCATATCTCTTATCCTTTGGGTTTATGCATAGAGCGACGTCACCGAGCATCGTCTCCGGCCTCGTTGTCGCCACCACCACATAATCAGGCGTCTCTTTGGTCTTCTTCAGTATCTCTGCCTGCCCTCCGAAGCCTTGGCGTAGGAGGGTGTTCTTGTGTTCTTGTGTTCTTGTGTTCTTGATTGGGTATTTTACAAAATAAAGCATCCCGTCAACCTCGCGATGTTCCGCCTCTTCATCGCTTAAAGCCGTTTGACAGCGCGGGCACCAATTAATTATATAGTTTCCCCTGTAAATGAGCCCCTTCTTGTACAGCCGGATAAATACTTCAAGCACAGCATCTGAAAATGTCTCATCCATCGTAAAGCGCGTCCTGCCCCAATCGCAGGAGCATCCCAGGCTCTTAAGTTGATTTATTATAGTCGACCCGTATCCCTCTTTCCACTTCCAGACCTCCTTTAGGAATTCTTCCCTGCCGAGATCATGGCGCTTTATCCCTTTTTGAATAAGCATCTTCTCAACAACATTCTGAGTAGCTATACCCGCGTGGTCGGTCCCGGGCATCCACAGGGTCTCGTATCCGTTCATCCTGTAAAACCGACAATATATATCCTGAATAGTATTGTTGAGGGCATGTCCCATGTGAAGGATACCGGTAACATTGGGTGGCGGTATTACTATGGAGTATGGCTTCTTTGTTTTGGGACCGGGATTTGCCCTAAAAAAACCCTTCTCATCCCAAAACTTATACCACCGCTCCTCTACGTCCCGTGGATTGTATTGTGTTGGTATGTCCATATTTACGCTAGATAGTAAAGAAAACATTAAAAGCAAAGACTAAATATCAAAAACACAAATCACATATGCAAAAATGCGGAAAGTAACTATTACATCTTTATATTTTTTGTTTTTAGTTTATACCGCCGCTCTTGCGCATTGCGGGATCCCGCCATACAAAACAAAGGCGGTATAATATTTGGTCTTTGGCTGTTTCTGATAGTTGAGCGAACCTATTGATGGCTCCAAAAAAGTTACAGACTTACTGAGCATTCGGCAAGCACATTACGGAGACTTAAAAACGTTACTTCTTCTCGCTGTCCTTCAACAGCTTATATTCAACGGAGTCTACGAGGGCCTGCCAACTCGCTTCGATGATATTCTCGGAAACCCCGATCGTCCACCATGTATCGGTCTTGTCCTGAGACTGGATAAGGACTCTCACCTTCGCGGCTGTCCCGGCTTTTTCGTCCAGCACCCTTACCTTGAAATCTGTAAGATGCATTTCGTTAAGTGACGGGTAGAATTCCTTAAGCGCTTTTCTCAAGGCATTGTCCAGCGCATTCACAGGGCCGTCCCCAAGTGAAGCTGTGTGCTCAAGTTTACCATCGACCTTAAGTTTGATGGTCGCCTCCGAGACGATCTTCCCCTTTACCTTCTTCTCAATTATCACCCGGAAATCTTTAAGAGTAAAAAACTCCTTGAACCTCTTCATCGATCTCTTCATGAATATCTCAAGAGAGGCTTCCGCGGCTTCAAAGTGATATCCCTTGTGCTCCATCTCCTGCAACATCTTTAGGATCTTCTTTGTACCGGGCGCGTCTTTGTCAAGATCCAGTTGTATCTCCCTGGCCTTCTCGAGCAAGCTGGATTTCCCGGACAGTTCGGAGATGAGCAGCTTTCTTCTGTTCCCAACGCGCGCAGGGTCCATATGCTCGTAGGACCTCGGATCCTTCATCATCGCATTAACGTGTACCCCCGCCTTATGAGCAAAGGCGCTGCTACCTACAAAGGGTTGATTATCGCTCAATCTCATATTACTTATCTCCGCGACATAATGGGCTACCTCGGTAAGCTCTTTCAGGTTAAGGTCGCTGATACATGGAGCGCCCATCTTTACCTTTAGATTCGCAATTATGGAGACCAGGTTGGCATTCCCGCATCTTTCACCATAACCATTGATAGTGCCCTGCACATGACTACAGCCGGCCTGCACTGCAGCCAGGCTATTGGCCACTGCCATATCAGAATCGTTATGCGCATGCATGCCTAATGGTGTCTCAATTTCCTTCTTTACCTTCTCCACTACAGCAAATATTGTGGATGTAATTGACCCGCCGTTCGTATCGCATAAAACAATCCTGTCTGCACCTGCGCTACATGCGGCAGTAAGTGTCTTTATGGCATAATCGGAGTTGTCTTTATACCCGTCAAAGAAGTGCTCCGCATCGAAGATCACAAACTTTCCTTTCGATTTAAGAAAGTTTACGGACTCCTTGATCATCTTTAGATTCTCCTCCTCTGTTGTCTTTAAGACCGTTCTTACATGAAGATCCCAGCTCTTGCCGAAGATAGTTATAACGTCTACGCCTGATGCCAGAAGTCCTTTTAAGGTTCCGTCGCCGGATGCGCTTGTGCCTGCTCTTCTGGTGCTGCCAAAAGCGACAAGCTTAGAATTCTTGAGTTTAAGCTTCTTTGCCTTCTTAAAGAAGGTGACATCTTTAGGGTTTGCGCCCGGCCAGCCGCCTTCGATATAATGGATCCCCAGGTTATCCAACTTCTCAACAATCCTCAATTTATCCGATACGGAAAAAGATATACCTTGAGTCTGAGCGCCATCTCTAAGCGTTGTGTCATATAGTTCTACTTTCATTTTTATCTCCATATTCTAGCGGATAGCATATAGCGTTTAGCGTATAGGCCGGTATTTTATGTTTCTTTTTGGATGTTTAGCGAAAAGCGATTATGTAAGAATAATAATTTTTTCCTAAAACGCAATTCCCGAACCTATCCGCTATACGCTATTTGTTATCCGCTAAATTTTATCTTCCTAACCTATGTGCTATCCGCTAATCGCTATACGGTAGTCGTAATCCTTCTAACCTATTCGCTATACGCTAAGCGCTAGTCTTTATCCTCCGAACCTATACACTATTCGCTTCCGCCATCTGTATTTTATTAATACTGGCGGATCCGCCCAAACGTACATATTTGGCGGAAAACCTTATCCTTCGAACCTATCCGCTATGCGCTATCTGCTATACGCTAATCTCAATCCTTCTAACCTATACGCTGTTTCTTCTTTTTTTCAGCCCGAATGCCCTATGTAATATTCGAACGGCTTCTTCGCCTTTTCCTCTTCTTACAACGCAGGATATCTTGATTTCACTGGTAGATATCATCTCTATATTGATCTTCTTAGATGCAAGAGCCTGGAACATCTTGGCCGCAATGCCGGAATGACTTCGCATGCCTATGCCGACAACGGAGACCTTGGCCACATCTTTATTGAACGTCACGCCCTCGGCCCCTATCGACTTTACTATCTTCTTCATAAGTATAAGGGCCTTGTTCAGGCTGCTTAACGTAACAGTGAACGATACGTCCGTGCTACCGGTCCTCGAAACGTTCTGGATGATCATATCGATATTTATGTTTTCTCTGGCGATCGCTCCGAAAATATGTGCTGCCAGGCCCGGTTTGTCAGGAACGCCGCAAACCGTCACCTTCGCCTCTCCCATATTTAAAGTGACGCCGCTAACCAGTACCTCTTCCATCTCTCCAACCTCCTTAGTTATATATGTGCCTTCTATGTTTGAAAAACTGCTTCTGACATGTATCGGTATATTGAATTTACTCGCTACCTCTACGCTCCTGGCCTGAAGAACCTGCGCGCCAAGGGAAGCGAGTTCAAGCATCTCTTCGTAGCTTATTCTGCTTAGCTTTCTTGCGTCCTTTACGATCCTCGGATCTGCCGTGTAAACGCCATCGACGTCGGTATATATTTCACACACATCCGCCTTGAGCACCTTTGCCAGCGCCACAGCAGTCATATCCGATCCGCCCCGGCCGAGAGTCGTGATCTCCTGATCCATGTTGACGCCCTGGAATCCCGCAACAATAACGATCTTGCCCTTCTTAAGTTCCTCACGTATTCTCTTTGCATTTACATCGATTATCCTTGCCTCAGTATGAGAGCTGTCGGTAATTATTCCTACCTGGGCGCCCGTAAAAGAGATGGCTTCTTTCCCGAATTTGTGCACTGCCATGGCAAGTAACGATACAGATACCTGCTCCCCGGTGGAAATTAGCATATCAAGCTCTCTCTCGGAAGGCGACTTCGTTATCCGCGACGCCAGGGTAAGCAGCTCATCTGTGGTATCCCCGAGCGCGCTCACAACGACCACGACATCATTGCCCTTCTCTTTGCAACTGACTACCCGTTTAGCGACATTGATGATCCTATCGGTGTTGCCTACGCTTGTTCCTCCGTATTTTTGCACTATAAGCTTCTTTGCCATAAATTACTGATGCCTCCCCAAAATTTTCTTCCTGGTCCTGAATATCTTTCTGATGCTTAAGATAGCCTCGAAAAGAACAAAGACAGCCAGCCCCAGGAGAACCGCGGCTATCGCCAAAAGCAGACCATTCTGATTTCTAATATACTCCAGTATCTTCAAAATAAGAGCCGCCGTGGTGGTCGTAAGCATAAAGATCATCGGGATCAGCGTATATATAACGGGTTTCCTCCTGGATAAGAGCCAGCTTGTTATTACGATAAGCGTGAGGGCAGCTATAAGTTGATTTGCCGCTCCAAAGATAGGCCATATCTCATTCCACTCCCCGCTTATACCGAGCCATCCCGCGAGCGCGACCACTATTATCGTAGCAGCAAACCTGTTCCTTACCCCAAAGAGTTCCTGTGTAAGATACCGTCCTATGCGGGTTGCCGTGTCAAGCGTCGTAAGGATGAACGCGTTCAGTATCATAATCGCGAAAACGCCGCCGTATGACCCGAGAAAGCTCTTTGTTACCTCATTATAACCGATGCCGAAAGCGCCGACCGGCCCTGCTCCCCGTTCCACGATCTCCTGCAAAAGATTCTTGTCTTTAAAGGTTACCGCTATAACGAGTATCGCCATAACCGCCAATACCCCTTCGGCTATCATTGCTCCAAAACCTATCCTCTTGGCATCCAGTTCGTTTGAAAGCTGCTTGGATGTGGTCCCGCTGGCAACGATAGAATGGAACCCGCTTATCGCCCCGCATGCCACCGTTACGAAGAGAATGGGCCAGAGCTGCATGTCTCGCAGGCCCGTCCAACCCAAAAAAGCCGGAAACTCCATTGCCGGCCTCGTAATTAAAATGCCGGCGTAGCCGAATATGATACCGAAAAACAAGAGATAGCTCGACAGGTAATCCCGCGGTTGCAAAAGTATATTGATCGGCGTTACGCTCGCAATAAACGCATAGATTAAAAGAATTATGCTCCAGATCTTCAGGGCATCACCCCCCAGAACAACAGGGAAGTACCTGCCCAGGAACATCGAACCGACAAGAAGAGCCAGGCCCAATATGGTAACCGTAATTTGATGTACCTTTAATTTGTACAGAAATATGCCCGCTAAAAGCGCGATGGGAATAAGGCTGAGTGACGGTACAACTATCTCCGGTTTGACTATAAACGTCTTAGCGCATAGATGAACAAAGACCGATATTATGAGAATTAACGTCAGCCATAGGAATATCAGAAATACGAACTTGGCATTCTTGGAGATCGTATCCTTCGCAATATCGGCTATAGAGCTGCCGTTGTGCCTTGCAGATATCACAAGGGAAGAGTAATCATGCACCCCGCCGATAAATACGGATCCCAGCACTATCCACGCAAGCGCCGGGAACCAGCCCCACATGGAGACAGCCAGTACCGGTCCTATTATGGGGGCAGCCCCCGCTATGGAAGCAAAGTGATGACCGAAAAGCATCGACCAGTGCTTGGCCGGGACATAATCGACCCCGTCGTACTTTCTGTAAGCCGGGGTCTTCCTCTTAGGATCTATCCTGAAGAATCTCTCTATGATCCCGGCATAGACTATATATCCAAACAGAAATATCGCGCCGCTTGCGATAACAATGACGATCGAATTCATGCCGCTCCTCAGGTAAGGTGTATCAGGTGCGTCATTAAATGATAGCCGTCTTTAAAAAAGACGCTGCTGGCATTGGACGCAAGTTCCGTAAATACGCAGGCGCTATCGGGAGAGACGCCATTACCGCATATGGCAAAAGGTATGGGATCGGTAGTATGGGTCCGGACCGTGATCGGGGTTGCGTGATCCGGTAAAAGTAGAATGCGGAAATCTCTCCGATTCTTAAACTCTTCCCAGATAGTGCCGACAACTAATTTATCAAAGTTCTCTATAGCTGTTATCTTTGCCCTTATATCCCCGTTGTGTCCCGCTTCATCGGCAGCTTCCACATGCACAAAGACAAAGTCCTTCGTCTCAAGAGCCTTCAGCGCGTATTCCCCTTTTCCCTTGAAATTGGTATCATAATATCCTGTAGCGCCGGGCACATCTATGACATCTAACCCTATTATCTTCCCGATACCTTTTATCAGGTCAACCGCTGAAATTATTGAGCCGGTTACGCCATGAAGTTCTTTGAAAAGAGGCATCGATGGCATGACCCCCTGCCCCCATAACCATATCATGTTCGCCGGATTCTCGTTAAGATCTATCCTGACCTTGTTTATATCATCCATAGATAGAATGTATTTCGATTTTCTCATAAGCTCTATCAGCATCTCTTTTCCTGTTCCCTGCGGCAGATTTTTGGTAATGGGCTTGCCGACTATGTCGTGAGGAGGCATACACTTTATATCGGAGAACCTCTTGGCCTCCTCCACGGAGCCCGTCTTTAAGACCATCAGATGCCTGTAACTTACGCCCGGATAGAACCTTATCTTTTGGCTGCTGAGCTCCTTATCCAGCCCATTTATGAGTATAGTAGATTCCTTGGTGCTTATGTGCCCTGAACTGTAATCGACCAACTTGTCATCTATTTCGGTAATAAGGTTGCACCTGAACGCAACATCCTCTTTATGGAGTTTAACGCCTATGTTCACCGCCTCGAGCGGCCCCCTGCCCGAATAATACTTCCTGGGATCGTATCCAAGTATGGAGAGATTCGCTACATCGCTGGCCGGCGTCATACCGGGAGGAATTGTCGTAGCCGAACCGATCCTCCCTTTCCGGACAATTTCGTCCATATAACGTCTTTCCGCAACCTCCAAACATGTACGCCCGTTCAAGTCAATGAGCGGCCTTCCGCTCATTCCATCCCCAACCAATACAATGTACTTCATATCATCTCCTCGTTAATCTTGTAATCAATTCCGCATAAGGGAAAAGAGTTTCAGAAATGTTATCTCTACTACCTTTGATGGGAAAAAGATTTTAAGAAAAAAACGTCAGGTTTTGTCTTAAATACAAAAATACTGAATAATCGTCCTTCCTTTCAGGAAGGGGTACAAGCCGCCAAAGGCGGCTGCCATAGGGGCCCTACACAATTTTGACATAGGCAAAATTGTATTAGGACTGTCCTGTAGAAATTTACTCAAAGATAATTTTAGTAAATTTCTGCAGGGAAACCCTGGGTTTCCCCTTGGATAGGTGCGCGCGCCAGTCCCTCAG
>JBDRHE010000017.1:0-3880 GCA_043817155.1 Candidatus Omnitrophota bacterium | reverse complement strand
TCGGGACGCTGGAGCCCATTTTATTGGAATCGTTGGGCCACGCGGCGCGGGCAAGACGGTCATACTTAAACAGTTAGCTCTGGCCAATGAAGGGTCTTTTTATGTATCCCTGGATGCTATGGAGGGTGATCTTTTCGATCTGGTCAAGACTTTACATGAAACGATGCAGATCAGGTTGTTTCTGTTAGACGAGGTGCATGTTTATCACCGCTTTGAGGTTGATCTTAAGAAAATCTACGATCTTTTTGATGTCAGGGTGATCTTCACCAGTTCCACGGCGTTGGGGATGTATGAATCGGGTTACGATTTATCGCGGCGTGTCCTGCTCAAGACCCTTTATCCTTTTTCGTTGCGGGAGTACGTGCGGTTTAAATATGGGCAGGAGTTTGACGCCTTAACCCTTCGGGATATTGTGGAGAAAAAGGTTCCTCCGGATGTTTTTAGAGCGGGGGAGCATTTTTCATCGTATATTCAGGGCGGCCTTATGCCATTCGCTTTACGGGAGCCGCAGCCTCTGATGCTTTTAGAGAATATTCTTAAAACAATTATTCGTAAAGACATCCCTCATATCGCAAGGCTCTTGACCGATGAGTTGGATAAAATCGAGCAGCTTATTCGTTTTATCGGGCTTTCCGGGGTGGACGGGATTAACTATTCCTCGACGGCGCGGAATGTTCAGATTACGAAGTATAAAGCCGAGCAGTATATTACGCTTTTGGAACGGGCTTTTGTTTTGCATCGGGTCTTCCCAATGGGGAGCAATGTGATGAAGGAGCCGAAGGTTGTCATGGCCTTGCCGTACCGTCTTTTGTATAAACCGCTCAATGAAGCCATCGGCGGCTTGCGGGAGGATTTTTTTGTGGGAACGCTTACAGCTTTAGGCAAAGAAGTTTTTTATCTTAAGTCTATGCGCGGCCAAAAAACACCAGATTATCTTATCCGTGATTCGCAAGACATCGTCTTTGAAGTTGGCGGTAAGGGTAAGGGGAGAAGCCAGTTCAAGGGCATGGATATCAAAACAAAAATTATCTTTGCTGATGGCTATGATATGACTGGTATAAAGCGGCCGTTATTTCTTGCTGGGCTACTCAATGGGTGAGGCCAAGAAAACGGTTGGAGCGGTTCCCACGGTAATTCTACGGCTTCCTTTGGTTTATGGGCCGGGGGTAAAAGCTAATTTTAAGAATTTGATTAAAATTGCTGGCTCTGGCCTGCCGTTACCGTTTAAGGGTATTAATAACCAGCGCAGTTTTCTTTATCTTGGTAATTTGGTGGATGTTATTAGTACTTGTATTACTCATCCTCTGGCCGCAGGCGAAACTTTTTTGGTAAGCGATGGACAGGATATTTCTACCCCAGATTTAATAAAGATGATTGCTTCCGCAATGGATAAGAAACTGGTTTTATTTTCTTTACATCCCGGCATCTTAAAGGCGCTGTGCAAGATTGCAGGCAAAGGCGAAGAAGTAGAAAAATTGACAGGCACTCTCCTTGTTGACAGCAGTAAAATCAGGAATTTGCTTGGCTGGAAGCCGCCATTTACCCTTGAAGAAGGAATAAAAGAAACCGTCAAACACTACAAATCATGATGAAGCGCATTTTTGATTTAATCTTAGCTACAGCTCTATTATTTTTATTAAATGTAGTATAGACAGTGTAGCTAATGTCTTGAAATGTAAAGAGATATAGAACAATTATTTTAAATTTAAAATATTTTCGTTAGATTTGGCCTTTTCTTGCGTCAATTAGAGTAGAAAGTGAATTTAATAACGCGAGAAAGGAGAAGGATGATATGGAGACAAGAATAGCGGTATTTAAAGGGGTAAGAATACGCAAAACCATTCATAAAGGTGAATGGTGGTTTGTGATTAATGATGTAGTAGCGGTGCTTACGGATTCGGTGCAGCCCGATGGGTACATAAAGGATATGCGTAGAAGGGATCCGGAGCTGTCCAAAGGGTGGGGGCAAATTGCCACCCCCCTTTTGATTAAGACGGCAGGAGGGCCTCAAAAGCTGAATTGCGCCAATACGGAAGGAATTTTCCGCATTGTTCAGTCAATTCCATCGCCTAAAGCTGAGCCGTTTAAGCGGTGGCTTGCTAGAGTGGGATATGAGAGGATCAAGGAGATAGAAGATCCTGAACTTGCCACGAAAAGAACCCGCGCGCTCTATAAGGCCAAGGGGTATAGCGGTGACTGGATAGAAAAGAGAATACGCGGCATTGCTATCCGCGAAGAATTAACCGATCAATGGCAGAAGCGGGGTATACAGCAAGCTCGTGAATACGAGATTCTTACTGCCGAGATATCAAGCGCGACATTTGGCATGACCCCATCCGCGTATAAAAAGTACAAAAAGCTTAAACGGGAAAATCTGCGGGATCATATGACGGATTTAGAACTGATTTTTTCCATGCTTGGTGAGGCGTCAACAAAAGAAATTGCTGTCAATAAAGATGCGCGGGGATTTGTTGAGAATAAACAGGCGGCGTATGAGGGCGGGACTGTTGCCGGAAACGCGAGGAAGGAATTAGAGAAAAAGAGCGGCAAGAGAGTGCCAACACGTGAAAATTATTTAAAGGGGCCGCAAGATAAGAAGCTTTTGAAGTCTAAAGGCGCTGGGTAAAATTGTAGGTAAGGATGAAGAACTGGAGAAATTAACAGGGTCTCTGCTTGTTGACAGCTGTAAAATCAGGAATTTGCTTGGTTGGAAGGCGCCGTTTACTCTTGAAGAGGGGATTAGGGAAACCGTCAAGCACTATAAATTATAAGGACTACCTCTGTATGGGATTTCTGGATGACCAGAAAATTGTTGACTAAGTAGCCATTTTCGGCGATAATGGAAACCATGAAATACATCCCAAGGCTTCTGGAAGGCAGGATCAGGCATACGATCGAACGGGGCAAGAGCGTCTTGCTTATGGGCGCGCGTCAGACCGGAAAGACGACATTGGCCAGGCAGTTTAAGTCTGACCTGTCGATATCGTTTGTGCAGCCTGACGTGCGGCAACGCTATGAAAAAGCGCCGCAACTGCTTAAGGGCGAGGTGGAGGCTCTCGTTCCTGATGTGAAAGGGAAGCGTCCGCTCGTTATTTTAGATGAAATCCAGAAAGTCCCTGTTATTCTTGATGTTGTTCAGGACATGATTGACCGCGGGGTGGCCAATTTTATCCTTACGGGTTCAAGTGTCCGCAAGCTTCGCAGGGGAGCGCAGGTTAATCTTCTCCCGGGTCGGGTGGTGGTGTTTCGGATGGATCCGTTTAGTCTGCGGGAATTTCCCGCGAAGGACCTCGCCGAAAGACTGTTGTACGGATCTCTCCCCGGGATCCTTGCTGTTCAGGCGCTTCCTGACAGGGAGACCGATCTCGGAGCGTATGTCACGGCGTATCTGGAAGAAGAGATCCGCGCTGAAGCTGTTGTGCGGAATATCGGGGGCTTCGCGCGGTTCCTTGAGCTTGCCGCTTCCGAATCCGGCGGGATCATTAATTTGAGAAAATTATCGCAGGAGATCGGCGTGTCTCACACGACGATCGGCGCGTATTATCAGATCCTGGAGGACTGCCTTATCGCCGAAAGGATCGAGCCGTTGACCCACAGCAAGACTCGAAAGAAGCTGACCAAGTCCGATAAGTACCTATTCTTTGATCTGGGCGTCAGGCGGCTTGCCGCTCGTGAAGGAACGAAACTTTCCCGGGATACAATGGGGCTGGTCTTCGAGCAATTTATCGGTCTAGAGCTTTTAAGAAGCGCGCACACGAATGGCAAGGGCGACAAGCTTCGGTTTTGGCGCGATCCTGACGGTCCCGAAGTTGATTGGGTCGTTGATGCCGATGGCGTTTACACGCCCATCGAAGTTAAGTGGACGGAAAATCCTGCGTCC
>JBDRHE010000016.1:0-2048 GCA_043817155.1 Candidatus Omnitrophota bacterium | reverse complement strand
CCGGTGTTTACTGTAGGATACCAGATAGCGGAGTCCATAATAGTCCATCAGGCGCTCGATAAGCGACGATCGGGAGAGCTTGCGCTTGAGTTCCTGGAGAAGACGCGTGTCGCGGACCCTGAGAGAGTCTATCATAGCTATTCGCACCAGCTATCGGGCGGGACGAAACAGCGCGCTATGATCGCGATGGCGCTCGTAAATTCTCCGGAGCTTCTGATCCTGGATGAACCGACTACCGCGCTCGATGTAACGATACAGGCTCAGGTATTGGACCTGCTCGAAGAACTGATAGACCGTAACAGGATGTCGGTCCTATTCATAAGCCACGATTTCGGAGTGGTGGCGAAGATGTGCGATCGTGTAGGTGTGATGTATAAAGGCAGGATAGTCGAAACTTCCGGTATTGAGGCGATATTGAATAAACCTTTAGATCCTTACACGGTCTCTCTCGTTGAATCGATGAAGGCATTATCATGATGATAGCAAGATGTATCGATATAAAGAAGAGTTTTCCCGTTAAGCGCGGCTATTTACAGGAGGAGAGAGGCCGTGTCACTGCGATAGACGGCGTTTCACTTCACATCGAAAAGGGATCGTCTTTCGGCCTTGTCGGCGAATCGGGTTCAGGGAAGACTACGATAGGCAAGATCATTCTCAGAGTCCTGAAACCGGACTCAGGATCGGTAGAACTGAAGACCGATAAACTCCAGGTGATATTTCAGGACCCGTATAACAGTCTCGATCCGAAGATGAAGATATTTGATATACTTGCTGAGGGGCTTATCATTAAGGCCCGGTACGCTCAAGGCGTCGAAAGAAAGGTCGAGGATATAACAGACCTTATAATGCTGCCAAGATCGGCTCTTGATAAATATCCTCACCAGTTTTCGGGCGGGGAACGTCAGAGGATCGCGATAGGCAGAGCGCTCGCTACAGAGCCCGAGTTCATAGTATGTGATGAGCCCGTATCGAGCCTGGATGTAACGATCCAATTGCAGATATTGAAATTACTTAAAGATATACGCAAGAAGTTCAATATAACATACCTATTCATAAGTCATGATCTTCGCGTAGTGCGCTTTATGTGTGACCGTGTCGCCGTGATGAAGGATGGCAAGATTGTAGAAGAGGGAAGCGCCTCCGACGTATATTCCCATCCGGCGCATCCATACACCAAATTGCTTCTATCATCTATTCTCGATATCTATCCCAAAAATAAAACGATAATCCGGCCTCATAGTACATTTAATCTACGGGACTTTTTGAATATAACAAGGGGATCTCCCAAGCAAATTTTCCTTGACATTAAACCGTTTATCCAATATATTGGACGTTGGTTCAATATTTTGGGAGAGAAATTAATGAAGAAAACCCTATTAGTTACTACAAATGCTCAAAAAATACTGCATTTCCTTATAGACCGTCCGGTTAAGGGATTGCTGGAAACTGAGATTCAAAAAACAACGAGGATCAGCAAATCCGGGATCAACTATGCTCTACGCGACCTTGTTGCCGCGGATTTTCTTTCCCGCGCGAAAAGAGGCAAGACATTCTTTTACACGCTAAATCATAAAAGCCTTATCGTCAAACAACTTAAGATAATAGAAACGCTAACCAGACTAAACCCTCTTATAAAAAGATTAAAACCATTAACCTCTAAAATAATCCTCTTTGGAAGTTCAAGCCGGGGGGAGAATACGTTAGATAGCGACATAGATTTGTTAATTCTTAGCCGTAATAAAGATCTTGTCATGGAACAGATTAAAAAAAACACGAGCAGTCGGAAGATCCAAAGCATAATCTATTCCAACCTAAACTTTGTTGAAAAGAAAAAAACTGACCCTGTTTTCTATGAGCAAGTGATCCAGGGTATTGTTTTATGGGAAGGGAGCGAAAATGACCTTTGAGCAATGTTTAGAAAAAGGCAAAATAAAGGAGTTTTCTCAGGGGAAGGCCCTGATTCAAAAAGAATTACAAACCGCCGAGAAGGATCTTTTGGACGGAAAAGAAGGATTTGCACGCGGAAAATACAAATGGACAACCATCCA
>JBDRHE010000015.1:0-38830 GCA_043817155.1 Candidatus Omnitrophota bacterium | reverse complement strand
TATCGAAGATGCTATCGCAAGAGAAAAGCAAATCAAGGCAGGCTCCAGGAAGAAAAAGATAGATTTAATCAAGTCTATGAACCCCACCTTTAAAGACTTATATCCTGAAATCTGAGATTGCTTCGTCGCGCCGGCTTTGGCGGCGCGCCTCGCAAAGACGGCGTGTGGGTTAATACTTTGGGAGAGCTGAACTATTACGAAAGTACGCGCTTTTAAGGAAAGGACGTAAGAGGGTCGCAAAGAGCGCAAAACTTTGATTTCGTGTACTTTGCGGTATTTTGTGCTTCGAGATAATCTTTGCGCACTTTGCGGTGTCTTCTTGCATCCTTTGCGAGTTTTTTTTTGCTTGCCCTCCGAAGCCCACTACTATGAGTTTATTCCTGCAAGGCGCAAGAGGGCATTTTTGCGCAATGAAATAGCTTGCCAGAAAAATCCACATGTGATAGAATCGGTGTTTGATCAACTGCACCTGCTTTAAAAAATCGAAGTTTGCAGCAGTTGATACTGAGCGCCGCCTTTATGATTTGCGCAACAGTTTTACGATTTTTGCGGCGCGAATGTATAAACACATGCGGGGGACAGGATTTAATGGGCAATATCAATATAGGCGTGGTTGGCGTAGGCTACCTTGGATCTCTCCATGCGCGGGTCTATTCACAATTAAGAAATGCTAATCTTGTTTGTGTCTGCGATATCGATAAGAAGAGAGCAAGGAAGGTTGCCAGGAAACACCGCGTATGGTACTTCCCGGATTATCGGACCCTCTTCGACAAGGTAGACGCTATAAGCTTAGTGGTCCCGACCAGCCTTCATTACAGAATAGCCAAAGATTTTCTTAATAACGGCATTCATGTCCTTATAGAAAAACCCATCACAAAGACCGTACGCGAAGCCCAGGAACTCATCGATATCGCCAGCGCAAAGAATCTCATTATACAGGTAGGACATATTGAAAGATTTAACCCTGTCGTAAGGGCGGTTGAACCGCTTCTTAAGGAACCACGCTTCATAGAATGCCACAGAGCCGGACCGTATAAAAAGAAGAGGCGCGTAAAGGATGTTGGTGTCGTGCTGGATCTTATGATACATGATATAGACATCATACTATCCCTCGTGCATTCTGACGTCGAAAGCATTGAGGCTGTAGGCATAAGCACAATATCGCCTCATGAGGATATAGCGAACGTTCGGCTTACGTTTAAGAACGGAACCATCGCAGATATTACCGCTAGCCGCGTTACAAAAGAAGAGGTGCGGAAGATAAAGATATCGCAAGAAGATTCATACATTACACTGGACTATCTCCACCAGGACGCATATGTAGTTAAAAAGACGGATAGCAAGATAGAAAAGAAAAGGATACGGATAGAGAAGAAGGAGCCTCTAAAGCAGGAACTTAAATCCTTCATCTCATGTATTCAAAACAAAACAAAGCCCATAGTTTCAGGGACAGAGGGCAAATTGGCTCTCAGCGTAGCTATGGACATCCTGGAAAAGATCAAGTCCTCAAAAAAATAGATGATTAAGAACGTCCTCATAGTCGCCGGAGAGGTCTCCGGCGATATCCACTCCGCCAATCTGATCAATGATCTAAAGAAACTAAATCCCAATTTGCGCTTATACGGCATAGGAGGAAAGAGGATGGAGGCGCAAGGCGTCGAACTCCTGGAGAACGTAGAGAATATGTCCATTATCGGGGTCTCGGAAGTCTTCGCTAAGCTGAAACACATCCGGCAGGCTTTTAAAAAGGTTTTGGACAAGGTAAGCCAGGCTCCTCCAAGCATAGTGATCCTGGTTGATTATCCCGGATTTAATCTAAGGCTTGCAAGGATCTTAAAGAAGAAGGGACTGCCGATAATATACTATATCACTCCCCAAGTTTGGGCGTGGGGAAGATCCAGGGTACACCACATAAAAAAATATGTTGATAAGGCCATAGTGATCCTGAAGTTTGAAGAGGAATTATTTAAAGAATACGGCATAGACGCAACATTTGTGGGACATCCCCTTCTTGACGATAAAGCGCATGGAACGTACGACAAAATAGCATGTGGCCTGGACGGGAAAAAAGCGACCTTGGCGCTATTGCCGGGTTCAAGAAAATCGGAGGTAAGCTCGCTCCTTCCCATAATGCTGCAAACCATAGAGCTCGTTGCTAAAGAGAAAGAGCTACAATTCATTCTTTTAAGAAGCACGGGCGTAGAAGATGCGCTTTACGATAAGATACTCAAAGGATCAAAATTACCTATAGTCTCTATTAAGGATGATACGCATAAGTGCTTGTCATTGGCTGATTTTGTTTTTACTTCATCGGGTACAGCGACTCTCGAGTCAGCTATAATGGAAAAGCCCATGCTCATTACCTACAAGACATCCTTTTTAACTGCGCTACTTTTTAAGATCTTTGCCCGGACACCTTTTATAGGCCTAGTAAACATAATCGCCGGCAGAAGTGTCGTGCCGGAAATACTTCAGTACGACGCTAAACCCAAGAGGCTTGCTTCCGAGATATTATCTATAATCACATCCAAAGATAGGGCCGATAAGCAGGTGGAAGGATTAAAAGAGGTCAAGGCATCTCTCGGTACATCCGGCGCATCTAAAAGGGCCGCTCAGATAATAGACCGCTTCATTACATAACGACTATAGATATACCATTATCATCTGCGATCTTAGCGCATCTCTCTTTATCTACGAGGAACATTCTCTTCTCTTCTATTGCAAGCGCTTTGCCTTTATGTTCAGCGATCAGGCTAAGTGTTTCCGGGCCGACTACAGGAACATCCCATCTCATATCCTGCTGGGGCCTTGATACTTTAATGACGGTAAACCCCCCTCCGCAAAGTTCCTTTGCCCGTTTTATTGTCCGGTCGGTACCCTCCATCGCCTCAACGCATACTATAGCTTTGCTTTTAACAACGATAGTTTGGCCAATATCGAGCCGGGCAAGATCTTTAGCCATCTTCATGCCAAATGCCACATCTTCGCCCTCTTCCTTCGTAGGGACTCTCTTTGTAAGAACGCCTTTTTGAGGAAGCAGATCCGCCAGGTAGTCAGTGCTATTTATTACTTCTATACCCCTTTTTGACAACTCATGCGTAACCCGGTCCAAAAGTGTATAATCGTTCTTATCTTTGACACTCTTAAGAAGGCTGGCTGCTTCATAGTCTCTTTTTATATCGCTATATATGATCGTCTTATCAACCTTCCCCAGCATCGCAACCTTCCTTATCCTCTCGACGATAAAGAGGAGCAGGCATTTCTTGAATTCACCTATACTGACCCAGTGCACCCTGTCACAAGCGCTGTCAAATTCGGGTGACGCCATCTCCTTGATCGCAAAACCTACTACCTTTGCTCCACGCTTGCGGGCTTCCTGAGCGAATATGATCGGCAGTCTCCCGCCGCCGGCTATAAGCCCAATTCTATCCATATTATATAATCTTTCGTTTGTCGCATCTAATCACTTCGGATCCACTATGCTGAACAAGAGGTCAGCCTCAGTAACCACATTATCTCCGACCTTCGCAACGCCATGAGCCTGTATGATCTTCGGTCTATGTTTTGTTACGGTAACTTCAAGCGTAAGCGTGTCTCCCGGAAATACGGGCTTTCTAAACTTAGCGTTGTTAATAGAGGCGAAATAGGCTAATTTCCCACGGTTCTCTTCTCTCTTGAGAGCCAAAACACCGCAGGTCTGCGCGAGAGCTTCTATGATCAGCACTCCGGGCATGACAGGATGTTCGGGGAAGTGCCCCTGGAAGAACGGTTCGTTCACTGTGACATTCTTAATGCCGGTCACTTTCGTCTCTTCCATATCCACGATCCTATCTACCAGCAAAAAAGGGTACCTGTGCGGCAGATAACTCTTAATTTCGTTAATGTCGATATTTACTTGCATCTCTAACCTCCCTTTAATAAGGAACGTATCTTCTTTACCAGTTCCAGATTCAGTTTATGGCCACTGCGTATAGCAACGATCCTCCCTTTTATCGGTCTACCCAGTAGATACAGATCCCCGACGAGATCCAGTACCTTATGTCTTACAGGCTCATCCGGAAATCTTAAAACGTTATCCATCGGACCGGCCTCATCCATAACCAGTGTATTCTTAAGATCCGCGCCTTTCCCATAACCCTTCTTTAGAAGATACTCCGCTTCCTCTTTTAGGCAGAAGGTCCTTGCCGGCGCGACCTCCTTTTGGAATGTCTCGGGGCTTAAAGCTTCGCTGAAGAACTGTTTGCCTATAGCCGGGCTTTCGTATTCAAGGATATAAGAGACCTTAAATATACTGCTTGGGAATATGCCAAGAAAAGATACCTTCTCTTCAACCCATATCGGTTCTTTGATCTCTATAACGCGCCTTCCGGCTTCCTGCTCATCTATGCCCGAATTATTTATTGCATCCAGATAACAGGACGCGCTACCGTCTAATGCCGGTAGCTCCGAATCGCATAGTTCTATCCTTACGTTGTCTATCCCCGCGCCCCATAGAGCAGCCAAAAGATGTTCGACAGTCTCTATGTAGTGCCCCTCTCCCAGGCTGATCTTGCTCCGCCTGTCCGTACCTAAATCGAAGAAGTCGGCAAGACGAATGCGCGGCTTCTTTGCCAGGTCCGTCCGCACAAAAATGATACTTTCATTCTCTTTTTCAGGATAGAAGCTTACCTTTACGGGCCTGCCGGTCTGAAGCCCCTTCCCTTCCAGCGTAAACTCATTTCTTATTGTTCTCTGTTTTTCCAAAGGATTTATTCTTAGGGCTACTTTGATGCGAGCTTCTTCTCTACTTCCTTTAAGCGTTGGTAAAGCTCGGGTAATTTATCGAAGAGAGCGTATATCTTCTTGGCTTTCATCAGGGGTCTTGCGGGAACCCCCCACATTACAGTGTTGGACGGTACGGATTTCATTACGCCGGCTTTCGCCGCTATCATAACATTATCACCGATCTCAATATGGTCGGCAATGCCGGCATTCCCACCCATCATAACATTATTTCCGATCTTAACGCTTCCCGATATGCCACATTGCGCGACTATTACACAGTTTTGTCCTATAGTAACGTTATGCGCTATCTGGACAAGATTGTCTATCTTGGTTCCTCTCCCTATCCTTGTATGTGCTATCTTTGCTCTATCGATGGTGACGCACGACCCAAGCTCAACATCATCTTCGATCACCACGTCTCCTATGTGCGGGATCTTTTCGAATCCTGTTTCCGCTCTCTCATATCCAAACCCTTCTCCCCCAATAACGCACCCGGGATTTATTATTACCCTGCTGCCGATGGTAACGCCATCCCCGATACTGACATTCGTATAAATAACACAATCGTCTCCGACGACAGTGGACCTCCCGATATAAGAGTGAGGGTAGACCACCGTGTTATCTCCCACCCGGGATCCTTCGCAAGCGATCGCGTATGCGCCTATGTACACATTCTTTCCCAGGGCAACGTTCTCTTCTATGATGGCTGTCGGGTGAATGCCGAGCGGATGGTTTACATGTTCCGGTAAGAGTAACTCTACGGCTTTTTTAAAGGCTAGGTTTGGATTCTTGCACTTTATGACGGGTATAGGCGCGGTCTTGATGTCCGCCGGGATAACTGCGCATGTTGCCTTAGTATCGTTTAGAAGCGCTTCGAATTTCTTATTAAGAATAAAAACTAGATCGCCGACCGAAGCCTCTTCGATATCGCTTATCTTCTTTACAGTTAGATCTCCGTCTCCTATCAGATCCCCGTTCAATTCCTTTGCCAGATCCCGGAGCCTTATCTCTTTTATCTTATCCATCTCTTTATTCGTGTCCAAATGAGTTGTGCCATATCGACGGAAATAGCATTTTGGCATTCGAAACTTTGTCATGACCGCTTTTCTCACATGTCATCCCCGCGCAAGCGGGGATCCAGGCGAGAGTTTCGTCTGGATTCCCGCTTCTGCGGGAATGACAAAAAGCTAATTTGGACAGTAATGCCATCTCTTATTGAAGCTCCATGAATTTATATTTTTCTTTGTTTCCCGTCTCGCCGCCGAAGGCGGCGAACGAAGGCGGATTAAAATGTTAAGCCCCACCATTTTGGCTGGAATAGAAGTTAAGGTGCAATTCCACCAAAAGGGCGGGGCAGCGCTGCCTTATTTATTCAATTCGTTGATGATGTCATTTGTAACATCATACTTTTCAGAAGAGTAGAGGAGCACAGCCTCGTCAAAGATCATATTATATCCGTTCTTCTTCGCATAGACAGCCGCGATATCCAGGATGTCATTCCTGATCTCTTTGAACATCTCATCTTTTTCCCGTATAAAACCTTCGACCTTATCTCTCCTGAATTCTTCCATCTCCCTTATCTTGTCTCTCAATTCAGGCTGCTTCTTCTCTTTTGCCGCGTCACTTAAGAGTTCCATTTCGTCGCGGAGCTTCCTTATGCCCTGAGTCCTCTTTTCTATCTCTTCCTTCACCTGCTCGTCTTTTCCTTCGAGTTTCTTATTGAAATCTTTCGTCTTCTTATACTCATAAAAGACCTTCTTCAGGTTTATGGACCCGGTCTTTAGCGGTTCGGAGAACGCATCTCCGGCTATGGCCAAACAGAATATTAAGCATAGTAGTATCGCCAATCTCTTCCGCATCGGTCTCCTCCTTTTATGTTGAATAGCATTCGATAATCTTTAGAATCCATGGCTCATGGAAAAATAGAACTGTCCTTCCTGTTCATCACCCTGATTCTTGCTCAGGGGATAACCCCAGTCTATTTTTACCGGACCTATAGGTGTTTTAACCCGTATACCAACGCCTGTTCCCTGTTTATAATCGCCTTTACCAAAATCTTCAAGTTCGGCCCAAACGTTTCCTACATCATAAAACACGGCGCCCTTGATAACTTTCTCATATATTGGAAATGTAAGCTCCACATTACCAATAAGCGTAGCTTCACCGCCTATCGGGTCCGAGGTCGCTGTGTCCCGGGGGCCGACCTTTCTTTCCCTGTAGCCTCTTATCGTATTGGCCCCTCCGGCATAGTATCTCTCATATATCGGAACCTTGTCAGTGCTACCATAACTGCTCGCAAGACCCGCTCTACCCTTCAGTTCGACTACTATTTTGCTTATCGGAGAATAGAACGCGCTGCCATAAAAGAAACCTTTAAGGTAATCTTTGTCCCCGGCAAGGATGCCACCTGTGGTCTCCAGCGAAGTGCCGGCAATTATTCCTTTTGTAGGGCTAAATACGCTATCACGGTTATCGAATTGAACTCCACCCATAAGGCTGCTTAACCAGTTCTGCCCCTCTTCATCACGGAAATCCTGGGTTGCTTCAGTCGGAACATCCGATATATCCACGTTCTCCAGTCTGTACATAAGACTGGCGGTGAAATACTCTAAGAACTCTTTGCCCAGCCTGACGTCACCGCCTGAACGAGTCTCATTAAACCCGTATCCTACATGAGTCTTCCTCTGATGTGTCCTGTGGTATGCGTCAAATCCAAAAGCGAGCGGATAATCGAATATCCACGGTTCCGTCCAGCTTATATCATAGTCGCTTCTCACCGTTCCAAGCTCCGCTTTTATAGATAATATTTGGCCGTCGCCCGTGAAATAGGGGAAGTTGAGCAGATCGAAATTCTTCTGGGTAACCTGGACAAACCCTATGAATTCATCTACAGAGCTGTACCCTCCTCCAAATGCGAACTCCCCGGTCTTTGTCTCTTTGACCGATATATCCAGATCGTTTATGCTGGGTTTGTCTGTTGGCTGGGTTTCGAAATAGATATCTTCAAAGTAGCCCAAATTATAAAGCCTCTCCTTGCTTCGTCTGATCTTTTCGCCGTCAAAGCGTTCACCGGGATAGATCCTGAGCTCACGCCTGATGACAACGTCTTTTGTCTTCGAATTCCCGCTAATATTGATCCTTCCTACATTGACAATCTCTTTGCCCTTTACATCAAAGACTATGTCAAGCTCCCGGATATCGGGTTTTAGCATCCTGTCAACAAAGATCTCCGCGTTCATGTAGCCTTCGCGATAATAGAGTTCCCTTACGCTCTCCACATCTTCTCTCAGCTTAGAATAGCTAAAGGAATCTCCTTCTTTAATAGTTATCTTGCCTCTTACATCTTTTTCCGGCAGAACAAGGTTACCTTTAAGAACGATCTTGCCAACCTTGTACTGGGCTCCTTCGGTGATCTTAATGGTTATCTGCATGAGCCCCTTATCTTCTTCATAGTCGAACTCCGGGGTGATCACGACATCTAAGAACCCGCGGTCTTCATAGAACATCTTTATCTTGGCCAGATCGTTCTCGAACACTTCATCATCAAAATAACCCCTTCTGAAAAACCATGCCGTACGGGTCTGCATAAGCTCCAGTATGCTATTCTTTTTTACGGAGTCATTGCCCTCCACGAAAACGCGCTGGATCCTCATACGCTTCTTTTCCTCAACCAGGATATTGACCGTAACCTGGTTCAGCTCTTCATCTTTTTCAAGTTCATAGGTTATGGTAACTTGCGAAAATCCGCTTCTCTCGTAAAGAGCCTTTAACTCCGTTATGTCCTCCGACAGCTTGCTGTAATTAAGCATATCCCCATCTTTTATCTTCATATCCTTTTTAAGCCGCGCTGTCCTCATCTTTTCGTTCCCTGAAAAAGTGATCACTTTTATAACGGGTTTCTCCTCTACGATCACGGTAAGCATAACCCCTTCTTCGTAATCTTCTATGTCAATGGCAACATCGGTAAAATAGCCCAGCGCGTAGAGTCTCTTGATGTCATCATTTATAATATCCTGAGAGACCATGTCGCCCGGCTTCGTCTTTATCTTCGTCAGCACCGTAGCGGAGCTTATAGCCTGGTTGCCTTTCACCTGAACGGTCAGAACAAGTCTCTTGTCCTGGGATTGCGCCAAAGAGATCGCGTTTACAGAGAACAAAAATGCGGCTATAACAGATGCAAGCTTGATCACAAAACGCGATACCGGAGCGAACCTTTTATTATTCTCGGTTCCTTTTTTGTTATTTACCATCAACTAATACTCCTCCCCTTTAGCTAGATCTTCGAATCTCGTATATTCATTGATGAATGCAAGTTTTATTGTGCCAACCGGGCCGTTTCGCTGCTTGGCCACTATAATATCCGCAACCCCCTTATTTTCTTCGGTAGGGTTATAATACTCTTCTCTCAAGAGTAGCACGACTAGATCGGCGTCCTGCTCAATGGCTCCGCTCTCTCTTAGATCGGATAGCTGCGGCCTCCTGTCGGACCTCTGCTCAACGGCGCGTGAAAGCTGGCTTACCGCTATAAGCGGAACACTAAGCTCCCTGGCCAATGACTTAAGCGACCTCGATATTTCTGAGATCTCCTGCTGCCTGTTCTCCGAACTCGTACGCCCCTGCATAAGCTGGAGATAATCCACTATTATGAGCCCTATGTCGTGCTTGGCTCTTATGCGCCTGGCCTTGGCCCTTAGTTCCAGGATCGAAAGGCCGGGTGTATCGTCAATGAAGATAGGGGATTCTGAAAGTTTCCCGGCGGCATTGACAAGTTTCGGCCAATCTGATTGCGACAGGAAGCCGGTTCTGACCTTGTGAGCGTCTACACGCGCGTGCGAACAGAGCATCCTTTGGACAAGCTGCTCTTTTGACATTTCAAGACTAAAAAACAGGATAGGTTTCTTTTCAATTATACCTACGTGTTCTGCCATACAGCAAACAAGAGCGCTCTTACCCATAGAGGGTCTTCCCGCCACGACTATTAGATCGGACTTCTGCAATCCCGCTGTCATGACATCGAAATCGTGAAACCCTGTTGCCACGCCCGTTATGTTCTCTTTTCTCTGATAAAGATTATCGATCGTTTCGATACTGCTCTTTATTATGTCTTTAATGGAAGCTGAGTTCGATCCTACCTTCTTGGCTGTGATCTCGAAGACCATTTTTTCGGCTTTGTCTAAAAGGTCATCGACGCTGAACATATTATCATAGCTTTCTGATACGATCTGGGTAGCCGTCGAAATGAGATTACGCAGGATCGCCTTCTCCCTAACGATCTTGGAATAATGGTCAACGTTTGCCGCAGTAGGTATGCTTGATGCGATAGAAGCTATGTATGCAGAACCGCCAACCCACTCCAACGCATTCTTATTCCTCAGTTCTTCGACAAGGGTCACAAGGTCAACGCCTTTATTTTTGTCATATAGGTTCACGATAGCCGAATATATCTTCTTGTGGGCTTCTTTATAGAAATATGATTGGTCGAGAAATTCGATACACTTGGCTATGGCTTCCTTGTCCAAAAGCATCGAGCCCAGAACCGCGAGTTCTGCTTCGTTGTTTTGCGGTGGGATCTTTTCGATGAGCTCTTTTACGGGCATCATTTCTTTACAACCCAGATTCTCAAGTTTTGCTTGATTTCGGGATGCAACTTCACTTCAACGTTATATATACCCAATTTCCTGATGGGCTCATTGAGTACGATAGCCTTTTTGTCGACTTGAATACCTTCCTGTTGCAGAGCATGAAATATGAGATCAGGGGTAACGCTGCCGAAGAGCGCGTCCTCCACTCCTGATTCCATTGGTATAGTTAAAGAGAGCTGCGATATGGCCTTGGCCACTTCTCCGATTGCCTTCTTCTCCTTCTCGGCCTTCATGGCCGCCCTCTTTCTCTTGGCTTCCAGAACTTTGGTTGCACCATCGGAAAAAGGTGTGGCCATCTTCCTCGGAATAAGGAAATTCCGGGCGTAGCCATCCTTTACCTTAACGCTGTCGCCTTCTTTCCCGATCTTTTCGACATCTTGTAGTAGTATTACTCGCATCTTCTTATCCTTCTTAATCAGCCAGGAACGGTAAGAGCCCGATATTGCGCGCCCTCTTTATGGCCACAGCAAGCTTACGCTGATGTTTAGCGCAATTCCCTGAGATCCTGGACGGAACGATCTTGCCGCGCTCTGTTGTGAACCTGCGCAGAAACTGGTGCTCCAGGTAGTCTATCTTCAGGTTCTCGTCTTTGCAAAACCGGCATTTCTTCTTTCTCAGTACATACGTTCGCGGCTTTCTTTCGGTTTTTAATCCTCTCTTATCCCTTGAATCGCCTTTTAATTTTTTTTCAGGTAATCTTCTCATCTTTTAGCACACGCTCCTTTAATCTCCATGGGCTTATACCCGTGGAATCTTTCTTTTCTCTTCGGCTGAGCGCCCCGCCGCCACTATCGTGTGGCGGGGTCCCGCTACACGACTGTACTTGCGGGGAAAACCTCGCTGAAGTCTCGCCACCGTAGGCGGAAGACGAAGGCGGGTTAAAATGGTATCTCTTCCGAAGAGCCGTCAGAATTGATATTGTCTAGATCAATAGACCCTATATCTTTGCTGGACTCTTGTTTGTTCGTCTCCCCACTTGCCTCCGGCATCGGCCCTTTCTGTTTCGGCGACATCCTTAAAAATTGTACATTGCTGGCAATCACTTCGATAGTGCTGCGTTTCTGACCGTCTTGTGTCTCCCATGAACGCGAGCGAAGCCGGCCCTCAACGAATACAGGACTGCCTTTAGAGAGATACTCCGCGCATACCTCCGCCCGCCTACTCCAGACTACTACCTTTACAAAAGAGGTCTCCTCCTTCTTCTCGCCCGATTGTGTAAGATATGCTCTGTTAACGGCGAGATCGAAATTGGCCACAGCCGTTCCGCTCGGTATATAGCGAAGCTCCGGATCCCTCGTAATATTTCCCATGAGAAAGACTTTGTTTAGACTTGCAGCCATATCACACTCCTTAATCAGCTGTGATCATTACCCTTAAAATGTCCTGGTTCAGCTTGTATGCGGCATTCAATTCCTTCATCCCGGAAGGAGCTAAAGAGAAATTCAACTTATAATATACGCCTTCGGCGTTCTTTTTCACGGGGTAGGTCAATTTCTGCTTGCCCCAGTTCTCCTCTTTTTTGATCTCGCCGCTTGCCTTGGTGATGCTATTCTTGATGGCGTCTGAAACCTCCTTCAGATCGTTGGCCTTAGCAGCGTCTATAATAAACAGAGCTTGGTATTCTTTCATTTTATTTATCTCCTCAAAATAAGCAAAAGGTTGTTCATATAGTAATGATTTTCCGAAACACGTCACAAAATAATAACATAAACACCCCTTAAAAGCAAGAGAATTGTCCCTTTAAAACAATGTATTTTTGTTTCTTTAGGGCGGAGATACACAGAGACTCAATATTTACTCATAAATAGCACAAGATCGGCACAGAGACTATTAACCGTCTTTGCGAGGCACCATAAGATTCGAGCGTGCCGAAGCAATCTCATCTCACCTCGTCTTTGCGAGGCACCATAAGATTCGAGCGTGCCGAAGCAATCTCATTCGAGCTAGTTTGAGATTGCCTGCCTAGCGGCAAGGCCGCTGGCTTCAGTGCACTCGTTATATTACGGCACTTCGCAAAGACGAGAGGAGAGACAGTTGCTTCGGTGCGCTAAGAAGAACAAGGCACTCCGCAATGACAAATTGTGTATCTGCGCTCATCTGTGAGTTCTATCTGTGCCCATCTGTGTCTTCCATCTGTGCTCATCTGTGTATATCATAGTCCTTGGCGCTTGTTAAAGGAACTCATCGCCTTATCCGCGCCTTCTTCGATCCACTTATTTACACAATCCGCACCTTCCCCTATAATACAGTTTATGTGGGATATCTCATCACCACTGAATGGACGCAGTACGAAATTTGAGGTGTTGCCGGAAACCCGGTCTCTGCCTATACCTATCCTTAGGCGGGGAAATCCGCTTGTTCCCATACAGTTAATGATCGACTCCAGGCCATTATGTCCGCCGCTCGAACCACTCTTCCTAAGACGTATAAGCCCGAATTGTAGATTTATATCATCGCATATAACCAGAAGATCTATGCTTTCGATTTTTTTTGCCTTCGCGATCTCCCTGACAGCCTCCCCCGATAGATTCATGTATGTTTGAGGCATAAATAGCGTTATCTTTTCGCCGCAGCCTTTGCCTTCTCCCAAAATACCTCTGCACCTTCTCTTTCTTACGGCTATATTAAATCTTCCCGCTATCTCCTTAACGACTAAAAAGCCTATATTGTGCCTTGTATTCCTATAGCGAAGACCTGGATTCCCGAGTCCGACTATTAATTTCATATAGAATTTAGCGGATAGCGGATAGCGTATAGGTTGGTATTTTACGTTTCAGAAAGGCAATACTCTAATCTATACGCTATATGCTATCCGCTATACGCTATTAATTACTCCTTCTTCTTCTTATCTTCCTTCGCGGGGGCTTCTTCTTTCTTTGGCTTTTCTTCGGCTTCGCCCTCAACTTCCTCTTCTTCCTTCTTACCCTTGCTTATTACCTCGGGTTCTTCAACGCCTTCGCCCGGCACTTCCTCTACCACCTCATCCTTGGCAGGCGGGGCAACGGATAAGACGGCAAGTTCGGGATCATTTAAGATCTTGACTCCGGATGGCAACGGTAGATCTTTAATATATACTGTATCGCCTATCTTCATCGCAGTAACGTCTACCTCTATTTTTTTGGGTATGTCTGTGGGCAGGCACTCTACCTCTACTTCCCAGAGCACATGCTCAAGGACGCCATCGTCCTTAACAACGCCCTCGGCGTTTCCGCGCGAATGGACAGGCACTTTAACCTTGATCTTTTCTGTAAGAGATATCTCATTTAGATCTACGTGTATTATATCCTCCCTAACAGGATCCCTCTGCACCTCCTTAATAATGCAGGTCTTCTCTTTATACTTCTTATCTCCTTTTCCACCGGAAGCAGCTGCGCTATTATCCTTAATTCTCACCGTAATCAAGACGTTCTCACCAGCCCCTGTGTGCAGGACGGTAAAGAGATCCTTACGATTAACTTTGAGATTAATGGCCTCTTTCCCGTGTCTATATGCCACGGCCGGCACAATATCCTTCCTTCTCAGTTCTTTCACCTTCGATTTACCTGTCTCTTCGCGTATTTCAGCATCAAGAATTACCTTCTCCATCTTTATCTACCCCTCCTTTTGTTATTCGTCGAATAGTATACTGATCGACTCTTCGTCGTGAATCCTCTTTATGGCATTCGCCAAAAGCGGCGCTATACTAAGAACGTTTATCTTGCTTATCATCTTGCTACTTTCTATTGGGATCGTGTTTGTTACTATGAGCTCTTTTATGGATGAACCCTGGATCCTTTCCATAGCCGGTCCGCAAAGCACCGGGTGCGTTATAGTTGAGTATATGTCTCGCGCGCCTGCGCTCTTTACAGCATTGGCTGCCTCCACTAAGCTTCCCGCCGTCGCAACTATGTCATCCACTATGACAACATTCTTGTCTTTGACAGCGCCGAGTATGTTCATAACTTCGGCTTCGCGGTCATTTATCCTGCGTTTATCAACGATCGCTAAATCCGCTTGCAGCCTTTTGGCGTAAGCCCTCGCCATTTTGATCCCCCCGACATCCGGAGAGACAACGACCAGGTTCTTGATCTTTTTCTTTTCGAAATATTCTACAAATGTATTCACGGCATACAGGTGGTCGACAGGGATATCAAAAAAACCTTGAATTTGGCCCGCGTGTAGATCGATAGTAAGAACTCTTGATGCGCCGGCGCGTGTCAATATGTTAGCTATTAGCTTTGCCGTTATGGCAACGCGGGGTTGGTCTTTTCTGTCCTGTCTGGCATACCCAAAGTATGGGAGTACCGCTGTTATCCTCTGCGCAGAAGCCCTTTTTAATGCGTCCAGAAGGATAAGAAGCTCCATCATGTTGTCATTAGCCGGGAAGGATGTAGATTGCACTACAAAGACGTCATTGCCGCGAACGTTCTCGTTTATCTTTACCATTATCTCTCCGTCGGTGAATCTGGTAACAGAAGCATCGCCTCTTTTGATCCGCAAAATCTTGCATATATCATCCGAAAGCGCAAGATTAGAGTTTCCGCTAAAGATCGAAAATCCGTTTCTCATCTCTTCATCTCCTTCTTTACTTAATGCATATCCCGATTTCTATCTTTTCAATAATTTTGCCGGAACGCCTACAAAAGTTGCCCGGGGCGGAACATTCTTATTCTTTGTGACAACACTTCCGGCTCCTACAGTAGCCTTTCGTCCAATTTTAACAGGCGCTATAAGAACTACTCCGACACCGATAGACGCGTCATTCTCTATAATAGTCTTGTTCTTCTTTTTTCCATCATAGTTGGCCGTGATAGTCCCGGCCCCTACGTTAACATTCCTGCCTATTTTGGCATCTCCAAAATATGAGAGATGCTTTATTTTGGTCCCTGTAGAGATCGTGCTTCTTACGATCTCTACAAAATTTCCGATCTCGACATTATCATCGATCCTCGTACCTCGCCGGATCCTGGCAAACGGTCCTATGCGACAATCTTTTCCGATGATGACATCTCTCTCGATGACGGTGTTTGGATAGATAACTGTATCCCTCTCGATCTTCGCGTCCATATCTATATACGTCGTATTTGGGTCGACTATGGTCACGCCATTTAGCATTAAGAGATCGCTGGCGCTCTCCTTTATTATTTTACCCGCTTTTGCCAGATCCAACCTTGAGTTTATCCCATGCGCTTCCATCGGGTCCTCGCAATTTACTGAAGAGATCTTCCCGGAGCCTTTTGCAAGCATGCCTATAACATCGGTTAAATAGTATTCGCCTTTCTTCGCGTTCATCTTCACCTTTTCAAGCGAAGAGAAGAGATCTTTTTTTGCAAAAAAGTAACATCCTACATTGATCTCCCCTATCGACTTCTCATAGACCGATGCATCTTTCTCTTCAACTATATTAATTATCGCGCCCTCTGTGTCTCTTAATATTCTTCCGTAGCCTTCCGGATCCGAAACGTTGGCTGTTAGCAAAGTGCACGACGCCTTATCTTTTCTATGTCTCTTGACAAGCTTTCTTATGGTCTCTTTGCTTATAAAAGGAGTGTCGCCGCATATCACCAGGATGTCGCCTTTAAATCGAGAGAGCGCGGCCTTGGCCTTCTTTACAGCATCGCCTGACCCGAGAAGCTCATCCTGGACCACAGTCTCTATGCCTGGAAATGCATTCTTCACCATATTGGCTTCAAATCCAACCACAAGGACCTTCTTTGTAACGGGAACCGCATCTAGAGTATTGATGACAAATTCTAGAAGCGGCCTTGAATGCAGTTTCATAAGCACTTTGGGTAGTTTTGACTTCATCCTTGTGCCGCGCCCCGCGGCGAGAATTACTGCTGCTATGTTTTTCATGTTGGCCTCGTATTTTGCGTTTTAGCTTACTGGCTTCTTAGCTTTCTAGCTTTTTTAGATTTTAGGTCTATTGTAAAAATAAATGCTACTTTAATCCCTCGTCTTTGCGAGGCACCGTAAGATTCGAGCGTGCCGAAGCAATCTCTCTTACCTCGTCTTTGCGAGGCACCGGAATATTCGAGCGTGCCGAAGCCTGCCTGCCCGAAATATACTGGCAGGCAGGCAATCTTATCGAGCTAGTTTGAGATGCTTCAGTGCGCTCGTTATATCACGGCACCTTGCAGAGACGGAGAAAATTATTGCTTCGAGATATCTTATGTCCTTCGGAAGCTCCCATGGGTCGCTTCCTCAGGATCAAAAATTGCAAAGCAATTTTTGGTTGCCCAGCTAGGATTTGAACCTAGACGCGCAGCTCCAAAAGCTGCTGTGCTACCATTACACTACCGGGCATTAACTCGTTAGCTAGTAAACTCGTATACTTGTTAACTAGTATTCTAGCAATTTGATGTTTTTGTCTATTTGCAATCTTTAGAGACTTTATTATACAGTGAATCTGGCCACCAATCACATTTCTTACCCAGCTTATTAGCTTGCTAGCTAACTAGCTCACTAGTTAACCAGCTAACTAATATCAGAGTTGTATGTCTCCCGAATCGTCCGCGGGCTTATTCTCTTCCACCTTCGTTTCAGCGATAGGCGCCGGGGGTGTTTCTGGCCTGGGTGTTACGGGTTTGGGCGCATCCGGTTTTGCCGGGGATTTCCTGATCTCTTCCTCATATGAGCTTAAAACTTTCTTCTGAATATATTCTCTGCACTCAAGCGTAATGGGATGAGCTATATCACGATGCTCAGTCTGCCTCATCTCCTCTCCCGCCTGACGCACCTCATGAACGGGGAGATTCGAGCCGCACTGGTTACAGAATTTACTTCTGATCACATTTTTGTAGTGACATTTTGAGCACGCTTCCCTCATTTTTCTAGAAGGCATGGCTACAAAAAGCCCCTTGTTCCCTTTAATGATCTTGATATTTCTCACAACAAACGAGTTGTCCAGGGTAATTGTCGCATAGGCCTTAAGCTTCTTATCGGGCCCTTCCTTTAAAATAACTTTTACTTCCGTGATTTCCATGTGTTATTCCTCCTTCGATGAGCGTTAAATCCACGAATGTAAACTTTTGTTCTTTCGATCTACTATCGGTCTTTGCGACCCATCCGTGGCACACTGTTATTAGATTTCGCAAAAGACCGTGGTTTTTATATCGTCGGTATTACAAGAATCTGCCATCCCTTCTTTTTGCAAACAGGAAAGCGTTTGATCAGAGCCCCCCTGGCTCTCATCGCCTCCTTTCTATCATCAAACAGACTAAAAACGCTGGGACCACTCCCAGAGACCAATGAATGTCTCATCCCCAGATCCTTTAGAGATCTCTTGAGCTCAGCTATAACCGGCTCTTTTTTTAAAACGGTACTTTCGAGATCATTTTCGCTAAAGGCCCTGATATCCTCGCCGGTCACCTCTGAAGAAAAAGAGGACAGTATTTTAGTGATGCGTGGCCGTTTTGTCAAAGCGCAAGAAGTGCCCGCAGCGTATCTCTCATAAATCTCCTTCGACAGAAGACCCATCGGAAAGGTGACAAGCAGGTGCCACAATTTGATCTTCCATTTAAGCGGCTTTATCTCATCGCCTCTGTTTCTGGCAACGGCAAAAGAATTATTGTTAAGAAAGAACGGAACATCGGCTCCAAGTCTCTTTCCGATCCTTGTAAGCTCAGGAAGCCGCAAAGGCAGGCCCCATAACGACAAGAGACCTTTCAGGATCGTCGCAACGTCACTGCTGCCGCCGGCAAGCCCCGAAGCTATGGGGATCTTCTTAAAGATCTTTATTTCAACCCCCTTCGAGATGCAGAATTGCTTCTTAAATAGTTCTACAGCTCGATACGCCAGGCTACCGACTCCTGTCGGCACTTCGGGGTTATCGCAAAAGATCTTTACATAACCATTTACGCTGTCGGTGCGAGATCTTCTTTCAATTGGCAAAGAACGCAATATTATCTTGTCACAAAGAGCGATCCTTTCAAAGACCGTCTCCAGATTATGATACCCGTCCGGTCTTCTGCTGAGGATCCGCAAGTAGAGGTTAACCTTCGCCGGAGCGTATAGGATCATCGTAGTTTTATTCTTTAAATCGATAAGCTAAATCCGTCATTGCGGGGACTCGATAAATACTCCGCGTTCCGGAACAATCTCTCTTACCTCGTCTTTGCGAGGCACCGGAATATTCGAGTGTGCCGAAGCCTGCCTGCCCGAAATATACTGGCAGGCCCGCCTGCCATTTAAAAGCTTTGGCGGGCAGGCAGGCAATCTCATCGAGCTCGTTTGAGATTGCTTCCTCCTTCGCCACATTGCATTCGCGTGTGGCTTCGGAGAGACAAGTCAGTGCGCTCGTTCTATTACGGCACTTCGCAAAGACGAGCATAACATTGCTCATCTGCGCTTCTTCATCTTCAGAACTTCGTGGACCGCTCCCACAACATCATCGGTTGTTAAGTTGAACTGCTTCAGAAGCTCTAGAGGTTCACCGCTCTCTCCGAAGCTGTCGTTTATCCCCAGCATCTTAATGGGAATAGGATAATTTTGAGATACAAATTCGGCAACAGCGCTCCCCATGCCGCCGCTTATCGAATGCTCTTCTACCGTTACAAACGCTCCGGTCTCTTTTGCGGCTTTCAATATAATATCCGTATCGAGAGGCTTGGGAGTATGCAAATTGATCACCCGCGCGTCTATCTTCTCCTTTTCCAGCCTCTCCTTTGCTTTCTTGGCTTCGTATAGAGAGTGCCCACATGCTATTATGGTAACGTCCTTTCCATCTCTATATTGTATCGCCTTGCCTATCTGGAAATCATCATCATCACTTGTTAATATGGGAGCAGGGTTTCTGCCAAGTCTTATGTAAACCGGTCCTTCGTATTCGGCAGCCTGCATAGTGGCTTTGAACGCCTGGGTTGCATCCGCCGGAACGACGACCGTCATGTTGGGTAAAATTCTCATAAGCGCGATCTCATCCAGGGCCTGATGAGTGGCTCCATCCTCGCCTACCGTGATCCCGCCATGCGTTCCTATTATCTTTACATCAAGATCCATATACGCAACCGAGACCCTTATCTGGTCCCACGCCCGGCCACTTGCAAATACGCCGAATGTGCATGCGAACGGGATCTTGCCGGACAGCGCCAGACCTCCGGCTGTTCCGATCATATCCTGCTCAGCGATCCCAAAACTGATAAACCTTTCAGGGAACTCCTTCTTAAACCAACCTGCTCTTGTAGAATCTGTGAGATCCGCCGAAAGAACGACAACATTCTTATTTATCCTTCCCAGCTCCCTGAGAGCTTCACCCGAGCCGTCCCTCGTTGGCTTCAGCTTTGTACCTTCCATATTCTCTCCTCTTGTTGCAGCAATTACTTGTCACTGTATGGCGCCTAAAATCGTATCGATGGGGAGTTTCCGTTGTTTAAATAGGTAGAGGTCCTCTCTTGAGACGAACAGTTTAGTATCCGTGTTCGCTTCAACGGCTTTTATCAAATTAAAATTTTCAAATTTATACGCGTATATAACATCGCTTATCTCTTCAAACATATTCTTGAAGATCTCCTCTCTGATGGCCGTCTTCTCGATAGGATCGTATATAAAAAGGAACGTCTCCTCGTTAAAATCTACAGCGAAGATCTTGACACCCTTTTCAACCATAAATTTACCCGTTATAGACTTGATCACATACTTCTTAAGCGATTCCTCTTCCCTGAATTCTGTCTTGATCCGGTTTGCCATCTGCTGAGCTAAAAATTCCTCGATCGTGATATCTTTTATATAAAATTTACCGTTCCAATATCCTATGCCTTCCATGGAACTTGGTGGGCTCCTAAAAAAGTCATCAAGCACCTTCTCCCGCATATCTTCATCTAGCTGCATCTTGCTGAAGACGCCGGTTATCGCCTGCTCCTTCTTTGACTGCGGGTTCTCGTTTATATCTATGATGGTCCTTTTAAAGTATTCGCCCCGTGATATATCATTATAGAAGGCTCTCTTTATATCATCGACATATTTGATTATGATCATCTGGATCTCCGGAAGCCGGACATCCTGAGCGATCACGCAGTAGAACTTGATCCGGGCGTCGGTGCTCAAGGTCACGCGCGAAGCCCCTAAAAGAACGTTCTGGATCTTATCCTGCGCATGGTCACTTAATCCTAAAGAGACGTCGAGAAGACTTGGAAGAGGCAAAAATATTGCAAGCGTCTCTCCGATAATATTAACGTCGACCTCGATGTCATACTCTTCCTTGCAAAGCTCTATGATAGACTCCCTCAACGTCTCTTTTGGATAGGTAACCTCGCCGCATCCCGCAGAAAAGAGCGTTATGTGAAGAGCCAAAATACTAACTAGAAGAATCCTCATTTTATCGGTTCTCTCTCCTTATCGGCACCCCTACCCTTGCCGTGTTCTTTAAAGATCGTCTCTATCTCATCGTATTCCAGTTCCTCTTTTGCGAGGAGCTCCTTCGCGAATCTGTCGAGAAGGGCTTTCTCTCTGGTCAATAGAATCTCAACTTCATTTATGCAAGATTTCAATATCTTTTGCGTATCTTCGTTCAACTTAAGCATCACGGTATCCGAGAGTAATGACTTTGCGGCAAACATTGTTTGGTCAGTACCTGCGATGTGTGTATAATCGCCTATATATCCGCATTCTCCCATTCCCCATTTCCATACCATGTTGTGGGCCGTTTGCATCGCCTTGGTAAAATCGCTGCTGACTCCGGTCGTTGTCGTGTTAAATATAAGCTTCTCTGCAACATATCCAGCTAGAGAAACTTTGATATCTGCTAAAAGAGCATTTTTATCGGGTGCGTGTACGGTCTCCTTTGGTGGAGCCCATACCACACCCAATGTCCCTCCCCTTGGTATTATACTTGCCTTAAAGACGTCCTTTGCCTCATGCATAAGATAGGTTGCAATGAGATGACCGGATTCATGAAAGGCAGTCATCTCTTTCTCTTTCTTTGTCATCGTGATCTTGTGCTTTATGCCAAGATCGATACGCTCGAAAGACGCGCTTAGCGATCTCATACCGATATTTATCTCTTTATTTCTCGTAGCTATAAGGGCAGCTTCCATTACTATGTTCGATATATCCGCGGGGGTCTTCCCGACAGCGCGCCTTGCGAGCCTGCCGAAATCAATGCTCTCTTCTGTCTTGACTTTCTCGAGATAGTATTTAAATATCTTCTCCCTGTCTTCTAGCCCGGGGAGGTTGACATAGATCTTCCTGTCAAATCTTCCGGGTCTTAGCAGAGCTTTGTCGAGACTATCCTCCGGAGCATTTGTTGCTCCGATAACGACGATATTGCCGCCCTTCTCTCTAAGCCCATCCATCTCCACAAGAAGCTGGTTCTGCGTTGCGTTGGTCTCTTGCCCTCCGCCGCCCCAGGACATAGTTCTCTTCCTTCCTATGGCGTCGAGCTCATCGATAAAGATAATACACCCTCCAAACCCATAAGCGAAATTCCTGGCTTTCTTAAATAGCTTTCTCACTCTCGAGGCGCCTACACCTACAAAGACTTCATTAAATTCACTTCCGGACATTGAAATAAAAGGTAGTCTCGCTTCCGTGGCTATGGCTTTTGCTAAATACGTTTTGCCGCATCCCGGAGGTCCTACCATGAGAAGCCCTTTTACAACCTTACCGCCAATCGCTTTGAGTCTTGCCTTATCCCTTATAAGCTGGACGACCTCCCACGCTTCCTGCTTGGACTCATCCATCCCGATAACATCTTTCCATCTGACCTCTATGTCCTTCCCTTTTATAGGCGCCTTATCGAGCTTGGCAAGCCCACCGCGAAGAAAGACTGTATACATAAAAACGAAGATGCCCGCGTGGATACCCGCCATTAAGAACTGCAGCGGCATTGTGGCAAGAGTCATCTTTCTATAGAAAGACTCCAAGCTTCTGAGGCCGATCACCGTAAGTACCACAAGGAATGAAACTAAAAGAAATATAATTATGTACACTCTGTACATCCTAAAATACATCATTAGTCTTCGATTTAACATTTATTAGCTCTCCTTTTTAAACCTGATTACACAGATTATAGATTCTTCAGTTGCTCATCCAGTTCTTTTAGCGCTTTTTCGAGTTCTTCTTTTTTGGGGGATATGCCGTGCCATTTTACCTGGTTCTCCATAAACGATATCCCTTTACCCTTTACCGTGTGGGCTATTATTGCCTGTGGCTTGTCCTTAATGCTGTCTGCCTCGTCGATAGCCTTTATAAGCTGCTCGATATCGTGACCATCGACCTCTATTGAGTGCCATCCAAAATCCTGCCATTTCCTGGCATACGGTTCCAATCCTTTTACATCACAGCAGAATCCATCTATCTGCATTTTATTGAAATCTATTATTCCGCAAACATTGTTTAAGCCATAGTGGCTCGCGGTCATTGCAGCTTCCCATATCTGTCCTTCATTCGTCTCCCCGTCGCCCATTATGCAGTATACTTTGGCCAACCTGCCATCCATTCTATCGGCAAATGCCATTCCGTTCGCTATAGAAAGTCCCTGCCCCAAAGAACCGCTGGATGTTTCAACACCCGGCAATCCTATCTGCGGATGCCCTTGCAGCCTTGAACCGAGTTTGCGTAAGGTGCAAAGTTCTTCTTTTGGAAAGTATCCGCACTCCGCCAGTATGGCATAAAGAGCCGGACACCCGTGGCCCTTTGATAGAACGACTTTATCGCGCCCGGGCCAATCCGGTCTTTTGGGATCATGCTTGATCCTGTAGTAGTATAAAGCTACAAGGATCTCTACCAGGGAAAGACTCCCGCCTGTATGGCCGCTTCCTGCCTTTTCAAGCATTATCAGTATGTCTCTTCTAAGTTCAACAGCCTTCTTTTTCAGCTCTGTGATGTTTGATTGTTTTGTTGCCATCTGTTGTTTTTGTTCCCGCGGATTCACCCCTGCGGCATCCTCCATGTTAGCGTAAATTCCCTGCACGCGAGTGCGAGGTTTCGAGTTCATCTATCTTCTTCTTCACTTCTTCTTGCCCGGGATCGAATTCAAGCGATCTCTCCCACTCTGTCTTTGCTTTATCTATGAGGCCCTTCTTAAAATAAGCGTCTCCCAGATGGTCCCTGATGGCCGGATCCTCTTTCTCGATCTTGACGGCTCTTTCGAGCTCCACGATAGCCTCTTCTATCATGCCTTTTTTAAAATACACCCACCCTAAACTATCAACATACGCTGGATTCTCCGGTTCCAGTTCCAGCGCCTTCTTTACAAGCTTGACCGCTTCATCCAGATTTGAGCCGCTTTCCGCAAACATATAGCCCAGATAGTTGTACGCTTCCGATAGGCCGGGATCAAGCTCTATGGCCTTCCTGAAAGCTACTATAGATAAATCCCTGTGCTCATTTAAAGAGCCGGGATCTCCCTGCGAGGAGATCTTCTCGTGTATAACGCCCGAATAAAAATATATCTTTCCGCTCTCTACCTTCTCGGCTATGGCCCTTTGCAATAGACTAAGGGCCTCTTCGTACCTCTTCTCTCCCGTATAAAGATAACTGAGCAGGATATAGGCATCTGTGTTCTTGGGATCTATGCCAAGGGCCTCTTTGTACTGCGTAATAGCAAGATCTACTTTCTTCTCCCTGGAATAGACATATGCAAGGCGCATGTGTATTATTATATTGCTCGGGCTCAAAGCTAAGGCCTTCTTGTAGCTTTCGATAGCCTGCTCAGCATCCTTCCTGTTTTCAAACATCATCCCAAGCGTCATATGCGCTTCCAGGTAAACCGGGTCTAACTCAATCGCTCTTTTTATATGGTATATGGCTTTTCCCTCGTTCTTTATAGCGATATGCACGGACCTTGATCTTGCAACGGTTACCAGCCGGTTGTATATGACCCCAAGGTTGAAATGGAGAACCGGGCTTTCGGGCTCTATCTCAATAAGTCTTTCGTAAACCCTTATGGCATCTTCGAGCTTCTCCTGTATGATAAATACGTCGGCAAGGGAGGATAGAGCCTTCAGGTCTTCGGGGTTGTATCCGATGATCTCTTCGTACTCCCTCTCTGCTTCAATATAATTCCCGTGAGAAGCGTGGACCAGGGCTATGAGAAATCGGGCCTGTGAATTCTTGGGATCCAGTTCCTTTACAAGCTCGAGCTCTTTGAACGCCTTATCATCAAGCCCCTGGACCAGGTAATTCGCCCCCAGTCTCAGGCGAGCCAGAGTGGAATTGGGATTATATTTTAAGGCCTTCGTGTATTCTTGGGTTGCTCGATCTACGTTGCCTCTATTATCATAAATAATGCCCATTATATAATGGGCAAGGGCCTTGCTTCGTCTGGTTTTATTTAAAACCCCGGATACCTGACCTCCGCTTTTCTCAAAAGTCTTATCTTCCGAATCGATGATCCTTTTAGCCGCGCTCGATTCGCTTTCCGGAAAACAAACAGCTGCTATCAGCCAAAGTAGTAGAACATAACGTTTAACTATCACGTGTTTCGCTGCTTTCTCAAAAGAGTTAACGACTCATGGCATTTGAAAAATACCATGAGTCGCTGATCCTTATATTTTCTGCGAGACTCTACTTCTTCTTGTGCCTGTCTCTTCTGAGTCTCTTCTTTCGCTTATGTGTCTTGATCTTGTGTCTCTTTCTTTTTCTTCCGCAAGGCATCTTGTACCTCCTTTTTTACGTTTAGCATATAGCGGTTAGGCAAGCATATTAAGTTTTCTTAAAACGCAATCCTTCAAACCTATTCGCTATACGCTATACGCTAATAAATTACTTTATTTAGCGGGTATTCGATTATCCCCTGTGCCCCGGCTTTCTTTAACCTGGGCAATATATCTTTAACCACCTCTTCATCGATGATCGTATCGACGTCGAACCAGTTCTTGTCGGAGAGCGGGGAGATCGTAGGCCTCTTCATCGCCGGCAGTATACCTAGGATCTTGTTTAAATCCTTCTTTGCGACATTCATCTTAAGGCCAACCTTCTGCTCGGCCAGTATCGCTCCCTTCAAAAGGAGAGTGATCTTCTCTATCTTCTTTCGTTTCCACGAATTCTGCCAGGACCTCTTATTTGCAATAAACTGTGTAGTAGATTCACAAATTGTGTCTATTATGCGAAGGCCGTTCGCCCTTAAACTGGCCCCGGTCTCCGTGACTTCTACGATAGCATCCATACCCATGCTGGTCTTAACTTCCGTTGCGCCCCAGCTGAATTCAACATCAGCCTTAACACCCTTCTTCTTCAAATAAGCCTTTGTAACATTTACAAGTTCGGTGGCTATCTTCTTATTCTTAAGATCCTTTATGTTCTTTATGGAGGATTTTTCAGGGACAGCCAGGACCCATCTTACCGGTCTTAAGCTCTGTTTGGCATACATGAGCTCTGCGACCTTTGTGACTTTGGAGTTATTCTCCAGGATCCAGTCCCTGCCTGTGATGCCGCAATCTATTATCCCGCTTTCCACATAGCGCGACATCTCCTGCGCCCTGAAGAGCACGGCCTCTATCTCATCGTCATCTATAGACGGGAAATAGCTTCTGGCCGAGATAGATACATTAAATCCGGCCTTTTTAAATAGCTTTACCGTTAGATCCTGCAGGCTTCCTTTCGGTATGCCGAGTTTAAGTTTCACCCTGTTAGACTCCTTTAAATTGTATCTTTTTCAGAGACATTTATCTGGGTATCTACATCATTGATTCCCTGTTTGGCTCTTCCCATTAAAGAGTCTAACAGGGTTCACCTTATTTGACCCCTCTCATATATGTTTTTATACCTATTTTTCTTCCCTCTGTTTAGAAAGGCGCTAATATTGTATCTTAATAATAATATGGTGTCAAGCTTTATGAACTCGGAGGTTGCGTTAAAAATATTGTGTCAATTCCATTTGTGTAACTTAAGGCAGATGCATACGTCGTGGCCTTGAAGACAGAAAATTTTGTGCGCGAACGAAAGCAATTGAGTAAAGCCGCCGCAGGCGGCGAGAAATATTGAATACACCAATTGCAGTGAGCCACAAAATTCGTCTGAAAGGCCGCGCCGTAGCCATCTGACATGTTGAATATACACAGAATATTATACACTACCGAACTCGGAACCGGTTACCGGATTATAGCTTTAATAAATTTTGTTATACCGCCGATAAATAACCTCAAATATGATTTATCCCCTATGATCTCTTTCGGAGGGAATAGTATGGCAACGTAATCTTTAAATGACCGCGCTTCAAATAGTTGAAAGATTATGTGCTTAAGAAAAGTATCAATGAAGTGTCTCTCCCTGGAATCGGATCTTAAAACTGTCTTTTTATTCGCCAGCAGTTTTACCAAAAGTACCGTAGGGAGATTTGGCCTAAGCTTTACCAGGGCCCCTTTCGGCACATCAGAATCGAATAGCGCTTTAGTAAACATGAGCGTCGCATAAAGAGAGCCTGATAAATTTAACCGAATGGCTTTATCCGTAATTTTTGTCCAATCCATTGTATTTACGTATTTAGAAAGTAGCTGATGTATGTCGCATACATAGCGTAAGTGCCTTAGCCGGGCACTGCTGACAAAATGTACCGAAAGATGGAGAAGCAACTCCTCCTCATTTAATTCGTAATACTCAGTACTGTTCTCATCGGCGGATCTAATCCCTTCCCAAAATGCATCCGTTGTGTCACCTCCCAAAACAGAGGCGCCTATCTTCCAGTGCAGATCAATTGTTGAATTACCGGTTTTGTGGAAATTGGTTTGGCCCCACAACTTCTTTGTGCCGCCATCTTCTTCCCATGAGGCGCATCTGTAGCCTGTAAATTCAAGAATTCTTCTTGCGTCTTCCGCATTCTTCTCTTTTACAAGCAGATCTAGATCTACGCTTGCCCCGCGCGCCGTAATGTCCCCGCCATAAAGTCGTTTCGAAAGAAGGGGGCCCTTGAGCGGAACAACAGGGATGCCCTTTGCGGAGAATACTTTTAAGATGGCCAGCGTTTCCCTGTATTGAGATTCGGTTTTCTGTATTATTGAAATATATCGGAATTTCAACTTTTCAAGGACATACCCTGGTACTGGAATTCGTCTACTGATGTTGGAAAGATTAGTATAAACCGTCTTTGCCATTCCGCTTTTTGATGCCAGGGTAAGAAAAAGGCCCCAGTCGATATTGTGTCTTAGGATCTCTTTCAGTTTCTTAATTATGTTTTCATTAGGGGATAAGTGAACGGACAGGAGCAAAAGATCCTCTGAATTATTCTTCTGCGAGTCTATTGATATTTTATGCATCGCCTTCTTTCTTGTCGGCGGCTTCGATTTTAGCCAGCCGGCAATAATAACTCACCGGGGCTTCCATATCACCGGTCTCCAGATATGCCCGGGCAGGACAGTGAAAGCAGTGCTCCTTAAGCTCGCAACTATGGCATCTGCTGCTAGTTTTCGGTTTCTCCTCCAGGAGGCGCGGGAATCTATCGAATCCTTTTCTAAAAGATTCCTTTGTCAGGTCTGTTGAGAATTGTTTGCTTAAATGGCAGAACTGTAAAAGTCCCTCTGGATTTATGTAAAAATGAGTCCACCAGCTGTTGCAGTGATAAAGGCCGTCCGGATTAAACCACCTACTCTGATGCCCGGCTTCTTTCATGCGCTGCTCGAGCATGTCTTTGTCCTCTTTTTCAATGTCCTTTACATCTTCCGGCTCAAGCCGGTGCAATGCAGGCTCTTTTTCTCCGTTTAGACCCGGAAAGATAAGACCGTCGTATTTAAATTTACCTTTGCCCAGAAGCTCTTCAGTAAATCTTTTTATCTTTAATATCTCGCGTCTGTTCTCTTTTAATCCGTTGCATTTTAAAACCAGGGGAAGTGATCTTTTTTTAAGCTTTTGTATGTTCGCGATAGTCTTATCAAAGCTGTCCCTTACGCCGGTTATCCTCTCATAATTCTTGCTATCCAGGCTGTTTAAGGTGATCTCGATGTTTAAAGGCCTTCTCTCCTCTAAGAGACTGATCACTTCATCCGTAAGATTGTGGGCGTTTGTAAAAAGGCTGATCAAAAAGCCCTTTTTCCAGGCATACCCATAGATCCTGGCAAAATCCTTATGCAGGACCGGGTCGCCTCCCGTAAGGGTAAGCTCCAGGCACCCCTCTTCCTGTAGCTGGTTAAATACGCCTTTCCAGAAATCGAAACCCAATTCTGTTTTGGGTCCATTTTTGCAGTAACAATGGACGCATCTATATCCGCAGCGGTATGTAAGCTCTATCTGACCGTATACAGGCCGTCTCTCTTTTGCGCTATCAAGTTTCCGGGAAAAATCCGCGTAGTCTTCTTCTTTCATGATAAGTTAGCCACGTCTTATTTTTTTCCGTTGTTCAATATGTCGGTCATATCTCTTTTTAAAAAAAATCGTAGTCCGGGCCGCCTTTGACTAAGATCCGCCTGACCTCTTTCCATATCTCTTTTATACCAAAACCCAGCATAGCGGCATTTTTTAAATGGCTTAAGGTTTTTTTGTTATCCGCCGGCCTTCTTTCACTGTTTATCCGCCCTTTAAGATATTCGGCCCGACCCGAATAGCCTTTTATCCGTTTAAGAAAGATTTCTGCTTTCTTTAAGTTTTTTAAGCTAAAATAACAGTGAGCTAGCTCAAGGCATATCTCTTTACCCGAACTACCCGCTCTTTTTAGGTGGCTTATTGCCCGTTTGTATAGTTTTTTTCTTATAAGGATCCGGCTTATTCCCAAAATGGCTTGTGCGTTTTTCGGGTCCGCTTTTAAAATGCGCCTGAATTCAGAGGCGGCCTTCTTGAGTCTCCCGGCCTTCAGATACTGCCAGCCGTAGTTATTGTCTTTTACCCGGTAGGTCTTATCGAGCGCCGTCGCCTTCCTGTAGTATTTCCCGTCATTTTGCAGATAAAAAAGCCAGAAATAGATATGAGCCAGAAATCTTCTTTTAAAGGGCTTGCTCAATTCTATTTTCCTTATTTTTGGCAACAATTCGAGTAGGCTCTCTTTTTCGTTCTTACTGATCGCTCTGTTCTTCTCATCCAGCAAGTCGTTTAATTCTTCGTTTCTATCGGTAGCGCCGGACAATCTTAAATATATTTCATCACCGAAAAATTTATACAATATCGGCGTGTATCCTCCGTTGACCGAATAGGAAATGGTAATAAACGATGGGCTTGGAAATCTCTGTTTTAAGATCCGCGCAAACTCCGCGGGATACATCCAGGGTCTTCTTTCGATATCTTTCTTCTTAAGGCGCGGTCTTCTTCTTTTTCCTTTTTCGGCATCCTTTTCCTTGCCCGGTTTATACATAAGGTAGTCAACGTCAATATCTAAGAGCAAACCTTTTGGGAGGGAGATCCCTTCAATTGCCGAGACGAAAAACCGGTGGTTATAAATTTTTCCTCGTAAGGTATTATTCTTCTTATCAAAAGCGAGCCTGTTTTTAAAAGGATCTCTTTTAAATATTCGTCTCGTAATCTTTTCCGTATTCCCGGTTACTTTACCCGGTAAAATCCAGTAAAAATCGGTTACGATTCCCTCCTTTATGGCAGGGTAGATATAGTTTCCGATATTCTCCTGTTTGTCAAGATTTTTGCCGAACCTTCGCATAACAAGGTTTTTTTCAAGTTCTGATTTGAGTTCTTTTACACTCTTTGCTTCGTTTAAAATCTGGTGCTTTTTTTTCATGGGAAAGAATGCGAAATCGATATGGGCATCCAAATGCACCAGGGGCAGGTTATTTAACTTGCGTTTTTTCCATTCATAATAGGACCGGGTATGGTCTTCAAATAGGGTTATCTTATTTTTTAAGTTTTTCATCGGGATATTTTCTCTATTTTCCTTCTAGACGTTCCGGACATAATCGATGATTCTTTTATTGTTCCGGAAGCTGAATTTGTAGCAGGGGACGCTTGAGATGAGATCCGTCAAAAACTCGGAAACGAACTCCAGGCCTTTCTTGTCCCAGAAAGGCGAAAAGACGCTCTCAAAAAAAAGGTTGAAAAACTCTATGGGCGCTACCTTCTTTGCCTTATTCTTCTTTCCGTGGCAGATAAAAAAAAGCTTATCCAGCGTCGCGCGTTGAGCGGCGGTTTTAAGATAATCCGAGAAATCACCGTGCCAGGGGGTGCCGTAAAGGTAAAACTTCCTTCCTTCCCTGCGTATTATTATGCGGTCGTCGTTTAGAACTTTTATGCCTTCGGCATGCTTATCCCAGATCTTCGAGGTAGTGGTCTTTCCCGCGCCGGATACGCCGGCAAAAAGATAGCCTTTTCCTTTTTTTAATTTATCTTTTATGGCGGCTGAGTGAACCACGAGGCCCTCTCTTTTGGCGGCAAGATAATATATCATGAAAAGCTGCAGGAATCCCGTAAATACATCTGCCAGTTTCCACCAGCGGTCCGGATTGATTATAAAAATATCCATCTTCTTAAAATTTTTGTCAAAAAATACCTGAAAGTTCCCGGAAGTCCCACCCTCAATTAAAAAACGGCCCCTGTATCTGGATATCCTCCAGTCCAATTCACCACCAAGATACTCTTCTTTCTGTTTTTTTTGTTCGGTGTTTTTGACCTGCCTTATCCGCTCACGCATCATCTTCCGCCTTCTGAAAGCCATACTTTTCCTGCTCAGCCCGGGCCTTTCCCGAACTGTTTGAAAAAGCACATCACCCACGTAGCGAGTGTAGTCCTCCTTTACCTTCAGGCTGAATTCAAGGTCTATCCTTTTCGGGGGTTGATTTAAGATAAAATTCCGGTAACGCCAATCGGATTTCTCATTCGGCTCAGGCGGACTTGCGCTTTTAATTTTTATATTTAAGCCCGCTATCCGCAGGTAGGTAAAATGTTCCACTTTATTCTATATATCCCAGGGCTTCAAGCCGCTTCTTTATCTTCTCTTCGTCTTTCCCGGAAAGCCGCTTTTCCTTCGTTTTCTTCTGGCTGGACGGGCCGACTTCCACTACATTTTTGCGGCTTTTGGAGCCCTCCGCGAATATCTCTTTTCTTACCTTCCCGTCCGCGTCACATGGAACCGGGTGCCCCAGCGCGTGGAGGATATTAGGGGTAACATCCAGAATGGAGATCGTGCCGGCGTCAAAACCCTTCCTGATCTCATCCCCCATAGCGAAAAAGATCCCTTCCTTCCTGTGGAATCCGCCGGCTTTTTTTCGGTATAACTTACCGGAGCGGTCGAAGCTGATCACCCCGTAATCCATGTTGCTGGGAAGCATATATATATCACTTGAGGCCCGGGAATCTTCTTCCGGCACGGCGCCGATCACTTCCTCTTTTTTTAAAACTTTAGAAAATATCTTTCTATCTGTCTTGGGCTCTTTTATCTTCTTGATCTCGTCCATAAGCCTGCCGCGTAATTTCTCATAATCCCGGGGTTCTACCACGCCTTCCGGGTCTCTGCCTTTCAGATTTATCCTTATCCCGTAGGAAGTCCCGGACCAGAGATATGCCCGGCTATTTTTATGATCCACCGCCGCCTGATAACGGAAGGTTTTTTGGGGCCTACCGGGCGGGCTTCGGAAATCCTCCTTGAACCTGGCGAGGTTCTTAAGAAGTTTTCGTGATTCCTTATCAGGTTCAAAGGTCTTTTTAGCAAGGCCTTTTTGCGCCAACCATTCATTCATGGAAAAATGCCCGCGGATAGACTGAAATCCATGATCGGAGGCGATGAACTTCAAACTCTCTTCCGGCAGAAAGGAGAAGATCTCTCCCAGGGCCTCATCCAGCTTTTGGTAAACTTTTTCCACCTTTCCCCGGTCCTTCCAGAAACCGTGGCCAGCCTGGTCTGACTCCATAAAGACCGCCATGAAAAAGTCCCATTCATAATTATCATGAAGGTACTTAATGAGTTTTACCTTCTCGTCTATACCATCAAGCAGATTTTGAAAGCGCTCTTTTATAACAAGCCGCCTTTCCTTAGGGCTCAGCTTTTTTCTTTTTCCCCGCTTCTTTTCTATCTCGCGGTGCATCCCTTCTATATCCCGGTCTTCCTTTTTTTCCCTTCTTTTATAAATAAGGCCCCTTCTTTTCAGCTTCTCATAAAGGGCCGCGGGGTATACCGTCCTGGTCCGCCGGGTAGACATTACCCGCGAGATCATGACCCCGTTTATCTTAGAAGGAGGGTAAGCTAAGGGGACATCCAGCACAATGCATTTTTTTCCCTTTTCGCTCAAGATCTGCCATATCGGTTTTGCTTTTATAAAACTGGAGTTTACTCTCTTTTTTTCGGGCTGGCCGGTCTTTTTGTCAAGTCTTCCGGTAGGGAGCGAAAAATCGAATACCCCTGTCTTTCCCGGTAACTTACCTGTAAACATGCCCGGCCAGGCCACCGGGGTTAAGGGGGGTATGGTTGAATCGAGATAGGCGCGCGCGCCGCTCTTTATCACCTTTGCCAGATTGGGAAGCCTGCCGGCCTTAAGCATGGGGTTTATCACATTGAAGGTGCAGCCGTCAAAACCCAATAAAAATACCTTTTTTGATCTCTCTTTTTTCGGGTCCATGCGCAGGATCTATTTTATCGCTTTTATGGATTTCAGATCTTTTGTCAGGTCATTCATATTTTTGGTAAGTCTTTTTTCATCGACATCGTAAACATCCATAAGCTCTTCATGGATCTTTGCCATGTTCTTTTTCCCGTCCATGCGGTTCCAGAAATCCGTAGCGGTCTCATTCAGGGTGTAGATATAATTCATCTCCTTTGAAGATTTGTATAATGGAAGGAGGATCGTCTCCCCCTCGATCTGCCTCATAACTATCTTGTCAGTCTTTTTAAACACTCTCTTTTCGTCCACCGTGGTACCTCCTTTGCTTATTTTTAAATTCTCTCTCTTTCGCGAACAAGGGAAGAATGTCTGTTTTTGAGTCTTTAAATTTGCCGGCGTTTTTTATTATGTAGCCGACAAACATGTTGAGATAGCTGTTGGTCAAGCCGGCGTTATGGTCAAATCCGAGCTTTTTTGCAAGGCCCGTCATCTTTTTAAAAGAGCCGGCCTCGATCTCTACATAATATCCCATGAAGGGCAGCCGGTCAACCAAAACAGAACCTTGATTGAACCTGAAGGTATGCCTGATCTTTTCTATCCTCTTTAGCTCCTTAAAACCTATTCCCTTAAATATATCGATCAGGGCGCCTGCATCAGCCACTTCTGTCTGAGTCTCTTTACGCACCTTGGCTCTCTCTTTTGTGGGAATGATCTCTTTTGTTGTGATGAGGCCTCCTCGGCCGGTCTTTCGTATCCTTACCACCTTATCATTAAACCTCATATAAATATCTGTCTCTTTTTCTTTGCCTAAATCTTTAGCGACCTTTTCCTCTTCTAGTTTTTTTAGCTTCGCTAAAATACCCTCTTTATTTTGTATCTTAAACTTAATTTCATACTCCAACTCTTTTGCGCCCGCTCGATCCAGATGTCTTTTGTAAGAAAATTCCGGGAAAAACTTCCTCATTAACACAGAGCAGTATTTGTTGAACTTTTTCTCCAGGGCCTTGGAGTTCATCTTTTTTATCATGTTGAATTCTTTCCCGGTTTTAAAAAGATGTGAATCTACCTCAGACATTTTTTTACGGTCAACCCCTACAAACTCAGCGATATCATTTATCTTTTCCGTAAGTTCATGTGTTCGTATGATTAAAGAGCGGTCTTTAGGGAGTTTTTTCAAGATCATTTCGTTTGCCGATGCCCAGTAACGCAGAAGCTTGTCAATGACTTCCTCAAAATTCGCTTTTAATCTGTCTTCATCTGAAATAACGGAAAAATTGACGCCCAGAAAAAAACTGGTGTACTTTCTCATCCAGTCAGCTTTGGCGGAAGCTCCGTTCAAGTACATGTTTAAAACAGAATCTGCCCATGAATAACAATCTCTTATGGTAAAAATAAATTTGGCCTCGGGGAACTCTCTCTTAAGAAAATCCAGGTAAAAATAATTAAAACTGGCGGAATCCATCTCAACCAAAGCCTTGCTGTCTCTGCTTCTAAGGTAATTCGTAAACTCTAACTTTGATATATTCCTTTTTTTAAAATCCATCAATTTTCCTGCCGTCTCTTTAAACATCATTTCGTGTAAAGAACGGAATCCGCTGAATATCCCCTTGATAGAAGTGGTTCCGGTTTTGGGAATACCCACACAATACGCTTGAAATTTTCGCGGGCTTGAATTCAATTTCTGCAAATAAATAAACTCCTGTAACGACAAATCGATGCAGTCGGTAATTTTCAGCAGTTCTTCCGGTTCAACGCTTTCTATGTATCCGGATAAGATGTTCCGAACCCTCGCCTGCTCTATACCTGATCTTTTAGCTAATTGCTTTGAAGAAATTCTCTGCTTTGCGCAAAGTTCTTTTATCCTTTTACCGAAAGTTATCATATTTCTACCTTCTCTTTTTCGTGCTGCCTCAAAATTTCGGTGGTTAGGCAGCAGAAATACTCTATCGGCTCCTCAAGCGCCCCCTTTTCGAGAACGGCCCGTCCGGGGCACCACTTGCATATCATCCTGTACTTGCACCTCCGGCAGATGCTGCCGGTCTTAAACTTCATGCTGTGGACCTTTTTGTTGAGACTCTCAAACCCCTTTTGTACAGTCGCGCCTTTTTCCAATAGATCATAATCCGGCTTTCTGAGGCAAGAACATAAAAACATTTCACCCCGCGGCGATATCTGAAACGCGTGACCGCCTGTCGCGCAGCTGAAAAGCTTATCAAAGGGCCCCGTTATCATGTCCTCTAATTTGAGTTTATGCCCCGGTGGCTGTATCTCCTCGTCATAGTAGCCGTATCCCTTATTTACCCTTATCGCATCTTCCGGCTCAAGCCTAAGATCGCACGGCGCGGTATCGTGATTCAGCCCGGCAAAAAGCATGGTAGAGGGCCTGAAATCCATACCCAGGCTCCTCACCAAAGATTTTATCTTGTCTATTTCGCCTATATTTAGCCTGGTCACCTGCGTCTTTACCCTGACTTCAATATTGCTGGCAGTCAGTTTTTTTATGCTCTCTATCTGTTTCCTGAAAAGACTTGTTCCGGTTACCCGTTTATAGGTCTCTGGCGTGGCCGCGGAAAGGGTAGTCTCAATACCAAACGGGGGCTGTTTCTTAAAGAGCTCCAATATCTCTTTATTCACACAAGTTAAAGAAGAAAATACGTTTATGATAAATCCGAGCTTCTTGGCATATTTATAGATTTCCGGGAAATCTCTTCTTGTGAGAGGGTCTCCTCCGGTAAGGCAAAGCCACACGGTCTTCGCCTCTTTGCACTTATATAATACGCGCTTCACTTTCCCGGTGGAAAGCTCTTTCTGTTTATTCTCTTGATTGTTGTAACAGTCAGTATAACAGTGCCGGCAGTGCAGGGGACACCCGTAGGTAATCTCCATCTGCGCGACTATGGGCTTGCGGCCTGCTTTTTCATGCAGCTTCCAGGAAAAATCTTTATACTCTTTTGTCCTCACCCGTGTAATATAGCACAACCGTTTTACTTCCTCAAGGCTTTTCGAGTAATGCACGTAAAGGTGAGTCTTTAGGGGGGATCTTTTGTCATTCCCACGCCGCTACTGCGGCGTAAACTCCAGCCTGCCTGCCATGCGGGTAGGCGGGAATCAAGGAAAATCCTTTGTCATTCCCGCGCCCCGCCGTTACTATCGTATGGCGGGGTCCCGCAATGCGTAAGCAACGGCGGGAAAAGCGGGAATCCAGAGATGTGCTCTCGATGAGTCCATTTTGCCATCCCCGCTGGAGCTTACACCGCAATAGCGGTGCGGGGATAACATTGAGGTTAATTTGGACAGCTACTCGTGCCAATAATCAATTATAAAATAAGGGAGGGCGCTTTGTGGGAGTTCGGTTCGCAAACCACAATCTAAAAACTATTCATAAAATTGTCAAATTCCAAATTTACAAATTACCAAATAAAAAAGGCTATGACGATTGCGCATGCGTGACTGCTGCAGGCGTATTGGCGCAAGGAGGGATGTTTAAACATTGCGATGTCCAAGGACTCGCACAGACCCATGGTTTACTTGGTTGCTCGCAACAAGACAACACCGCCTGTTCGGGGTTGAGTTTCACCCTTGTGATTTCCATGGGTTTGAATGGTTTCTTCTTCTTTTGGGGTGGGGTTCTCTTCGGCATTTGTAACCTCCCTTTTCTTTCCTGCTTACAGCTTATAGCTTAAAGCTTACAGCTGATAAGAAGAAGTATATCCCCCCCCCTCGAATTTGTCAAGGGGGAAAATAGCATCAAAAAGGGGACAGCGCCCTTTTTACCTTGTTCTTTTATGCTTTCTTGTCAACAACAAAATGGCTAGGTCTTCTTTGTCGTGTTTACGTTTTGAGTGTCTTTTGCTTTTTATCAGCTCGTTCACGCCTATGAAAAACACCGTCTCTTTGCCATAACTGCCAAGGGTCTTACCCCTCCATACCTTTTCAAAGCTGCATCCTCCTATAGAAGTTATAATATCTACCCTGACAGGCTCATATCCTAACTGGATGATATTATTCTCCCCGCTGAAATCCTTTACGTCCAATTTTAGACTTTTAAAACCAAAGTCATTTAGCGCTTTAACTATTTTGCGCGCGTTTCTGGCGCCAGTCTTCACAAGGATATCTATGTCCTTTGTATACCTGGGCCTGGCATAATAGGCGACTGCATACGCGCCAACGATGCAATATTTTACTCTGTTTTTATTGAATAATTTTAATAACTCTTCGTAATCCTTTTCTACCTTCATTTTTTAAACCTTTTATCTTATAATAAATCTCTCTTAAAAATTGCATTGTTTCAAGCCGTTCTGTTCGCGACATCGACAGGTAGTAGCTATTGTCAAATCTCTCCGCTTCTTTAAATGACTTTGCCTTATTTACCCATATTTTTTTCATATAGGCGCCTTAACAATATTATATCACAAAATTATTAATCCGGCTAAAATTATGAGCCAAGGTTGCGTTAAAAATATTGTGCCAATTCCATTTGTGTAACTTAAGGCAGATGGCTACGGTGTGGCCTTGAAGACAGAAAATTTTGTGCGCGAACGAAAGCAATTGAGTAAAGCCGCCGGAGGCGGCGAGAAATATTAAATACACCAATTGCAGTGAACCACAAAATTCGTCTGAAAGGCCGCGCCGTAGCCATCTGACATGTTGAATTTACACAGAATATTATACGCTACCAGCCAACCGGATAGTGCGCGACTATGGACTTGCGGCCTGCTTTTTCATGCAGCTTCCAGGAAAAATCTTTATACTCTTTTGTCCTCACCCGTGTAATATAGCACAACCGTTTCACTTCCTCAAGGCTTTTTGAGGTACCATCCCCATCGGTTATGGAAGTTTCTTTTTAGCATATTCAAAAAATCGTTCACAATCTTTTAAAGCTTTTCCCGCCTCAGATTTAAAGACCAGCCTTTCTTCATATTCAGCCATGCTTTTAATGCGGATTGTTCTTGTAAATCTATTTGCGTTTGTGTTGATTTCCTCATCATTGGGGTTAATTGCTCTAAAAAGCTTTACGGCATTTGCATGGTCGTCCCCGGCATAACGTCTTCCTAAGAAATAAACACACATCGCATCGCATGCAGCAATACAAGAGTGGATAGCAGTTATAGTAGCCGCTGTCCAATCCTGCTTGAAAAATGAATTTTCTGCTGCGCGTATACATTGTTCAGCACGCTCAAGATAATTCACATATAATGATTTTTCGACATCGCTTGTTTTTAGTTTGGTAGTCATAGTTTATCCTTTCATTTTTGGAAGAATCTGGATACCTTTATCTATTTCAGAAATAATTTTCAAGCCCTTCTTTTGTTTTAATTCTTGTTCTGTTAATATATAGGGAGCAAGCATATTACCATATAGCTCAAAACACAAATTAGATATTTTCTCTATTATTGATTCAATTTTTTCTTTACCATGCTTATTTTTTACTAAAATGAAAACATCTATGTCGCTATCTGCTTTTTCCGTTGCTTTTGCTACAGACCCATACAAAACGACTCTTCTGACCAAAGCATTAGGTATTCTATTCATAAGCATATTTTTTAAATCTTCTATAGGTCCTTTAATGTCCGAGACGCCTTCGATCAAGATAGACAACATCTTAAAAGCGTAACTCTTACGATTAATCTTCCATAAATGGGCCTTGCCAACAGTGACAAAATCTACAAAATTAATATCAACAAGCTCCCGCATAGTTCTGTTTATACTCATATGGGATACCTTTAATATGGATGCTATTTCCCTTTCGCTCATAGAAGCCTCATGAGTCAGAAGGAATTTGATTATCTTAACCTTTGTCTTAGAGTTTAGCACATCCAACAGCGATATATGAAATTTCATATAACCTCCTTGTAACATATCTGTTACAAGTGTAACATATTTTAGGGATTTGTCAAGAAAAAAGTAATAGTTCAGCTCTCCCAAAGGATTAACCCATACTCCGTCTTTGCGAGGAGCGCCGGCAAAGCCGGCGCGACGAAGCAATCTCAGATTTCAGGATATAAGTCTTTAAAGGTGGGGTTCATAGACTTGATTAAATCTATC
>JBDRHE010000014.1:0-19773 GCA_043817155.1 Candidatus Omnitrophota bacterium | reverse complement strand
GCTCTTGGGATGCATTCTACACCGAATGTAATCCCGTTTTACCTGGGCTGTATTCTACCATAAATACGAGCCCCTTTGGGAGGTAGCTTATTTTTCATAATATCAATCTCAAACTAGCTCGAATGAGATTGCTTCGGCACGCTCGAATATTCCGGTGCCTCGCAAAGACGAGGGAAGGAGAGATTGTCCCGCCGTTACTGTCGTATGGCGGGACCCCACCATGCGAAGCATGCGGTGGGGCTTCGGCACGCTCGAATATTCCGGTGCCTCGCAAAGACGAGGGAAAGAGAGATTGTCCCGCCGTTACTGTCGTATGGCGGGACCCCACCATGCGAAGCATGCGGTGGGGCTTCGGCACGCTCGAATATTCCGGTGCCTCGCAAAGACGAAGGGTGGCGCAAGAAATGACGCGTTAGCGGGCATTGACAATATGCTAATTATATGATATACTTCATTACACTTTTTTTATGAGGTGGTGGGCAGTTGTTAGAGTTATTGAATAAGATAAATTGGGTCGACCTGTTTGTCCTAATCCTTTTACTGCGAATAGGTTACATATCGACGCTTATAGGTGTTGGTAGGCAAGTCTTTCCTCTTGTCTCACTATCGCTTATACTGATAATAACTATTTTTCTGTATGACAAATTCGGCGCGATTATTTCTTCAACGACCGCTGTTGCACCTTCCACAGGCAGATTTTTATCCTATGTTATAATCTCTATAATATTTGCCGTAGCATATCGCATGGTGATCCGGTTCATAAGCACCTTCTTTAAGGAAGCGGGTGTGACGGGGGGCATAGAAAAGGTAGGGGGTTTAATACTTGGCCTTTTTCGCGCCACTCTCCTTATTGGCTTATGCGTAATAGGTTTTGCATTGACACCGGTGAGGGCCATCGATAGTAGCGTGCGTAATTCAATTTCAGGCATGTTCTTTATAGAGCAGAACTTCCGGCTGTACTGTTACATAAAGAATTTGGCTCTAAAGGATCAGAAGACGCGCGCAAAAGGGGAGCTTTCTAAGTTCATTTCAATGAAGAAAGAGTATATGTTCGATTTTGATAAAATAAAAAGAAGATCGTATCTCATTGACGGATTTAAGTAATTTTGGAGGGATATTATGAGACTAAAAGATATATATGATCTGGCTATAAAGAAGGGTCTGGCAAAGGACCCGCGCACGAAGAAAGAATTACGCGATGAAATGAACTCGATGCGTCGGGTATACAGGGGATTAAGCTCGCTGGATAGAAGATTCTTCGACAAGGAGAAGCTTAAGCACCCATTTGCGGATACGCGAATTCTGTACGGTGACAGGACCAAGACGATACGTACGCTTATGGTTGGGATAGATATGGGCGCTGAGGAGCTGTTAACCGCGTACCTTTTGAACGAAAAGAGCGCCTGTATCGACCTTGCAATGTCCCATCACCCCGCGGGTAAGGCTTTATCGAACCTGCATCACGTTATGCGCGTACAGACCAATATTTTAAGTAAATTAGGTATCAAACCCGACATCGCGAAATCCTTTATGGACGAACGCATTGACGAGGTATCAAGAAGCGTATTGCCCAGGAACCATGAGCGCTATGTAGACATCGCAAGACTTCTCGATATTCCTTTCATGTGCGTCCACACGCCGGCTGACAATTGTGTGGCGAATTTTCTACAGAAACTATTCGACAGGGAAAAACCGAGCCGCGTACGGGATGTACTGAAGTTGCTGAAGTCGATCCCGGAGTATCAGGATGCCATGTATAGCGACACCGGACCGCGAATTATCGCGGGTAAGGATGATAAGAAGGCCGGTAAAGTCTTCGTTGACATGACCGGCGGTACTGAGGGATCGAAGAAGATCTTCGGAAGACTCTCGCAGGCGGGCGTTGGTACGATAGTTGCTATGCATTTAGATGAAGCGCATTTTAAGATGGCAAAGGCAGAGTTCTTGAATGTGATAATAGCGGGACACATTGCAAGCGACAACCTGGGCCTTAACATACTTCTGGATGAACTGGTTAAGATAGAGGACCTGAACATAGTGCCTTGCTCAGGGTTTGTGCGAGTTAAACGCTGAAATAACACAGATTTTAACTCGTCTTTGCGAAGTGTCATAATATACTAAGCGCCGTGAAGCTCCGCCGTATGCTTCGCGTAGCGGGATCCGGCCATACGAGAGTAACGGCGGGACAATCTTCGTTCTTCTGTCATCCCCGCGAAAGCGGGGATCCAGAGTAGGCTCGCTGAGAGTCCATCCCTGGATTCCCGCTTACGCGGGAATGACATGTGGGATGATATATTAAAAGATGGTAAGCAGAGATTGCTTCGGCACACTCGAATTTTACGGTGCCTCGCAAAGACGATAAAAAAATAGTTGTGCGTTAGGAAAAGATGATACCAAACGAGACAATAGAAAAAATACTCGATAAATTAGATATCGCTGAGGTGGTGTCCGCGTACATTCCACTTAAGAAGGTCGGAAATAATTTCAAGGCCAACTGTCCTTTTCACAAGGAGAAGACGCCTTCATTTGTAGTCAGCGCAAGCAAGCAGATATATCACTGTTTCGGGTGCGGCGCTGGAGGTAACGCTATTGGGTTTGTCATGAAACACGAGAACATGGGATTCATCGACGCTCTTAAGATGCTTGCGGACAAAGCCGGCATTGCCCTTCCGCGATCAAGCTTCGATGACGATAGCAGAGACTCGCTGGCTCAGGCATTGCATGGGGCCAACGACATAGCTTGTAATCTTTTCCAGGAGAACTTGCAAGAAGGATTCGGTAAAGCTGCCTACGGCTATTTCTTAAAGAGGGGAATTGAAGCAAGGATAATCAAGCATTTCAGATTGGGATTTGCCGAGGACTCCTGGCAGGGCCTGGTCAATCATGCAAGATCGAAAAGCATATTGCCCGACAACCTTGAACAAGCGGGACTTGCGATCAAGAACGAAAGTAGCGGTAACCATTATGATCGATTCCGGAATCGTGTTCTATTTCCCATATTCGATCAGAGAAGCAGGATCCTCGGGTTCGGCGCCAGGGCGCTGGACAACAGCAATCCTAAGTATATCAATTCGCCGGAGACGCACATTTACACGAAGGGAAAGCATCTATACGGGCTCAACTTCGCGAAAGAGTCCATAAGGAAGCAGAATTACGCGATAATCGTAGAAGGCTACTTCGACCTCATAATGCCATTTCAGCATGATATAAAGAATATTGTCGCCACTCTGGGTACCGCATTAACGGTCGACCAGATAGGGGCGCTTAAACGTTTTACGGAGAACGCGATAATGGTTTACGACTCTGACAAGGCCGGACAGGAGGCAACATTGAGAGGGCTGGACCTTCTGCTTGAAGAGGATATGAACGTGCGCGTCGCTATACTACCTACAGGAAGCGACCCCGACAGCTTCATCAGGACTAATGGAAAAGACGCCTTTATGGAGATACTAAAAGTATCCAAGGACCTCTTCGACTATAAATTGGGTACCCTGACAGCTAAGTTCAAGAAGAACGAACCGCGCGGAAAGGCCAGGATAGTCAGGGAGATGCTTCCGACGCTTGACAGGATCAGGAATGCGGTCCTGCGATCGGGTTATCTAAAGAAGATGTCGGAGGAACTCGATATCGATGAGGAGGCGATAAGGGCTGAGTCTAAGAAGCTTAAAGCGGATCGCACGTATCGCAAGGACGCTAAACGTGTATCTGAAGAGAGATCTGAAAACTACACCGAAACCATGCTACTGGCCATGGCGCTGGAGGATACAAACTATATTTCCAGGATAGAAAGAGAGCTGGGGTTCGGGGTGTTTAAAGATAAAGTTATAGTCGGGGTGCTGGAGAAGATATTGGCGCTATCCCAAAAAGGAAAGAAGATAACCCCGGGCCAGCTTTTAACCCATTTTGAGGATAAGGAGAGCGAGGAGATAATATCAAAAGCTATCTGTCTTGCGGATATGATAGATGATAAGGAGAGGGTGATCAGCGACTGCTTCCGGCACATCAAAAGACACGGCCTGAAAGACGCTCTTAATAACATGCAATTTAAGATAAGGGAAGCGGAGGGCTTAGCCGACACAAGCCGCGTGGATGAGCTTATAGCGGAATACAGCGGCCTTTTAAAAGGTTTGGAGCAGGATAAAGTGGAGAACAAAGAAGCGGTATGATGGCTAAGAAGAAGATAAAGAACAGAAGCGAGAATAGAGCAAAAGCGCAAAGACGGCGTAAAAAGCAGGCGAGCAAGCAGAGGAAGCTGTCGAAGAAGAATATTATAGAGAGGCTCGTTATTCTCGGAAAGGAGAAGGGACACCTTACCTACGAAGATGTCAATTCTATCCTGCCGGATGATATGTTCTCTTCCGATGAGATCGACGACGTTATGGAGGCCCTGGAGAAAGGTGGCATAGCGCTGGTTGACCGAAAAAAAGAGGAGTACATACTGCCACGCGATCAGCGGACAAAGAAGAGTCACGTAAAAGACGAGGAGATAACGCGGCTTGCGCAGGTAGATGACCCGGTGAAGATGTATTTGCGGCAGATGGGGCAAATACCGCTCCTTACGCGTGAGCAGGAGATCTCGCTTGCCGTTAAGATAAAGGACGCAGAGGATCTCTTCAGGAGGAACGTTCAATGGACGAATATCGCAAAAAAAATAGTTATAGAGATATTGGACGACGTTCTGAAGAAGGACGCAGGGCTGGACGAGGTTATAGATATAGATCCCAAGCTCAAGGAATACGTTGCGAAGAGAAAGACGATAAAGCTATTAGCAAAACTTAAGCGGGCCAAGGCAAAAAGCAAGGTAGTCAGCACCCTGCTTGAGATGAAGCTGGCGATATTGGTGATAGAACGGATATCTCAGGGCATTAAAGAATTCATAGAGAAGTCCGACACTATCGAAAGAGCGATCGGCAAGCTGCAGGGCAGGCCGCAAGAAAAACGTAGATTGACAGGAGAGCTGAAGCGCCTTGAGTTGGAATTTGGAAATACGTTAACCAGCGTTAAGAAGCGATACAGGCTCATAAAGATAAAAGAGGTCAATTTTAACAAAGCCAAAAGAGAGCTTGTCGCCGCGAATCTGAGACTTGTCGTAAGTATCGCAAAAAAATACACAAATAGAGGCCTATCCTTCCTCGACCTCATACAGGAGGGAAACATCGGGCTTATGAAAGCCGTTGATAAATTTGAGTATAAGCGGGGGTATAAGTTTTCAACATACGCTACCTGGTGGATAAGGCAGGCTATAACCCGTTCCATAGCGGATCAATCGCGTACTATTAGAATACCGGTTCACATGACAGAGACGATCAATAAGCTAATACGGGTTTCAAGAACGCTTGTCCAGGAGACCGGCAGGGAGCCTACACCGGAAGAGCTATCACAAGAGATGAAGATGCCTTGTGACAAGGTGCGGGCCGTCTTAAAGATTGCGCAGGAACCCATAAGCCTCCAGACGCCTATCGGCGATGAAGGCGATACTAATTTCGGGGATTTCATCGAAGACAAGAGAGCGGTATCACCTGCCAACGCTACAGCCTATACAATGCTTAAAGAGCAGATGGGAGGCGTCCTCGATACGCTTACGGAAAGAGAGAAGAAGGTCTTGAGGCTGAGATTCGGCATCGGTGACGGGTATCCCAGGACGCTTGAAGAGGTAGGAGCCATATTCAGCGTTACAAGGGAACGTGTCAGGCAGATCGAAGCCAAGGCCCTTAAGAAATTGCGACATCCCATAAGGGCGCGGAAATTGAAGAATTTTCTTAGCGTGGGCTTTGCATAAAAGAAAGGGTTGCTCAAGAGGAGCCATGAGAAGAATATCGTCGCTTTTATATGTTGTTATATTCGTGGCAGTATGCGCGGTATTTTATTGCGAGAGCGATGCAAGCACTGTTCTTCGCAGCGACGAACGGATCGCGCCAAGTTTCGAAGGAACCGGCGAATCACAGATTTTACGAAGTTCTGAACTGAGAGCCGGAGAAATCGAAAGGTATGACGGCCGCTACTGGCGCAGGATGGATCAGCTGAATCGCAGCGGGGAACCGTATATATCAGTTCTGGGAAAGGTAGCGCTTGTCCGGGGTATCTACGAGGGGGCATGGACCGTGGATCCTGTGAAGGCATCTACTGTCTATTTCCAGGATATGTCGTTCGGGGGACTTATATTGGCTCTCGACAACATATATAAGGAAGGAAAAAATATTGGAATACCCGTAGCCGAAGCGCTGAAGATCGTATCGATGGAGCTACGAGGAGAGAACGCATCCGTAGTAAATAGCACTCTGAATAGAATGCGTTCGGTGTATCTTGGAGAATAAGGATATTATTTACCTCTTCCTATTTATCTGCCCAAGTTCGATAACCGCATACCAGGGCGAGCGCTAAAAAGATAGTTCCGACCGCAATATTCAAGATGTTCAGATCATCTAGCAAAGGTATAAATTTAGTCACATCAGTTCCGGCCAGGCAGCTCAGGACAAAGAAAGATCCAAGCAGCGCGTATATAACGTTCTTCTTGTCGCTTTTTATCGCGAATAGAATTGCAATGCTGACAGGTATTACGAGAGAAGCAAAATGGGCTTTCCATGTAATTGGGGACAGAAGCAAAGAAGCCAATATAAGCACCGATACTTCTAAGTACTTGAAGCGCGCTCTTTCTTCTTTTTCGCATGCCCTTCTAACGCGCGCCATGAATATATACAGGACGATCGTCAGGATCGCGCTTATGAGATAGAATAGGTGCTTTGGGGACGTAAAGAAGCCGCTTATACTATTATTCCTTAAAAGCGTAAGAGATGCAAAATATACGATCGATTGGTTCTTGATGTTCAGTATCTGTGAGGGCACAGACATGCCCAGGATATCAACCCATTCTTTTAGTATCTTGATCATATTCTCACTGCCAACAAGGTGAGCAGGCAGGAATAGAAGTACGACAAACGATAATAGTGTTGATAGAATGATCTTCATCCGCCCGGTTATCAGGAAATAGAAGAGGACAGGAAGAAAGAATAGTTTAAATTGCAGTATGAGAGCGAGAATTGTACCGCATAGGATCTCGCGCTTTCTAAGATAGCAGACAAGGAATAGGGTGAATAAAAATAGGACCGGTATATCGGTCTGGCCGAGTTGTATGTTGAGTAGATAGAATCTTAACCCGGCTATAAAAGAGCCCCATAGTATTATGAATTGATCTACATCTGATAGGCTAAAATCCTTACGTAATTGAACCACCACAAGTGTTAGCGAAAGAAGGAAGAGGATGTTAATGATCGAACTCCACCGTAGAAGCGCCACGCCCTGGTTCATCGTCTTTGCGAAAGGAAGCATAAAGTACGCCACAGAAGGAGCGTACCTGAAATGATAATACTCCACTCCTTTGTTGTAGATGGTGTACTTGCCTACAGGGGATCCTCTGATATAATTCAGGTTTAAAGCCGCAAACCAGAAGACCCGGAAGTCGGAAAAACATATTTGACTTAGATAATGAGAGTCTTTCTGCAGGACCTTATCATAATAGTAAAGGTCGGCGCACAGCGAAACGATCACAAATACCAGCAAAAATAGAGTAATGTTCGTAAAAAGTTTCTTTACCATAGTATATGACAGATTATACCATAAACCATTTAATAGTTCACACACTTATATAATGATTGAATATTTCTCTGCCTAATGATATTATCATAACATTGTACTTACAGGGGCCAGAGGAGGCGCTTCATGTTCGATTTTATTTCGCATATTCCGGAAAAGATATCCGTGCTTCACCTAAATATGCTTTTGCTATTGGGATTGGCGTTATTTGGCGGCACGATCGGAGGACGCCTGTTCCAGAAACTTCGCATTCCTCAGGTCGTGGGTTACATTATTATAGGTATTATTATCGGCCAATCCGGCTTAAAAATCGTTAACCAATCCACAATAGAAGCTTTAAAGCCATTCAACTATTTCGCGCTGGGTCTCATTGGTTTTATGGTTGGCGGTGAGCTTAAAAAGGAGATCTTCGCAAAATACGGCAGGAATTTTATATATATTCTTCTTTGCGAAGGGATCGCGCCCTTCATATTAGTTACCGTATCTATTGCCGCGGTCGGAACGTACCTCTTCGGAGGAGGGCCTCATATTTGGGCCCTGGCTCTTCTTTTGGGCGCTATCGCGTCCGCTACCGATCCTGCGTCTACTACTTCTGTACTTAAAGAGTTCAAGACAAGAGGCCCACTGACCACAACCATTCTTGGAATCGTGGCTCTTGATGACGGTCTGGCACTTTTTCTATTCGCGATAGCTTCCAGCATAGCAGGCGTTCTGGTAGGGTGCGCGGGGACCGGCGCGGTAAATGCAATACTGTATCCACTATATGAGATAGGAGGAGCGGTAGTTATAGGGGGCCTATCCGGCCTTGTTTTGAACAGGATCCTTAGAAAATACACGGAAAAAGAGAGAATACTGGCATTCTGTATAGGGATAGTTTTGATGGTGACGGGTCTTTCTCTTGCCGCTGACGTCAGCATGCTTATGGCCGCCATGACTCTGGGGATCGTGGTTGTCAATTTTACTCCTCATAAGAGTAAAGAGGTGTTCAACCTGGTAGAGGGTTTTACCCCGCCAATATACATTCTCTTCTTTGTTCTGGTGGGCGCTAAGCTCGAATTTAGTCACATGACGCCGCCCATCTTGCTACTTGTCTTAGTCTATCTCCTGTTCGGCCTGGCCGGAAAGATGATAGGGGCGAGGATCGGCGCGTATCTCTCTAAAGCTCCCGCAACAGTGTCGCGGTACCTGCCGCTTGCTCTCTTTAGCCAGGCCGGTGTTGCAATAGGCTTATCTATCCTGGCAGCGCAGCACTTTACCGGAAGCGTGGGCGGTATGTTGGTCGTTATTATAACAGCTACTACATTTGCTACGCAGATACTCGGGCCTCCATTTACTAAGCTTGCTGTATCAAAAGCCGGTGAAGTCGGATTGAACATAAGCGAAGAGGAGATAATACAAAAGAGCCGCGCAGAGGACATAATGGATAAGGACCCACCTGTCATATTTGAGGACATGCAGCTAAGCGATATCTTAAAGATATTCAGTAACAGTGATTACCTTTATTATCCGGTAATAAAGCATGATAAGGCATTGCGTGGTATAATTACTGTTGAAGGCATAAAGCAGACGTTCCTTGAGATGGACATAGGTGGGCTCATTCTCGCGCATGATCTGATGGAGCCGGTCCCGGCGACTACAAATGCCGGCGCGCCGGTTACGGAGATAAAAGAGCTCCTAAACAGATATGACATCGATTACCTGCCGGTCCTAGATAATGCCGGTAAGATAGAGGGCTTTATAGAGAGAAAGAAGCTCAATAAATTTATTTCCACGAAGATCATAGAATTTCAGAAGCAGATAGATTCCCTGGGTTGAATCCGCCAGCAATGAATTTCGTATAGCGAAATTCATTGTTTGGCGAGATGCTTAGCATGTCGCCAAAGGTGATATGCGTTTTTGATGGAGGGAGCCCCCCGGACTTTAGCCCGGGGGGCTCCACACCGATAAGATCGAATGGAGGCAGGCAATGAAGTTAATAGTCGCGATAATGGCCTTATTGTTGATGACAAGCTTAGCGTTCTCGGCAGATGACGGGGATAAGATCGCGGTTGAAGCGGACAGGATCGCGCTAGATCTGCTTTCGCTCCACGACTACGTCTATTACGCGGAGAACAATGCGGAGCAGGCATTCTTTGCCGAATCATTGGAAGAGGCCAAAGAATATGCCGGCAAAGCGATGCTTGCCGCGGGCCAGGCAAAGAATCTGTCCAGAAAGATAAAAGTAGCGGCTGAAGAGTTAGGAAGGGAGTGCCGGCGCCGATGAATAAGACCGTTCTTTTAATCGTAGTTCTTTTAGCAATACAGTCATCGATCTATGCCCGCGGCGATAATGTGACAGCCGCGGAAACGCCGAAAAAAGAGATAAAAGAGGTCAGGGACTATTTTCCGCTTGTAAGTGATTCAAAGTATTTATATTCCTGCGATTTTAGAGGGAACCAATTTTTAGAGGGGATCGTGGTAAGGGAACTTATCCTGGAAGAAGAGGGAACGGGAGTCTACTATTTTGTTAAAGAGAAAGATGTTAAGAAAGAAAACCCGATCGTGAGCAATAGTATATTCGGGCTCGGCGGATACATCAAAGAAAACGACGGCCTTTACGCGATAGAGGCGTTCTGGAGAGAGGATTTGACCGAAGACGCGATATCTACAAAAGAGGAGATAATCTCCTTTCCCCCAATAAAGGGAGAGACGATATCCATTTCACGTTCTTCGAAGGAGCAGACGATGAGTTTCACGGTCGTGGGCTATGAGGACATGAGCGTTCCGGCAGGGGAGTATAAGGATTGTGTGAAGTTAAAGGTGGAGGACGCCTGGCCTGCAACCAATAAAAAGTATGTAGCCTATGCATGGCTTGCAAAAGATATAGGCTTAATTAAGCTGATCCATTCTACAGGGAGAGTAGACGAACTGTTATTGCTTACAGTTTACGAAGAGAGGGATAAATTGACTGACGGGATAAAGGAGGTGATCCAGTGAGAACAAAAAAGGCGCCCAGATCTATGTTTGGCGCGAATAGGCACAGATCTTTATTGGCAAATTTATTTATTTATGTTTTATTAATATCTTTTGCTCGATGCGGATATGTATATGCGGAGGAGCTGCCATTTAAGACGCTTAAGATAGAATACTCGATCACGCTCACCCAGCCGGATAGTAAGTGCGAGGGTAGTAAGACAGTATGCATCGATGCCGTGAATAACAAGCGAAGAGAGAAATCTATACAGAATTCTACCGGGAAGACCAGGAAGGGGAATGATTTTAATAGAAAGAAAGAGTCCCTGCGTATAAGCACAGGTGAAAAAGAATACATTATATATTGGCCGGATACTGATGTAGCTTACTCCATAGATTTAACGGGACTTTTTATCGCATATGAAGACCCGGAAGCAAGATATGCCGATCTCATGGATCCCATTGGCGAAGAGAGTGTTCTTGGCAAGAGGTGTAAGATCTTCGAAAAGGACGATGAGAAGATCTGGCTTTGGGGTAAGATCCTTATGAGAAAGGAGTCGGAGAGGGATCTTGAGTACTACAGGATCGAAGCGACTGGTATCGAAGAGGACATATACATTGACCCTCGCGATTTCGAGCTACCTTCCAGCGTGGTGAAAGTAAATAAATATTAAAAATATCCGGGATCTTTCATGAGTAAGTATTATGATACTATAAAGAATGTGCGCCGTGGGGACCTGACTATAGACAGGACTCAGCCGGAAGCGCGCGCTGAAAGAGAGCAGGATCCGAATGTCGGCGCTGGGAGAAGGTCGAGGAAGATAGCGGGATATCGCATCTTCGGCTGGTTGGCGATAATATACGGGCTGTACAGCTATGTTGTCGATGTTACTGAATTCGACAAACTCGCAGCGGTCTTGCATAATCCTTTACAGGAATTTATGCCGGCCTTATACGGGTGTTTGCCGCTACTGGCTGTAAACATATACTTATGGATGGGTCTTGCATGCCAGTGGCGGGCGGACATAAATGAGAAACCGGGCGCAAGGTCCGTGTGGGCCAACGCTTTAAGGCTATACTCGGTATTCGCGGCGGCCATAGCATTGTGGATGTTAGGAAGTCTTTTTATGTAGGCTAAGATGGATGGGAGGGGGAAAATGAGTAAGGTAATAGCTATAGTTTTGATCCTGTTTTTAGGGGTACACGCTATCTCTTTTGCGGATAACGCGCTCGAAAAATTTGGTAGGGGAGTATCGAATATAGTTGTAAGCCCGCTCGAAGTCATGAATGGGATCAAGCAGGCGAAGGAGCAGGGCAGTTCCAAAGATTCTTATCTCAAATCGGGCGGATGGGATTCGGCGCTTACCTGGGGTACTGTTAATGGTATATGTAGAATGGTGACTCGGGCTGTTGTGGGGGCCTTTGAAGTGGTTACGTTTATACTTCCGCTGCCCAAGGACTATAAACCTATCCTTACTGACGTGAAGGATCCCGGTTTCTTCTTATAAAAAGCGCCAATTTGTAGGACAGATGTTTCAAATCAGGAGGCACATATGGAGATATTGGCTTTAGCTATCTTAATAATTTTTAGTCTTATAGGTTTTGCCGCTATCTTCTTTACAACCTTTGGCACGCTGATCATACTTATGGGATCGGCGCTGTACGCGTTGCTCACGGGATTCTCGGTCATAAGCGTTAAGGCGCTCGCATTCTTGCTGACACTTTACCTGTGCGGGGAAGCGCTCGAATACATCTTTATTATCGTTGGAGCAAAGAAGCTGGGCGCCTCTAACGCCGCAATAGTCGGCGCGATCATTGGCGGCATATTCGGCGCGATACTGGGAGCCGGTTTCTTCGGAATAGGGCTTATTCTCGGCACGTTCCTGGGTATATTTTTGGGGGCTTTCCTCGTAGAGCTCGTCATACATAAGGACATTGTGAAGTCCCTAAAGGCCGGAGCCGGTGGGATATTGGGCCGGCTCGGTTCGATCATAGCCAAAGTAGCAATTGCCATAATTATGTTTTACATAATCGCGTCCAGGGTAGTTTCCAATTTCACTATCTAAAATTATCGTAACCATTTATCAGAGGAGATACAATGACAAAGCTAGTTTGCATCCTCTTATTGGTATCGGCACTTAACGGCTGTTCAAAACTGAATGAATTTATCGAGGGAGACGAAAAGAATAGCCGCCTGCGCGCGCCGGAAGAGAGCAAAGAACTAAAAGATCTTGTAGAACACGGTGAGATGGATCTTTTTAACATGAGAGAAGATGGCGCGGTAAAATAGGATCCCCATTCTTAAAAACAGACCTCCCTTCTTTACAAATTCAAAGCTGCCATTATTCGCTTAAAACATACTTGCAAAACATGAGATGCGCGTGTATATTTAATTGGAGGCGTGATTTCGATCTTATTAGAAAAGAAGGAGGAGGAAGGAATGGGTGCTGTTAAAGAACTCGTTAAAGAGCATGGCGCGAAAATTATCATGGTCTGCACATTAATTATATTAACATCGGTTATTCTCACAGGATGCGGAGAGACATTCTCCGGAATGGGGAAGGATATAAGAAGGGTCGGAAAAGGCGCAAAGACCGTTATCTTTAGAGAAAAGTAATGTCTTTTTTCTTGAATGTTGCTGATCGCTTGTGTCCAAATCAGCCTTTTTGTCATTCCCGCGAAAGCGGGAATCCAGACGGAAATGGCATATGGATGCCGGTTTTCGCATGTGCAAACTCCGGCGAGGATCTTGGATCGATGTCCAATATGGATCCCCGCTTCCGCGGGGATGACAGGGTTGGGCGCGGGGATAACAGGAATTCGAATGTAAAATACGATTTCCGTCGGTATGGGACAGCTAGTTTGGAGAGCAACGATTCCCGATGCATTTAAAGTATTTGTTAATGAAGATGGTGAAAGCTATTGCGCTGACTGCGCTGATACTCTGCAACGTCTTTTATTTGTCCTGCGAAGCAGGCGCGGGTAATGAAAAAAAAGGATTTGACGCTGTTCCGGGCACTCTCTATGTCGGCATGCCAAAAGAGGTATTGTACGAGATATATGCAGGGAATGCAGAAACCGGTTATCGAAATGAAGGCAATGAAGAGTGGATCACGTTTAGCGGAACCGCAGATCCGTTAACTTTAGACACAACAACTTTCCATCTTAAAGACGGAAAGGTGACCGGGTGGGAGACCGGGGATGAAGATGGTAAGCGCCTGAAGAGAATACGTGAAGAGTTGGATAAATTAAGCTCCGGATCTTGAGGTAAAAAAGCTAGTCTCAATGGTATTTAAGAAAATCGCGACCATAAATCTGCTTATGTTTACGGTATGTAGCGCTGTCTTCGCGGGATCGATGTCGAGATGTGAGGCGAAAATAAGGTTTGACGAACTTAAAGCAGGTTGGTGGAATGAAGTAAGGGATGAAGCCCGCTTCTCTTCGGATCCTTACGCATACTGGGATGGTGAGATGGGACTGGAGATCATCGCCATGGAGATATGGGCGTTTGCGTTTGTTATGGAAGAGATAGAACAGGGAAATATTCTATTCATTGTGCCGGCAGAGAAGATCACGCATCTTTCAGTTGATGGGTTATCTACTGCCGAGCGTGGCGAGGCCTGGATCAGGTGGTGGCAAGATGCGCGTCAAAACCCGGATTATAATATATATTTACTGGAAAAGCCCGATGAGAAGAGAGAGATGACCGCATTGGGCGCAATTTATACCGGCATGCCGGAAAGAGTGCTTTACGAAATATACGATCCGATCCATATAGTAGAGTATAACGAAGATGACAATGAGGAATGGGTCACCTTTAATGATTGGACAACTAATGATTGGACAACCGATGAGGCGGGGGATGTCGTCACTTTTCACTTGAAAGATAATAAAGTTATAAGTTGGGCGCGATAGCGCGGCTATCGGAATAGAGGGGAAACATTTCTAGGGGTGTAGCATATGAAGAGGACCCTGATACTGCTTCTAATAGGGATTATGCTTGCCGGCAATCTTTATGCCCTGGAAGACGAGCATAGAAGACAGGTCATATATCATTATGAGCTGACCAGGGAGCTCTATGCTAATATAGTAGACATGCTTGGTGATTTTGAGGATTCATCGCTTGATATCAGGGACGCCGAAGAGAGGCTTAAAGAGTGGAGAGCGATTTATATTGAGAAGGCGGAGCCGGTTCCGGAAGAGAATCGTGAGATACACGGTTTAATGATCAGTATTATTGACGTTACAGAAGATATTGTACACAAAAACAGACTCAATAACCAGGAGACCAAAGATATGCTGAAGGCCCTGACCGGCATTAAAGATGAGTTAAAGAGGGAGATGGCAAAGATCAGATTTTTAATGAAGTAGATAAGGAAAGATGGAAACACTAAAGATAACGGTACGCGCGTGGCTACGGAAAGCAGGCAAGGACACAATGTTAAATGTATTGCGCGTACTAGTTTACATATCATATATACTTTATGCTCCCACTCTTTCTTCGGCCGAAGAGATGGTAGGCAACGATGCGCTGCTCGAGATGATCGGCGGATCTTCTCTCCGTGATGAGGAGAATGCAGGGGAGCGGGGACCAGGAGATCAGGATAGCGGCATAGAAGATGAGAAAGGGACAAGTTACAGCGAGAGGTTAGGGAGAGTAGAAAGCGGGGTTAACCCGGATCAGCCGATCAGGACCGGCAAGAACATATACAGCATCCATGTGGAGAAGATACGGCGGTCAGACACCGTAAGCTCGGATGTAAAATTGATTTTCATATATAAGGCGGAGTATGAATATAAGGGCATCGGAAGTGATGGCGCATACAATACCGTAAATGTTGAATACCTTTCAAGGAATATAGTCCGAAAGGGCAACTATGAGGATTATTACGATGAAGTCAGGTCTCGCGAAAAGGAGATGATGATCCTTCCTATGAATGAAAAGAAACAAGCGCTGCTAAAGACAATCCCGTATCACGATGAGGGGATCGATACGATACCAAGCAAGAAGATCGTGATAACCGCGGATGATAAGTTTGAACATATTACAGCCAAAGAACAAGAATAAAAAAGAGGGGAGAGATCATGGCGGGCAGGTAGGCTACGGAGGGCAAGTGAGGGACGATCGTCCTTATAGAGCAATGATCAGGATCATGGGGAACGCAATAGAGATGGCAGAATATGCTTCATAGAAGACTACCGAAAGACTTCGATGCTTTAATTCTGCTTATTTTAGCCGTAGGGATACTGGTCAGATGTTATGGAATAGATTTTGGATTGCCCCACACAAGGTGCCGGCCGGACGAGAATGTGGTCATTCGGCACGCGCTCTATTCTTCGATCAAAGCTCTTCATCCGACAACCTTCTCCTACGGTTCATTCTATAAGTACATACTTCTATTTTTGTACGCTCTCTATTATCTTTTTGGCCTTGTAAGCGGTCGCTTTACCTCAACACTGGATCTTATCAGGGAGTATGCAGTAGATCCTACTAACCTCTTCCTCATAAATAGATTGCTTGCCGCTCTTCTAGGGACAGCCACGGTATTTATTGTCTATTTGATCGCAAAGAGACTCTTTGACAGGAGGGTGGCACTTATCTCATCGCTCTTTTTAAGCCTGGCTTATTTACATGTACGCGATTCTCACTTTGGGAATGTCGATGTTCCCATGACATTCTTTATTATGTGCTCGTTCCTTTTTATTGTAAAGTCCTACCGGAAGGGGATATTAAAGAATTATATCTTGTCGGGACTTTTGGCCGGCCTTGCGACATCCACGAAGTATGCGGGGATCTTGCTTATAGCGCCCATGCTCATAGCGCACTTCTGTAATATTCCTGATAGAAAAGATAAATGGAGCAAGCTGTTTTTGGATAGGCGCATACTTCTCTTCTTTCTATTTGTCGTGATCGGTTTTTTAGTTGGCACCCCTTATTCAGTGATCGACTTCTCTGCATTTACCGGTGACATCTTCTTCCAGGCGATAGAACACCAGACCATGGGTCATGAGATCATTCTCGGCAGGGGGTGGTGGCATTTCTTAAGCTTCTCCCTCTTCTTCGGTTTGGGGTGGCCGCTACTTTTTGCATCAATTGGAGGTATTTTGATCCTCGCGAAGAGAGACATAAGGAGCGCGGCTTTACTCTGCTCCTTTCCCGCGCTCTACTACTTTTTAGCGGGTAGGGGGTATACCGTATTTGCGCGTTACACGATTCCGATGATCCCTTTTCTCTGTGTAACCGGCTCTATCTGCGCGTTATTTATAAGCGATAAATTACTCGGTAAGAGCAAGCGGTATTTTGCTAACGTTTTGATAGCAGCAATATCCATCTCTATAATGACCCCTTCGATCAATAACATCATAAAGTTCGATATGTTGCTTACAAAACGGGATAATCGCTTGATAGTAACCGAGTGGATCCATAAGAACATACCTGAAGGCAGCTCGATCTACCAGACAGGCAGCATTTGGGGAAGACTCGAACTTTACGATACGCCGGGAGCGCTGAAAAAAAGACTGAAGAGCCAGGTCGATACGGGTTATAAAAGCCGGCTGTTAGAAGCCGCGGTAGATCATTTGAGGGATGAGGGCATCTTGGGTTATGAGGGCTGGAAGTACGATGATAGAATACGAAGATTCACGTTTGAGGGAAAGAGAAAGGATTTGCCGGAATACATCGTCGTGGAAGAGTCTCCGCTTACAGCTTATAGCAAAGTAGATGAGACTGTAAGGATGTATTTAAAGAGAGACTATTCTTTAAAAAGATCGTTTGTGGCAGTCGATATCGATTCAAGCGATAACCTGTTTGATCAGCAGGACGCTTTTTATATTCCTTTTGCGGGATTCAAGAACATAATACGCCCCGGTCCTAATATCTATATCTTTGAACGAAAGAGATAGTTTCTGTTCGTCTTCGATATCGTACCCTGTTTCAAATTCATTTTTGCTTGCTTTCATCTTTGCCGGCATGTATACTGTCTCTCAAGGAGGTGGGGAATGAAGAAGATAACATCAGTAATTGCGATCATGTTGTTTGTTACAGGCTTAATTCCGGTTTCAGCTCGCGGGGAAGGTAGTAGCGATACCAGTGAATGGATATTTCAAAAGATGAGCGATAATATCTCACAGTTCGGCAAGGGCGAGCCCGGCGAGAAGGGTTCTCTTACAAAGGTGTTCCAGAGATCGAGAGATCACATAGTTGAGACCGCTCCCAAAGCAAAGGAGACGTCCATGCGCGGGCAGAAGGATGCGCTTAAGACGAGGCTAAAAGAGCCTGTAGAGAGAGAAGGCGTAATAGAACTGGAGAAGAGATAATATAAAAGAGACATTCTTTAAATGTATTGAGACATTTTGATGCCAGGCGGGTTGGACACCCGCCTGTTGCGCTGTATAAAAGAGATCCTATTTTGATGTGAGGGGGGGCAGCATGAGACAAAGAAAGGCTGTGGCATTTATCATTGTGTGCGTATCGCTCATTAGCATGTTTGCATCTAATGCTCTTGCCGAAGCCTGGAAAGAATACACATTTAAAGATCTGGGATTCTCTATTGCATCTCCTGCCGGCTGGGATGTTCGCGCGCTAAGAGAAGGCGCTTTTATGGAGATGGTCACCATTCTTTTACCCAAGGGCTCTGCGCGGAACGGCTTTAGGGCGAATATGGCGATCATATCATCATCGAAAGAGGATTCATCAATGCCCCTGGAGCACGCATATAAGATGAACCTTGAGAACATGTCAAACTCTACGGAGTTTCCCGCGTTTGAATTAATAAATTCCTACAATATTAAACTTGGCAAATACGATGCTTGCCAGGCAACATTCAAATACAAACACCCTAAACTCGGAATGACGTTAAAATCCTTCCAAATATATGCAGTGACCGAAGAGCGCATTGTCATAATACAGTACGCCGCGCCTAGCAGCACGTATAAGAAATATATGGATGAAGTCAACGAGATCGTAAGGACATTTAAGGCAATTTGAGTATACTGAATAGGTAACCTGGTTAAATTTGGCGGTTTGGCTATATGAAACAAAGAGCGGGGACAGGCCAGAGATCGCAGTCAGGCAACGTCCCTGGATTTTTATAAAGGAGATTTAAAATGAAAAAGGGGTTACCGGAAGAACAGCTCATTAAACAACTTAAAGAAGCCATAACAGGAGAAGAGGTTGCCGGCAAGTTTTACAAATATCTCTCCAAATATATTCTTAAAAGAGATATGAGAAATGAATTTGAAAAAATGGCTTATGAGGAAGCAGTATGGCATAAAAATTTATTGAACGGTAGACTAATAGAAATAATAGGTCATACTTATGAACCAAACATATCAAAACTCGATATCGAAGTTGAGGTTAATAAATTTTCTCTGGTAGATGCATTCATAATGGCTAAAGATGCTGAATCTATGGCCGTTGAATTTTACAAGTTGGCAAAAAACCAAGATAAGTCACAACATAGAAAAATGTATGACAATTTGATTCAAGACGAGAAGAGACATTGGAAATATCTGGACAAGGAGAGAAAATCTATTCAAGAAAAAATTGAATATAGCGACATTAATGCCCTCAAGCTATTTTCCTTCATAAAAGATTTTGTGGGTAAATAAAGATATTCTAACCTGGTTAGAATGAGGGGGATTAACTATTCTGAGCGGCAAGCGTAGGCAATAGCGCGATGCTGTCAATTCGCTTCCTTTAAATAATTGACATTAAAATGACCGGGGAGTATAATACTCCCATATTGGTGGATAAAATAAATTAGAGCTGTAAATGTAATAATGGAAGATGGAGGTTTAGCAGTGAAACCTTTTTGTGCTGTATCGTGTGTTGTATTAGCTATTCTCCTTTATCCTATGCACCTCGCAGAGGGAGAAGGGGTGGGAGCGTTTGTCAATAATGGAAAGCGGGTATCGTTCGATTATACGCTTATCATAGACGGTAAGGTTGTTGATAGCTCGAAGAAGAGCGGACCTATAGAGTATACGCATGGCGAAGGTAAGATCATGCGCGGGCTGTCAGAAGGTATAGCGGGGCTTAGGGTAGGGGATACTAAGAGTATTACGCTGAGTCCCGAAGATGGATACGGAGAAGTAAATCCAAATGCGAAAAGGATCGTGTCTAAGCAATCGCTTCCCCCGGGCATGGATATTAATGTCGGTTCTATTCTCAGCATAAAGGGTCCTGACGGCGGCGCTTACCCTGTCCAGGTTGCCGAGATAAAGAAGGAT
>JBDRHE010000013.1:0-22075 GCA_043817155.1 Candidatus Omnitrophota bacterium | reverse complement strand
TCTTTGTCTTTTTTTCGCTGTTTTTCCGTGCGTCCCCATATTTTACTAACAGTTTTGTATTTTATATCTCCATAAAAAAGTGCGATGCCACGCAGTGGTATATCTGTGTATTTCTTAGCAAGATATATCGAATATTTTTTTCAAGTCGTTTATTGTTACCCACTTTCTCCCTAACCGCGCTATTAATGTCTTTAAGAGATGGATAAGAAGAGGATAATAAGAAGAGGATTTTAAAAAAGTTGTATAATAATATTGCAAGTACGATACAAGGAGAAATGTCGAATGTCGAGACCCGACCCCTATACTACCTGGTACACACCTATTACCCTAGTTTTACACTTCCGGCACCATTTACAGGCTCAAATGTGCTACATTATATTTATAGGCATGCATATGGTAAGGCATATATTATACTTACTCGGAAAGGGGCGTGAAGCCATGAGAGTTATTTTAATTATAGGTAAGAAGGCGCATAAGAAGACTCGCATTATGATGGAGGTCTTAGACAGGAGAGCCGTTCTAGAGGTTAAGTCCCTTGTAAAGAGCCTCAGATCAGCCCAAGCCATATCTGATATACTCTCAAAAGGCCGGTTTGTTAAAGAACTCTCAGAAAACGAGATAGCCAATACCCATTCGGACCTGATCCTCACAGATACAAACACCTACTGGAACCTGCTTTAAGCCGCAAAAGCTCAAATTCTTACCCGTTTTATTATTTCCGTAGTCAACTTGACAAACCGCGTTTCTATAGGGTATACTTAATATCACTCCTTAATTTCCTATAACAGAACGTAGTATAGCGTATCAAGAAATAACAAGGTTTATTAAAATGTAAGAAAGGTGTCTAAAATGAGCATGAGAGATAAACCCAGTCTAATGACTATCGATGAGGTGGCCAAGTACCTGCGCATGAAGAAGGTGACGATCTACAAGCACGCGCAGGAGGGAAAGGTGCCGGGTTTCAAGGTCGGCTCCAAGTGGCGCTTCAAAAAGACAACCATCGATAAGTGGATAGGGGATAAAGAGAAGACAAACCGCAGATAACTCTGCTGTTTGTCTATTTTTTTTAATAGATTATAAATTATGAAAAAAAGGGTATGCTGAAAATTATAACGGTTTGCCACCTTCTACTATTACCGGAAATGAGGACCTTGGAAAGAGTGATACAAAAATTCACTTATTCAGTAGTGTCAACTTTCATTTTATAATAGGTAATAATTATATGGAGAAATCATTATGGAAGAATTGAAAAAAAAGAACATACCATATTTATCTAAAGCAGATTTAATACCACGAGACAAGAATAGGAAGAATAACTTAGAGTCGATAAAAGAGAGGCATGAGTGGTTGCAATCTCGCGTAAATAACAAGTTCCCCTGTATTAGCAACTATTCCTTTAGCAGTAAAAATCTGGAGGGAAATATTGAAAACTTATGCGGAGCTGGCCAAATCCCGTTAGGCATTACTGGTCCCATATTGTTAAATGGAGACCATGCTAAGGGAAAGTTCTATGTTCCTTTTGCTACAACAGAAGGCGCTTTGGTCGAAGGGTATGAACGTGGAATGATTGCTATGACTAGAGCAGGAGGCGCAAACGCGAAAGTTCATTCCGAGAAAATGCATATTACGCCTGTATTTATACTGAGAAATCTTAATGATGCATGTAAAATGGAAGAATGGATAAGATATAATTTTTTGAAAATAAAGAAAATAGCTGAGCAATCAACCGCGCATGGCAAGCTGCTTGAATTAAAGTCATACATAATAGGTAGGAGAATATTTATTACGTTTATTTACTATACAGCTGATGCGATGGGATTGAATATGATTAATGTAGCAACGGATGCGGCATGTGAATATATTTCTAAGCAAATAGTAACAACTGGACATTTTTTACGGTCAAACCTATCATCAGACAAAAAAGCATCTTTGCTCACTTTTATTAATGGGTATAGCAAGGAAGTGTCTGTAGATTGCGTATTGCCGAGAAGCGTTATATCGAGATATCTTCGATCATCAGCCGAAAGAATGTATGAGTTTTGGTATTGTTCTGTTTTGGGTAGCTTGCAGGCTGGAGCGATAGGTCTCAATGCCCATTATGCAAATGCATTAGCTGCAATATTTATTGCATGCGGTCAAGATGTAGCGCAAATTACAAATGCTGCGTTAGGTATAAGCATGTGCGAAGTAACTAAAGAGAAAGACCTTTACATTGCCTTGAGGCTTCCCTGCCTAGTAGTTGGTACGGTAGGAGGGGGAACTTCTCTACCAACACAACAGGAATGTCTTAAAATTATGGAGTGCTATGGATCCGGGATGTCAAACAAATTTGCAGAAATTGTAGCGGCAACTCTTTTAGCAGGTGAAGTATCTATATGTGCGGCGATTGCTAGCGGAGATTTTATTAATCGCCACAAAGTAAAACATGAATACCTCAAAAAACAGATAGGAATGTAATGCTTCTTTTTGCATTTTCATTTGCTTGCTTTATTACTGCTATTGAAAATTTTGTTCTAGGATTTGTTGCATATAGGATAAAAAAGACAGAACTTACTAAATCTTTCTTATTCTTATGCTTAAGCGTTGGGGTTTGGAGTTTAGGGTTAGGGCTAGAGGTTTTATTTGAAAATAAGAATGCCGCGCTTTTTTGCTCACGGTTTCTTCATGCAGGGGTTACTTTTATTCCTTTCGCATATTTATATTTTTCTACCGCCTTAGCCGACCAAACTATCCAAAAAAGAAAAATTATTTTGCTTAGCTTCGCCATATCAATCGTATTAACTATCATAAATTTATCTGGCAATCTCATCCCGTCGGTATCCCCAAAGCTTATCTTCAAAAACTATACAAACCCGAACATGCTTAGCTATTCTGTTTTACTCCTACATTTTTTTATTTTTAGTGGTTACGGTTTCTATCTTTTAGTAAAAACCATTCCGATGGTGGAAGGATATAGGAGAATGCAAATTACCTATGTTCTTATTGCATCTACTATTGGGTTTATTGGGGGTTCGTGCACCTTTTTTCCTGTGTACAATATTCTTTTGGATTCATTTTGGGGAATGTATTTCGTACCTATTTATACCTTTTTTACATTCTATGCTATTGTTCGCCATCAGCTTCTCGACATCGAAGTTATTATAAAAAAGACAATCATTTTTGCGGGCCTTTTTGCAGGTGTATATGCCATTGTTGCCGGAATTACATTTTTAGGGCAGGTTACATTTGAACAGATAACCGGTGGTCAGAGGTGGGTGTCACTGATACCGAGCATCGCAATTATCGTTTTGATTCTCCGTCCGTTGGAAAATATTCTTGTTCGCGCAACCGAGAGATTCCTTTTTCAAAAGAAATATGATTATAAGGAGCTTCTTAAGACGTTTACGACGGAAGTGCTCACGGTACTGGATAAGGATGTATTGGTCCATTCGACTGTGGACAAGCTATCAAATATCGTAAAGATACAGAGCTGCGGAATCTTATTGCTGAATAGCGCAAAAAATGAGTTCGATCTGATCGCCTCCCTGGGCATGGATAGGGGTTCGGAAAAGATCTCTCTTGGACCCCATAATACGCTAATCACTTTTCTGGAAAAGACAAAGGCATATCTCTCCACTAAACACCAGGGAAAGGACTCTCCCCTCCCAAAGAATATAGTACAGGATATGAATAAGCTTAAGCTCGAGCTTGCGATACCTCTGGTCATTCACGACGACATGATCGGAATACTTACGCTGGGCAAGAAGAAGTCGGATGAAGATTATACACAGGACGACATGGACATATTGCTTCCGCTGGCAAGGACGCTGGCTATTGCCATAAGCAACGCCATGGTGCTAGATGAGCTGGGTAAAGTCCAGGCCGAGGCAGCGCAGCGCGAGAAGATGGCGGTTATCGGTACGCTTTCTGCAGGCATAAACCATGAGATCTGCAACCCGCTAGGTATCGCAAGGGGGCAGTGCGAAGCTTTTTTGCTGAACATAAAGGACGGATTATATAATGATAAGACCCCTGATGAACTTGTGGAGAAGGCCAAGGTGATCATGGAGAAGGTGATACACGAAACAGACAGGGCGACTAATATCACAAAGCGGCTCTCGAGCTTTGCGAAGCCATCGAGAGGTGATATTTCAAGAGATGTCATTATCGGAGATGAGATCGACATCGTCCTGGCACTCGTCTCGTATGAAATGAAACTGGATAAGATAGATATCACAAAGGAGATCGCTTTGGACCTGCCCAAAATAGAGGCAGACAAGAAGCAGCTTCAGCAGGTATTTTTTAATCTCATACGAAATGCGGCTCAAGCCATAGGTGAGAGAGGCAAGATAGTGATCCGGGCGACTAAGAGTGATGGCCATATCGTCATAGTGATCAAGGATACGGGGCAGGGGATAGCCAAAGAGAAACTGGATGAGATCTTCAATCCTTTTTACACAACAAAGGATCCGGGAAAGGGTACGGGGCTTGGCCTCTTTATTGTCAGGCAGGTCGTTGAAAAGAACGGCGGCAGTATATTGGTGGAGAGCAAGGTCAATGAAGGGACCGAATTTACGCTGACGTTCCCTGTCAGAATATCGGTTAATGAGAAGGATGAGAGAAGTTCTAAGTTATAAGTTCTCAGTTACAAGTTCTAAGCTATAAGTTGAAAGCATGCAGGATTTATAAGGAAGTTCTGAGTTATAAGTTTTAATTTATCAGTTAAAAACGTGCAAAATTATAAAAAATTACAGATTTATGAAAAAGCTATGAAGTATTGTGAAGATATTTATAGGTTATCAACTGAACGGGATTGATTAAATGACAAACAAGAAGCCACGCATAGTAGCCATAGATGACGAAACACTCTTTATGGAGACTATAAAGGAGTATTTCGAGCTGAGAAAGTACGAGATCGATACATCTTCTGTAGCCGTGCAGGGGATCGAGCTCATCAATTCCAAGAACCCCGACGTAGTTATACTCGATCTTAAGATGCCGGGGATAAGCGGAGATGAGGTATTGTCTCTGCTTAAGAATAAACATCCAAAGACGAAGGTGATATTTGTAACTGCTTATGATGACGGCGGAAAGACCAGGACCCGGCTGCTCGGTTCCGGCGCGTTTGCATATCTCGATAAACCACTCAGATCGCTTAGAGAATTGGAAGATACAGTAAACAAAGCATACGCTGATAACGGAGGGAGATAGAAGATGACTAAAATCCTTGTCGTAGACGATGAGATAGATATTTGTGATTTCGTTAAAATGTTCTTCGAGCAGAGAAAGTTCCAGGTATTTACGGCTCTCAGCGGCGGAGATGCGCTCCGGATCGTGAGAAAAGAGAAGCCGGGGATAATACTTCTCGACATAAGAATGAAGGAGATGGATGGCATTGAGACCCTGAAAAAGATCAGGGCGACCGATAAGACCGCTAAAGTCATAATGGTAACGGCCGTGGCGGATCAGGATAAAATGAATGAGGCATGCGAACTAGGCGCGTGTGAATATATAACAAAGCCTCTTGTCCTGGAGGATCTGGAGACAAAGGTTTTGTCACTTTCGAAAGAGGCCCAAAATGGATAACGCATTTACGCATTATACGAAAGAAAAGGAAGAGAGCGGGTGGTTCAAGTTCCAGAAATGGCTCGTAGACAAGATGGCCGATACCGAAGGCGCTCTAATACCGCTTGAGCCTGAGAATGCGCAAAAGTGGCCGAGGGCCGAAAAGAACTATCAGGTATTTCTGGAGAACGCATCACGGCTCATGATCCGCTTTAAGAAGCCCGAACGGCTTATAAAGATGATGGTAAATGTCATCGATGAGCAGCTGGGAATTACGCACACCGCGATCCTATTATACAGGGAACACAAGAACGCGTTTATCCTGATCGATAGCAAGGGAGAAGGCGGGGTAAAGATACCGGTAGGGTTTATAAGAATGACGTTTGAAAACCCCCTGATCAAGGTCTTCAACGAGAGAAAGAATTACCTAGTCTCTGAAAATGGCGTGCTTGTATACGATGACGTGCTGTCGCTTTTGATGAACAGAGAAGCGCTTGAAAAGAATACAGAGGTCGGAGGATTGATGGAACTGGTGGTGAAACAGATGGACCTTTTAAAGGCAAATATCTGCATACCGCTATATACCAAAAAGAGCCTTATCGGAGTGCTCATACTCGGTGACAAGATATCAAAGGAGAAATTTACGCGTCAGGACATCGGATTCTTTATGACGCTCGCCAATGATGCTGCCATGGCGATCTCAAATGCAACCCTCATCGAGAGCCTGCGGCTTCGCATAGACGAGATCAAGGACCTGTATTTGAAGGAGCATCGCGTCTTTATGCATACAGCGATAGCGCTTGCAACGGCCATCGACGCCAGGGATGCATACACGCATGGCCATACGGAGAGAGTTACTCAATACTGTCTTGCTGTTGCAGATGAGCTTGAAGGAATACCGGAGGCAAAGGCCTATAGAAATTTCAGAGAGACGTTACACATATCCGCGCTCTTGCATGATGTCGGAAAGATAGGTATCCCGGACGCGATATTAAATAAAAATAGCAAGCTCAAAAAGAAGGAATACGAAAAGATCAAGGAGCATCCTGTGATAGGAGCGACTATTCTTACGCCTATTAGAGAACTGCATGAAGTTGCTAGAGAGATAAAATACCACCAGGAGACTTACGATGGACGGGGTTACCCGGAAGGTTTGAAGGGCAGCGACATTCCTCTCATAGCGCGCATTATAGCCGTGTGCGACACTTTTGACGCTATAACCACAGACAGGCCTTATCGCCAGCGGAAGATGGCAGAGGTGGCTCTTCAGGAGATCCGACAAGGATCAGGTACCCAGTTTGATCCCATAGTCGTGAGCGCTTTTCTGCTGGCTTATGAAAAAGAGAAGATAGGCAAGGCGAATTTTAGCGAATAATTTCGGGGACACAAAACTTAATATTTTGAGTGTCCGCGAAATTGTATATCAAAATGCGGGTGGTGTTAAGACGCACAGGATCCTGGCGTCGTTTTTGGTGTTATTATGAAAAACGTGCGAGAGGGACGCGTCGAAGTAGATGCTGTCGCCCTTAGATAAATTGTACTCGTCTTTTCCTAAATTTGCGCATATCTTTCCGTCGAGAATGTAGATGAACTTCTCGGTTCCTAATTTGCTCTCCTCTTTGTGAGTCTGGCCGCCGGGCTTCACCTGTATCAGGATGGGCATCATCTTCTTTTCCATGATCTTCGTTGTAAGCATTTCGATCGTTGCTTTTTTGGGATGGACAAAGGATTCGCGCGCGTCTTTTTTCTTTATAAGAGCCACAGTCTTCTGCTCGGTCTCAACGTCGTGGTAGAAGTCGGAGAGAGACATGCCCAGAGTCGTGCAGATATTAATATGTGATTCGAGCGTACCGGTCATGATATCGTGTTCCATACGGCTTAGTGTTGCGATCTGCACGCCGCTCTTATCAGAGAGTTCCCTTAAGGTCATCTTCTTTTCTTTTCTTAGAGCTTTAAGTTTCTTACCTATCTTCATACTTGCTTCACCCCTATTTTTTGAGCATTAAGTTGATCATACAGATTTAAAAAACGATTACACAGATTTTAGATTGATCACACAGATTGTTAAATGCGTATCAAAGTATATTATACGATTTTTTAGGCGGAAGTCAACATGATTTGATAAAATGTCAAACGCTGCTTCAGCTAAATATGAGATAGGGACAGTCCCCGGCGAAAGACCCTGGACGGGGGACAGTCCCTTGACGCATTGTTAAGAGAAAATAAGCTAACAGTACAAAGAATTTACATTTCATAACCTTGCGTTGTGTCAGCGCAAATGCTATAATCATTTTAATAGGGTGCGCGAAAGTTCAAATACCGGATGAAGAGAGACAAGTTAATAGCAGCAACGGTGGTGTGTCTCGCTCTGGTTCACGCAAATGTTGTAGCAACCGTAGATATAAGAACCTCTCCCAACGTAACCATTCACAAAATTAACACTTTACAAAAGACCGAGATCTTTTCACCTATAAAAGAGTTCAATATTCTGGCTTTCGCCTTTGGCTTATATGAGCTCGATGCAAGAGAGCGCGTCTCCAAGGAGTCGATCAAAGAGCGACTGATGCCGGTGTCTGACTTTTTAAAGGAGAGATTGGAAATCTCCTTTGATCTTGATAGAATTGATGAATTGGGCAATAAAGGATTTACGCGCTATTACCCGTTTACAGTAGGAGAGAAGGACTATATAATTCGCATCTTCGATATAAACGAAAGGGAATATCAGCCATATTGCGATCTTCTCTACGAAGATAAGATCGATGATCTTGAGATCGGCTTCCAGATCATGCCCGGAATAAAGACTCTATTAAGCGATAAGAAGATAGAGAAAACTCCGGGCTACCGCTCGGTCCGCTTCCCGCTTTATCCATAGTTTTAAATCAATACAAAATAGAAAATTGTCATTAGAGCTTACGGCTTAGAGCTTATAGCTTATGGCTTCTTAGTAAGTTTCGCGGTATGGAGTACCGTATAGACGGGGCCATGAGGCGTTAATGTGGATTTGTAGAGTGTAATATGGTCTACCCGGCAGGCTTTTGGGTCAACCGAAAGGGATGTAAGGATCTCCTTTAGACGGATCTTGTTCTTCCCGGATTTAACCCTCCCGAGCGTAAAATGAGCGCTGAAAGGCCGGTCCTCTTTAAAAAAACCGAGGTTTACAAACTCCCCATCTATCGTTTTAGCTATTGCTTCGATTTCGGAGCAGCCTTTATCAACTCCTGCCCATATGACCCTGGGTCGATCGAGGCCTGGGAACGCGCCAAGCTTAAAGAGGCTTATCTCAAATTTTTTGTTTTTTGCCGATATCTCATCAAGATGCGCTTTGATACGGTCTATCTTTTTGCTCTCCACCTCCCCAAGGAATTTTATGGTAAGATGCACATTCTGGGGATCTACCCACTTTATGTCGGCATCTGTCTTAGAAAGTTCACGCTGAAGGCGCGATAGTTCTCCGGTCATCTCCTGTGATATATCGAAGGCTATGAATAGGCGCATCTTCTCATAACTTTCCAAATTAGCTTTTTGTCATTCCCGCGCAAGCGGGAATCCAGACGAAACTCTCGCCTGGAACCCCGCTTGCGCGGGGATGACATGTGAGAAAAAATGGGCATGGCAAAGTTTCGGATGTCAAAACACAAAACACTATTCCCGTCGATATGGTAGAACTCATTTGGACACGGACAGCATTTTAAAGGTTTAATCTTAACAGATCCAGGGCTGCGGAGGCGGTTCTCTGCTTGATCTCTACTCTGCTACCGGTAAAGAGATATTTATTTACGATCTCTCTCTTATTGATAATAAGCGCAATGAAGACAAGGCCGACGGGTCTCTCTTTTGTCCCGCCTGACGGGCCTGCAATGCCGGTAACCGCAATAGCCACATCAGCGCCTGAGATCCTCTTGGCTCCTCTTGCCATTTCGAGAGCGACATTTTTAGATACAGCGCCTCGGGCTCTTATATGAGCGGGAGTAACGCCGAGCAGCTTTGTTTTTGCCGCGTTTGAATAGGCGACAACGCCCATTTTAAAATAACCGGAACTCCCATTTATGTCCGTTATCCGGCTGGCGATAAGGCCGCCTGTGCACGATTCTGCAATGGCGAGCGTCTTTCTCTTTTTGGAAAGCACACTTCCTACGACGGATTCAAGACTATCATCATCTGTGCCGTATACATGCTTGCCCAGCCTCTTGGTCATATGACCTTCAAGTTTACTTATCTTACGATCAGCCTCCTTTTCGCTCGCGGCTTTTTGGGCTATCTTAAGATGAACCTCGGTAAGGTGGACATAGATGCCGACAGTGGTTCCCGGGGGAGTTGAGAAGAGGTCCTTAACGATCCTGTTTACCTCGGCTTCAACAAGCCCGGTCACCTTAATGGTCCTTGTTTTGATGATCTCTCCTCCCGCCAATCCAAGCTTCCTAAGATGGGGGATGATACTATTCTCAAAGAGGGGGATCAGTTCGCGAGGTGGACCAGGTAAAGCTATTAAAAGGCTCCCGCCGTGCTCTACAGCGATCGCGGGCGCGGTGCCTACCTTGTTCTCAAACCAGAGTGAGCCACGAGGTACATTTACCTGCCTTAAAGCATCCTTCGGGGTCTTTTTAAGGCCCTTCTTCTTGAAATACTGACCGATAGACCTTTCTAATTTACTATCGTGAACGAGGGCCCTTGAAACGGCGCTTCCTATCGCGTATAGAGTTATATCGTCGACGGTTGGACCGAGCCCCCCGATCGTAAAGACTATATTTGAGCGTAAAAGGGATTTACGCAGCTCGGTAACAAGCTCTGCTGCGTTATCACTAATAGTGATCCGGCGATCAACCTCTATTCCGAGTAACGCAAGTCTCCTCGAAAGATAAGCGGCGTTGGTGTCGACTATGTGGCCTGCGGTAAGCTCGGTTCCTATCGATATGATCTCTGCTTTCATACGAGCTATTATAGCGCTAACTTAACATAATTCAAGCTTAAATCGCTTAACGCGAAAGCGCGAAATATGATTCCAAAGCAATTGGTTAGTGTACGAGGTTTGTTCCTGTTTGTCCTCCCCGCGAAAGCGGGGATCCAGAGTTAACTCGTCGAGAGGACATCCATGGATTCCCGCTTCCGCGGGAATGACAACTTTAGATTGCTTTGGCACGCTCGAATATTCCGGTGCCTCGCAAAGACGGGGTGAGATGAGATTGTCCTGCAGAAATTTACCTTAACAAACAAACGGTAGATTTCTACAGGACAGTCCTAATGCAATTTTGACTGAAGCAAAATTGTGTAGGGCCGCTACGAAAGATGTAGGGAACATTCAATCCCCGGGCTGTTTAAGATAACCTCTTTTATTTCAGCCCGGGGATTGAATGCGATCGACGGTATATGAAATTTGGAATGGGTCGCTCCAGAATTGCCCCGCAGCAGCTTTAAACTATAGCAAAGCGTAAAGTGACTGATTATGCAGGCGAATATTCTTTCTTCTTGCCTCTTTACAAGGTGAGAGTCGGTAATTCAAGGTTTTGCGTATATCTTGGATAACGGCATTTCCTAAAAGACCAACGATCACCTTATAAAGAGGCAAGAAGAAAGAATCTTTGCATAATATTTTATGCTGAGCCTGCAGAATTAGTCACCTTACGCGTGTACGTGAATAGACCGCGAAACTATTTTAAAATAAATTGCAGCAAAACAGGAGTTGTGAGCGTCTAAAGTTATAGAGGAGGGTGTGGAGCCCCGAAAATCAAAAAAATCTTTTTGCGATATAAAACACTAGACAAAAAGGGGGTGACGTATGTATAATGAATGCTCTAACTTAAGCTAATATTACAGTAAAAGGCCATGAGGCCATTTTAAGGAGGGAAGGCTTATGTCAAAGATCAAGAAGATCGCAGAGGAGAAACCAAAAGTGGTGGGAGACAAGGCAAAGGCGCTCGAACTTGCTCTCAACCAGATCGAGAAGCAATTTGGGAAGGGTTCTATCATGAAGCTCGGACAGGATTTCCGGGTTGATGTGCCTGCTATTCCGACAGGGGCCATTACGCTGGACCTTGCGCTGGGTATAGGCGGGGTACCGCGCGGACGGGTAATCGAGATATTCGGTCCGGAATCTAGCGGTAAGACCACGCTCTCTTTAAGCATAATAGCCAATGCCCAGAAGTTAGGGGGCCAGGCGGCTTTCATAGATGCAGAGCACGCTTTCGATGCCGGCTATGCCAAGAAGATCGGCGTTGATCTTGATAGCATGCTGATATCGCAGCCCGATGCAGGTGAACAGGCTCTCGATATCGTAGAGACGCTTGTAAGGAGCAACGCGGTCGATATAATAGTGATAGATTCGGTCGCCGCGCTTACACCAAGGGCTGAGATCGAGGGGGAGATGGGACAGTCGTTCATGGGCCTGCAGGCGCGCTTAATGAGCCAGGCTCTTAGAAAACTATCCGGCGTGATCAGCAAATCGAAGACTTGTGTCATATTCATTAACCAGATACGAGAGAAGATAGGTGTTGTATGGGGCAATCCCGAAACGACACCCGGCGGGAGGGCGCTCAAGTTCTACGCATCTGTAAGGATAGACCTTCGCAGGACCGCATCGCTCAAGAAGGGCGAGGAAGTTGTGGGCAACAGGGTGCGGGCCAGCATAGTGAAGAACAAGGTGGCTGCCCCGTTCAGAAAGGCCGAGTTCGACATCATGTACGATGAGGGCATATCCAGGGCAACGAACGTTCTTGATGTGGCGGAAACAAGCGGGATAGTTAAGAAGATCGGAACATGGTACGCTTATGGCGAAGAGAAGCTTGGCCAGGGCAAAGAGAATGTAAGGCTCTTCCTTAAGGATAACGCCAAGATACTGGACAAGATGGAGAAAGAAGTGCTCGCCGAAATAGGAAAGAAGGATTAGAGGATGAAGAGAACAACTTTATATACGTTAGTGATCGGGATAGCGCTCGTTCTGATAGTTATGGTGTCCGTATCGAAGAAGTTGGGAAAGAACGGCGGCGTGGGGAAGGCGGATAGAGCGAGCTGTAAGACGCTTGGCGCTTCCGGCGTCACAGTAAAGAACGTCAAAGGCGAAGTTGACATACAAAATGGCATAGTAAAAGTTGCGCATGAAGCCGGAAGAGCGGTCGTCGCGATATCTACAGAGAGGACCAGGAGAGTGGGATTCCAGAGGCCGTCACCTCCGAGGCAGCGGCGTAGCCCGTTTGGAAACGAGGATCCGTTTGAGAAGTTCTTTGAGGATTTTTTCGGTCAGATGCCGGATAGAGAATTTAGACAGAAGGGCCTGGGTAGCGGGTTTATTATCGATAAAGAGGGTCACATATTGACCAATCATCATGTTATAGACGGAGCCGATACGATAAAGATATCCCTGCCTGACGGACGAAGCTTTCCCGGGATCGTTAAAGGCGCCGATCCCCGGAGTGACCTTGCGATAATAAAGATAGACGCAAGTGACCTGCCTACGATCGAGCTTGGCGATTCTGATCTTACGCTTGTTGGCGAATGGGTAGTTGCGCTTGGAAACCCGTTCGGTCATATTCTGCAGAGCCCGGAACCTACTGTGACAGTAGGGGTTGTAAGCGCCCTACACAGGCGAATACCTACAGCAGGTGGAGAGAGCGGTTTTCTCGATATGATACAGACCGACGCAGCCATAAACCCCGGCAATAGTGGCGGGCCTCTATGTGACCTGAACGGAAAGGTTGTGGGTATAAATGTTGCGATATTCTCTACAAGCGGAGGATACCAGGGTATAGGGTTTGCCATACCTTCCAATTCCGCCAAAGTGATCTTGAGCGATCTCATAAAGGGTATAGAGATCACTTACGGATGGCTTGGGGTAAGCGTGCAGGAGATAACGCCCGATATGGCCGAGTATTTTAATCTGCCCGACCAGAAGGGCGCGCTGATATCGGAGATAATCCCGGGTAGCGCTGCCCAGGATGCCGGGTTAAAGGAGGGAGATATCGTATTTGCTTTTGACGGCAAAACGATGGAGACCGTTCACAGCCTTTTGCGCGAGGTGAGCGATACCAAGGTGGGTCAGCGGGTCCGGATCGGCGTTATACGTGACAGGGTGAAGCAGACTATCGAAGTTACGATCGGAAAGAGGCCATCGAGGACAGAATTATACGGGGGCGAAGCCTTTGGCGCGGTAGAGGAAGTGAAAGAGTGGCGAGGCATTCAGATCACGGCAATAACAGACACAATTGCAAACGACCTTAATCTCAAGGACAATGACGGCGTGGTTATCATAAAGATCGATCGATCAAGCACGAGTTATGCAGCGGGTTTAAGGGAGGGCGATGTTTTAAAAGAGATAAATAGGACAAGGATACACAATATTCAGGATTATAAAGCCGTTACGGGTGAAGCGAGCGGAGCGGCGCTTGTAAGGACCGAGAGAGGATATTTTGTTATTAAATGAAATCAGTCGTGTCCAAATGAGTTGTACCATATCTACGGAAATAGCGTTTTGACATTCGAAAATTTGCCATGACCGCTTTTCCCAGATGTCATCCCCGCGCAAGCGGGGATCCAGGCGGGAGTTTCGTCTGGATTCCCGCTTGCGCGGGAATGACAAAAGGATAATTTGAACAGCAATGAAATGAGTAAACCCGGCGGAACTGAAAAAGCATTCACTTATGCGCAGAGGCTTCTCGGGATAAGGCCAAGGAGCGAAGAGGAATTAACGGATAAGTTCCGGAAGAAAGGTTACAGCGGGGCCGATGTATTTCAGGTCGTCTCATCGCTCAAAGAGAAGGGAATAATTGACGATTCGAGATTTGCAAGGCTATGGATCGAATCCAGGTTGCGCTCATCACCTAAGGGTGAAATGCTCCTTCGGAGGGAATTGAAGCAGAAGGGCATATCGAGCGAGATCATCGAGAAGGCCCTGTCAGAGAATAAGGTGAGTGAGGACTCTACGGCCAGGATGATAGCCGCGAAGAAGATGGCGAGTCTTAAGGGCGTGGGGAAGATGAAGGCAAAAAAGAGACTCTTTGATTTCCTGGCGAGAAGGGGTTTCAATTCAGGTACCATCGAAGATATAATTAACGAAAGCTTTAACACGAGAGATTGCACGGATTAAATTGAGATCACACTGATTTAGCATGCTAAGCAATGAGATCAGGGCAAAGTTCCTGGAGTTTTTTAAATCGAAGGGCCACGAAGTAGTTCCGAGTGATTCTCTTGTGCCTAAAGGAGATCCTACATTGCTCTTTACCGGCGCCGGGATGAACCAGTTCAAGGAGCAGTTCCTTGGCGCCAACGTATCGTACAAGAGAGCCTCTTCCAGCCAGAAGTGTCTCAGGACGGCCGATCTTGATAAAGTGGGCAAGACGCCCTCTCATCACACCTTCTTCGAAATGCTGGGGAACTTTTCATTTGGGGACTACTTCAAGAAGGACGCTATCGTTTGGGGATGGGAATTCCTTACAGGATCCCTCGGCATCAAGAAAGCCAGGCTCTGGGTTTCAGTGTACAAGGATGACAATGAGTCATTTCTTATATGGCGCGATATTGTAAAGGTGCCCGAAGAACGGATAGTCAAGCTTGGCGCCAGGGATAATTTTTGGCCGAGCGATGCTCCTAAAGACGGACCCAACGGTCCTTGCGGCCCGTGTTCTGAGATATTTTTCGATCGGGGCAGGACTGTGGGTTGCGAAAAAGATAGATGCGGACCGGCGTGTGATTGCGGGAGATTCGTCGAGATATGGAATCTGGTCTTTACGCAGTTCGATCGGAAAGCAGGAGGGCAGCTTGACCCACTACCGCATAAGAATATTGACACAGGGATGGGGCTTGAAAGGATCACCGCCGTTATGCAGGGCGTTAAGACAAATTTTGAGACGGACCTTTTTGCGCCCATAATAGATGAAATAAAGCTGAGTAATCCAAAGTTAAAAAGCGATAAACTGAACGCGATCGCTGACCATATACGCGCGGCAACATTTGCCATATGTGACGGTGTAGCGCCGTCAAACGAGGAGAGAGGCTACGTAATAAGGAAGCTCATAAGAAGGGCGTATCTTTACAGCGGGGCGAAGAGCGCTTTTTTATATAATATTGTGCCAAAGATCGTAGAGATAATGAAAGAAGCATACCCTCGCCTGCAGAGCAAGCGCGAAGAGATCAGCCTGATCGTCAAAGAAGAAGAGGAGAGATTCGCAAGTACGCTCGCGGTGGCGATGCCAATATTAGAGGATGATATAGAGGCCGCGGGAAGCGGTCTTTTGAAGGGCGATAAGATATTTAAGCTCGTAGACACATACGGCCTTCCGCTCGAGATCATAGAGGAGCGCGCGAAGAAGGTGAAGATAAGACTCGATAAAGACGCGTTCCTTGAATTGATGGAAAGCAGGAAGGAGCTCTCCAGGAAGAGTAGCAAGATAGACGGGGATATATTTGCGCTGAACCTCTTTACGAAGGGTCCTGACACACCAAGGTCCAGCGCAATGCCTTTAAAAGCTAAGATCGCTTATATTGTTAAGGGGAAGAAGTCCGTAACAAGCGTATCTTCCGGAGATGTTGCAGAGGTTATGACCGATCCGCAGGGAGAGTCATTCTACGCGGAGGCGGGCGGACAGGTGGGTGATACGGGAATGATGGAAGCCGGGAATTCCAGTCTACAGATCCTAAACACGGTGAAGGTTAGCAACAAGATGATACATGTAGTCAAGGTTTTAAAGGGATCCATAAAGACAGGTGATACTGTTATGCTCGATATCCACGGCGCAAGGAAGAGCAGCGTTGCAAAGAACCATACGGCAACGCATCTACTGCATAGCGCCCTAAGGCAGGTCCTGGGCGAACATGTTCACCAGGCCGGGTCGCTAGTAGAAGAGAAGAGGCTTCGTTTCGATTTTACACATATGAAGAAGATGACCGACAGCCAGATCGATTTGGTGGAAGCGTCGGTCAATGAACAGATAAAGAAAGGGATCGCGGTAAATAAGGAACTCAAGTCACTGAACGATGCTAAAAAGGCCGGCGCGATGGCTCTATTCGGGGAGAAGTATACCGGCAGTGTTACGGTAGTCTCCGTTGAAGGGTATTCGAAAGAGGTATGCGGTGGCACTCACGTGGATAATACAAAGGAGATCGGTCTTTTTAAGATAACGCGCGAAAGCTCTGTGGCTTCCGGGATCAGAAGGATAGAGGCGCTGACCGGCGCTTCGGCCGCCGGGTGGATAGAAGAGATGAAGAGAAAAGAGGAGGAGATCGAGTCTGCGCGAAAGAAGAAGGAAGAGGAGAAGGAGCGCGAGCGGGAAAAATTGAAAGATGTTGTAAGCGATATAGATGCAATGGTAAAGAGGGCGCAGGATATAAGAGGCGTTAAAATTATTATAGAGAATATAAAGAATGCGAATATGGGAATATTGCGTAGTTTAGCGGATAAGATAAGATCACTTGAGAAGAGTTCCTTTGTCATGCTTGCAGGAGTAGATCGTGAGAAGGTTAGTATTGTTTTGGCCTTCACAAAAGATTTGGTATCGAATGGGGCAGATGCTTCTAAGGCAATTAAACCTATGGCGGAGATGGTTAAGGGCTCAGGTGGAGGCAGAGCTGATTTTGCTCAGGCTGGCGGTAAAGATCCTTCCAAGCTCAATAAGGTATTTGAGATCGCCAAGGCGACAGCTACGGATATTATCGGAGGAACATAGCAATGAAATTGGTAAAAATAGGAAGCACAAATTTTGAGAAGCTGATAAAGCGCAATTCTCATTTTAAGAAGAGAGTGACCGAGAAGGTCAGGCGCATACTGGATAATGTAAAATTGTACGGTGATGAAGCTGTGCTTAAGTATACCAGGAAATTCGATAAGGTGAAGATGAAGCCCAGGGACATAAGGGTGACCGAGTGTGAAACCTCCGGCGCTTACCAGGACATAAAACCGGAGATAGTTACCGCGCTTAAAGCTGTAATGGAGAATATAAACAAATTCTACAGGAAACAGATAAAGAAGTCGTGGAGGACAAGGGATAAGGACGGTATTATACTGGGGGAGAAGATAACGCCGATAGACAGTGTAGGCGTGTATGTGCCGAGCGGCACGGTACCGCTTATTTCAAGCGTGTATATGACGGTTCTACCCGCAATGATAGCGGGCGTAAGAAGGATAGCTCTCGTATCTCCTCCAAACGAGTACAGATCTATAAACCCGTATATTTTAGTCGTGGCGAATCTGCTAAAGGTAGATGAGATCTACAAGATAGGCGGCGCGCAGGCTATAGGCGCGCTCGCATTCGGTACTAAGACGATACCGAGGGTGGACAAGATCGTAGGCCCGGGCAATGCCTATGTTACAGAGGCGAAGAGGCAGGTATTCGGTTACTGCGCTATAGATATGCTGGCAGGTCCCAGTGAGGTCGTGATCCTGGCTAATAAGTTTGCAGATGCGCGTCATGTAAAGGCGGATCTAATGGCGCAATCCGAGCACTCTAAAGGGTTCTCGGTTCTCGTTACTCCTTCAAAGAGGCTGGTCAAGGCTGTCAAAGGGGAGGTTGATAAAGGCGTCATCATTTTGACAAAGAACATGAACGAAGCCATCGAGGTGACAAATCTCCTGGCTCCCGAGCACCTGCAGATAATGGTCAAAAATCCGCGAAATGTTCTAAAGAAGATAAAGAACGCCGGAGCCATATTCATGGGGCCATACACACCCGTTACGGTAGGTGATTATATCGCGGGCCCAAGCCACGTTCTGCCTACCGGCGGAACGGCGAGGTTCTTCTCGGGTCTTGGCCTTAATGATTTTGTTAAGAGTTCACATATAATATCTTATACAAAGAAAGCTCTGGAAGATGTGCGGGATTCGATAGATAAACTTACGAGTATAGAAGGGTTGCCAAAACACATGGATTCGGTAAGGGCCAGATTCGAATAAAGTATGGAGGCGAAGATGACAAAGAGAAGTCGAAAAAAGAGATCGGCGAAGATCATCAGAAAGACGACTGAAACTAAGATCGCCGTTGACCTGGTGGTCGATGGTCTAGGCAAAGGCGACATAAAGACGGGGATCGGGTTTCTTGATCACATGCTTACTCTCTTTTCTTTTCATGGCTTGTTCGATCTTAAGCTGAAAGTTAAAGGTGATCTTGAGGTCGACATACATCACACGAATGAAGATGTTGCCATATGTTTAGGACAGGCGTTCAAAAAGGCGCTTGGGGCCTGCCGTGGAATAAGGCGTTTTGCATCTTCGGAAGTTCCCATGGACCACGCCCGCGCCAGGGTAGCTATAGATGTGGGAAACAGGTTCTCTTATGATGGTATCAAATTCAGGGATCGGGACACCGAGCCGGACCTGGCGTCTATCAAGGGTAACAGGCCGGGAGAGAACTATTCGATGGAAGATGGTAACGATTTTCTGGAGACGTTCGCGAAGAATATCGGCATGAATCTGCACGTGGACATTGTTTCAAGCACCGATATGCACCACATGCTGGAAGCCACCTTTAAAGCGCTCGGCATTGCGCTGGATCGCGCGACCCAGATCGATCCGAGAAGGCAGAAGCAGGTGCCGTCGACGAAAGGCATACTGTAACACAGATGAGTAATAAGTAGCAAGTAGAGAGTAGCAAGTAGCGAGAAAGACTCTCTCTACTCTCTTCTTGCTACTCGCTACTTTAAGAAATTGTGTTAATCTGTGCATCGAAATATTGCTAGACGGGGACGGTTTTCCATCGTCTTTGCGAGGTGCCGTAAATAAGCTAGCGCACCGAAGCAATTTGTCATCCCCGCGGAAGCGGGAATCCAGGCGGAAATGACAAATACATTAGAAAGATACACTTCTGGATCCCCGCTTCCGCGGGGATGACAGAATAAGCGAGATTGTCGCGCCGTTACTATCATATGGCGGGACCGCACCATGCGAAGCATGCGGTGGGGCTTCAGGAAAATCTGGGACAGTCCCCTAGAAATACCCTGGACGGGGGACAGTCCCTACGATTTTCCCTCGCAAAGACGAAGCTAAGAATTATTATAGACTAATGAAGATAACCATCATAGACTACGGGCTGGGTAATCTGATCAGCGTTTATAACGCGTTAGAATACCTGGGAACGAAAGGGAAGATAAGTGAATCACCGCGGGATATAGATAGCGCTGATAAGATAATACTGCCCGGAGTAGGTTCGTTCCGGGATGCGATGCTGGGATTACGGAAGAAGGATCTTTATGATTCACTTAAGGCTGCCCTCGTTTCCGGAAAGGCGTATATGGGGATATGTCTTGGCTTGCAGATACTGTTTGAGAAGAGCGAAGAAGGCGGCGCCGCGGGTCTTGGTGTATTCAAGGGAGATGTTAAGCGATTCCGGGAAGAGGATGGCATCAAGGTCCCGCATATCGGCTGGAACAATGTAACAAGAACACAGGAGCACAGGTGCACAGGCGCGCAGGGACACGGGGACGCAGGGACACGGGGAGACAGGGAGGCAGGAACTCGGGAGCACAGGTGCACAGGAGCACAGGCGCACAGGGACGCGGGGACACGGGACGCAAGCAATGGACTTCTTGCCGGGATAAAGGACGGTTCTTACTTCTACTTCGATCACTCATACTATGCCGATCCCGAAGACAGGCAGATCATTACAGGTACGACGGGTTACGGCAAGGACTTTGCGTCAATGATCCATAAGGAGAACATTTACGGTGTGCAGTTCCACCCTGAAAGAAGCCAGGATCTTGGGCTTCAGCTTCTTAAGAATTTTGTAAATATGTAACGGGTCTATTGCCATCAGTCGATGGTCCATAGTCAATAGTCTCTGGTCCGTAGTCAATGGTCGACAATCTATTATTATGAACATAATACCCGCGATAGACATAATGTACAATAGGGTTGTGAGGCTTCAGCGAGGAAAATTTGACAAGGAGAGGATGTATTCGGAGAACCCCATACTTGTAGCAAAGGGGTGGGATGCATACAAGCCGTCTCTATTGCACATTGTAGATCTCGACGGGGCGCGTCTCGGTAAGCCGGTTAATAAAGATCTTGTAGAGGAGATAGTAAAGAGCGTCAAGGCCGGCGTAGAACTTGGCGGGGGGCTCAGGACCGAGCAGGACATAGATGGCGCTTTTGCGGTCGGTGTGCGCTCTGTAGTCATAGGAACGAGCGCCGTCGGGGACGATAATTTCTGTAAATTAATTATTGAAAAATATAAAGAGAAGCTGATCTTCGCGGTAGATGTAAAGGATGAGAAGGTCGCCGTTAAGGGCTGGAAAGAGGTCTCGCAGCTGGAAGTCGATACATATATCAAAAGGCTTGAGGGACTTGGCGCAAAGAGGATCATATATACAGACATTTCGCGCGACGGCATGATGGTAGGGCCTAATCTCGATAAACTCAGATCGATCTTGCAGCTCTCATCTATGGATGTTACAGCTTCGGGCGGCGTTTCCAACATAGAAGACATTAAGGCACTCAAAAAGATGGAGACCGACGGTCTCAAGTCCGTTATTGTGGGCAAGGCGCTTTACGAGGGGACGTTGAACCTCGAGGAGGCAATGCGTGTTAGCTAAGAGGATAATCCCCTGCCTGGATGTGACTGAGGGCAGAGTCGTAAAGGGCGTAAATTTTATAAATTTAAGGGATGCCGGGGATCCGGTGGAGAACGCCAAGGTCTATAATGACGAGGGAGCAGATGAGCTCGTTTTTTTAGACATAACCGCCAGTGTCGAGAAGAGGAAGACGATGGTAGATGTCGTAAGGCGGGTTGCCCGGAAGGTCTTCATGCCCTTTACGGTAGGAGGCGGTATCGGGACGCTTGAGGATATAAGCAGCCTTCTTAACGCGGGCTGCGATAAAGTATCTATCAATACTCAAGCTGTTAAGCGGCCTCTATTTATTGAAGAGGCAGCCGGTATGTTCGGCTGTCAGTGTATTGTCGTTGCGATCGACGCTAAACGTATAGGTAGTGGGTGGGAAGTATTTACTCATGGGGGACGGACGCCTACGGGGATCGATGCCGTTAAATGGGCGAAGGAAGCAGCGACGCTCGGAGCCGGCGAGATACTGCTTACCAGTATGGATAGAGACGGCACGAAGGATGGATACGATATCGACCTGACAAAAAGCGTAGCGGATGCGGTAAGCATACCGGTTATTGCGAGCGGTGGCTGCGGTATGCTGGAACACTTTAGCGAGGCTTTAACGGATGGTAAGGCGGATGCGGCTCTGGCGGCGAGCGTATTCCATTTTAAGGAATTCAGGATAAAAGAGGTTAAGGACTATCTGCGTTCGAAGAATGTAGAGGTAAGAATATAGCGTATAGCGGATAGGTTTAGGTTCGAAGGACGAATCGTAATTACTCGTCTTTGCGAGGTGCCGTAATATAGTTAGCGCAATCTCAATCGAGCTCGATGAGATTGCTTCGGCACGCTCGAATATTAAGGTGCCTCGCAAAGACGAGGGAAGCAGAGATTGTCCCGCCGTTACTATAGTATGGCGGGACCCCGCCATGCAACGTATGCGGCGGGGCTTCGGCACGCTCGCATATTAAGGTGCCTCGCAAAGACGAGGGACGCAGAGATTGTCCCGCCGTTACTA
>JBDRHE010000012.1:0-54326 GCA_043817155.1 Candidatus Omnitrophota bacterium | reverse complement strand
CACTGAAGCAATCTCAGGCTAGCTCGATGAGATTGCCTGCCTGCCCGCCAAAGCTTTTAAATGGCAGGCGGGCCTGCCAGTATATTTCGGGCAGGCAGGCTTCGGCACGCTCGAATATTCCGGTGCCTCGCAAAGACGAGGGAAGCAGAGATTGTCCCGCCGTTACTATCGTATGGCGGGACCCCACCATGCGAAGCATGCGGTGGGGCTTCGGCACACTCGAATATTCCGGTGCCTCGCAAAGACGAGCAAGAGGAGATTGCCCTGCTAGAAAGTAAATATGTATACGGAGAAAGGAAAGAGATGAAAATACTAATTACCGGTGGAGCGGGCATGGTTGGAAGCCATGCGGCGGAGTTCTATGCCTCGAAAAAAGACGAAGTGATAGTATTCGATAACTTAATGAGATCTCATCTTTTCGGGTACGACAAACAGAGTGTAGAGTATAACTGGAACTATCTTTCAAAACACAAGAATATCACAAGGGTTCTGGGCGATGTAAGAGAAGTCAAAGACCTGGAGAAGGTTATAACAAGAGATCTAGATCTTGTCATCCATACGGCGGGGCAGCCGGGCGTAGGTTACTCCATTGAGAATCCGGGTGAGGACTATTCGATAAATGCGTTTGGTACATTCAATGTGCTTGAATGCATGAGAACCAGAAGCCCGGGGGCAGCCTTTATCTATTGTTCGACCAATAAGGTCTATGGGGAAAATGTGAGCAATATACCATTAACTGAAAAAGAGAAGAGATACTGCTTTAGCGGTATCGACTCGATCGACGAAAGCTTCAATCTTGATCTGACGGCTCACACGCCTTACGGCGCCAGTAAATACACAGGCGATATTTATGCTCAGGAGTATGGTCATACATACGGAATAAAGACAGGCATCTTCAGGATGAGCTGTACCTATGGTACGCGGCAATTCGGCTTTGAGGACCAGGGATGGATAGCCCATTTTATCATATCATGCATAAAGGGCAGGCCCGTAACCATTTACGGAGATGGTAAGCAGGTAAGAGACGTTCTTTATGCCGATGACCTGGTGGCTGCGTTTGATGCCTTCGTAAAATCGGATATAGGAGTGGAAGTCTTTAATATCGGTGGTGGCCCGGACAATACCATGTCGCTTCTCGAATTCGTTGAGATCATAGAGTCCAAAACGGGCAAGAAGATCGAGCTGAAATACGATAAGTGGAGACCCTGTGACCAGAAGGTATACATATCCAATATCGCCAAGGTCAAGAAGGCGCTGAAATGGAGTCCCAGCGTGCCTGTAGAGCAAGGTATCGACAGGCTCATAGATTGGGTAAATGCCAATAAGGATTTCTTTTGATGAATAAGAAGGTTTTAATAGTATACGCTACAGCCGGCATAGGTCACAAGAAAGCTGCCGAGGCAATTCATGAGGCGATCAAGCGCGATCATGAGAACGTGGACGTTCGGCTTGTCGATGTGCTTGATTACACAGATCACCTGTTCGGAAAGGCCTACCCGGCCGCATATTTGCTCTTAATAAACAGATTAATTTTTCTATGGGGATTATTATATTACCTGTCAGATATTAAGCTTTTGCACCTTATATTCTATCGCTTGCGAAGATTGCTTCATGTGATAAATAGCAGGAAATTCATCAGCTACCTTTTGGATTATAGGCCGGATGTTGTAGTGGCGACGCACTTCATGGTAGCGGATGTATGTTATTACGCCGGGAAAAGATACGGTCTAAAGACCCGAGTTATAAATCTGATCACGGACTATATGCCGCATTCCTTCTGGATATCAAGCGGTGTTGATACGTATTTTGTTGCTCACCAGGAGACTCGGCGGGTATTGCAGAAGAAGTGGCGGGTGAGCCGGGATAGGGTAATAGTCACCGGCATACCGGTAGCGACGAAATTCTGTATTAAACACGATAAAGATGCGATCAGGAAGAAGCTCGGGATCCCCAGTGGCTCATTTGCAGCGCTTCTCCTGGGAGGCGGTTACGGAATGGGTCCCATGTTTGGGTTGTTGACAGAATTAAACCGGTCAGATTTCCCCATAACCGTGATCACCGTTTGTGGGCATAATAAGGATCTATACAAGAAAGTAGAGTCGTTTAAAGCGGATAGCAGGATCAACATTTTAAACTTCAGTTTTGTAGATAACATCGATGAACTGATGGCGGCTTCAAATGTTTACATAGGCAAAGCAGGCGGGATAAGCATAACGGAGGCCCTTGCCCAAGATCTGCCTTCTATCTTCATAAGACCGATACCCGGACAGGAGAAGAGGAATGCTGACCTTTTTATAAATATGGGAGTCGGCCTTAAGGCAAGAGGGGTTGACGATATTCTCTCTACCATAACGCAGGTCAGGACGATGCGAAATAGTGCTGCGTCTATGACGAAACGAGTAAGCCGGATGAAGAAGGTCTTTGCCGCAGAGACGATCGCGAACCTTATATAAAATATTGAAGGTTAGAAGAGCAGGTGTAGATGATGAGTAATTCAGTAAACTTTCAGACCCTCAATAAACTTGCCCAACAGTTTGTCATTCCCGCGAAAGCGGGAATCCAGGCGGAAATGACAAATGAATTAGAAAGATACACGTCTGGATCCCCGCTTCCGCGGGGATGACATGTGGGATGGATCCCCGCTGCAGTTTACCCCCGCGTGAGTGGGGAGAGGGGGTGGGGATGACATAACTTTTAACACGCGGAGGTATATACTAAATATGGAGCACGAACTTACGGAGATAATAGCATCAATAAAGAGACATATAGAGCTTGAAGAGCTTGCGGGGACGAAGGAGCTTATCGTTTCCGGGGGCGAGAATAGATCTCCCGGGGGCATTATCGGCTTGAAGAAAGAGGTTCTCGCCTGCACAAAGTGCGATCTTTGCAAGACAAGGACAAATGCTGTCTTTGGTGCCGGAGACGTTCATGCTAAACTTATGTTCGTTGGTGAGGCACCGGGCGGGGAAGAGGATCTTCAGGGGCTTCCTTTTGTGGGTAGAGCGGGCCAGCTTCTCACCAAGATAATAGAGTCTATAGGACTTAAGAGAGATGATGTCTTCATAGCCAATGTTTTAAAGTGCAGGCCCCCGAACAACAGGAACCCTCTTCCGGCCGAAATATTGATATGCGAAGAGTATCTTGTTAAACAGATCGGGCTTATAAGGCCGAAGGTTATCTGCGCCCTGGGCAAATTTGCGGCCCAAACCATTCTGAGAAGCGAGGAACCGATATCCAAATTGCGTGGCAAGTTCTGCGACTATCACGGAACCAAGGTTATGCCTACCTTCCACCCGGCATATCTTTTGAGAAACCCGGACGGCAAGAAGTTTGTCTGGGAAGACATGAAGAAGATACGAAAGGTTTTATTGAAGGAGCAACAATGAGCGTGGGCATAAAAGCCGCGGAAAAGCGCTCCAACAATCCCGTCCCACAAGATTTATTATCTTAAACGAGACTATAATAAATATATGAAGAAGTGTGATATAGTTATTCCTGTTTGGAACGAGCTGGAGTCAACCAGGGAATGCATCGAGTCTGTAAAAAAATTTACACACCACCCCTACCATCTTATCATAATCGATAATGGCAGTTTAGAACCTACAAGGATATACCTTGATCGACTGGTGGAGGAATCCGATAATCTGCAACTATTGAGAAATGAGCATAATTTAGGTTTTGTAAAAGCCATAAACCAGGGCATAGCCCATTCAAAAGCCCCCTACGTCTGTCTTCTTAATAACGACGCTTATGTTACAGATAATTGGTTGATGTTTTTAATTGAGACCATAGAATCCGGAAGCGATGATATGGGGATAGCCAACCCAACAAGCAATGTTTTCGGAAAGAGCCGGCCTGATGGAAAAAGGAAAGAATGGCAGGAATTAGAATCGTGCAGGGGATTCTGTATGTTAATAAAGAGAGAGATCTTGGAAAAGATCGTATGTTTTGACGAAGTTTACGGTATGGGCTATTTTGAAGAAAAAGACTTTTGTAAAAGAGCTCAAAAAATCGGCTATAGGTCGATAAGGTCCAAGGCATCTTTCGTATTTCATAAGGATCGTTTGAGTTTTGATAAGATAGAAGATAGGGAAAATATTTTTGAAAAGAATAAACAAAGATTTGTGGCAAAGTGGGGCAGGCAGCTGAGAGTGGCTTATGTACTGTATCCGGAAAAGGATAAGGAGGCGGCGGGCAGGATCTCTTTGTGCATAAACAGGATAGTGAAGCTGGGGCATCAGGCGTGGATATTTACAAGCGGCGGATCCAAAGAGAAACTGAGACTTATCGACCATGAAGGCATAAGATTCTTCATTTATCCGCGTCTCTTCTTCAGTCTTATCGCCCTGTATAAGTTATGGAAGAAAAAGGAGAAGAAGAGACTGGACGTGATACTCACAAATTCCGATGCCGGATATAGATTTTTCAGGTTGTTTAAGAATATTTTAAACGCGGAAGTTACTTTAGAGAAAGAGATTTCGATGGTGGAGAAGAGCCTCCAGTCGATCTCATTTGCAATCTATGACAAACATGAAAGACCCTAAGTTCGCCGAAATCGCCATCGCCCTTCCGATGAACAAGAATTTTCATTACAGCATAACCGGATCGGTCAAGAAGGAGATCGAAATTGGTAAGCGGGTATGGGTTGAGTTCGGACGCAAAGATAGGGTTGGCTATGTTGTTGGTTTTGCAGATTCTACGGAAGTAGAGGATACAAAGCCAGTTAAGAGTGTCATAGACTCCGAGCCTATCATTTCTCTCTCTATGCTGGAACTTTGCAAGTGGGTTGCGGAGACTTATATGTGTTCGCTAGGCCAGGCGATAGCTGCCACGGTTCCAAGTGTACTGAAGAAGGGCAAGGTGTCCGTAAAGGCGCGAAAGAGAGAATATCCCGCAAGAAATGAGCCCGGAGGCGAAGACCGGGAGGCGCACATTCGTTCGTTGCCGCTCTCACTAACAAGCGAGCAGAAAGAGGCCCTTAAGACCGTTCTGGTAAAAATAGAGAGCCAGGAATATAGGACGTTCTTGCTTCACGGTATCACGTCTAGCGGCAAGACGGAGGTCTATCTTCAGGCGATAGAGGAGGTTCTGAAGCGCGGCAGATCGAGCATTGTTCTTGTGCCGGAGATAGCCCTGACACCGCAGACTGTGGGACGTTTCAAGGAGCGTTTCGGGCCCCTTGTAGCGGTAGTGCATTCTCAGTTATTGGGTTCGATGAAGTATGCGGAGTGGAAGAGGATCAAGGATGGCATAGCAAAGATCGTAATCGGCGCGCGCTCGGCAATATTCAGCCCCGTCAAGAACCTGGGACTTATCATTGTAGATGAAGAGCACGAGACGAGCTATAAACAGGAGGATGTTCCCAGATACCATGCAAGGGATGTTGCTTTGATGAGAGGCAGGCTTTGCAATTCTCCGGTGATCCTGGGAAGCGCAACGCCGTCACTCGAGACTTACTATCTGGCTAAAAAGAGAGAGTTGGAACTCGTACGACTTACAAAGAGGATCGATGACAGGCAGCTGCCGAAAGCTAAGATCGTGGATATGCGTATGGAGCTTGCTACGAGGAAGCATATAGTCATGTTCTCAAGAGTTCTTATCGACAGTATCCAGAGGGCTCTAAATAGTAATGGGCAGATTATGATATTCCTGAACCGCAGAGGTTTTTCGACATATATAAATTGCAAAAAATGCGGATTAGTATTAAAGTGCAAAAGGTGCGATAGCGTACTGGTCCATCATTATCAAACAAAGAAGCTCTTATGCCATTATTGCAATTACCGCATATCGCCCCCGGATATATGCCCGCATTGCAGCAGCTCTTATATGAAATACTTTGGCATCGGCACCGAGAAGGTAGAGAGCGAAATTGCCCGTATCTTTCCCGGGGCCAGAATTGCCCGCATGGATACAGATTCGACAAGGGTAAGAGGCGCCCATGAGCGGATACTGGGAGATTTCAAGGACCACAAGATAGATATTCTTGTGGGAACCCAGATGATAGCCAAGGGGCTCGATTTCCCGAAAGTTACCCTCGTAGGCATTGTAAATGCGGATGTAACCTTGAATCTGCCGGACTTCAGGGCAAGCGAAAGAACATTTAATCTTTTAACACAGGTCGGCGGACGCGCAGGAAGAGGCGCTGATGGCGGAGAGGTCATTATACAGACCTATGCGCCTGAACATTACGCGATCCTGGCTGCCTCGAAACATGATTACGATAAGTTCTATTCCGAAGAGATCAAATCGAGGAAGGAGCTGGCATTTCCTCCTGTTACGCACATGATAAGACTTACGCTTCGCGGCCGCAATGAAAAGAGGACTATCGATGCTGCGCACGATATGACCAGATCCCTGGATAAAGAATTGATGAAACTGATCGCAGGCAAGGGCATAGAAGTGTTGGGACCGGCTCCATCTCCCGTATCAAGAGTGAGAGGTTATTTTAGGTGGAATATATTATTAAAAGGAAAGAATAGAAGTATAATGTGCGCCGAACTCAGTAAGGCGCTTCTTAAGTGCGGAAGGCCGGCCGGCGTATTTGTTGCTGTTGATGTAGATCCGATGTCATTGTGAAATGATGCCATCAAAAAAAAGGAAAAAATGAAAATAGTATTCTTCGGTTCATCAGAGTTTGCAGCGCCTTCCCTGGAGAGGCTTTTAAATTCATACCATGAAGTTATAGCTGTTGTAACTCAGCCGGACAGGGCAAAAGGGAGAAATCTTAAGATAGCCCAGACGCCTGTAAAAAAAGCAGCTTCAGCTAATAAGAATATTGAGATCTACCAACCGGAAGATGTTAAGGACAAGCCATTCCTGGAGACTTTGAAGGCGCTCAATGCGGATCTATTTGTCGTTGTTGCTTTTGGGCAGATCCTATCCCGGGAGGTACTGGATATACCCGGGACCTACTCGATCAATCTACATCCTTCGCTTCTTCCAAAGTATAGGGGCGCCGCTCCGATTAACTGGGCGATATTGAAGGGGGAGACAAGGACAGGACTTTCAATAATAAGGATGAATGAGATGATGGATGCCGGCGACATACTTCTCCAAAGAAAGGTTATTATAGATAGGGAGGATACGGCTGACACTCTCGGAAGCAAACTTTCAAAATTAGGGTCCATCTTGTTGCTTGATGCTGTAAGATTCATAAAAGAGGATAGGATCTGGTTTAAACGGCAGGATAAGACGAAAGCAACATTCGCCCCGAAGTTAAAGAAGGAGGACGGCAAGATAAAGTGGGAAGAGGATGCTAGCGTTTTGCACAATGCTGTGCGGGGTCTCGTTCCCTGGCCTTGCGCGTACGCCCTGCATGACAATAAGATATTGAAGATATGGAGATCTGATGTGCTTCCATCCCATCAGAAGACGCAACCGGGGCTCGTTGTCGATGTGCGAAATGAAGCTGTTATGGTCGCATGCGGGAAGGGCCTATTTTTGATCAAAGAGGTACAGCTCGAGGGCGGAAAGAGAATGGACATAGCCAGCTTTTTGAGAGGACATCCAATAGAAACAGGAACAGTATTAGGATAGATCTATTCTAACTTGACAGGTCTAAACAGGTTAGAAGTACCAGGTCGACGGTAGCGTATAATAGTCTGTGTAAATTCAACTTGTCAGATGGCTACGGCGCAGCCTTTCAGACGAATTTTGTGGCTCACTGCAATTGGTGTATTTAATATTTCTCGCCGCCTCCGGCGGCTTTACTCAATTGCTTTCGTTCGCGCACAAAATTTTCTGTCTTCAAGGCCACGCCGTAGCCATCTGCCTTAAGTTACACAAATGGAATTTAGGTTATGAATCTAAGGCATTGGCAATCGATGGAATTAGTGCTATAATCAGTAGACTACCGCTTGGTGGGCACGCAATTTGTGCTTTCGAGAAAGATGGCCGGTATCTCTGGTTCGACAACGGCAAACTGAAAGAGACCAATGAGGCCTCCTTAGAGGATTTCACAAGTTACATAATTGCAAAGTATAAGTGTTCATCCGTATCGGAGATCTATTTTGATTCGAAAGAGAGAAAGGTGCTTGCAAGACAGGAAAAGACAGAAGGAGGGTTGGCAAATGAATAAGAAGATGTTGTTCGCCGTAGTGCTTTGTTTAGCTTTGGCAAGTAATGTGCTGGCTTATGAAGGCTCTAAAGGCGGGTCTTCGTGCGGACATGGTAAGGGCCGGACCCAGAAGGATGGCCTAAGCGAGAAGTTCTACGAGAAGGCCCATTTCTTAATGAGCAATGCAGAAGAGCTCGGGTTATCCGATGAGCAGGTAAGCAAGATAAAGGATATTAAGCTTAAGACAAAGAGGGATCTCATCCTGAAGAAAGCCGAGATCGAGGTGGTGGCGCTAGACATAGATGCGATGATGCACGAGGACGTGATAAATAAAGTGGATATCGATAAACTGATCGATAAGAAGTACGATCTTAAGAAAGAGAATGCGAAACTCCTGGTAGGCTCGTACGCAACACTTAAAGGCCTGATCACGAAGGAGCAGAAGGATAAGATGAAGGAGATCTGGAAGAGTTGCAAGAAGTCTAAAAAGTAATTTGCGTAAATAATCTAATTGTGTTAAAAAATAGCGCAGGTTAAAACTTGCGCTATTTTTTTATAAACTGATTCCAAGCCGGGTCTGGCCAGACCCGGCTTGGAACAAAGTCTTTTTATAAAATGTTTGAAAAAAAATATAATATAAGTACAATATGCATATATGAGACTGATATAAGAACAATATATGGAGGTGGTCATGTCACAGGGTATAACGGCTATTAATGAGAAGGTCAAGAAAGAGAGCGCATTTATAGAAGCCCTTAAGATAGAGATCGGCAAGGTTATAATAGGGCAGAAGTATCTGATCGATAGGCTTTTGGTAGGTCTACTCGCCAACGGGCATATACTGATCGAAGGCGTTCCGGGACTTGCCAAAACATTATCGGTCAAGGTCCTTTCCCAGGCAATAAGTACGAAATTCCAGAGACTGCAGTTCACCCCCGATCTGCTGCCGGCAGATCTAATTGGTACGCTCGTCTATAATCCTAAAGACGGGGAGTTTACCACAAAGAAGGGCCCGATATTCGCGAATATGATCCTTGCAGACGAGATCAATCGCGCCCCGGCAAAAGTACAGAGCGCGCTACTGGAAGCGATGCAGGAGCGCCAGGTGACGATAGGCGGCAATACATTCAAACTGGATGACCCATTCCTTGTAATGGCAACTCAGAATCCCATAGAACAGGAAGGCACATATCCGCTACCCGAAGCGCAGGTCGACCGCTTTATGTTCAAACTGAATATCAGTTATCCGAGCAAAGAAGAGGAGCATAAGATCCTAAAGAGCATGGGCGTTACGGATAAAGTGATCGAGGTAAAAGCGGTCGTGGGCCCCGATGATATTCTCCGCGCAAGGAAGGTAGTGAACGATATTTACATGGATGAAAAGGTAGAGAGATATATTCTCGATATAGTCTTTGCCACCAGGGCTCCTAAAGATTACAAGCTTGAAGATCTGAGCGGTCTTATACAATACGGCGCTTCACCACGCGCCAGTATATATTTAACTGTAGCCGCAAAAGCTTACGCCTTCAGTCAAGGCAGAGGCTATGTAACCCCGCAGGACGTTAAGAGCATCGGTATGGATGTCTTAAGGCATCGGGTGATAATCAGCTATGAAGCGGAAGCCGAAGAGAAGACATCGGAGGATATAGTAAAACGCATATTCGAAGAGGTGGAAGTACCATAGGCACGGACGGGTAAGCTACGAAGGACGTAGGACGATTTGTCCTACACTCGTCTTTGCGAGGTGCCGTAAATAGCTAGCGCACCGACTTGTCTCTCCGAAGCCACACGCGAATGCAATGTGGCGAAGGAGGAAGCAATCTTACTAAGTCTGTCTTTGCGAAGTGCCGTAATATAACGAGTGCACTGAAGCAATCTCAAGCTAGCTCGAATGAGATTGCCTGCCTGCCAGTATATTTCGGGCAGGCAGGCTTCGGCACGCTCGAATATATCGGTGCCTCGCAAAGACGAGGGAAGCTGAGATTGTCCCGCCGTTACTATCGTATTGCGGGATCCCGCCATGCGAAGCATGCGGCGGGGCTTCGGCACGCTCGAATATTCCGGTGCCTCGCAAAGACGGGGCAATAACTAATCGTCCGTCGTAGCGTGTGAATCTTCCGTTAACGAGTGACGTGGTGACCTGGCGTTCTGGTGACAGGATAGAGAGTTAGAGCAATGATACCTAAAGAAATTCTTAAAAAGATACGGAACATAGAGATAACGACTTCGCGGATGGTGACCGATGTCTTTGCCGGGCAATACCAGAGCGTCTTCAAGGGCAGGGGCATGGAGTTCGATGAGGTGCGGGAGTATCTGCCAGGGGACGAGATACGTACTATCGATTGGAACGTTACCGCGCGTACAGGACATCCATACGTGAAGAAGTTTGTGGAAGAGAGGGAACTTACCGTTATGCTTCTTCTCGACGCCTCAGCGTCCTGCCACTTCGGATCTGTCAAGCAGCTAAAGAGCCAGCTTGCCGCCGAGCTCTGTTCGGTGCTTGCATTTTCGGCAACACAGAACAACGATAAGGTGGGCCTCATAATATTCACAGATAGAATAGAGAAGTTCATACCTCCCAGGAAAGGTCTTCGCCATGTCCTAAGGGTGATAAGGGAAGCTTTATATTACAAACCGAGCGGCAAGGGCACTGATATTTCATCGGCCCTCGGATATTTGAACCGCGTAACAAAGAGAAGGACGATCAGTTTTCTTATATCGGATTTCTTCGATAGAGATTTCAAAAGAACCCTATCGATATCCAATAAGAGGCACGATATCGTAGCGGTCACCATAACCGATCCCAGGGAGATGGATCTGCCGGATATCGGGATAGCGCAACTTGATGATGCAGAGACTCAAGATCGCTTCACCATAGATACGGGCCGTAGCAGTTTAAGGAAAAAGTACAGGGAAGATGCGATACGAAGGATCGATTCGCGCAAAAAGATGCTGCGCTCCGTTAATGTCGACAATATAGACGTTAAGACGGATATACCATACACTAAAGAGCTGATAAGGTTCTTCAAAGCAAGGAAGAGAAGGCGCACGTAGGATGCCATCGATCGTATTTGCGGACGGTATCAGGGATATCAAACCGCCCGTATACTTTAAAACAAGTTTCCTTCTCCTATTCATTCTGATAGGAGCGCTTCTTCTTCTATCTATCATCTTTTTGGGAAGCCGCCTGTATAGGATAGCAAAGGAGAGGAGAGCCAGGACCGAAGAGCCGCCCAAACCCCCGCACATAATCGCGTATGAAGCGCTGGAAGCGCTGAAGAAGAAGAACCTGCCGGCTCTAGGTAAGACCAAAGAATACTATTATGAACTCTCCGTTATCGTGAGGAACTATATAGAGGGTAGGTTCAGGATCAAGGCCCCCGAGATGACTACTGAAGAATTCCTCTTCTCTCTTAAAGCATCGCATGAGCTATCCGATACGCATAAGAAGTTGCTCAAGGATTTCTTAAATCTTTGCGATATAGTGAAATTTGCAAAGTACGGTCCCACAGAATCCGAGATGGGTGAAAGCTTCGGCGCGGGAAGGAAGTTTGTCGATGAGACGAGAACTCTTGATGATGAAACGGATAAGGTTTTAGTAAAATGATATTCAGCAATATATGGGTCCTGCTATTTTTCCCGGTCATCGCTCTCCTTCTATATATCGAAAAGAGAAGAGAGCGTCCCTCGGGTCTCAGGTTCTCTTCAGGAGAGCTTGTGAAGGGTTATGCGGCAACACTTAAGATCAAGATCGCAAATAATCTGATCTATTTACGAATGATAGTATTATTCTTTTTGCTACTTGCTCTGGCCAGGCCTCAGGCCGTATCCGAAGAGACAAGGGTCTATGCCGAGGGCATCGATATAGTTCTTGCCATTGATGCCTCAGGTAGCATGCTGGCGGAAGACTTTAAGATAAATGGAATGCGCCAAAACAGGCTTGAGGTGGTAAAGCGAGTCGTTGAAGATTTTATAAGAGCAAGGAAGAGTGACCGCATAGGAATGATAGCCTTTGCTGCCCGCGCGTACACAGTATGCCCCCTTACGCTGGATTACGACTGGTTGATCAGAAACCTGGAGCGCGTGAATATCGGCTCTATAGAAGACGGTACAGCGGTCGGTTCAGCAATAAGCTCATCACTCAGCAGACTCGAAAGCACAGAAGCCAAAAGCAAGATCGTTATACTGCTGACAGACGGGATAAATAATGCAGGTAAGATGTCCCCGCTTACTGCCGCTGAAGCGGCGAAGGCTATGGGAATAAAGGTTTATACCATTGGCGCGGGTAATAAAGGAATGGCCCCATACCCTATGCGCACTCCCTGGGGAGAGGTAGTCTATGAGAATGTAAAGATCGAGATAGACGAGGATACCTTAAGAAAGATAGCAGATAAGACAGGCGGAAAGTATTTTAGAGCGACCGACACCGAGTCTTTAAAGGATATCTATAAAGAGATAGACGCGTTAGAGAAGACAGCCGTTGAGGAGACCGGATTTAAGAGATACGAAGAGCTCTTCGGTATATTTTTGGTTCCAGGACTCGCGCTCTTACTGCTGGAAGTTCTCCTGTCGAACACTATATTGCGGAGATTGCCATAGTAACATAGACTGAAGACTAGAGACTGAAGACTAATGCGAGCAAGAAGGTTTCTTAAGGTTTCATAAAGTTTCTTGATGTTGCTTAAGGTTGCAAGATAGAAATGAGATACATAGATATACGACGGACGACGGACGATTCGTAATTACTCGTCTTTGCGAGGTGCCGTAATATAGCTAGCGCACCGAAGCAATCTCAAACTAGCTCGACGAGATTGCTTCGGCACGCTCGAATCTTACGGTGCCTCGCAAAGACGTAATAGGGGTAGAATATGAGATTCGCGGCAAGTTACTACGCGCATTACTTCTGGATCGTTTTTATACTGATCCTATTTTTTGTCTGGGCCGAGCGGAACAGAAGAAGGATCATGCAGAGATTTGCCGAACCCGACTTGCTAAAAGAGCTCTCTTCTTCGGTAGACTTCAGGAGAAAGACCATAAGACTTGTGGTCGTTGTCTTTGCGCTCGGTTTTTCCATTCTCTCTCTTATGCGTCCCCAGTGGGGATTTAAGTGGCAGGAGGTAAAGCGCAGCGGTCTGGATATTCTTATTGCCATCGATACGTCAAAGAGCATGCTGGCCAGCGACGTAAGGCCAAACAGATTGGAGAGATCGAAATTGGCCGTTAAGGATCTCGTCAAGAGGTTGCAGGGCGACCGGGTAGGTCTTATAGCGTTTTCGGGCACTGCATTTTTACAGTGCCCCCTAACCGTAGATTATAGCGGTTTTCTGCTCGCGCTGAACGATCTAAGCGTAGAGACTATACCGCATGGCGGCACATCAATATACCGGGCCATAGAGGTCGCTATGAAGAGCTATGAAGGCGGGCATAATAAATACAAGGTTCTCGTTATCATCACAGACGGCGAGGACCACGAGGGTAACGTGGAGGCCCTGGCGGAGAGAGCGAGGAGGGCCGGCATTAAAATATTCTGTATAGGGATAGGGACTAAAGACGGAGAACTCATCCAGGTCGTTGACGCAGGCGGGAAGAGAATGTTCTTGAAGGACAGGGAAGGGAATGTCGTGAAATCCAGATTGAGCGAAGAGATCCTTCAGAAGATAGCCATTACGACCGGCGGAGCTTACGTACAGTCGGGCGGGGCGGAGTTCGGTCTTGAACTTATCTATGAGGAGAAGCTCGCCAGGATGGAGAAGAGAGAGATAAAAGCCGAGATGTACAAACTATACTTTGAACGATTCCAGATACCTTTGGCTGTTGCTTTTATGCTCCTTCTTGTGGGACCATTCATAACCGATCGAAAGCGCATATGAGAAAAATCGTAATAGTTGTAATAATATTATTTTTTTCTACCTCACTGTGCTTCGCGGCATCGAAAGCGAAAAGAGAAGTAAAAAAGGGAAATGTATTATATAATGAAGGCAAGTTTGAAGATGCCCTCAAGCAATATGAGGAAGCCTTCTTAGATTTGCCCGATTCCGATATCGTAAATTTCAATCTGGGAGCCGCCTTATACAAAACAGAAGATTATGAGGCTGCTGTAAACCATTTTGAGAAGTCTCTTGTCTCCGACGAAGAGACGCTCGAACAGACGGCGAACTACAATATGGGGAACGCCGAATACAAGTATGGCATTGGCAAGGAAGAGTCCGATTTGGAAGAGGCAATACGCCTTTTAAAACGCGCGCTCAAACACTATGAGCGCGCAATGGTCCTGGATCCCGAAGACGAAGACGCGAAATATAATTACGAATTCGTGAAGAAGGAGCTCGAACGTTTAGAGAAGAAGACCGAAGAGGAGAAGAAAGAGAAGCCCGAAGAAAAAGAGAAGGAAGACAAAGAGTCCGAAAGCCAGGATGGCCGGGGCCAAGAGCCAAAGACCGATAAAGAGAAGGAGCCTTCCGGAGAAGAGGAGAACCAGGAGAAGGGAAGAGAAGACCAGAGTCAGGAGGCCGAAGAGCAAAAGGAAGAGGAGAAGCAGGACCAACCCCAAAAGCCGGAAGATAGATCCGAAAGTGACAAGCCCCGGCAGCGGGATCAAAATAGGACAGACGAGAATGGAAATCCGACAGGCGGGCAAAGTCCAAAGGAGATGTCCGAAGAAGAGGCATCGATGCTTTTAGAGAATTATAGGCACGAAGAAGAGCCCAAGGGTCTATATAAAGAGAAGATCGAGACCCGCGGGTTACCCGAAGTCTTGAAGGACTGGTAGCATGATCGAAATAACGAAGAAGAAGGTAATTCTTTCCTCTGTCATCCCCGCGAAAGCGGGGATCCAGAGTAGACTCGTAGAGAGTTCATCCATGGATTCCCGCTTGCGCGGGAATGACAAACTTAGATTGCTTCGAGCTATGTGTTCTATGCTATGCATCGCTTATCTTTCATTATATGCCACAGAGTGTCACGCTGAAGATGTCCGTTTCGAGGTCACGGTTGACAAGAATAAGATATCTCTGGGCACGATCGCCAACTTAAGTTTCACTTTTTACGGCACTCAGGATGTAGGGCGACTGGATCTGCCTGATATCCGCGGATTCAACTGGAGATATTTGGGGCCGTCTACGCGCATGTCGATCGTAAACGGAAGGGTATCCAGCTCAATTACGCACAGCTATGCCTTACTTCCGCTGGAAGCCGGGGACTTCTCGATACCGCCCCTCTCTGTCTACTATAATGGCAAGACCTATAATTCGGATCCTATACCTATACAGGTTGTTTCGGGTCCGTTCAAAGAGCCAGCGTCGAGCCCGCCAGGAAACGGCGCTAACGACCAGGCGGAGGGTTTAAAAGACAGATTATTTCTCACCATGGAGGTTAGCAAGAGAAAGGCATACGTAAATGAGATAATACCGGTAACTGTTAAACTCTACATAAACCAGCTGGATATACGGGATGTACAGTACCCTGTGTTATTGCACGAGGGCTTCTCCGTGGACAAATTCCCGGAACCCAAGCAGTATAGGGAGGTCATCGGTAACATCGCTTACAATGTGATAGAGCTTAATACCAATATCTTTGGGATGCGTCCCGGTGAGCTCAAACTGGGTCCTGCCGAAATTAAATGCAATCTGCTTGCAAAGAACAGTAGACGGCAGCGGTCCAGATTCTTCGATGATGACTTCTTCGACAGCTTCTTTACCGGCGGCGCGGAGAAGTACCCCCTAACACTTACATCGCAGGATACACCTGTAACCATCGTTCCCCTGCCTCAGGAAGGCATCCCGCCTGACTTTAACGGGGCGCTCGGAGATTATGAGTTTAGCTTAAAGGCGGATCCAAAAAAAGTTAAAGTTGGCGACCCGATAACGTTAAGAATGACCGTTACAGGTAAGGGAAATTTTAAGACAGTAACGCCTCCGACCCTCGAGTTCGGAGACGATTTTAAGATTTACCAGCCCGAAGCAAGGCAGGATCAGACCGGGAAGGTATTTGAGCAGGTGATAATACCAAAGAAGGATACTATCGAAGAGATCCCGGAGGTTAGCTTCAGTTATTTTGATACAAGAGCCGGAAAATATAAGATAACAAAAGCGGGTCCGATCCCGATAGAGGTAGAGCCGCTTCCCGCAGGCGAGTCGTTAAAGATATTTGAGACACCGGAAGGGATATCGAGAGCCATTCACAGGAGAGAGATCCTTGGCAGAGATATAATTTTTATAAAAGATTCACCCGGCAGGCTGAAGCCAAAAGGGAAGTACCTGTATGAGAATAGCCTGTTTAAAGTCATGCAATTTGCGCCTATCCTTGCTATCGTATCGGTTTTGATACTTCAAAGAAGAAAGGATCGCTTAAATACCGATATACGTTATGCCAGGCGGCTGCGCGCTTCCGGAAAGGCAAAGAAGAATCTTCGTAAGGCACGGCGCGCGCTCGGTTCAAAAACACCCGATATATTTTTCGACGCAGTCTTTAAGACGTTGCAGGAGTATATCGGCGATAAATTTCATCTCCCTACAGCCGGTATAACATCGAGTGTAGTCGAGACCCTTCAATATAACGGCGTTAATACCGAAACCCTTGACAAGATAAGAGAGTGTTTTAATAATTGCGACATGGCGCGCTACGCATCTTCTAGCATCACGAAAGGCGATATGGCCGGGACACTTAAGCTTCTTGAAGAGATCGTTGATAAATTAGAAAGAGCAAAGGTATGAAGAATAGAATATGCGCGGCCTTGATCCTGGCTTTCTTACTCATGCCTGCAGGTGTTGCTTGCTCAAGCGATGAGACGGAGGCGCGCATTCTATTTTCTCAAGGTAACCAATTCTATGGCCAGGAGAAATTTGAAGAGGCTATACTCTCTTATGAGAAGATCCTTGAGATGGGCCTGGAGAGCGGACCGGTCTATTACAATCTCGGGAACGCCTATTTTAAGCACGGTTCCCCCGGAAAAGCGATCTTAAACTATTTACGGGCCGGTAGAATCTTGCCTAATGATGAGGACTTCAAGTCAAATTTATACTATGCCGAATCATTCATTAAGGATCCTGCGGCCCCAGGTGGCGAAAGATGGCCGGCGCGTACGTTCAAAGATCTTGCCGGACACTTCACTCTTAGCGCCGCTACCATTATGAGTTCAGCGCTTTACTTTCTGTTATCCCTGGCAATTATCCTGGCGATAGCAACCAAGGGTTCCAAGAAGATATTTATGTATGCGGGTGCGCCTCTTCTAATTTTGCTCGTTCTCTTTAGCTCGATATTCTTTTCTAAGTTAAGCGATATCGTCATTAATAAGAGAGCGGTTATCATAACGCAGAGATCCGACTCCAAATTCGAACCATTCATAAGCGCTACCACATATTTTACATTAAGCGAAGGTGAAAGCGTCATCGTCATTACGACCAAGGACGACTGGACGAAGATAAAACGTATAGACGGGAAACAGGGCTGGACCAAGGGATCCGATCTGGAGCTTCTATAGCCAAGGTTAAATTACCGTAAATCAGTCGTATCCAAATGAGTTGTACCATATCGACGGAAATAGCGTTTTGACATTCGAAACTTTGTCATGATTTTTTTTCTCACATGTCATCCCCGGACCGCTCTTGCGGTCTAAACTCCAGCGGGGATCCAGGCGAGAGTTTCGTCTGGATTCCCGCTTTCGCGGGAATGACAAAAGCTAATTTGGACACGAATTATAAATAGGAGATAAACATATATGGCTAATGTTCTTCTTATCAGCCCATCTCAGAAGGTAGCGTACGGCAAGATAAAAGCCCCTGTGCAGATCCACATGGGGCTGGCATATCTAGCGGCTGTCCTTGAAAAAGATAAACACAATGTGCGCATCATAGATATAGATGCCGAGGCACTCAGCCCGGATGACTTCAAAGATGTAATAAGACTTCAAAAGTATGACATCGCAGGTTTTACAGCAACCACCCCCACCCTGTCTTCTTCATTAGAGCTGGCGCGTCTTGTTAAAAAAGAGAGCCCAGGCACGCTTACGGTATTTGGCGGTATCCACCCTACGATCGAACCAAGGGAGACTATAAATTTTGATTGTGTGGATGTCGTTGTTATAGGGGAAGGCGAGATCACCCTGAAGGAACTCGCCGGCAATATAGGGAGCACAGCGAACTTCGCAAAGATCGCAGGATTGATGTATAAAAGAGAGGGTCAGATAGAGGAGACTCCAAAGAGAGGTCTTATAGAGGATCTGGATTCCCTGCCGTTTCCCGCGAGGCATCTCTTCAAAAAGCAGGTCTACACCTATCCGGATTCTCTGTACCGCAAGACCGCCCCTATGTTTACCTCAAGAGGATGTCCGGGAATGTGCACGTATTGCAATGCCCATCAGATCTTTAAGAGGGTGTGCAGGACCAGAAGCGCCGGAAACGTTGTTGATGAGATAGAGTATCTTGTACGCAGGATAGGCGCTAAAGAGGTGCATATATGGGATGATAATTTTACAACGATCAAAAAGAGGGTCTTCGAGATAAGGGATGAGATATTGAAAAGAGGCCTTAAGGTGAAATTCGCCTTCCCCAATGGGATAAGATCCGATTTCTTGAATATAGAGATCATGAAAGCGCTGAAAGATATGGGGACCTACAGCATAGCCCTGGGTGTTGAGTCAGGGTCACAGGAGGTCCTTAATAAGGCGCGCAAAGGAATAAAGCTGGAGAAGGTTGAAGAGATATTCGCTCTGGCAAAAGATATGAAGCTTGAAACATGGGCATTCTTTATCTTTGGGCTCCCGGGCGAGACTAAAGATACTATAAGACAGACGATAGATTTCGCCAAGAGGATGGATCCGGACGTTGCGAAATTCCATATACTAAAGCCCTATCCGGGAACGGATGTATACGATTATCTAAAATCGAGAAATCTAATCCTTACCGAAGACCGCGATCAGTTCGGGATCCACACGCCTCCCATCCACAGGCTTGAGTCTCTGGAGCCGGCTGATATGGTGCAGTGGCAAAAGCGGGCTTACGGCGAATTCTATTTAAGGCCCGGAAAGATCGTACATCAGATACTGAGGATCAAGACCTTAAATCGTTTTGTTGTCAACGCGCAGGCGGCGATCAGCCTTGTGAAGATGACCCTGTTTAAAGGTTGACCCATCACAAAATCTCATCTCCCCTTGAATTACGTCAAATTATATGATAATATTCATTATAAATTAGGCTACTATTTGGAGGCTACATAATATAATGAATCTGATAATGATTTCTATCTATTGCATTGCGGCGCTCATAAGCATAGGGATCGCTGTGCTGCTTGTGCATGTGACCAGATTATCGATACAGGCTAAGATAAGAGCGGAAGAAGAGAGGCGAAAGGCCGAATACGCGGTTCTCGACTCCTTTGAGAACAAGACACTGCAGGAGAACATAGAGAGTACGTTAGGAGAGCTGGCGGAATCTAAACACCAGTCTCAAGAGATATCGAGAAAGGTTCTCGATATCCTTAATTCAGAGGTGGACAAGAGAACGAAGGAGAAGACCGGGAACCTCAGTAAGAAATTCGATGCTATGATCAGCGAAAAAGAGAAAGAGAACGAAGTTGCGTGGAAGAAGTACAAAACGGTACTTGTGGAGAAGAAGCAGACCGAAGCCATCGTTCACAGCATTGCCGAAGGTCTGGTCGTGGTTGACAACGATGGTAAGGTCGTTATGATGAATCCCGCGGCGGAGAAGCTTATAGGCTCATCCCAGGAGGACAAGTTAGGTAAGCATATAACAGAGAACCTCAAAGAAGCGCAGCTCGTATCCATGGCGAAGGATTCCGGCGAGGGTGGAAAAAGAGAGATAGAACTGAGCAGCCAGCAGGATGAGACCAAAAGGACATTAAGGGCAAGCAGCGCGGTCATAGAGGATGCAAACGGCCGGACCGTTGGCATGGTCTCCGTTTTAAGCGATATAACAAAACAGAAAGAGCTGGATAACTTAAAGGCAAAATTCGTAGCCAATGTATCTCACGAACTACGGACCCCACTTTTAAGCGTAGAGAAGGCGGTGACACTTATCCTTAGCAGGACGGCCGGAGAGATCTCCGAAACCCAGGAACAATTCCTTACTGTGGCCCAGAAGAACCTTAAGAGACTATCATTTCTTATAAATGATCTTCTGGATCTTGCTAAACTCGAGGCGCGCAAAATGGATTATAAACCCGTCCCAGCGCCCATAGAGAATGTGATAAATGATTCTATAGATGGTTTGGTGGCCTGGTCAGGGAGTAAGGGCGTTAAGCTTGAGAAGGATATAGAGCCCGGGCTACCGACAGTTAACGTGGATTCGAACAGGATGATACAGGTCTTGATAAATTTAATAGGCAATGCGGTAAAGTTTACCCCGACTGAAGGCATAGTTACGATCGGCGCGAAGGCGGGAAAAGATAGCGGGAAGATAGAGGTTAGCGTAAGAGACACCGGCATCGGAATAGATAAGGAGGATCTGCCCAAAGTTTTTGATAAATTCTATCAGACGGGAGAGAGAGCGGCAACCGATATAGGCGGCACAGGCATCGGGCTATCGATCGCCAAGGAGATCGTGGAGCTTCACGGCGGAACCATATGGGTAGAGAGCGAGAAAGGCAAAGGAACGAGATTCGCTTTTACATTGCCGCTTAATTAAAGATATATGTAACTTTATGTAACTTACGGAGGGTGATATATGGATAGGAAGATAAAGGTGACCATAGTTGATGATGAGGCAGATTTCAGGTCGATGATGTCGTTCTGGCTTAAGTCAAAGGGCTACGATGTTTCGGAGGCCCCTGACGGCGAGACAGCGATACGGCTAATAAAAGAGGACACACCCGATATACTCTTTTTAGATCTGCGCATGCCTGTAATGAACGGCATGGAGACGCTCAGACACATCAGACAATTTAACAAAGAGCTTCCCGTAATAGTAATAAGCGCTTATGTAAATGACCCCGGTACGGAGGATATCTTGAACTATGGAATATCGGGCGTTTTTTACAAGGGTAAGAATTTCGAGGACGTTCTCACCCTGCTTGAATCGGCGCTACGAACACACAAGAATCTTAAGAAGAAAGCCCCCAGGCCGGAAACCGATGGCGCTGCTTAAGAACTATCTTATCCCGGGTTTAAGCGGAATCTTATGAAAAAAAGAATTCTTCTCTATCTCTCTTTAACTTTTGCTATTCTTGTGAACATCTATTTTCGGGCCTATCCCATAAATTTCCTGCATCTTAAAAATAACGCAAGAGAAGCTATAGATACTTCCATAGCGGACATCGCTAAGAAGGATGTGCAGGCCAGATTTCCCAAATTCTATCCGACAGCAAAGGACAAGATACTTAAGGCGAGGATCGCTGAATACAAGAAACAGAACAAGGACGCCATAGAGGAGCAGATAAATAAAATTTATCTGCAATTGAAGGAAAAGTATCAGGACCCGTCAGGACAGACCTATCTATTCGAGCTGGACTGCTGGCATTGGGGCAGGTATGTTGAGAACGTCGTAAAGTACGGGCATCCGGGCGACGAAGTGATATATGGCAAACAGTGGGATCTTTATATGCTCGCCCCATGGGGATTCTATTTTGTTTGGGACCAATTTCTGTATTACTTTACGGCCTGGATCTATAATCTTTTTAGTATATTTATTTCTGTACCTCTCTTTACTTTCCTCTTTTATGTTCCGTTACTATTTTCGTTTATATTCATTGTCGTACTCTTCCTATACTCTTTTCGTTTGGGTGGCTATATAGGCGCGCTGGTCAGCTCCGTCTTCATAGGATTGACCCCTATGCTCTTGCATCGCAGCTGCGCGGGGTGGTTTGACAAGGACGTTCTTAATCTGATATTCCCTCTATTGGTTGTCTGGACCTACGCCATGGGAAGCGCGGGCCCACACTTCAAGAGAAGGCTTATGTGGGTCTTTTTTTCCTCTTTCTGGGTAGCGCTATTTTGCTTTAACTGGACGCACTGGTGGTTCATCTTTATCGTTATCATAATATACGAAGTTCTGGCTATGGCGAGTTTGATCGTTGCCTATGCATACTTATGCAATAAGAGATCCCATATGAAGGACGGAGACTTACCCGCAGAAGAGCCTCTTATAGACGGGAAACTCCATTTGCTTAAGGAGCACGCAACGTCTCTGGCCGTCTTTTTGATGTCCAGCTTTCTCTGGATCCTGGTCATTCCGGGTTTTATGCCTATCGAGGCTCTGTATAATCAAGTTATGTATGCACTCTTCTTAAACAAACCTTTGAGCGCCATAATATGGCCCAACGTATTATATACGGTAGGAGAATTGCGGAAGGTAGATATCCAGGGTATCGCAAGATCGATGGGCGGTATGCCGATATTTTCGGCTTCTGTAGGAAGTTTATTCGTACTCTTGATCCGCTCATTGCTTATCCCTAAATATGATGGTTTTAAGCGCGCAAGCTTTGTCATTTTGACGATCTGGTTCTTCACTATGTTCTTTGCAAGCATGAGGGGGGTTAGATTTCTCGTCTTCCTGCTTATCCCTTTAGGAGTAGCGCTGGGCTGCGCTTTAAATGAATTGTACGAACGTTTGTAAAGATCGATCGTATTTGTCTTCTTTTAGTTGACGAATGCAGGTTAACGATATACATTCATGAAGCTTCATTTTAAAACAGAAAAGAATATTTTTGGGGTCGCATTAATTCTGGTTGTTGTGATCCTGATATTGGGCTCATCCATAAGGGGCGGCCATAGGGCCGCAACCAGCCTTTATCCTTTGATAAATGATACATGGTACAGCGTATTGAACGCGATGCGGGAGAAGACTCCTGAGGACGCGATAATAAATTCATGGTGGGATTTCGGGGATTGGTTCAAGGTGATCGCGAGGCGGCGTGTTATCTTTGACGGCCAGAGCCAGAATAATCCCCAGGCCTACTGGATGGCAAAGGCGCTCTTAACAAACAACGAAAACGAAGCTATTGGTATTTTAAGGATGTTGAATAACGGAGGGAACAAGGCATTCGATATAATACATGAGCATATCAAAGATCCTCTTGAAGCTGTCATGTTGCTTGAAGCCGTCATTCCGCTTCCGAACGAAGAAGCCAAACAGATGCTCGAGAAATTCTTGTCGGCTGAGACTGTAGATAACGTAATGAGGATGTTGTTTAGCAGACCCTCGAACGCATGTTTTGTTGTTGAGAATACCATGCTCCATAAGATGTCCGCCATCTCCTATCTGGGAAACTGGGATTTTTCAAAGGTCTACATGGCACAGACTTTCGATTCCAAAGAGAAAGATTATATCATGGATCATCTGAGGAAGCTTGGCAGCTACTCCGCCGACACCGAAAGGTTCTACCAGGAGGTCTTCCTGATCTCGACAAAGAACCTGGACGAATGGCTTTCACAGAAATTGCAGGTATATACCGCGCTTGTGGACGGACAGGAAGCGGAGGACGGGAATATCTATTTTGGGAACAACTTTATTTATAATCCAAAAGACAAAACGATAGGCTCGAACACGGGCCAGATACCGAGAAGTTTATTTGTTCTGGACGGGAACACCTTCAGTGAGACCGCCAGCGTTAATGCAAATGTGATATTTTCAGCGGTAGTATTCAAAAAGGATGACACGTACAAGTGTATCATGATGGATCGGGAACTTGCGGCCAGCATGTTTGCGCGACTCTATTTTTTCAAAGGAGCGGGCCTGCGGCACTTCGCTCCTTTAATCGATATGGAGGAGAAGAATATATATATAAGGGTCTTCAATATCGTATGGTAATTATTGAAAAATCAAGCTATAAGTTCTAAGCCATAAGCTATAAGCTTAAATTGCGAGAAGCTTACGGCTTAAAGCTGGAATCTGCAATCTAATATAAATAGGAGTGAATAAATGAATAACAAACCCGAAGTTTCGGTAGTGCTTCCGTGCCTTAACGAGGAGAAAGCAATTGGGACGTGCATAACGAAGATCAAGGAAGTCTTCGCCCGGGAGGGGATAAACGGCGAGATCATAGTATCGGATAACGGCTCGACAGACCGGTCCCGTGATATCGCCCAGTCTCTCGGGGCGATCGTCGTACTGGAACCGGTACGTGGTTATGGCGCAACATATCTGAGAGGCCTAAGGAACGTCCAGGGGAAGTATATAATCATGGCAGACAGCGATAACACGTATGATTTTTATGAGATCCCCAAGTTCTTAGAAGCCCTAAAGAAAGGCTACGATCTTGTAATGGGCTCAAGGCTCCGCGGGACTATAACGAAGGAGGCCATGCATTGGTCACACCGTTATATCGGCAATCCCATACTTTCCGGCCTTACAAGACTCTTTTTTAAGACCAGGCTTTCCGACATCCATTGCGGTATGCGCGCGTTCACTCTCGAGGCGTATCATAAGATGAAACTAAAGACCATGGGAATGGAGTTTGCGACGGAGATGGTTGTATCGGCGCTTATGAACAATCTTAAGACATGCGAAGTCCCTATTACTTATCTGACCAGGGAAGGGGAATCTAAGCTAAAACCTTTTCAGGATGCTTGGAGACATATGAGATTCATGCTTCTCTATTGTCCGGTATGGCTCTATTTCGTTCCCGGGATTCTAGGATTTGTCCTGGGCATGGGGGCGCTTCTCTTTCTCTTGAAAGGCCCGATACTTTTTTTGGGCCACACATGGGATATTCATCTTATGGTACTGGCGAGCGCTATATCGATTCTTTCATACCAAATAATGAACATAGGAGTATTCGCGCATACCTTTGCCATTATGCAGGGTTTCATAAAATACGATTCCCTGACAACGGCCGTTCAGCGCCATTTTAATTTGGAAAAAGGCCTCATTCTTGGCGGGGGCATCTTCCTGACAGGGTTCATTATTCTTTTATTCGTCTTCATTGAATGGTTCTCCCAGCAGTTTGGGGAGCTTCACAGGATAAGGGAATCGATCCTGGGAACCACATTGCTGGTCATAGGGTTGCAGACTATATTCTCCTCATTCTTTATAAGCTTGCTCTATTTGCAGAAGGAATGAGATATACACAGATTAGTAAGCTACGAAGGACGAAATAGACCATAGACCGAAGACTGTAGACTAGAGACTATAGACCGGCGGATGATTAGTTACGAAAAACGAAGGACGATGAACGAAGGAGGAATTGTAATTACTCGTCTTTGCGAGGTGCCGTAAAGAGCTAGCGCACCGAAGCAATCTCAAACTAGCTCGAATGAGATTGCTTCGGCACGTTCGAATCTTCCGGTGCCTCGCAAAGACGAGGAAAGCAGAGATTGCTTTGGCACGCTCGAATATTCCGGTGCCTCGCAAAGACGAGGTAAGCTTGAGATTGCTTCGGCACGCTCGAATATTCCGGTGCCTCGCGAAGACGAGGTGGGAATCTATACGAGTCTCGTGTCTTTGTATCAACTTGCGTCTTGCGAAGTTTTAAGCATTCAGTTCGAGATAAAAATATGAAACTATCCGTAGTCATACCGGCGCATAACGAAGAAGATTGCCTTGAGCGCGTGACCGTAAACCTCATACGCGTGCTTAAAGAGAATAATATCATCCATGAGGTCCTTATAGTGAATGATAATTCTACGGACTCAAGCCCGCGCATACTGGAAGATCTGGCCGTAAAGCATAAGGAGATCAGGGTAATACAATCGGATCCTCCAAAAGGATTCGGGAAGACGATAAGGAAAGGGCTCGAGAGTATCTCCGGTGACGCGGTTGTTATCTTTATGGCCGACGGTTCCGATAATCCGGACGATGTCGTAAAGTACTATCTTAAGATCCTGGAGGGATATGACTGCGTCTTTGGATCGAGATTTATAAAAGGAAGCAAGGTTGTAGATTATCCAAGGGCGAAACTCTTCCTCAATAGACTGGGAAACAAGTTTATACAGCTGTTGTTTCTAATTAAATATAACGATATATCGAATGCGTTCAAGGCGTACAGACGAGAGGTATTACACGCGGTTCATCCGCTCATATCGCAGCATTTTAATATTACAGTAGAGCTACCCTTGAAGGCAATTGTGAGAGGGTTCTCTTATACCGTTATCCCGATAAACTGGAACGGCAGGGAGAGCGGAGTGAGCAAATATCACATAAGGGAGATCGTCCGAAAGTACTTCTTCTCCATCTTCTTTGTATGGCTAGAAAAGATCCTGCTCGCGAAAGATATCCGAAAGCCATAAGAAAAGGATACCAGGATGCGCATACTTCTTTTCAGACAACCGACCGTATACAGCATACCCGTGTTAAGCAACGCTACAGGCGTTATCGCCACAATTCTGAAGAATGCCGGGCATGAGGTGAAGGTTCTGGACAACAACTCTATCTACTATAGGGTCTACAGTGACAGGGATATGCTGAAAGTGGCCCAAGAGTACAACCCCGATGTTATCGGATTTACCATAACTATGCTAAATGCCCACCGTACATATGGCACGATCTCAAAGATACGGAAAAGATTTCCAAAGATCGTAACGGTTGCCGGCGGGATCCATATGAAGCACTCCTCCGGGGAAGCCCTGAAACACGGCTTCGATATAGCCGTTGTCAGAGAAGGCGAAAAAGTGGTCGTACCCCTCTTTGAACATCTTTCGGGTAAGGGGCGGGAAGACTTTCGCGAAGGACTCAGTTCCATCGCCGGAGTGTCATACACGCGTGAGGATGGCACCGTTCATTATCCGACGGAATTTCCGTCGCTTCAGAATTTCGATGATATACCTTTCGTAGATTACGACCTCTTCAATATCCGGGACTATTACAGGACCGGAAGCGAGCCCCTTGTGATCGAGATATGCGGACAGAGAGGTTGCCCCCACCGTTGCTCGTTCTGTAGCGATGAAGTGATGAGATCCGACAGGCGAAGGATGTCGACCGATTATTTATTTTCGTACGTAGAGTACCTTCACAGCAAATATAATCTGCATTACATATTTATGAATGATAACAATTTCATATTCCCGCGCGACAGGACCGTCGATTTTTGCAACAGGCTAATCCGGTCGGGGCTTAACAAGAAGATCTCCTTTGCCTGTCAAACGAAGCTTGAGACCCCGATCGATCAGGACTTCGCGAATCTCCTGAAGGAAGCGGGATTTGTCAGCATCGGACTCGGCATAGAGAGGCTCGAACCTCACTCGCAGGAGATGATATGCAAGAAGTCCTCTATGGATAGGATACACCATGTCGCTTCAATATTAAAGAAGGCCGAGATGAATATAACCATATTCATGCTGGCGGGTTTTCCGTTTGAGACCGTTGAAATATTAAAGAAAGAGAGGGAGGCCTTTTTGCAACTTACGAAGTACGCGAAGACATTCGATCTTAGCATAATAATGCCTCTTCCGGGAACGATATACTATGACAATTATCCGGAAGTTAAAGAATGGTATCTGAATCCGAAGGTGCTGCAGATAACGTTCTCCTATTACGGCCAGGTATACGATATAAAGATGTTCGGGCTTGTTAAGCTTAATTTTTATAAACTACCCAGAGAGATAAATCGGGAACTGATGAAGTATATCATGACGTTTAAGCGTATCAACCACAGAAACTTTATTATTAAACGCACTCTACTCGTAGAGCTCATGTTATTCATAGACGCATTTGTAGCGCAGATCTCAAGAGTATTTTTCTGGATATCGCCTTCTTTGGAAGCGATGCTATTTGGCAAGGTAAAGTACCTGCGGTATTACTACGCCACTAAATTGTTCGGCAAGAAGCTGAAGTCAACGCTAAAAGAGGGCGAGGGCTCCTGATATTTACTATCAGGCGATTTTTTGATGTTTGAAGATCGAGCTACAAATAATATATGAGGCTACGAGAGGATAGTTCCGGGAATTCGGTAAAACTATACGGGAGAATTATATGGAGATGGAGAACCTTTTAGGCCGGCTTTACCGGCAGAGATTTTCTGTGAGGGAGATGACGCAGAAGAACGAGATATGGAAAGTATTGTGCCGTTCCTACTTCCAAAAATACATAAGCAAGGATTCATCGGTCCTGGATCTGGGCGCCGGATTCGGGGAGTTTATTAACAATATACGGTGCAGCGAGAAATGCGCCGTAGACATAAATGAGGACGGCCGGGATTATCTTAACCCTGAAGTTAAATTCTATAAGAGAGCCGCGTCCGACCTCTCTTTTCTGGGGGAGGCATCGATAGATTTTGTTTTCATCAGTAACGTGGCGGAACACTTGAAGACAAGAGAGGATGTCATAAAAGCCTTTGAAGAGATAGCGCGCGTTCTAAGGCCCGAAGGCCGGGTCATGGTGATGGGGCCCAATGTAAGGTATCTATCCAAAATCTACTGGGATTTCTTCGATCACTATATTCCCGTAAGTCATAAGGCTGTGGTTGAGCTACTGCAGGCACTGGGTTTTAAAGTGGAAATCGCGCTGGGCAAGTTCCTGCCATTTACGACGAAGAGCAGGATCCCAAAGTGGCCCATTGCGGTTAACGCATATCTAAGATTTCCTCCTATATGGAGGATAATGGGAAGACAGATGCTGGTCCTGGCGCAGAAGCCGAAGGTTCCCGTTAAGTGGCGTTAAGGATCGAACACAAACAACCCATCATCATATGAAACTAAATAGATCAGTGAGGAATATTATTCTGCTGGCGATCGTTCTACTGGGCCTCTCCATCCGAATGTATAACATAAATTTTCCATCCCTCGGTTATCACGCCGCAAAGGAGAACGAGTACATAAGTATGGCCCAGGAGATGGTAAGAACGGGCGACTATATCACCAGGAGAGTATATTTCTATAACGCTTTCGAGAAAGAGCCGATCATGAACCTGTATCCGCAACCCGCGCTCGTACCTTACCAGATATTGATTTCATGGAGACTTCTGGGTGAGAACATGTGGGGGCCGAGATTATTCAACGTAATATTCGGTGTTCTAAGCATATTTGTCATGTACCACCTCGCCCTTCTCCTTTTTAGAAATACCGCGCTTGCTCTCTTTTCCGCGCTCTTACTCTCTATCATGCCGCTGGCCGTATTCTTTTCGCGAAATATACAGCCCGAAAGTCCGGCCTTCTTTTTTATGATCCTGGGGAGTATGTTCTATGTGAAATTCATAACTACGATGAAAAGGTACGACCTCTTTCTGGGAAGCCTGGCTTTCTCTGTGGCGTGGCTTTATAAATTCAGCTTTCTTATAGGCGTATTTCCCTTCATATTCTGTTTTCCCTATATCAGAATGCTAAAAGAGAAAAGGGCATATACATATGCCCTGTCGTTCTTTTTACCCTATCTTTTGATCATATTTACCATCATATGGCTTAAATCTGTCGGTGAGTGGGAATGGGAATCATATGTTGTGCAAAGGGTTAAACTGTTCGAAATATTCTCTCCGGCATACTGGAAACAATATGGGCGCAACATATGGTGGTATTTTAAGGGAGAGAACTTCACGCCGGTTTTTACATCACTTGCCCTGCTGGGGATCGTGATAGCCTTCTTTAAACGACGGAGTCTTATAGACCGCTATATTATAGGTTGCACCTTAATGGCAATTCCTTATGGCATGGCCCTATCGGACCTTATATGCCAGCACAATTACTACCAGATGCCGTTCTTGCTGCTTGTGTGCATCTCTGTTTCATATGCGGTTCTGCACGTCTCTAGAGCCGCAATAAAATTAATGGCGTAAATAATTAAAAAGATGTTTCGCATACAAAAAAAATTCTTTGAACAACATACTCTTATCATCATCATAATAGTAGTATGCGCGATCTCAATAATACCTGTGCGGGATTCTATCAAACGAATGTATGGCACAGTCTTCTTAGGGTTGGACGTTGCGGGAGAGTCTCTTAAAGAATTTACGCGTCCGGACGAACGCATATTCCTCAAGGCGCATTCGCAGGGGCATGGCCTGGCCAGATACGCCCGCAGATATACAGGGTGGACAGACGATCTCGCGGAGTTCATGGCCAGGGAGAAACAGTTCGATATTCGGTACATATGTTTTTACCCCGCGGAGTTGGCGCTTATTTTAGAACGGGATAACGTTCCTCTATTTAACTATATTCAAAGCAACTATCACGTTAAGGAAGTCGGATTAAGGATGGAACCGCAGCAACTGGCGTATATAATTCTTGAAAGAGGCGAAGGCTCTAACCCGGAAACATTTCTCAAAGAATTTTCCGGGCCCAGGCAGCTTAGAACTATTTACAAGATTTTCGACAACTTCATCTTCTTCTACGCGATCAGGCCTCCGGTGGGAGGAGCTCCTCAGACTACGGAGGGCGTATTGACGACGGAGGGCGACACGAAGACACAAGCAGATACGGTCACCACGTCACCAGGTCACAATGTCACCGGACTTGAAGGTACAACGACGGAAGACGACACGAAGAAACAAGATACAGGAGAGGTGTCGGACTAGAAACAACAGATGGCGGATGATGGACGAGGGACGACGGACTAGTTAACTAGTGAGCTGGTGTACTTGTGAGATGATGGTTGATAGAAGTATAGAAGGACGGACAGCGAATTAAGAACGAGTGACACTCTCCACTCGTCTTTGCGAGGTGCCTTAAATTAGGTAGCGCACCGAAGCATCTGACAGATTGCAGATGACAGATAGCAGATTGTAGATAACGGGGAATAAGCGGAATACTATGAACGTTTTACTATTAACTGTCTTTGCGAGGTGCCGTAAATAAACGAGCGCACCGAAGCAATCTCAAGCGAGAAAATCGTAATGGCTAAAAACGGTTATGTATATTTAATGACTAACAAGAACAATAACGTTATTTATGTAGGTGTAACAAGTAACCTAAAAAAGCGCGTTTATGAACATAGAGAACACACGGCCGAAGGTTTTACTAAAAAGTACAATGTTAATAAACTGGTGTATTATGAGGAAACCGACAACATCGATGGCGCAATAGCAAGAGAGAAACAGATTAAAGCTGGTTCTAGGCTAAAAAAGCTCAAGGTAATTAAATCTTTGAATCCAGAATTTCGGGATTTGTATAACGAACTATAAACTTGAGATTGCTTCGGCACGCTCGAATTTTACGGTGCCTCGCAAAGACGAGGGAAGCAGAGATTGCTTCGGCACGCTCGAATTTTACGGTGCCTCGCAAAGACGAGGGAAGCAGAGATTGCTTCGGCACGCTCGAATTTTACGGTGCCTCGCAAAGACGATAAAATAAGAGCATCAGATCCGAGGTTAAAAATGCTAAAAGCAGTCATATTGGCCGGTGGTCGGGGCGAGAGGCTTAGACCTTTGACGGATAACCTTCCTAAGCCGATGGTGGATATAAAGGGGAGGCCGTTTCTTGAGCACCAGATAGGGCTTTTGAAAAAGAGCGGTATATCAGAAATACTGCTTTGTGTCGGCTATCTGAAAGAGTCGATAATTGATCATTTTCAGGATGGTTCACAGCTTGGGGTTAAGATAGAGTATTCGATAGAAGAGGAGCCGGCAGGTACGGGCGGGGCGTTAATAATAGCAAAAGATCTTCTTCCGGAAGAGTTCTTCCTGTTTAATGGCGATTCGTACCTTCCTATCGAATATTCGGGACTTGCGGACTTTTGGTATCAATGCGGAAGTTATGCGGGAGTCATAGTATGTTACGAGAATACCGAAAGAATCGCAAAAAACAATATATCACTGGATAGCGCGGGCTGCGTTAGTGAGTATGATAAACGTTCTCAAAAGAAGAATTTGCGCTATGTTGATGCCGGGGTCTCTATTTTTAAGAAAGAGATACTGGAGATGATACCCGCAGGGAGGGTTGTTTCAATAGAAGAGGAGATATTCCCGCTTTTGATTAAAGAGAAGCGGTTGATCGGGTATCCTACGAGCCAGCGCTATTATGATATGGGTACGCCCGATCGTTTGCGCGAAATTGAAGGAGCACTTAAATGATCATTTCAAGAACGCCGCTCAGGGTAAGTTTTGCGGGCGGCGGCACAGACCTGGCTGTTTTTTATACGAGAGAATCCGGGGAGGTTGTCTCAACCGCGATAAACAAGTACATGTATGTGACCGTAAATAAACGTTTTGATGACAGCATCAGATTGAGTTATACGAGGACCGAGATAGTCGGCGACGTAGAAGAATTGCAGCATGAGCTTGTAAAAGCAGCCATGAAGCTTGCGGGTGTAACCAAAGGAATAGAGATCACCACGATAGCCGATATACCGGCCAGGGGTACGGGGCTTGGTTCGTCGAGCAGCCTCACAGTCGGCCTTCTGAACGCCCTTTATGCCTATAGGAACAAGAGGGTTCCGACAAAACGTCTTGCGGAAGAGGCGTGCAGGATCGAGATCGACATTCTCGGAGAACCGATAGGAAAACAGGACCAGTATATAGCCGCATACGGGGGGATGAAACACTTCGTATTTAAGCCGGATAACGATGTAATAGTGGAGCCGCTTCTTATTAAGAGGGCGAGGGTCAGAAAGCTACAGGCGAATCTGATGATGTTTTATACGAACATTACGCGCGACGCGCATTCAGTTCTAAGCGAGCAGAAGAGGAGATCTGAGAATAACTTTGCGGAACTTACGAGCTTGAAAGCTCTTGTCCGGCCGCTTGTGACGTGTTTGGAAAAGGGATCACAGGATATTGGTATGTTTGGGAAAATATTACACGATGGCTGGGAGCACAAGAAGAGACTCGCGAGCAATATATCGAACGAGGCTATAGACGGTTATTACCGGAAGGCCCGCAAGGCCGGCGCTACCGGCGGCAAGATACTCGGAGCCGGGGGAGGCGGGTTTCTGCTTCTCTATTGTAAGAAGGAGCGCCAGAAGAAGGTGAAGGTCGCTTTAAAAGGTTTAAAGCATGTGCCGATAGAATTTGAACCGGAAGGATCGAGGATAATTTATGCAGACTACAAGTAGTATCCAGATGTTTGCTAAAAGGTATTTAAACAGCGTTAAAGCGAGTTTAGACGATCTGCCTTTGGCCGAGGTTAAAAGAACGGCCCGGGCTCTCTACCGCGCGTACAAGACCGGAAAAAAGGTGATCCTAATGGGTAACGGCGGGAGCGGCGCCGCTGCCTCGCACTTTGTCAGCGATCTTGTAAAAGGCGCCGCCGTGCCCGGCAGGCCAAGATTGCGCGCGCTTGCCCTCTGTGACAATATCGCGACAGTGACAGCGTATTCCAATGACTGCGGCTATGAGTGCATATTCGCCGAACAGCTTAAGAACTGGGTAGAAAGGGGCGATGTAGTAATAGGCATAAGCGGCAGCGGGAATTCAAAGAACGTTCTAAACGCCATAACTTTGGCTAATAAATATTCGGCGGTCACGATAGGTCTCATGGGTTTTAAGGGCGGAAAATTAAAGAGACTCGTCACTATTCCCGTCGTCGTTAATAGTAACAATATGGAACGGATCGAGGATGTTCACCTTATTATATTGCATATGCTTAAGCTGTATCTGATAACTCTTATTAAGAAGGACAGAAAATCAACCCGGTAAACTTTGAAGGGTTGCGGTTGCGCCCTCCTGCCAGTAAGAATTCTGGCGGGCAGGTAACTCGAAACGGTATACGTGAGAAGGTAGTGGTTTTAGTCTTTATATGTTCTCTCTCTGTCATTCCCGCGCAAGCGGGAATCCAGGCGGAAATTACGGACACATTAGAAAGATAAACCTCTGGATCCCCGCTTGCGCGGGGATGACATGTGGGAAAATGCGCGGGGATGACATGTGGGAAAAGCGGGTATAGCGTTACCGTAGTACGGGGCGAATAAACGAGGCAAGAATGAAATACTTTGTAACAGGCGGATGCGGGTTTGTAGGAAGCAGTCTGGTAGATAGACTGGTCACAAAAGGCGCGGTTACAGTTTATGATAATCTTAGCTCCGGCAAGAAAGATTTCATAAAAGAACATCTTGGGAAGAAGAGATTTAAATTCATTAAGGCAGATCTACTGAATATCGCTGCCCTCAAAAGAGCCATGAGAGGGTCTGAGGCAGTCTTTCATATGGCAGCGAATCCGGAGATCATGATAGGCGCATCCTCGCCAAAAGTAGATTTTGAGCAGGGCGTGGTGGCGACATATAATGTGCTGGAGGCGATGAGGTCGTGTGGGATCAAAAGAATAGTATTTGCTTCAAGCTCCACAGTGTTTGGAGAGTCAGCGTTAAGACCCACCCCGGAAAACTATGGCCCCATGAAGCCAATATCGATCTATGGGGCAAGCAAGATGTCATGCGAAGGCCTTATAAGCGCCTACTGTCATATGTTCGACATGAGGGCCTGGATCTTCCGATTCGCAAATATTGTCGGCAAAAGAGGAACCCACGGGATACTCGTCGATCTTATCGCCAGGTTAAGAAAAGATACAAAGAAATTGAAGGTGCTTGGCAATGGTAGGCAGAGAAAGTCCTATCTGCTTGTGGAAGATTGTGTAGACGGCATGCTCTTCGGTTTTAAACACGCAAAGGGCCCTCTTAACATATTTAATCTTGGAACTAAAGACGACATAAAGGTCAGCGCCATCGCGAGAATACTGCTAAAGAGACTCGATCTGCCGGGGACTGAGATCTTTTATGCGGGAGGAAACAGGGGATGGCCCGGAGACGTACCACTTATGTTACTGGATACATCGAAGATGAAGAGACTCGGCTGGCGCGTACGCTATAACTCGAAAGAGGCGATTGAAAAAGCCATCGATTCTTTGATCGAAGAGAAAAGGATAGTTTAGCATTATTCGCCGGTTACGTTGAATGGTTGCGGTTGCGTAGCTAGAAATGGTATACGTGAGACGGCAATGAGTGAGTCTCAATGGGTTTTCTCTCTGTCATTCCCGCGCAAGCGGGAATCCAGGCGAACTTTTCAAGAGTGCATCCATGGATCCCCGCTTTCGCGGGGATGACAGAGGGGAGCGCGGGGATGACATGTGGGATGCTCGCCGGAGTTTACATACGGGCAAGTGGTTGCGGGCAGGCGGAAAAATACTCTGCTTATAATAATGAATACCAACTTGAGCAAACCTTTCGTATCCGTAATAATACCCGTAAAGAACGCGGAGAAATTTCTGGCCAAATGTCTGGAGAGCCTAAATAACCTCGATTATCCCAAGGATAGATATGAGGTTATTATTTCAGATTCGGATTCGACGGACAGGACCAGGATCATTGCCGACTCAGGTGGCGCCAGGGTGATAATGGCGGATGGTCCGAGTGTGTGTGCCGGAAGGAATTCCGGTTTTAAGGTAGCGAAGGGAGATATCATAGCTTTCTCCGACGCTGATTGTATAATGGATAAGGAATGGATATCAAATGCGATCAAATACTTTGACGATGAAAAAGTAGGATGCGTTGGCGGCCCGAGCCTTATCCCAGAAGATGAAACGGCTTTTGGTAAAGCTTGCGGATTTATCTTCTCATACAGCCTATTTACAGGCGGCTCTACTTACGGAAGAAGTTTTAATAAGGCTCTGGAGGTATCGCATAACCCGGGATGTAATGCCATATATCGGCGCAGCGCTTTAGAGAGGGTGATGCCCGTTGACGAAGAGTTCGTTGAAGGTGAAGATGTTATGATGAATAAGCTCCTTGGAAGACTGGGTTACAAATTTCTATTTACGCCGGATACAAAACTCCGGCACTATAGATCCTCGACTCCAAAAAGATTCTTTAAACAGAATATCAGATATGGGGTTGGCAGGGTACTTCTTGGACGGAGAGATAGAGAGCTTATAAATCCTATGCACATTCTCGTCGGATTCAGCCTTCCGTTACTGGCAATCGCCATTATTACGTCTCTTGCTATAAGCGTCTCCCTGACGATCATTTTAACTATTTTCGGAATAACATTTCTGTCGCTCTATACCTTTCTGGCATTTATTAAAACAAGGTCATTTAAGGTGGCGCTTAATGTACCTTTTGCCATAATACTTCTTATGGCAGGATGGTCTATCGGTTTCATGAAGGAGACTTGTTCACCGTCTCATAGGAAGGGATAAAGGACGAACCCGGTAATCACGTCCCGGGCTGGATAAAAGAGTTGTCCTAGACAGCCCGGGACGTGATTTAGCATAAATTTCACCATTCCAGCCCCGGGCTTTTCATCAGCAGAAGCTTATCAAGCTTCTGCTGCATACACGTTCACCTCTTTTATCTAAGCCCGGGGCTGGAATGGTGAAAACACAGGCGTCATCGCAACCGAAAGACGGCCGGTACTATTAAGTAATACGTAAAGGAACCGCGAATGAAAGTAACTTTTTTAATCCCCCCCGTTCTCGACGGGACACAGAACGTGGACAGGACATCGGGGTGTAATTACGGCATCTACTTTCTCCCGCTGCTTCCATTCCTCTATTGTCCAACGTTATTAAAGGACGAAGTCGATCGGATCTCTATAGTGGATTTTGCTGCTACCAAAAAGACCGTAGGCGATTTTAAGAACTTTATACGTTCGGATGATTCAGACATTTACATTATGTATACGGTCTATCTTTGCCAGGAGACCGACAAAATAGCCAGGAGAATGATCCGGGAAGCCGGGAGTGAGGCGCGATTCATATTCTCAGGTCCTCAGGCTACATCTTTCCCGGAAGCCTTTTTGGATAGTAACGATACCTTTGTGGCAAGGGGTGAGCCGGAGTATGTTGTAAGGGATATCGTTCGAGCATTAAGAAGAGAATCTTTGGACATGAATGCGATCTTTGGACTTTCATACTGCCGTAACGGAGAGGTCATACATAACCCGGTCCGGGAATTCATAGCAAATCTCGACGAGCTTCCGATCCCGGACAGAACCCTTATGGACCACAGTTGTTACTACAATCCCAAATTGCGTAAGACCCCGCATACAGCGATGCTTACCTCCAGGGGCTGCTTTGCCCGGTGCTGGTATTGCGTACCGCATTCACTTGTTTATTGCAGAGAGCTTGAACACAAGAAGCTTCACGGCAAAAAACCGCCCCCGCGACTCCATTCAGTAGAGCGGGTTATAGAGGAGTTTAAAGAGATTAAGAGGCTGGGATTCAGGTCTGTTTCGGTCATGGATGATGAATTTCTGTGGAACGAGAAGCGGGCGATAGAGATATGTAACGGTATAAAGGATCTCGGACTTGAGTGGTTCTGTCTCGCCCGACCCGACATGATTACAGGCAGAGTTGCCGCGGCTATGGCCGAAGCGGGATGTTTATATATAGATATGGGAACGGAGTCTTTTGACCAGGGTGTGCTTGACGCAATAGGAAAGGGTATGACCGTGGAAGATACGAAGAATGCCGTCAGAATCCTAAAAGCTCATGGGATAGAACCGGAGCTTAACATTCTCTTTGGCGCAACTCCGGTAGAGACTGAAGAGACGATCAAGACCACCCTAAAAACGGTCAAGGAGCTCGATGTAGACTATGTTCTTTTCAGCATCGCCAGCCCTTTCCCGGGGACAGACTTCTATGAGGCCGCTAAGAAGAATGGCTGGCTTGTCTACGGTGAATACAGGGCTACCGATCCGGCAAAGGAGTCCATCATCTCCTACCCGCACCTTTCAAAGGAGAGGCTTGAATGGTTCGCTTCATATGCTTATATGAGTCATTACTTCCACCCAAAGTATCTGATCAGGCAGATCTTTCGCGTAAGGAGTTTAAGGGATTTTAAGAATAAATTATCAACCGGTTTAAATCTTATAAGAAGGAATTATTTAAGGAGATAAGATAGAAAGATATATTTCAAAAGTCAGCTCTCCGGCAATTTGTCTGAACACCGACATGGACCTGCCCATTCTCGTTATAAATATTTAGTTTCCTAACAGCAGGCTATTATTAATTACTATGAATTGGTATATAGTGATATGAAAAAGTACAGGATAATCTATCATAGCTCTCCAGATATTGCCATGAAAACTTGTGTAGGGCGCATATTTCATAAATTTCCACGCCATGATGTTAGGAAAAAAAAATAGCTACTTTTTTTGACAAAGTGGTCTTTACATGATATATTAGACTAAACACCGTATATACATTAGCGTTTAATATTAGAAATATCAATATATAATAGCCCCATGAACATTTGTATATACCTGTAGTCCTGTATCTTAAAGGCGGAAAGACGGTAGGCATAGATGAGTTATTTTAAACTATTAGGGTTTGAGAAAGAACCTTTCTCTACAAGCCCTGATCCCGACTTCTTTTTCCTCTCAAAAGAACACGAAATATCGCTTACGAACATCTTAATTGAGCTGAGACTGAAAAGGGGACTATCCGTAATTCTCGGTGATGTTGGGACCGGGAAGACCACTCTATCCAGGAAACTTATACAGGGGCTGAAGCAGCGCGAAGACTTTATCTTTCACATGATACTGGATCCGTCATTCGAGAGCGAAGAGACATTTCTTAAATACCTCGCAAGAAACTTTGAGATAGACGCCGCAAGCGTAGACCCTTCTACGATCATCGACCTTAAGGAATCGCTGGAGCGGTTCCTTTTTCAAAAAGGCGTACAGGAAAATAAGACAGTTACACTTATTGTCGACGAAGCGCAGAAATTGACCCCGGATACGCTTGAGACATTAAGAAGCCTGCTCAATTACGAGACGAATCAGTTCAAGTTATTACAACTCGTCCTCCTTGGTCAGCTTGAGTTATATTCCAAGATAATCGCGATACCGAATTTCTTTGACCGCATCAGTTTTAAATATACGCTGAATCCGTTGAATTTCGAAGAGACAAAGGAGATGATCGAGTTTCGAATAAGAGAGGCGGGGTACAAAGCGAATATGTATCTCTTCCTGGATAGCGCTTTGAGAGAGATCCACGCTTACAGCCGCGGGTACCCGCGCAGGATAACCATGTTATGTCATAAAGCGTTAACGAAACTGGTGCTAAGTAATAAAGCCGTTGTCGATGCATCCATAATCGAGAAAATAATAGAAAAAGAGATGAATACAGGGTGGCACAGGAAAGACGTCCTACTCCAGAAAGACAGCTACTAAACATAATCGAGGATTCGAGATCGAAGAAGGATCCGAAACTCAAAGCGCATGTCATTAAACATAAAACTTTGAGCGGGTTCTCTTTTGCGGCCTGGATAAGCAGGGTATCATTTTTTAAAGGGAGGACAAAGGGATGGTTTTCGGGTGGCGGCGCGCGGCAGATAGAGATAAAGGCGATAAACAGGATCCTTATACTTTGTGTTGTGATCCTAATAGGTTTTTTTATAAGCAATCTTTCACTCTCTGTAGCTAGGTTAAGAGACCCTTTTGTGCCGGCTGCTGAACAAGGCCAGGGACTGGGACTTGCGACAGGCGCGGTTACATCAGCACTTAAGAAGAGCGTAACTTACTACCTGGACAAAGTTGCAGAGCGAGACATATTTAAGATGGGGGCTAAGAAAGCGCCGCAGCAGAAAAAACTCAGCGAGAAGAAGGCCGAGGTCGATCCGATGGGCGCGGTCCAGCATTTAAAGCTGGTCGGTATATCCTGGTCAGACAACCCCGATGCGATGATAGAGGATACAAAGGCATACAGGACCTTCTTCGTGAAGCGCGGGCAGATGATAGGGGAGATCAAGGTCAAAGCGATATTCAAGGACAAGATAATCCTGCTTTATGAGGGTGAGGAATTCGAGCTGAAATAGCACGTTACAGAGGGCATACTAGAGATGATTAGTTCCGTCTTTGTGAGGCCTGTTAGATATGAATATCTAACAGGCCGAGGTGCCGTAATACACAAGCGCACCGAAGCCCCGTCGTATGCTTCGCATGACGGGATCCCGCCATGCGAAAGTAACGGCGGGACAATCTCCATCTGTCATCCCCGCGGAAGCGGGGATCCAGAAGTAGGCTCGTAAAGAGTCCATCCCTGGATTCCCGCTTACGCGGGAATGACAACGTATTTAGTATTTGAGTCTATAGACGAGAACACTATTGTAACAGTAGTAGGTAGATAGCGGAGAAGAGATGGTAGATAACACACGGCAGAATATAACTAAAGGCGCGATAGCTTCTATTCGAAGAGCTTTTGCAGTTTGTATATCTACTCTGCTGATCTTCTCCTCTCCTCTTGAGCCTGGCATGGCCCAGGAGGACGGAGCTGTAGCGGCCGACGCTCCTGTAAGCCAGGTAGTTTTCTCCTCTCCTCTTGAGCCCGGTATGGCCCAGGAGGACGGGGCTGTAGTAGCCGACGCTCCCATAAGCCAGGCAGTTGTTCCCACCGTAATCGGCGGTATGCGTGGCAAGATATCGCTCGATCTACGCAATATCGAAATAATAGATGCGCTCAAGTTCGTCGCGATGAAGGTAAAACTGAACATGGTTACCACCAGGAATGTTACGGGCAGGGTGACGCTTATGGTAGAGGACGTGCCTGTTAAGGACATATTCGACATTATGCTGCGTTCGAACAACCTCGCGTACGCCAAAACCGGCGAGATCTACAATATCATGACCGAGAAAGAGTACCAGGCTATTTACGGTGAAAACTTCGCTGATATCCGGCAGGTTAAGTCTTTCCGGCTTGACTACGCTATCCCTGAGCAAGCCTTCAACTTAATAGACACCCTTAAGAGTTCTATCGGGAGGATACTGGTTGAGCCGGATTCAGGAACCGTGATGATCATGGATACCCCGGATAAGATAAAAGAGATAGAGAAGGCGTTATCTACGTTAGAGCAGAAGAACCTTGTGCGCGTATTTAACCTGCAGTATGCCAGTGCGAAAGAAGTAGAAAAGAAGATCAAGCAACAGCTCGATGTCAAGAAGGTGGGCTCAATTGACTCTGACGAGCGTTCAAACCAGGTGATCGTTCAGACATTCCCCGGGAGGATGGAAGAGATAGAAAATCTTATTAATTCTCTCGATCAAAAGACAAAAGAGGTCATAATAGATACCACCATCGTTAAGATCAAACTGACCGACCAGTTCGATTCAGGCATTGAATGGGAGGGGATATTCAACGTTGCCAAGGACCTGGGCATGACATATTTCGGCTCTACGCCCTTTGCGCCGGTCCAGGCTGCCGCTGACGCTTTTACGACAAGGAACAATCTCTTCTCCAATACCCTGAACCGCGATATAGGGTCATACCCTTTCAGCGGCCAGACAGCGATCCCTAATTCCAGCATAAAAAACCCACTCGGGAAGAATATGCATCTCGGTATTATAAACCAAAGAAGGGACTTCGACGCGGTCATCAATTATGTCAAGACCTTAAGCAACACTCAGATCCTGTCCAATCCCAAACTTGTAGTGGTTAATAACCAGGAAGCAAATATTCACGTCGGAGAGCGGCAGGCGTATGTTACTACGACCACGACAACGGGTTCCGCGACCTCTACGGTATCGGAAGAGGTGACATTTGTCGACATCGGTATAAAGCTCTCCGTCACCCCCACTATAAACGATGATGGATATGTTACCATGAAGGTAAAGCCGGAGGTATCGAGCGTTGTTTCAACCCTCACGACTCCATCCGGCAACGAGATCCCCATCATAGATACGTCGCTTGCGGAGACGACCGTTATGGTAAGGAGCGGCGCTACGATCATTATCGGGGGGCTTCGCAAGGAGGAGAAGGTGGCGACTAGTGAGGGTATACCTTTTTTGAAGGACATCCCCATTATCGGGCTTGCTTTCAGTGACAATTCTGACAAGATCGAAAGGACAGAGCTACTAGTTTTGATCACTCCCCATGTCGTAGAGGGGGATAGACTGATCTCCGGTGATAAGGGGGATTTTGGGTATAAATCGGTAAAGGAATACAAGGAGTACACTCCTTTTACCGCTGAGACCGGTCTTGAACCGCCGGTGGAAGCGCCCGAGGACAGGATAAAATTATACCAGGATTATCCAAAAGGCAGAATGAAAGGTATACAACCGTAAACTCCAATCAAGAGGATGTGAAATAATGAGCAAGATCAACATACTGGCTATAATACTGGTGGGGCTATTAATTTTTGCCGAGGGCGCGGGGTTCATATACTTCGCGAATAAGAGCCACGATCTTTCAGGTAAGCTTAAGGATGTTATGCCCAAGTTAGAGAAGTTGTCCGAAGATAACAGGCAGATGGCCGGCAGGTTCGAGGGGCTCTCTAAAACGCACGATAATATGCAGAAAGATTATGAGGCAATGAAGATGGATCGTAATAACCTGTTTGCCCAGGCTAAGTCTCTTCTCGCCGACAGCGGTAAAGCGAAGGGCCTTGAGGATGAGATAAGACGGATGGAGGAGGAGAGGACGCCTCTTGAGGAAGAGATCGATCGATTGCTTGAAGAGAATATGCTTTTGGAAGAGAGTATTAAGGGGCTCCAGGAGACACAGCAGAGGGTCGCCAGAGAGGGGGACGACTCTAAATCTGTCGAAGAGAAAGTGGAAAAGTACAACATAGTGGAGCAGCTGAGAAAGGAGATATCCTTACTCGAAGAGAGAAGGTCCCAGACAGAGGTTCTCGTGCAGGACTACAAGTCGGACCTTGATATTCTAAAGGAGCAGAAGTCCAAATTGGAACTTGAGAAAGCAGGGCTTGCCGGGGAACTTGAAAGGTCGAGAAGCGAATATATAAAAGCGCAAAAGCGGTATGAGGAGGACTTCCAAAAGGCCGTAGAAAAGAACAACGCCCTGGAACAGAAACTTAAGGATACCCCCCAGAAATTCACGGAACTTGCCAGGCAGAATAAGAGACTTGTCGCAGAGACTGCCGGAATGCACTATAATCTGGGCGTATTCTATACCAAGAACGGGGAATACAAACGCGCTATTACAGAATTTCAGAAAGCCGAAGAGATCAGGCCCGAAGACCCGTATACGCACTTTAATCTCGGATATATATACGCTGAATATCTTGTCAACCGCACAAAGGCGATGGAGCATTTCAGGCATTTTCTTAGACTCGCAAAAGCGGATGATGAAGACGCCGAATGGGTAAGGAAGTACCTGCTTACATGGGAATCGTACGGCGGCAAGAGAACCATGAAATAAGAGAGCCTTTGGTTGCATGGGAAAAAAAGTATTATTTGCCTTCATCTTTCTCTATTCCCTTTCCATAAACCAGGCTCTTGCCGAAGAACCGCAAGGAAGCAGACCCGTATTCGCGGGTGAGCTGTTTGGTGTAAAGGTCCCGATAGCGAACTACATGTTCATAAGGGACGTGCTGATCGTTTTTGGTAACAAGTGGGGAGGGCAACCCCAAACTCTGGAAGAATTGGATAGCGTGATATGGGAGCAGCTCGTGCTCTCTTATGAAGCGTTCCGAAGGGGCATATCCGCGAGCCCGGAAGAGATCGAAGAAGAGATCACAAAGATGATGCAGAGTGAAAATGTCGAATTTGACTGGAAAAAGGATGAAGAGGCCTACGGGAAGTGGCTGCAAAGCAAGGCGAATGTACCCCCGGAGATCTTCAAAAATCAGATAGGACATCTTTTGCAGATAGAAAAGCTTCGCCAGTGGGTATGGGAAACCATAGAACCGGATGTTACGGGTCAAGAGGCATATCAGGAATTCCTGAACGAGCGGAATAATTTAACATTTGAACTAGCCCGGTTTGATACCAGAAGAGACGCGGATATATTCTACGTTGAGGTTAATAAGCGCCGAAGCTTCTGGCAGGAAGAGAGGGAGAAGAGGCCGCGCTACTTTTCCGGGCCGGGTTCTTTAACATTACAGGCGCTAATGAATTTCTGGAAGCTCCCTAAACGGCACGCTTTCAGCATGATCAAGGCTAAGGACGGCACCATATATCCACCGGTGCCCATTCACAAAGGGTATGCTGTATTTAAGATCGTGGGAAAGCGTCTCGCGGATAAATCTATGTATGACGGTCTAAAAGCTTATTACCATGATAAGGTAAATAGCCGCAAGAAAAGCATAGGACTTATGAAGTGGCAAGAAGATTTAAAGATGCAGGCGCGCATTAACCCATATAAGGATGTTTTGTCCGGGGCCCTAACGCCGGAACCGGTGACGGTTGAGAATAACCAGGAGACGACGGAGGACGGACGAGGGACGATGGACTAGTTAACTAGTGAGCTGGTGCGCTTGTGAGATGACGGATGATAGAAGCATAGAAGGACGGATGGCGAATTGAGAACGAGTGGCATTCTCCACTCGTCTTTGCGAAGTGCCGTAATGTAGTGAGCGCACTGAAGCAATGCTCCACTCGTCTTTGCGAAGTGCCGTAAAGAGCTAGCGCAGCTCAGGTTAAAATATCTTGTCATTCCCGGACCGCTGCTGCGGTCTAAACTCCAGCGGGAATTCATAGATATGCTCTCGACGAGTTCACTCTGGATCCCTGCTTTCGCGGGGATGACATGTGAGAAAAGTGATGATAGAGTTCGGTGCGCTCAGCTACACTCGGTGCCTCGCAAAGACGAGGAAAGACGAATGACGGACGAGGGACGAGAGATGACGGATGTCGGAAATAGATAGAAATACATTGATATACGGTGGAAATACATTGCTATATTTCGAAGCTATAAGCTGTAAGCCATAGGCTGTAAGCCATGTGATGTGATTTGAACTTGGAGCTTACAGCTTAGAGCTTAGAACTTAAAGCTGAAAACAGTTTATTCGAATTCTGTGCGCCTGTGCGCCTGTGCTCTTGTGCTCTTGTGTTCTTGTGCACCTGTGTTCGTGAGTTAGTGGGCTTGTTAACTGGTGTGCTAGTGAGGATGTAAGTTTTACACGTTACGACGGACGATTTACGAGATAAGTGCTAAAAAAAATGGAAACACAAGGTCGATAAACGGCACAATATGTTAGTCTATAAAAAAGTTAGCAACATAAATTTGCATTTCACGGCTTAGTATGCTATATTTATATACAGACATAAATCAGGTTTTATCTAACCTGGTATTTAAATTTCGCACGAAAAAGGCAAATCCTGAGCAATTAGGAGACGCAAAGCTGTGCGCCCTTGGCAAATCACGTTGTGAATTGGCAAGGCTCGGCAAGCTACCGAAGCGTTTGGAAATATGATTATCTCAGGCATGTACGCCTGAGATTTTTTTATGAAAAGGAGGGGATAGCAAAATGAAGAGAAGAAGATTCGGAAAAATGTGTTTACTCTTGATCGTTGTGTCTTTTGTTGTAATTGTAGGAACAGTTGTCAATGAGTCATTTGCAATGACAGTGAAGCAGGCAGAGCTCATAAAGGCAAGAGCAGCAAGTATCCTGTCATCGCAGCCGTGGACAATATACCTGAGCCCTGAGAACGCGCGAAAGGGGTTAAAGTCTGAAGCGGATGTTCTCAACTTTACCGAAAAGAGCGTTTCATCGAAGAACCTTCTTGCAAAAGGATACCCTGTGTCCAATTACGCCGTCAGGGCTAATGAGGATGGTAGCGTTTCATGGGAGACAATGCAGGTAAATGAAGTGACCAAGGATAGGGTCTTCTTGAGCGGGAGATTGAATAATGGCGCTTTAAATGGGGTCTACTTCCACAGGCCTAAAACGGGCGATACAGAGACCTATAGGTTCACATCTACGACGCGATAAGGGCAGAGTCTCGTGGGCATGCCGGGATAGTGAATGTTGATATTCACTGCTTGGGATCGATGTTGTTAAGAACTGTGACGTATATAAGCCTGCTAGATAGCTGTCCTATATGCCCATGCATTGTTATATTATGAGCTGATATTGATCAAACCAGGAAACATAAAATGGGAATAAGAGAGAAACCAATAAGAAGGGCAACAAAACAGTTCAAACTGTTCATACCTAACGCTACCGTCTTCGTAGCCGGCGCCTGCGTAATGATCGTAGAGATCGTGGCTACCAGGATAATAGCGCGTTATGTAGGCGCGTCCATATACACCTGGACCTCCGTGATCGGCGTTGTTCTGACGGGTGTGGCTCTGGGTAACTATTTTGGAGGAAGACTTGCTGACAGATATCGTCCCAAAAAGACCATATCGATCCTATTCATTCTCTCATCGGCAAGCTGCGCTCTTATCACCCCATTAAATAATATGGTCGGCAACACGAGCATACTTTTGCATCTTTCATGGCTATTAAGAACAACCGTACATGTATCTATCATTTTTTTCTTGCCGTCTTTGATGCTGGGAATGATAAGCCCTGTGGTAGCCAAGTATGCCCTTGAGCAAGGGGCCGGAACCGGAAGAACGATCGGCAATATCTACGCGTCAAGCGTAGCGGGAAGCATCGTAGGGACTTTTCTCACGGGCTTTGTCCTGATCGCGTATATCGGTACGAACGTAGTGCCATGGATAGTCGCAGGAATTCTCGGATTGATGGGTTTGCTTTACGGAGCTAAGAACCGCCTGCCCTATGTTTGGGCGACAGTGTTTGCCGTAACGCTCTTTTTCGGTTTCGGTAATTCGGGATTCGCTTTGTCAATCGGGCAGCGTCTGGCCCTGAGGGAAGAGTATGATCCCGGGATCATCTATTCCTGCGAAAGCCAGTACTCACATATCAGGATCGAAGAGGTGGAGAATCTTCCCGGGATAAGATGGTTTGTACTGGACCAACTGGTGAACAGTGTAATGCGCTTTGACGGAGAGGACCTGAAAGAGAACGCAAATCTTTATCGCTATCAGACAGCCGGTATCGAGATCTATGAGTCCGCATGCGCTTATCTCAAGAAGACAAAAAAGGACTTACGCGTGCTTGTTATGGGAGGAGGAGGGTATGTGGTTCCCAGGTACATGGAGGCGAATTGGCCGGGAAGCCGGATAGATGTCGTTGAGATAGATCCGGCTGTGACCGAGGCGGCGATTCTTGCTTTCGGGCTTCCGGAAGATACCCCGCTTGGCATACACCATCTTGATGCGCGAAATCACGTTGATAATATTTTACGGAGGAAGAACGACGGTAAAAAGATAGAAGAGTTCGACTTCATCTACGGAGACGTAATAAGCGGGCTCACTATTCCCTACCAGCTTACTACCTACGAATTCAACGAGAAGATCCGCAGTCTCCTGTCACCCGACGGCGTCTATATCGTAAATGTACTCGACAGCATGCGGTTCGGCAAGTTTGCCGGAGCTGTTATAAATACTATGCAAAGGACTTTCAAACACGTATATGTCTTCCCGGCTCCGCAGTCGGGTATAAGCACACTTGTAAATAACGTATTTATAGTCATCGGTTCCGGAAGAGAGATCGATTTTACGGAACTTATTAATGACGGGTTCGACAGCTCATTACTTACCGATCCGGAAATGCAGCTTATCGGAGATCGCGTCGGAGGTTTGGTACTTACTGATGATTACGCGCCGGTGGACAGCCTGATATCTCCTGTGGTCAGGCACTATGTGCAGCACCTGGCGTGCGTGAAACTTTCAAACTATGGGAACGGACTTATGCAGCAGGGTAGACTGAATGCGGCCATCGATTACTACAAGAGAGCTATTGGCGCAAATCCTGATTTCGCCGAGACCCATAATAATCTCGCAAACGCCCTTGCGCAGAGAGGCAAATTCGAGGAAGCGATAGGACATTATCACAATGCCCTGTGGCTTAAGCCGGAATTCCCGGAAGCCCAGAGCAATCTCGCCGCTGTATTGGCCCAGGAGGAGAACTTCAGCGATGCGATAATGTACTATGAAATGGCCCTGAAGGCTAATCCTGATTTTGTAGCCGCGCATGCCGGCATTGGCAATGTAATGCTTAGCCAGGGAAGGTTTGATGAGGCGCTTACGCACTACAGAAGAGCGTTAGAGCTTACCCCCCAAAACGCGATGATCCATAACAACGTAGGAACAATACTGACGCGGCAGGGAAAGATAAACAGCGCGATCGAACACTACAGAGAGGCTGTTCTGTTAGACCCGGGATACGGGAAGGCGAAGCAGAATCTGGATATACTGCTTTCCAAACTTGACGAATTAAAGAAGGAAGGCACAGGAGAATAGAGATGATCACAAAGAAGATGATAACCGGTTTTCTCGCTATATCGATATGTTTTACTATTTACGCTGCGGAGGTTTCGGGCGCGCCGAAGAAGCCGAAGATAAAGAGAACAACGCACGAGCGAACTATAGAAGGGAAGCTCGGATACATAGACAGTAAGACCATCTCTGTAATTTACTTCGAGGACAAGAGCATGAAGAGCATTAATGAAGCGGCATTCTATCTCGACCCGGCGCTTAAGATCAATTATAAGAGGAGCTTAGACGAGATCCAGATAGGTGATACGGTAAGAATAACATATATCGAAATTATCGATGCAACAGAAGATGGAGAGATAGTCAAATCGAAGAGAGTCGCGACAGCGGTCACTTTCGTACGGCCGAAGACTACGGGGTTTAGAAGCGGATAGACGAGAAAGGCAGCGCGTTAATAGAGATGAGTAGACCAGAGGTAAATAAGATAACGCTATTTTTGGCAGCATTGCTTGGCCTCTGCCTTGCGCTGCTCCCCTTTACCCCCATTTTAAAAGCATCACAGATCAAGAGGGTGCAGTCCACAGAGACCGACGTTGCCGATGTTGATATGATCGTGTTCCAGGATTTGGGTATCGCGGTAAATGCGGACAATTCGTTCATGTTGATAGGGTTCGAGTCTAGCAATTATATAACAATGAAGGTGAAGGGTAAGGTTGTCGAAGGAGGATCAGGAGCCAACATATTTACCTCATACCTTGAGGATTCATCCACGCTGAATATTGCCCGTGACAGAACCGAGATCGTTACAAGCAACGTAATCGGTACCGTTCAGTCGCACATCGTAGAATTTGATGAAGGGATAAACATCATTAAAGGCAGAGCCGCATGGGCTGTTGATGTTAGCCAGAGAACCGTTGGCCTGCCGGAGTCGGTCAACTTAACAAAGTCAGTTATTTTTATTCAGACAAGAGGAAACATCGTCGCCGAGGACGACCACGATGCGGCAAAAGTAAGGGCGAGCTTTATCAATTCCAGCGCGATAGAGCTGAAGCGATACAGACTACCTACTACATATCTCGCCGGAGGCGTGCCTGTCGCAAATTCAGAGTATGCCGTCGTCGAGTTCGATACAGACACCAAGGTTACGTCTAAAAACGTTACGATGGCGTATAATAGCGCTACGGCAACCAGTGCCCTTTCAGGAGGGGACATTATTTCCGATATCGATAAGGCATTTCTTGTGTTCAGTTATTCACCGGGCGCGGATGTCGCGGGAGACGCGGGCCAGAGCAATGTCAGAGGAGAGATCCTTAATACGACAGCTGTCAGATTTACGAGGGCTGAAGTCGGAACGACTACGAACGACACAGTAGATATCACATACCACGTAGTTGAACTTCAGGATGATTGTAGCTTTGTGCAGAGGAATTTAACCTCTTCGTCAGCGTTAGCATATACGGCCACGCTGGGGGAGGCGGTAACGATTGCGCGGTCCGTTCCTATCTTTTCCGTCTCGGGTGGAGCGACAGCCCTCGATTTTGACGCCACAAGCACCAGAGCCAATCTGACCGGTACCACAACGCTAAGCTTTGACCGCATGAGCGCTATAGCCACAGTCGCTAGCTCGTTCGTAGTACAGTTCCAACCTCTTACATTGAAGACTCCCGACGGCGGCGAGGTATGGCGCGTTGGCGAGGATCACTCGATCAACTGGACGTCATCCGCGGATATCGCGAGTGACACAATCGCTATAAGGCTCTCCGATACAAACAGTACGTCACTTTCGGATTACGATATGTACGTATCAAACGAGACAGCCGCAAATAATACCTTTCTATGGACGGTGCCTGAAGAGATAGGCGGGACTAATCTCCTGGGCACAAATCTAAGGATGGCCGTGGTCCATCAGTCGCTTGGCTCCAGCAGGAATTACAGCTTAGGGCACAATAAATTTACATTGACAGGCAGCATAGATCTCTTGGATCCGGACGGCGGGGAGACCTGGTATCTCGGCGAGGGACGCCTGATCAACTGGACGCGTAACGGTAACCTAAGCTCCGCTCCTTTCAATATAACTATATCATCCGATGGGGGCGTGGGCAGTTGGGCTGTTATCAACAATACCGCTAACCAGTCTGACGTATGCGTAGGCAATAATTGCAGCTACAACTGGACCGTTGCCGGAGGTACGGGTCCCAACATGATAATTAAAGTTGCCTGGGAAGGGGATCCGACGGATACCTACGATCAGTCGGCCGCTAACTTCAGCATTAAAGGAAGATTAGAAATAGTGCAGCCCAACGCCTCGACGCAGTGGTTTACGCAGGAGAACGGCACAATACTGTGGAACAAATACGGCACGTGGGCAGGAGAGGAGGTCGAGCTCTATTACAAAGTACCGGGTGGAAGTGAGACGGAGATAGAGTTAAATGTCTCAACAGAAGAGGACAACGGTACTTATGAATGGATAGGTATTCCAAACAGCGCTGCAAGCGGTTTTACCACGGTAATAATATACAGCAATCAGGACCCGAGTGTCCAGGTTAGCAATACGTCCCCAGAGTTCGAGTTGTTGCCCTCAATAAATGTTACATACCCCAACACCCACCAAACGTGGCAGGTGGGCGATTCTCCTACGATCACCTGGGATGTGAACGGGCCCGGCATAGAGAAGGTCCATGTTTGGTATAATGACAGCTCAGGTTGGGTGAACATTACGCCCGGCGGAGCAGGAGGAGGCTGGAACGCAAGCGGCGGGAACTGGACCTGGCCCAGCATTCCCAACTGGACCGTTGCGGAAGATATCCAGCTTCGTGTCGCAAAATGGGACGGGAGTGATGTGATACCCACAGTGCCCTATGACGATGCGGACAGCAATGTAACCATAAGAGGCCTTCTTACAGTTTCAAACCCTTCAAGCGGCACGGTATTCGCAGTCGGAAAGAACGAATACATCAACTGGACCGTTGACGGTCTTGGCGGATCGGACCTGCTTAGAATCGCGTTTTCAGAAGCGGGAGATTTTAGTGACAGACTCAACCTTACAGAGAACCAGAAAGCAACCAACCTTACCTGGACATGGTCCGGTGTTCCGAACAACGTAACTACTTCCGGCAAGATCCGCATAGAATGGCAAACCAATACTTCACTTTACGCTGATTCGGCAGGAAGCTTCTCCATCGTGCCTCAGGTCGTACTTACTGCGCCCGACGCAAGCGCGGTCTACAACATAAGCGAGTTTATGGTGATAAACTGGACTCCGACCGGATCGGTCGGCCGCGTAAGACTCAATTATACGGCAGATGATGTCACCTATAATTATTCGATCAAAAACTCTTCCGGAGGAGATGATTTCAGCGAAAGCGGGCCGTACAACTGGACACCGATACCGGACGCCACCATGATCACAGAACAGTTCAAGATTAAGGTGCTCTCCGTAAATGACCCAAGCAATGTATCAGATGTGTCGAATAATACCTCGGCCATAAGAGGCCTTCTTGATCTGACCGATCCTGATGACGGATCCCAGGTATGGCAGGTAGGCACGCAGCACTATATAAACTGGACGCGTAACGGTTCACAGATGGGCAATATAACCATAAAGTACTCCGATAATAACGGAAGCTTATGGAATGAAACGATCAACGCTTCTATTGATTCGGGTAGCCCGTTTCAGGTTCTGTGGAACGTATCGGATGTCATGGCGAGCGCTCCAAGCACGCGTTTCGATAAGATGAAGGTAAAGATCTACAGGGTAGCTGATCAGACCAATACGACCGATAACTCTACGGAGCCTTTTTATATTGTTCCCAAGATAACGTTCACGAGGCCGGATGTGTTAAACAGGACATTCTATGTTGATAACATCGAAAACGTAACGTGGACCACCGAAGGAACGCTTGATAAGGTGAACATATACTATTCGTCAGATGACGGGGGCAACTGGTCACTTGCGCCCGGAGGCCAGAACAAGACCAATAACGGACTCTTTAACTGGTCGGTGCCAAATTTTATCGTAGATATCTTCAGGTTACGGATAGGAAGTTTCTGGGATAATACCACGCCCGAAGCAAGGGATATATCAGTAAACTTTACCATCAGGCCACAGATAGAACTGGTTCAACCTCTTGGCGGCGAAAGCTTAAAGGTAGGTGAGACTTACCAGATACAATGGGTAAACCACATAACAGTCGGATCGGTAAACATTACATATTCCAATGATAGCGGTTTAGGATGGACAGAGATAAACAATAGCAATGAAGGAACATTCTTTAACTGGACGGTTCCCGATGATATGGGGAATAAGAGCCAGATCAGGATCCAGAGCGAATTTTACGCGGACGTTAATAATACGACTTCGGATTTCAACATTACAGGATCGATAAACCTGACAGCGCCGACCGTCGGCCAGAGTGTCTTTGCCCATTCCAATGATACCCCCATACGCTGGACTTATCAGGGTAGCAAAATAGGTAATGTAAATATAGAGTATTCAAATGATAGCGGATATTTTTGGAATACTATCGAGGATGATGTATCTGTTACAGAGGGCGGAGCCTATGAATGGGTCAGCCCGCGTGTTCCCGACCAGACATATGACGGCACAGTCAAGGTGAGAGTATATGACGTTAATAATTCAGCAACGGTTGGCGAGAGCGGTCTCTTTAGCATTGTCGGTAGCATCCATCTCGACTCTCCAAACGGAGGTCAGAACTGGGCGGTGGGCACGAGCAAGTACATAACCTGGACCTCTTATGGCGTAAGCTGGGTTAACGTCTCCTACTATAATGGTTCGGGCTGGGAGGACATATTCAATGATGAGCCGGACGGAGGCAAGAACGTCTCATGGCCGATACCGTCAACGCTTCAGGTAAACAATAACGCAAAGTTTCAGGTAGAGGATCGGGCAAACCCTACCGTTAGCAATGATACCTCTGACGCGCCTCTCGCTATTATAGGTACATTTGATATCACAGTGCCCGAGAATAACGACATCTTCATAGCGAACGAGAGCTTCTACGTAAACTGGACAAATAACTCAAATGGCGTAAACAATGTAACCCTTGACTGGAGCCCGACTCCCGCGACGGGTAACTGGACATATTTGAAGACAGACGGGGACAACACAGTTCCTAACACAGGAAGCTACTACTGGAGCCCTGTTCCAAACGGCGTCACGCTTGGCGAGAACTGCAAGATGCGCGTAACAGACCCGGCTAACGCTAACGCCTCTAACCAGTCAGAAGGCGTGTTCCGCATGCGTGGCAGGCTTACAGTAACCGTTCCGTCAGGCGGGGAGCCGTGGCAGGTCGGAACGAACCACTCCATAAACTGGACGCGTAAAGGAGAGATAGCCAGCGTAGAGATCTCCTACGCGCCTGATGGCGAAAGCTTCGGGCCTCCGATCACCACCCAGGAGGCTGATAACCTTACCTGGCTATGGCCGATAGACTGGGACGAGACGACCGGGGCAGCAGCCCGCGTAAAGGTGGCCGACGCGTCGGCTCCGACAAGCGTATTTAACCTGTCAGCGCCGTTCTCTGTAAAGGGTAACTATAACCTCACCAAGCCCAGTGACGCGGGCATTCTTATGACCTATGACCACGGATCTAGCGTATACAATATCACCTGGGACACATTCGGAACGATACCACAGACACAACTTCGTTATTCGACAGACGGTGGGGACACATTCCCCGCGGGTAACACCATAACGAATGTCTCCGGCGCAACCGAGTACTACAACTGGCCGATCCCGGATAAGATAGGCTATAACCTCTCTATCATGGTAAGGGACTTTGACGACCCATCCGTAAATAACACATCGGTCAATCTCTTCGCCATAAACGGAAGCGTGCTGGTGAACGCTCCTAATGACGGCTCAGAGAGCTGGGTAGTCGGGACAACACACTACGTAAACTGGACGCCTACAGGAAGCTACCCGTGGAACGTCACCATACAGTACAAGAACACATCAGGCGGAGACTGGCTTGGCAGTTATACAAACTTCTCAGGCGCTAACGCCACGTTGCAGACATACACATGGACAGTACCCGATGACATATCCGATGACGTTACGGTAAGGGTACTTACCAACACAAGCAACGATACGATAAACGCGAGCGATACCTCAAATAGCACCTTCAAGATAAAGGGTGAAGTGCTAGTTACACAGCCCAACGGCGCCGACCTTTGGTACGCCGAAGAGTACGGTCTTATAAAGTGGAACGCTACAGGTAACGTGACACCTGTACTCATACAGTACTCAACGGACGACTCTACATGGATAAACATATCAGACGATACCGCAGGCACGCCCGGCACTAATACCTATAACTGGACGCCTATAAACGACAGCTTAAACTCTGAGACTGTCCGGATCCGCATAACAGATAACAGATCCGCCTTCCCGGAGGTAAACGATACATCGAACGCCACATTCTCTATAAGGCCCAAGATAAACGTAACGGATCCGGCTTCCGGCACAGATGTATTCTCCAATTC
>JBDRHE010000011.1:0-8622 GCA_043817155.1 Candidatus Omnitrophota bacterium | reverse complement strand
CGCATAAGCGCTCTTGGGATGCATTCTACACCGAATGTAATCCCGTTTTACCTGGGCTGTATTCTACCATAAATACGAGCCCCTTTGGGAGGTAGCTTATTTTTCATAATATCAATCTCAAACTAGCTCGAATGAGATTGCCTGCCTGCCCGCCAAAGCTTTTAAATGGCAGGCGGGCCTGCCAGTATATTTCGGGCAGGCAGGCTTCGGCACGCTCGAATATTCCGGTGCCTCGCAAAGACGAGGAAAGATGAGATTGCCTGCCTACCTGCAGTATGCAGGCAGGCTTCGGAACGCTAAGCATCTATCGGTTCCTCGCAATGACGAAGGAAGATCGCTCACCACTAACCGCACACCGAAATAATGGAGGTACAAAATATGGATTGGGGAATGAAGAACAGGATGAACAGGCTGATCAAGGGTGACGGGCATTGTTTCTTTCTGCCGATAGACCACGGGTATTTCCAGGGACCGACGAGCTCTTTAGAAAAGCCGGGAGAGACTATAAAGCCGCTTCTGCCGTATTGTGATGCGCTTTTTGTTACCAGGGGTGTGCTACGATCCTGCGTTGACACAGCGCTCGACAAGCCGATCATACTTAGGGTATCCGGTGGCACCAGCATGGTAGGAAAGGACCTGGCCAATGAGATCATTACGACCTCGATCGAGGAGATCCTGCGGCTTAATGCATCCGCGGTGGGTATCTCGGTCTTTATCGGCAGTGATTATGAACGCCAGACGCTCCGGAACCTGTCGAAGCTCGTGTCAAAATGCGAAGGCTACGGCATCCCCGTAATGGCTGTTACGGCTGTCGGAAAAGAGATGGAGAAGCGGACCTCCAGGTATTTAGCTTTATGCTGCCGCATAGCCGCCGAACTTGGCGCCAGAGTTGTAAAGACCTACTGGTGCGAAAAAGACTTTGACAAAGTTGTGAGCGGTTGCCCGGTCCCGGTTGTGATCGCCGGAGGACCGAAATGCAAAACGGAACTTGAGGTACTGGAATTCGTCTACGACGGCATGGAGAAAGGCGCTATAGGCATAAATCTTGGAAGAAATGTCTGGCAGAGCGAGCATCCCGTTCCTATAGCAAGAGCCCTTTACGCTATTATCCATGAAAATGCCACCGTTAAGCAAGCTCACGACCTATTTAAGAAGGCTAAGGGGGACAAGTAACGGTTAACAGAAGACAGAACATAGCTATAAGCCTTAAGCCATAAGCTATAAGCCTTTACATTTCAGAGCTTACGACTTATAGCTTAGAGCTTAAAGCTGGGATTATTTCGAATATTGTTGCCTTGTGTCTTTTGATACGCGTAATGTACTAACAGGGAAGATAGTATGAAAGTAGCCATGTACTACAACAACCGGGATGTGCGGATCGAAGAGATGCCGAAACCCGGGATCGGTCCAGGAGAGCTTTTAATAAAAGTCTTGGCCAGCGGCATATGCGGTAGCGATGTATTGGAGTGGTATAGAATAAAGAAAGCCCCGCTTGTTCTAGGGCATGAGATCGCCGGAACGATCGATGAGGTAGGTGACGGCGTGGATCGATTCAAGGTTGGAGACAGGGTATTTGTTTCGCATCATATACCGTGTAATTCATGCTATTACTGTCTTAACGACCACCATACCGCATGCGAAACGCTTCACACGACAAATTATTTTCCGGGGGGTTTTTCAGAATATATCCGCGTTCCTAAACTGAATGTAGAGATCGGTACATTCATCTTACCGGACAGACTCTCCTTTGAAGAGGGCTCGTTTATTGAGCCTCTCGCATGTTGTGTAAGGGGGCAGAAGAATGCCGCTCTCCGGGAAGGCCAGAGCGTACTTATATTGGGGAGTGGTATTTCAGGGCTCCTTCATCTTCTATTGGCGCGCTCTCAGGGCTCCGAACGGATAGTCGTAACAGATGTTAATGACTATCGCTTGAAGATTGCCAAACGATTAGGAGCCGATCTTGCATTGAATGCCGCTCTGGATATACCTGCTCATTTTAAAGAAGTAAATGACGGACGGTTGGCAGATCTTGTGATCATCTGTACGGGAGCGCTCAGCGCGTTTACTCAAGGGCTTCAATCTGTGGATCGTGGAGGCACGGTTCTCTTCTTTGCCTCACCGAAACCCGGCGCGAACATACCGGTGCCGGTAGATCAATTCTGGAGAAACGAAATAAAGCTGATGCCGTCGTACGGTAACAGTCCCGAGGATGCTTCACGCGCGATCGAGCTTATGCGGACCGGACTCGTAGACGTAAAGAGGCTTATCTCGCATAGATTGGGTCTTGATGAGGCAGCCCGGGGGTTTCGACTGGTTGCGGAAGCCAGGGACTCTCTTAAGGTGATACTTCAGCCGCACAAGGCATGAAATCAGGGATTATTGGCAGTCCGATCTTCCTTTGGCAAGATTTAGCAGTATGCGCACATTCTTCGACAGGGTAGCAAGATTGACAGGCTTAGTTACATAGAAATTCGCTTCATCATCATATGCTTTCTTTATCTTATCAAAATCATCCACGGCAGTGAGCATGACAAAAATAGTATTCTGCGTCTTATCCTGTCTTATCTCCCTCAAAACCTCAAACCCGTCCTTTTCAGGCATCATAACATCGCAGATGATCAAATTGGGCTTTAAGGTCTTTGCTCTCTTCAGGCCCTCGTCACCGTTACCGGCGGTATGGACTTCATAGCCTTCTAACTCCAGCCTCCTCTTAACCAGTGTAAGGATCTCCTTCTCATCGTCAATTACAAGAATCTTAACCTTATCCATAATATTCATTATACACACAAACCCAATAAACTCAATACCAATTCCAGGCCCGGGGCCTGGAAGCCCCGGGCCTGGAATTGGTTCATATGTTTAATATTGTAAAACGATGCTGTTAGGTATATAATTAATGCAAATCTTAGCATAAATGCGAAGTGGAGAAGATGCGTAGAAGTAACAGGCTTATCCATAGAACATTCTGGTTTATCAGGCTCAGATGGGTTGCCATAGGTGGCGTTACCGTAACCATCCTCTTTGCGGATAGGGTTCTAGGCGTTAAATTGCCGCTCGTTCCGCTCTTCTCTGTTACGATATTCCTCGCCCTTTACAATACCCTCTTTCTCGTATACTTAAAACGAATACACAAAAAGATATCAAGAGAGCTTATTGAAAAAGATAATCTGATAGCAAACGCGCAAATTTCATTGGACCTCTTGTGCCTCACAGCCCTTATACACTTTTCGGGCGGGATAGAGAATCCGTTCATATTCTATTTTATCTTTCATATGATCATCGCGGGTATCCTTCTTAGAAGACGCACAGCCTTTATGCAGGCCACCTTTGCCGTATTTCTATTCTGTTCCCTGGTTATACTCGAGTATTTTAAGCTACTTCCGCACTACCCTTTGGAGGGATTCATAACTAAAGACGTTTACAACAATCCCATACACATAGCGGGAATCTCTTTTGTCTTTATTAGCACTTTGTACATAGCCGTATATATGGCTACGGAGGTGGCTAAATTATTACGAAAACGGGAAGAGAGCTTGCGGCAGGCAAACGAGCTTCTCAGGGAGAAGGACCGGGCAAAGAGCGAATATGTTCTGCGGGCTACGCACAATATTAAGGAGCATCTTGCGGCAATACAAGGGTGCATAGAACCGGTTACCCATGGTTTTACGGGAGACCTGAACAGAAGGCAAAAAGATTTACTGGAGAGAGCCAATAAACGGACCGGTAAATTACTTTTCTTTGTAAGGGCGCTTTTAGAGATCACAAACATAAAGCTTAGCGAACATATTAAGATGGAACCGTTTTCCGTAAAGAGCATGCTCGCAAGTTCGATAACCTCTGTTGAAGCGCGGGCAAAGAGCAAAGATATAAAACTTGAAACCAAATTTGATTCAATGAGATGTTCGGTAACAGGCACACGGCTTTATGTCGAAGAGACCGTCACGAACCTGCTGATGAATGCTGTGAAATATACTCCGCGCGGAGGAGAGATCACCCTGGAGGCGATCGAGGAGAGTGGCTCAGTTCTGATAACCGTAAGAGATACCGGGATCGGCATACCCGGCGATGAACTGGCAAAGGTATTCGAAGAATTTTACCGCGCCAGCAATGCGCAAAAGACCGAAAGAGATGGTACGGGTCTTGGATTATCGATCGCCAAACAGGTTGTAGAGAGACATAATGGCAAGATATGGGTAGAATCAGAGGAAGGCAAAGGAAGCTCTTTCTATATAAGCTTACCCAAATAGAGGCTTCAAAATCGATCACCCGCGCGTTATAAGCGATCATTAGAAATAGTTCGACAATAGTATTAGTATACGGTACGAACATGAAGGCAGAATATATATAAAGGTCTTTTTATGCTGAATAAGGCTAGAAAATTCCGAGGCGGTTATATATTCAAGAAACCGGCCTGTGTATTAAATAGCGGGATCGAAAAGGCGGCTATTCCTTCCAAAGTAACGATACCATTAAAACTGAGATTTGGTACAACGATCACCCCGCTCGTTAAGATAGGCGACAGGGTTCGGGCGGGCGAGATCATTGCCCGGGATGACGAAACCATATCTACTCCCGCTATATCCAGCGTAAATGGCGAGGTCAGTGATATTCTGCAGATAAATTATTACTATGGAAAGGTGGATGCCGTAGTCATACTTTCTGACGGCACCGAAGACCACATAACGCTGGGCGAGGCCGGCGATAATTATAGTAAGCTGAGCTTCGAGAAGATAAGCGAACTTATATACACCTCCGGCGCCGCATCCCTCGGAAAATCCGGCATACCGACCATATTCAAGAGTTCTCCGGCAAGGCCAAAGTCTATCAATGATCTCATTATTACAACATTCGACACAGGGCCATTTTCACTCGATAACAGGATCATATTTAAGGCAAGGGGCGGAGACTTTTTCAAGGGGATCGCCATCTTAAAGCGCGCCCTACCAAACGCAAAGGTTACCATTGCGATCGATAGAAAGAATACCGTTTTTTCCAAAGAGATAATAGACGCTTTAAGAGGAGGCGCGAAGCCTGCAGAGGCGCCCGATTGGATCTTTGTGCAGCCGTTAGACAAGAAGTATCCTCAGGAGTCCGAAGAGATGCTGGCCAGAACCATCCTCGCGAAGAAGATCCCGCTCGGTGGGCTCGGGACAGATATTGGGGTTTTGATACTTGATATACATGCAGTACAGAGGGTTTATGAGGCTGTTGCGCTCGGTAAACCTTATATAGAGCGCACAGTCGCGCTTGCCGGGTCAGCTTGCAAATGGCAGAAGTGTGTTAATTTTAGGATCGGAATGCCGCTTCGTGAGTTGATCGGCAATAATATTAAGGATGGCAAGGAGTTCAGGGCAATATTTGGTAACGCCATGACAGGGATCCTGCAAAAGGATCTCTCTGTACCGGTCGGGAGATCCATAGGGCATGTTACGGTTCTCGAAGAGACGAAGACAAGGCAACCATTAGCATTTTTACGCCTCGGGGCGCGAAAGGACTCTTATTCACGCGCGTTTCTATCTTCCTGCTTAAGTTCTCCCGGGATAGAATATGACAGCAATACGCACGGTGAATTGCGTCCCTGTATTCAATGCGGCTATTGCGATGAGGTCTGCCCGGTTGGCATCATTCCGCATCTATTGCATAAGCAGATACACCATGGTATATGCGAAGGAGCGCAGAGGCTTGGGATATTTGAATGCATAGATTGCGGCTTGTGCTCATATGTATGCCCCTGCAAGATACCTTTAGCGGACGACATAGCTTCGGGTAAGATGAAATTGATAGAGGAAGGTTGCACTGTTCCAAGTGTGAAGGTTAAAGAATCCGAGGCGGCTGCAAAATTATATCGCGGAAGAATGCCCCTATAAAATAAAATAAAAACATAGCTGTCCAAATCAGTCTTTTTGTCATTCCCGCGAAAGCGGGAATCCATAGTGGGCTCGTCTGGATCCCCGCTTCCGCGGGGATGACATGTGGGAAAAAGCGGGCATGACACGAATGAAATAAAACAATGAAATTAATAAAAGGACTTTTAGATCTTACATACAAGATTTTAGACGGAAATAAGTTCCTTAAACCGTTTAAACCTGTTGTAGACGCCGCGGATAGTTTCTTTTTTGGTACGGATAATGTTACCCTTGCCGCCCCGCACATAAGGGACAACATCGATTTAAAGCGTTACATCATAACCGTCTTTATCGCCATCTTACCGTGCGCGGCTATGGGCGTATATCTATATGGATCACGGGTTATCGGATTGATTGCGGTATCTTATATCTTCGGCGGGGCATGTGAAGCGGCATTTGCTGTTGTAAGAAAGAAGGAGATACATGAGGGATTCTTCTTAACAGGAATAATATTTCCGCTTATTCTACCTCCTACAACGCCATATTGGATGGCTGCCGTAGGGATAGTCATAGGCGTTGTATTCGGCAAAGAGGTATTCGGCGGCACAGGTAAGAATATCTTTAATCCGGCTATGGTGGGCAGAATATTTCTTGCTGTCGCGTTCCCTGTGGAGATGACTACAAAGTGGAAGGTACCGTTCGTGGACGCCCTTACGAGCGCTACGCCCCTCATCGATTTTAAAGGGACCCAGGCGCTTACGTCCGGTTGGGATCTGCTTATAGGAAACATTCCCGGGTGTGTGGGCGAGACATGCAAGATCGTTATTATTCTTGGCGGTATATTCCTGATAATTACAAAGGTCGCGAATTGGAGGGTACCGGTATCTTACATTGGTACGGTCTGTGTCTTATCGTTTATCTTTAACAGGATATGGCCGCATAATTTCGCGCCGCCAATTTTTCAGCTATTATCGGGCGGGCTTCTTTTTGGGGCCGTATTCATGGCCACAGATCCTGTCACATCACCTTTTACACAAGGCGGGCGGTGGATCTTCGGGGTACTTCTGGGGGTATTGACCCTCTGCATAAGAGGATTCTCGGGTTATGTCGAGGGCGTAATGTTCGCTATTATATTCATGAATATCTTCGCTCCTATTATAGACCAGGCTGTCTTAAGTTTTAGGTATAGAGATGCCGGAAAATAGATTGATCAAAAACAGGATATGGATGGTCGGGCTCATTATTATTGTATCCGGTATTTCAGCCGGGCTCCTTACAGCTATCAATTTAGGCACGAGAGATAGAATCGCGCTTAATGAAGAGATCAAATTGAAGAGAAGCGTCTTAAATGTATTCGACATAGACTATAGTGAAGGAGATGTCATAGATATTTTCAACAAGAGGATAGAGGCGAGCCGGATAGGGGCCAGGCCCGTGTATGAGTACCGTGATATGGAAAAGATCTCCGGTGTCGCTTTCGAGATGAAGGGATCCGGTTTCTGGGGACCCATCTATGCGCTCGTTGCCCTGGAGCCGGATCTTACGGCTATAAAGGGTATCGAGATATTGCATCAGGAAGAGACTCCCGGCCTCGGAGGTAGGATAACGGAGGATGAGTTTAAGGATCAGTTTAAGGGAAAGCCCGTGGATCCGGAGATCTCTATAGACGCGATCACCGGGGCTACGATGACAAGCAAAGCGTTTAAGAAGATGATTAACGAAAATGTGAGGTCCTTCAAGGCCGACTATTCTAAGTACAGACGAACAATAAGCAGCGAGTAGAGAGTAGCAAGTAGCGAGGTTCTCTCTACTCTCTACTTGCTACTCACTACTTATCGGTAATCTGTGGTAAAAAAATAATAAAATGCAAAGATGAATACGAAAAAAGGTAAACGTAAAAGACTTAAACTAAAATTCGTCCTCAAGCGTTACAACAGGATATTCTTTAATACGCTCTGGAACGATAATCCGATATGCCGGATGGTGCTCGGTATATGCTCTACACTTGCCGTTACAAACAGATTGAGCAATGCTGTCGCAATGGGTCTTGGAGTGACCTTCGCTATGGCGGCAAGCTCGGTATCGATCTCGATCATAAGGGAGATCGTTCCGCGCAGGGTCAGGATGATCGTCTATATGATAGTCATTTCTACATCCGTCATCCTCGTTGATCGCTATCTTAAGGCGTTCTTTCCGGAAATAAGCGAGTCCATGGGACCTTATGTGGGGCTCATCATTACAAATTGTATCATTATGGGGCGCGCAGAGTCATACGCAGCGCTCCATAAACCTGTTGACTCTCTTGTTGACGCGCTGGGAGCAGGCGCGGGTTATACATTCGCGCTCCTTATAATAGGGGCGGTAAGAGAGCTTCTCGGCTTCGGTTCGCTTTTCAATGTAAACATTATGGGTCCCAATTGGACGAGCTGGGTCATTATGATAATGGCGCCGGGCGCGTTCCTTGTGCTCGGGGTCTTTATATGGATAGTACGTTCCTTACAGAAGTCATACGACGAGGCGCCGTAATGCCGTGGGGTATGTACGCTACGATAGACGAAGGACGATTCATAATTACTCGTCTTTGCGAAGTGCCGTAAATAGACGAGCGCACTGAAGCATCTCAAACTAGCTCGAATGAGATTGCCTGCCTGCCAGTATATTTCGGGCAGGCAGGCTTCGGCACACTCGAATTTTACGGTGCCTCGCAAAGACGAGGTAAGCGTGAGATTGCCTGCCTACCTGCAGTATGCAGGCTGGCTTCGGCACGTTCGAATTT
>JBDRHE010000010.1:0-2675 GCA_043817155.1 Candidatus Omnitrophota bacterium | reverse complement strand
CGCAAAACCAAAGATTAAAAATTTAAAATAAATTACTATGTTTTTACATTCGCGTCCAAATTAGCTTTTTGTCATTCCCGCGGAAGCGGGGGTCCAGACGAAACTCTCGCCTGGATCCCCGCTTGCGCGGGGATGACATGTGAGAAAAGCGGTCATGACAAAGTTCCAAATGTCAAAACGCTATTTCCGTTGATATGCTACAACTCATTTGGACAGCAATGATATTTAACAATTCGAAAAATTTATGAAGCAATTATTCCATGAACAGATAGTATGCGCGGGTTTCGGCGGACAGGGTATAATGCTTATGGGAAAGCTTCTGGCGCATGTGGGTTTGAGCGAAGGCTATAATGTAACCTGGCTACCCTCATATGGCGCCGAAGTAAGAGGTGGTACCGCTCATTCAATGGTACATATAACCCGGGAGAGAATAGCCTCGCCTACAGTCTCTAAGCCTACAACCTGTTTTGCGATGAACAAACCTTCTCTAATGAAATTTATAGATAGAGTGGAAAAAGGAGGCCTCTTGATCGTAAACGCGTCTATCATAGATAAGATCCCTAAAAGAAGAGATATAGAGATCGCGAAATTACCTTTGAACAGGATCGCATCGGAACTCGGGGATGTTAAGGCCGCCAACATGGTCGCTATAGGCGCATTTATCAGGATAAAGAAGATGTTTTCTGTAAAGGAGGCCATCAAAGAACTGGGCAAGGTGCTCACTTCGAAAGGCGATATGTTCTCTATCAACAAAAAGGCAATAGAATCGGGGTATCGTTTAGCAGATGAAAAATGATAAGCATATAAGAGTACGGTTTGCGCCAAGCCCTACCGGGTATCTCCATTTAGGAAGCGCAAGAACAGCTCTATTCAACTGGCTATACGCCAGGCACGCTGGCGGAAAGCTCGTACTTCGGATAGAGGATACGGATAAAGAGCGGTCTAAAAAGGAATTTTTAGACGAAATTCTGGAAGACATGAAATGGCTGGGGCTCGATTGGGATGAGGGCCCATTTTTTCAGTCGGAGAGATTGCCGATCTACAAAGACTATGCCGAAAACCTTCTTAAGAAGAACCTCGCCAGGAAAGAAGGCGAAGCGATCATCTTTGATGTTGAGAAGTCGAAGAGTATCAAGATAGACGACATTGTCCACGGAGAGATAGTATTCAGCACAGACGAAATAAAACCACAGGTCCTTATTAAGTCAGACGGACTTCCGGCATATAATTTTGCCTGCTCTGTAGATGACCACCAGATGGGAATAACCCACGTTATACGGGGGGACGACCATATATCTAATACGCCTAAACAGCTGCTATTTTATGAGGCGCTTGGATTCGAGCCGCCAAAATTCGCCCACATGCCGCTTATGATGGGAAAGGACGGCGCGAAACTTTCAAAGAGACACGGCGCGGTCGCTGTTTTCGATTATAAAAAAGAAGGATTTCTTCCCGAGGCCCTGGCCAACTATCTCTTTCTTCTGGGCTGGTCTCCCGGTGAGGGTGAAGAGATCATGAGTCTTGGTGAGGCGCAAAGAAGATTTGATGTAAAGGATCTCGGCGATACTCAGGCAAGGTTCGATGTAGATAAGCTCAGGTGGATTAATGGGGAATACATAAAGAGCAAAGATACCCGGGTTCTTTCGAAACTTATTTGTGAAGCTAATGAGCTTAAAGGAGACGTCGATAATGCTTACCTCGGCAAGGTTGTAGACCTTTACAAAGCCAGACTCAAAACTTTAAAAGAATTCGGTAATCTGACCGAATGTTTCTTTAAAGAAAATTTTATAGTTGACCCGGACGCGAAAAAAAAGTACGATAAATTCTTAAGCGATGCGGCTACTATGCAGGCATTTGCGGAACTCAAGAAAGAGCTCGAAGCGCTGACCGATTTTAATAAGGAAGCGATAGAGGCCATATACAGGAATTTAGCCGAAAAGCATAAGATCAAAACAGCGGCCCTTATACATCCTACGAGAAGCGCTATAAGCGGGAGAACAGCTGTCGCGGGCCTTTTTGAGATGATGGAACTCTTAGGTAAGGCTCGGGTTATTAGAAGACTAAAGCTAGATGTTCGGTGAGCTAGTGAACTAGTGAGCTAGAAAAAAGGGAGAGTGAGTTCGTAAGATAGTTATTCAGAAGAGTTCTTAAATCGATATTGCTATAAATATCTCACTATCTTACTAGCACACCAGTTTACTAGCACACTAGTTAACGAGATATTGCCCGGTGGTGTAACGGTAGCACAACTGCCTCTGGAGCAGTTTGCCTAGGTTCGAATCCTAGCTGGGCAGCCAACCTTGACGCTCAGGCGAACCAAACTCGCTTGATGCAGTGGGGACTAACGCCTTACAGGAAGAACCTGTAGGGCGTTTTTCATTTTGGGGAGGTTTCCCGGCCTCGATGGCTGGCAGTGTGCAGGAGAGGCTTTCCATGGCAGGCCGGTCGATATACATCTTGATCTCTATCTGGTCTTCATAGACTATTATTTCTTTGATAAGGGCCCTTATTAAGGATTTTTGCGCTTCCGGAGGGGCCTGTTCGATATACTGCATGGCAATCTTGAGGTTCGAGTGCAGGAATTCTCCCGAATGCGCGGCTATCTGAGCGACATTCTTTTTGGCCTGCAGTCTTTCCAGTTCGTCTTCCAGCCTGAATATCTCATCATCCAGTTT
>JBDRHE010000009.1:0-40529 GCA_043817155.1 Candidatus Omnitrophota bacterium | reverse complement strand
CGCAAGCGGGAATCCAGACGAAACTCTCGCCTGGATCCCCGCTTGCGCGGGGATGACATGTGAGAAAAGAGGTCATGACAAAATTTCGAATGTCAAAACGCTATTTCCGTCGATATGGCCCAACTCATTTGGACACGAATGTTGCCACTACTCTTTTAAAGCATATCCTGTACCGCGAATGGTACATATAAGCTTTTTCTTGAAATCTTTATTAATCTTGTTGCGCAAATAATTAACATACACATCGATAACATTGGAAAAACTATCAAAATCTTCATTCCATACATGTTCGGAAATCATTGTTCTGGTAATAACCTGATTTACATTCAGCATGAAATATTCAAGAAGGGAATATTCCTTACTCGTCAGCTCCAGCTCTTTCCCTCCGCGCTTAACCTTATGAGTAAGCTGACACAACTCTAAATCAGCTACTTTAAGTATGGTAGATTTGCTCTTCCTTTCTCTCCTGATTAAAGCCCTGATTCTAGCGAGAAACTCTTCAAATGCGAAAGGTTTTGAAAGATAATCATCCGCGCCGCAATTTAAACCTAAAACCCTGTCTCTAATTGTATCTTTAGCGGTAAGCATCAATATAGGCACATCTATTTTCTTGACTCGGAGCTCTTTGCACACCGAAATTCCGTCTTTAATCGGCAGCATAATATCAAGTATTATCAAATCGTATGAATTGATCTCAGCCAAAAAAAGCCCTTTTTCACCATCACCGGCTACATCTACAACGTACTTTTCTTCTTTTAGGCCTCGTTCAATGAAACTAGCTATTCTCTTCTCGTCTTCTACTAACAGTATGCGCATATATCTCCTTTTCTGGAACTACATGAGAGAAAAAGGGATAACCCCTTGGGAAACGTTGGGTTAGGCTATACGGCTATGCCCTACCTACTTATATCACATAATAAAAAAATACCAACAAATTACTGTGACCCCTTTGTATTTCCATTTTTATTTCTGGGGATAGACCTAAGGCGCAAATAGGGAACAGGTCCGGGTTGTAGGCTCGAATTGCCCCTAAAATTTAAGAATATAATCTATTTGCAGCAACTACCATTAGATATTTTTTTAATAATACCGGAAATGATAAAGCATGCAATGCCCAAAAAGACAAGTAAATTATCTTGGGCTGGCAGAATATCAAAGGCCGCTGCGAGAAAAAGCAATATCCCTATGCCACATAAAATAGGGCTCATCGCATTTACAGTCTTATTTTTCATAATACCCTCCTTGTTTTTTGTTTCACAGAATTATACCCCCAAAGGAAACCTGCCTCAAGATAAAGTTTGAGGATTCTTACGATCTTAGCCCCATGTGCGCTATGATTTAAAAAATATTTTCCTCTCGTTCCGCCGCAATCTACCCAGGTTGTATGATCATTACATCACATTTACTATAACGCTTCCCCAGATAGTTAGGATCACATTGCCAAATGCGTAGCAGACAGTGTAGCCTATTGCGGGGGCAGCGCTATGTGATTCTTCCTTCAGGCCATTAAGCGCCGCTGTTATGGTGCCCGCGCCGGTCATCGCTCCAAAAAGAAGAACGGGATTTAATCTAAGCACTAATCTGCCAAACGCGATACCGGTGATGTGAGGCACGAGTGTTAATATTAAGCCGGCGACAAAAATCGACCCTCCCGTATGCTGCAGGGCGTGGATTGCTTTAGGGCCCGCGACAAGCCCTACGCAGGCGATAAAAAGATTTAATCCAAGATCTGTAAAGATCCATTGAGCCCCGTTTGGGATCTGTCCGAAAGTAGGATGTAGGGACCTTAGCCAACCAAATATAAGGCCTGATACCAGCACTCCGCCTCCCACTCCGAGCGTTACGGGAATTCCCGCCACTTTTACCATTAAAAGACCTAGTAACGTTCCTAATACGCAACCGATTCCAACCATTATAAGATCCGTCATTACGGTTGGCCTTTCAGGGTATCCTAAGTACTTAACAAATTTCTCCATATCATCTTTTGTTCCGGCTACACGCAAAATATCGCACCTGTGAATAATGGTATCTCTTGTAAGCGGCAGTTCGTGGCCCTGGCGCGCAATACTTCTTAAGAAGCATCCATGCCCGTGTTCTTTACTAACCTCTCCGAGAGTTTTCCCAATTGCCGCTTTATTTAAAACACAGATATCGAGTATCTCTCCGATAATATCGACTACTTTTCGGTCGTCAACTTCCGGTCCTATCGCCTCATTTGCGCTAAGAAATTGACTCCGGTATCCAATTATAGCCAGTATATCACCTTGTTGGATAACGGTATCGGGTTTAGGCATAATGACTTCCTCGCCACGCTTCATCTTATCTACGGCAACAGATCCGGGAAACGTTGCCTCAAACTCCGCTATCTTTTTGCCGGCCATATTAGCATTTGTAACTCTGTACGCGCGCAGGTTAAGTTGCTTATACCAGTTGAATAGTTCCGGACCTACTTCGTCGTCCATGCCGCCTGACATCTCTTTCTCAAGCTTTCTTGCTTCATCTCTAAGGTTTATCTTCATAAACTTTGGAACTAACTTATAAAAAACAACCAGGCCTGCTGTTCCAAAGATATAAGTAATCGCGTAAGCGATCGCGACATTGCTTTCAAGCATTGTCTTTTCTGCCGCAGAAATAGACAGGTGTTTTATGGCTCCTTCGGCTGTGCCGATTACCGCTGATTGAGTAAGCGATCCTCCGAGTAAACCCGCGGTCGTACCTTTATCAAATCCAAAAAACTTCCCTAAAACAATGGCGACAGCCAGCCCGACTACGCCTACAAAAAGCGATAGCCATAGATATTTTATTCCGTCTTTTCTAAGTCCGCTGAAAAACTGCGGCCCTACCTTATACCCTATTGTGAAAATAAATAATGCGAAAGCAACTGTTTTTAATAAAGATGGCACATTGATGTTCATCTGGCCGATAGCCAAAGCCGCTATGAGAACCCCTGCGGTTGAGCCCAGGTTGAAGCCAAAAATTTTGATCTTTCCTACGGAATAGCCGATCGCTATCGCTAAAAATACAGCAAGTTGCGGATAATTCCGGAAAAGTTGAGCTATATCACCCATCATGACTTTCTCCTTTTTAAGTTAGCCTTTCGACGACTTCCAGCGCTTGTGATAGTCTTCTAAAAGATCGCTTATTCCTTTCCCTATATCGTCATAGGCTTTATCGGGGAGATTAGCAAGCGATACGCGAACCGACATATTCGGCGCGTCAAACCCACCGCCGTCCATGAGAACAATGGACTTTTCCTCCGCTAATCTTACTACAAAATCGATCGGTTCGTAGGCCTTTACGAAATGATCGGCAAATTCCTTGCTGTAACGATTTCTCGCAAGTGTGGGTATATCAATAGTGGTGTAGTAATGCGCGTCGTATTGATTTTCCGGATGAGGTATCCCCAGCGCGGCATAAAGAGTCCTGAACCGTTTAGTTACGATATCTTGCGCTAATTTTTTATACTCTCCCTTCTTATCGATCAGGCAATGAAGCGAGAAAATAACCATCAAAACCTGCTGTGGAGTTGAAAGGCCGGCAGTGTGATGAAGAGCTACGGACCTGCTATCCGCTACCATTCTATCTATAAGCTTCATCTTATCCGGTTCGAGAATTACAGTGCTATAACGCTTGCGAAGCTGATCCCTGTCTTTTTTCGGGAGTGCCGCTATTTTTTTATCAAAGACATTCTCTTCGTGCATAGCGATAACGCCTAACCGCCACCCCGTTGCGCCGAAATATTTCGAGTAAGAGTAAACGAGAATCGTATTTAATGGCGCGACTGCCGCCAGCGACTTAAAACCGTTTACGAATGTTCCGTAAACATCGTCCGTGAGAAGTATGAGGTCCTTACGCCTCGTCTTTACTAATTCTCCTATTTTATCAAGCGTTGCCTTCTGCATGCTGACCGAGGTTGGGTTGGAAGGATTGACAAGAAAGAATGCTTTTACCTCAGGGTCGGCAAGCTTCTCTATCTCACTATCGGGATATTGCCAGTCTGAATTTTCATCCTGTCTTACTTCAAGTTCTACAAATTCATAGTCATTTAAACGTGGTATCTCTATGTAAGGAGTGAAGATCGGCGTCCCGAGGGCGATCTTATCGCCTTTATGAAGAAGCTTGTTCTCCATGAGGCTTGTAAATATGTAATCCATCGCGGCAGTTCCGCCTTCAGTTGGAAATAGGTCGAATCTTCCCGAAGGCGCTTTTCCGACGCACATCTCCTGTTCAAGGTACTTATGAACGATCTTCTCACTGCATGCGAGCATCCTATCGGGCGTGGGATAATGATCGCCAAGGATCGCGTCTACCATCTCACAGATGAATTCATCCGGATCGATCTTAAGCGTCTCCCTCACATAAAGAAAGGCTTGATCTAAAAATTTTACACCGGGAGCATTTGAATTTTTCCTGGTGAATTCTTCAAATCTTTCTGCTATACCTTCTTTCTCAGGCGTGCCGCCGAGTCCGGGTCTGTGCGGCTTTCTTTGTGACTCATCAAGGGCAAAAAGTCCGAACTGAAAAAACCCGTGCCGCGGCGTTATTGCTACCCAGTTTGGGTTCCCCCGGCCCGCATTAAGCATCATGCGCTCATGATGCGTTTGGGAGATCTGTATAAGCTTATTCTTAAGCTCAAAAGGGCTAAGCCCTTCATATCGTTTTTCTTCTGATGGCTTCATCTGCGTCCTTTCTTATTATTATTTACCGAAAAAATTCCCTCAGATAAAAATAGGGGTCTCACCTATACAACTTAAGCTTAAAGAAAGCGTCTTATTGGGATCGAGTCTCAACAATCGATACCTTTTGTCGAATGTCGAGGTCTGACCCCTTTTTGTATCGTGTTTACCACGCGATCTGATTCGGAAAAAGTATCTTTGTGATATCGTGTACGATCTTATTGGCAATGCTCACATTGTCTTTTTCATAATCGCTGGTGTTCACGAAAACAATAATGGTAGCGTCCTCTGACGGTAAATAATAAGCGGCTGTATTGTAACCCCGCGTTCCACCTGTATAGCCTAACCAACCATTTGTATTTCCGATCCCGAGACCGAAACTAAGGTTCTTCCCTCTGCCCGTCTCAACCCACGTAAGACGTTCTTTCTGAGTGGCTTTTTTGTTTGTAGTACCGCTAACATACGCCTTTAGCCATGTCTTCATGTCATTTACGTCCGAAATCATTGCCCCGGCTGTCCAGAGAAGAGAAGGCGAATAAACCGTAACGTCCTGCCAGTTCTTCTTATCGTCCAATTCGTACCCATGAGCATATGGAGAAGGCATGCCTGCAAAATCTACCGGAAAACTTGTATTAGTAAGATTCAGCGGCTTCAATATTCTTTCCCGGATCTCATCTTCTACTTTATTTCCTGTTACCTTTTCAATTATCATACCGAGCAGTATATATCCGGTGTTGGAATAGAACCACCCTTTTCCGGGAGAAAAATGGACGGGGTGCCTGAGGGCAGCTGTTACGGTCTCTTGCGGAGTCCATTTTTTTAGCGGGTTTGTATCGTAAAAAATTTCACAAAGCTCCTTATCCTCGCCGAATTCCGGTAAGCCGCTGGTCATGTTGCAAAGCTGGCGCGTGGTAATCTCACTCTCGTAAGGTATGTTGAACCCCAGATCGAATTTATCCAGAGTGTCGTCTAAACTTATCTTCCCTTCATCAACAAGCTGCAATAGAACCGTAACAACAAAAGTTTTTGTATTGCTGCCTATCCGAAATTTATCATCAACCCCGAGACCCTCTCCGGTCACGAGGTCGGACTTTCCGATAGCTTTTATCCAGGTCCCTCGCTTTGGAACCCATATACCGACTACGGCGCCGGGAATATTCTTTACCCCCTGACATTCTCTGATATTCTTTTGTATTACTTGTTCGAGCTCGCGCTGTATCGCAATATTTAATTGGTATGAAAAAACTTTATCAAGCCAATTAAATATGATCTCATTTGAAATCGCCGTAGCGCCCATCTGGCAATGCGCCTGGGCTGTCTGGTTTCTGGTAAAAAGGATGTAATCCTTGGAGCAATCGAGCTCTCTGTATAGCTTTTCCGCCTGCCCCTTAAAGAACATGTCGTCTTCGCTATCGATAATGAGCGTATTACATCTTATCTGTTTGACGACGTCTTTTAGTGTAAATTTCTCCATCGCCAGTATTAATTCGGCGGGTGTTTTTACTCCGAATGTCCACATTCCATTTTCGAAAAACCACCTGATCTCTGTGCTTTTTACAAATGACTTTTCTATTTCGACATTAAATTGCTCCGGATCGGTCCTTAAAAGCTCCATCATTTCAGGAGGGAACCCTTTGTACATACTCTCAGCAAAATCGAAAATACCGCCGTTTGCGACACAGGCCTTTAACCTGTGATCGAAAGCAGCGGCGCGCGGGGCGAGATATCCTCCCATGCTTATTCCCATAAGCGCTATTTTGTCTCTATCCACTTCCGGGCGGCTTATCGCATAATCTATAACCGGAATCACCGCTTTTTCCCAATCGTACCGATATGGTATTTTTTGGATCCTTACAACCTCTCCCTGGCCGGGCCCTTCGAATATCAAGCAGTTATATCCCCTCTTTATGGCCGCAAGGCCCACCTCAAAATATAACTCCTCGCCTGTTCCGTCAAATCCGGTGTGGACAACGAGAAGCGGTGGCTTTTCTTCCGCGTTTTTGGTCTTTATAAAATACCCGGGGAGGGTGGTCTTCTCATAAGGTATTTTTACGGGTTCAATGTTGTCCATGGAAGATATTGCTTTCAAGAAACTTTTTTTACTTTGCTTCCATGTTTTTAAAGCCCTGGGTCTCAACCGCTCTGAATGCATGTAGAATCCGGCGGATCTATAATAGTTCGATGCCCTGAAATAAGCTTCCCTCGCGGAAATGATATTCCCTTCTCTTTCAAATCTTTCCGCCAGCTCGTATACTCGGTTTGCCGTCTTCAGCCATTCGTCATACCAGCTCTGGATATCGCCGTCTTTTATGCGCTTCGCGGTAGAAATGCACTCTCCGATATCGGCGCCCCCTTCGTAAGAATAGCCTATGGCCCTGATAAATTCAAAGGTAAAGCTCTTATCCTTAAATATCAGATTATCATACCAGTTTTCCTCATCTGCAACCACGGGCTTTCTTATTTTTGTGTGATAGAATAGACCCAGGCCCGAAAGAAGCGCCAATATTAAGAGCGTGACTAAAATCTTCGATGTGATCTTCATTTTGACCTCCGATACCGCTAAGTTTTCTTGCTGTTCAGGTGCCCAGCATTCTCAAGCTCTTTCGCTTGCGGAGATGTTCCTATATCTCTTCCAGAGTTCGGCCTTTAGCCTCCGGTACATAAAAATACCGGATCGCTGAAAATTTCCGGCTGCGTTATTTGCAGACCTTAAATTTTTCCGTGATGTCACCGGACAAGTCAGCGGCTATATCCAATATCTTTATTTGACTTTCTGAAGTAAAATCGATTTTATTTAAGTCTACGGTTCGGATATTAGCATTTGTTATATTTCGGAATTGGATCTTTTTTTCTGTTAAATCCCTGACAACTGTCCATTGAGTAGTCCAGGAAGAGACTCCCAGGGGCTGGGCAACATCTGACATCCCATTAAAAGCGTAAGCAATTGCTTCAGAGCGCGACATGGCTTTCGGTAGACTTTCGAGATAAGCGGCTGCGCGCACAAAGCGCGCTTCATGTCCGTAACCACCCGGCAAAGGTTTTTTACCGCCAAAATCCTTATAATCATTTAGACCTGCGAGATTAACGGCATACGGATCATTTGTTAATGCCTCCGTCGATAACGGAAAACCATGGTAGATTGCCAGATTTCCCTCTATGTATTCCAGTATGGCCGAATTTCCGCTTGGATCATGAATATATAGATGCAAAGCTACTACCTTTCCAAAATATTTGTCCGCCTTAACCCGCAATCCGGGCGCATCGGCAATTATCTCATCCACTGTTTTAAAGTTATCCAGGCAATATTGAACCCAGGCGCCATCATCCAGTACCGGCCGAAAGTCTTCCGCCGGGTATTTTGAGGCTGTCATCCATAAAGCCGCGGCAGATAATCCATGTTCATTCATACCATCGGTTGCGCCCTGGGGACTTTCTTCGACATAGATATTAAAAGTTACGCTGCCATATTTTGAAACCCACTTAACAGGCTCGTCTTTGTGGGTGACCTGCCCCGCTTCACGCGCGATGCCACGCGGATTGATCACAACCACGAATTTGTCATCACCCCAGTCCATGGTGCGTCCCGCAATCTTAATTCCTTCACGATCAATAAATAGTTCCGAGCAAGCCTCGGCTAAGTCCGAAATGTTTAATGAATACAAGCAGCAAATAACGCAAATAAGCCTGACTTTTAATTTCATAGAAAATAGTTCCTTTTTTATAAGCTATGATCTCGTTTATGCTTTTTATACAGATATCGAGGTCGGGTCTTCATAGTTCACGCTTGGGTTCATGTATGAAGTATGAAGACGCGACCCTAACCACCCTTTTCTAATTACCCAGTCGAAATTTTTCAATCAGGTCGGATGCCTTTTTATCAAGATCTATTTTAATGGCAACTTTATTTCCGAACTCTAAATTTATATTATTCTCCCTATTGTATGCGGGCCATTCCGGAAGGCCTAGTGAATTCGGATCGCCCTTTGAAGCAAAATTGATCCAGTAACTCATAATGGTTTCAGAAAGAAAAATGTCGTATTCTTCATGCCATTCTTTTCTGCCGATATTCCCGAACACGTAAGGTAGCTCGCAGCTATGAAATGCTCCCGTCTGTTTCTCTTCCTCATTTTTCGGCGATACCCGGGTAAACTGATAAAGATATATACTTTTATTCAGATCTGCCATCGACCCCGCAAGATGCCTTGCCGGTTGCTGAAACCATAAAAGCGTGCAAACTTTGTCAGCCACTTCAAATAGATCTTCCTTTTCCCCTATCGGGAACATGGAGAATATATGTAAGGCAAAATCACCGAAAGTTCGGTTAACCCATTCCCTATATTTTACCATGGTAAGCCCTGTAATAAATATAGTAGCCTCATTCTTATTTGTGCCTATAAGAAGAGGGACGTTGCGCTGTTTGCCGCTTGATATTATTTTTTCCGGGTCTTCGGGGAATAACCATCCATCGTAAACCGGCGCAAACATCATGCCTTTACGCGCAAACGCAAAATCTGGCGGCACCGGAGTTATCGCAAGGATCTCCCCGGATGTTTTGGTGCGCATCGCAGCCAGTATATCAATTTTGCCGGAACATCCCAGAGAATCCGCAAACCGCACTCCCGTCTTCAAGGCCTGGCTCATTGACCCCGTAGCAAGCGGAAGGATATAAGGATTAGCCATCGGTGCCCCGCTTTCCATAATTACGCGGTTAAAAAGCCCGCCGGATCTCGGAATAACCGTATGAAATCCTACGCTAATGGAACCTGCTGATTCACCAAAGATAGTTATGTTTTCCGGATCCCCTCCGAAAGCCGCGATATTTCTCTTCACCCACTTTAAGGCCTCGATCTGGTCGAGCAGGCCATAATTACCTGATATGCCGTGCGGAGACTCATCTGAAAGGAGTGGATGAGCCAAAAACCCGAAAGCCCCCAGCCTGTAATTTAGTGTTACAATAACTACGCCATTCTTAGCGTAATTGGTTCCGTTGTATGTTTCTGAGGAACCGGATCCGACAACAAATGCCCCTCCGTGGATCCATACCATAACCGGCTTTTTATCCGCGGATTTTTTTAAAGGCGCCCATATATTAAGATACAGGCAATCTTCGCTGGCTGTTTTAATATCCTCCTCTTTCATCCCGGGCGAGGGTGCTTGTGGACAAATTGGGCCGAATTTAACGCACTCGCGTATTCCACTCCATGGCGCTACTGGTTGAGGCGGCTTCCACCGCAATTCTCCTACCGGCGGGGCCGCATACGGAATGCCTGCATAAAAACGCGCCCCATCTTGAACTGTGCCTCTTATAGAGCCGCTATCAAGCTGGATAACATCATCGTCCGCGTTTATCTTACCTATGAATGCCGGGCTTGATAAGTTCAAGAAAGACACGAATAGATATATGATAACGACCCTTTGCATTCTTTTCATCTTCTTCTCCTGCATTTACATTTTAAGGCTTGGCGCGGCTTAGGGAACGTGCCTTATGGCGACCTCTGGCCTGAAAGGAAAAAGAGAATGGTTCTATTTATTCGGTGAAGCAACATGAATTAAATGGAACTGCCCTTTTTCCCATAAAAGCGGTGTACCTTTTGAAGAATACGTATTGATTAATTTTCCGCTTTATCTTTAGCTAAAGCGGAAAAGAGAAGAGCCGCTACGCACAGCGCTATCCCAAATATAAAGGCTTTCTGAAAACCCCCCTGCAGAATATCGGGTGAATGTCTTACCATGGCCTTATCGATATGCTCACGGGCGATCCGGCCAAGTATCGATTGCGCCAGGACCAGCGGAAAGAGCGCTATACCGAATACGCTGCCGACGTTAACTACTATCTTGTATACCCCCGAAGCGGTCCCCTGTTTATCCAACGGCGCATGCGACATAACGAGCTTATTGTTCGGCGCCATGAACGAACCCATCGCCAACCCCAAAAGGACGAGCGCCGCGGCAATGACCATGATGTTTGTCGTCTGGTGCAAAAGCGCAAATATGCAGAACGATGCGGTTGCGGGGATCATGCCAAACAAGCAGAGCTTGCGGGAGCCTATACTATCCGAGATCCTGCCGGCAAAGGGAGCAAGCGTCATCATAATGATAGAGGGGATCATCAAGAGGAGCCCCGCCCGGGCAATGCCAATACCCCGTATAAGCTGAAGATAGAACGGAAGCAAAAATGTAACGCCTATATAGACACAGATCGCGAATAGCGCGGCGCAATTCGCCAGGGTAAAATCCCTGTTCGCAAAGAGCCCCAGATCCAGTAAAGGATGCGCGGTCCTCTTCTCCTGAATAATGAATAATGGTAAGCAGATAGCGAATACGGCAAAAGAACCGATTATGACAGGGTCGGTCCATCCCTTCTTAACCACCGAATTGAGCCCAAAGATAAGCGAAGCCAGGGCAGCGAATATAAGAAGCGCGCCAACCATATCAAATGAGGCATCGACTGAAGCGCCTACGGTCTTTTCCTGCTTCTTCGGCAGGTATTTCAGCGCGAAGATAATGGCAATGATCGCTATAGGAACGTTTACAAAGAAGATCGCCCGCCAGGAGAAGTGAGTATTGAGAAAGCCGCCGAGCGCGGGTCCAAGCGAAAAACCTAAACCCTGGGCGGTTGCCAGGACCCCCAGGGCCCTGCCCTTCATGTTCGAGGGAAGGAACGTGGTTACGAGCGCGATGCCGGTCGGGCTGAACATCGCTTCCCCGGCGGATTGAAGTATCCGGAAGGCCAGGAGCGCGTTGACGTTCGGGGCAATACCGCAGAGTACAGTTCCGCCTAAGAATATGACCAGGCCAATGATAAAGATATTCGCATAGCCCTTGATATCTCCAAGCTTTCCGAACCCGAGCAGGCAGCTCGTCAGGACCAGCAGATACGCCAGCGGAAGCCTCGCGATGATCCCGACACTTACGTTAAAATAGTTACTGACGGCGGGAAGCGAGATGTTTAACAGGCTGTAATCCAGGGTGAACATGAAAATTGAAGCACCCACAATACCGATCAATAGATTCTGTTTTGTCCTGTCATTGATCACACTATTATTCATAAGACCCCCTGTTTATCAAGCGAGACGATGTTCGCAATCCCCTTTTTCACTGAAAGCAATGCTGTCGGCAAGCGCGGTATCCAGGATCCTCCGTACCGCCTCGTGACTGTTGAAGGCGTTATGGGGGGTCAGTACCACCTCTCTGAACCGCTGCAGATAAAAACTCTCGAGCGCGCTTTTGAAAGATTCCGGCGACGGAAGATCCGCTCGCTGTAAGATGTTCTCCGCCTTTATCCAGATCTGCTCCCCTTCGAACGTGTCAAAAGCGACGCCCCCAAAGACGCCACGCTTAATACCATCGAATACAGCTGATATATCGACGATTGGGCCCCGGGCGGTATTGACCAGCAGCACACCCTTTTTCATGAGCGAAACGGCATCAGCGTCTATCAAATGGTGCGTCTCTTTGGTATATGGCGAATGTATGCTTATCACATCCGCGGTCCTGAGCAACTCCTCTAGCGGTACATACTTCGCGCCGTAGCGCTCGGTTATCTCTTTGTTCGGATAAAGGTCATAGCAGATGATCTTCATATCAAATCCAAAGGCCATTTTGACCAGTTTCTGCCCTATCTTTCCTGTACCGAGAACGCCGAGCGTCTTCCCTTCCAGATCGTTGCCGCGCACTTCTTTTTGGTCAAAGACGCCGAACATGCTTCTTAAAAAGGTCATCTTCAGTTTCCTGGAGAGGGTTAAGATCAGGGCGAAGGCATATTCGGCAACGGTCTGAGCCCCGTAAGCGGGCACGTTGATCACGGCTATATTCTTCTCCTTGGCAAACCCTATATCGATCTGATCAAATCCTGTCGTGCGAGTACTTATCAATTTGAGTCCGGGCAGGGCATTGATCACATCCCGGTCCGCCTTGGAGAAGGAGACCGATAAGATCTCCGTGCCCTTTATCTCGCCGAGCTTCGTGGGATCCAGAAGCGCTGTATCGGTCCTTATCACCTCTATCTTCGAATTTTTTACCTTCTCGTTAATAATTGGCGCTTCCCACCCTTCCAGATCAAAGAATGCCATTTTCATAGAAACCTCCTTTTGCGCAAGTCCAAGATTTGTCTCATACGGCCGTCAATGCGGATAGCGGCGCGGGCGGAGGCGCGTTTTCCAGACCCGTCGTTCATCACTTCTTGTGAACGATCCTGCCAAGCCTCTTTAGATGGTCGGAACAGTCCATCTTTTCGAGCATCACTTCAATGAGGGCTGCCTCTTTCGGCCTCCTCGCGGTTTTCTCCAGAGCCGCCTCAAGCTCCCCCTCGGTAGTTACGCGAGAACCCCATCCTCCGCCAAAGGCTTCAGGAAGTTTATGATAATTCCACCGCTGTAGATCATTGAACGGACCGTCATGTAGATAGCGCTCGATCGTGTATCCGTCGTTATTCATGAGAAATATGATCGGGTTCAGGCCGTTCCTGATGATCGTGCCCAGCTCCTGCGCGGTCATCTGGAAGGCGCCGTCACCGACAAACGTAATGGGACGGCGCTTCGGAGCGGCAAGCTTCGCGCCGAGTGTCGCGGGAACAGAATACCCTATCGAAAGGTAGAACGCCTGGTCGAGAAAGAGAACGTCCTCCGGGAGATACAGGTCGAACGCGCTCAGGATAGAGTCCCCTGTATCCGCGATCACAATAGACTTCTTGTCGATAAGATGGTTCATCCTCTGGAAGAACCTCTTGTGGGTTATCTTCCGGCCGGACGCCGGAACAAATCTCTTCTTAACAGCCTGCGAAGGGTGCCTGAACTTCGGCAGTCTTATTCTCTTCTTCTTCAGTTTTCCGCGCAAGGCTGAAATAAAATCCCTCAAGCTGACATGTTTATAAATATGGTGCTTAATGCGTACATTATCGGAATTGGCCGTGATCATCTTTGATGGATCCAGATGCGCGCTCCAGATCCCCAGATTCAGATCGGTCATAAGAGCGCCTATGCTAAGTACGATATCGGCCGACTCTATCAGATCCCTCGCGGGGCCTGTAGACATAGCCCCGCCGTAGGTGCCGATAAACTGGGGGTGTTTTTCGGGGAGCACAGTCTTACCTAAGAGGGAGGTCGCGAACGGATATCCGGTGTGGTCCACCAGGCCCTGCAGCTGTCCTCGGATCTTCAGCCGATGGGCTTCAATGCCCGCCAGGATTACGGGGGATTTCGCTCTGGAAAGAAGCCACGAGGATTCGGCGACCGCTTCCTTTAGCGCGGCCCTGTCGCTTGCGATCCGCTCATCGATCGAGAACGGCCCCGGGGCACAGCACGGCCGGGAGACCACATCGACAGGAAGCTCAATATATACCGGCCGCTTATAACGCAAACAGGCCTTCAAAGTCTCGTCGATCTGCTTCGGCGCCTTCTCCGGGCTTGTAAGAACACACGAGGCGACCGTTATCTCTTCATAGATCCGGTACTGGAGGTCCATATCGCCGATGGTGTGATGTAGCAGATGCCGGTGAGAGCGCTCTCCGGTATTGGGGCTTCCGCTGATGGCGATAACCGGAAGTCTTTCGGCGAACGACCCGACGATCGCGTTAAGAAGGCTGAAACCTCCAACGCCATATGTGACGCACGCGCAGCCAACGCCGTTTACCCTGGCGTAGGCATCGGCGGCGTACCCGGCATTAAGCTCATTGCATGTGCCGATGACATCGATATTGCTCTTACCGAGATCTTCGAAGAACTGCAGCACATAATCCCCTGGAACCCCGAATACGTGCTTGAGCCCTACCTGCTCAAGCCGTTTTGTAAGATATTTGCCAACGGTTGTTCTCTTTGAGCCCGTCATCTACCCCCTCCTTACATATTGTGCTATGAACTATTTTACATAGTCTATGATCTGCTCTTTATTCATTCCGCCCAAACCAAGCTTATCGAGGTTGAGCCCCGTCTTGGTGTAATCGATGTCGTTGAATATATTATCGATGTTTATGATGCTGTCGATCGTTGGAGTCGGGACGCCGCCGGCTTTGCCAAAGGCGCTGACAGGCACAAGGCCGCAGGGGCAATCTTCGCTGATATACCGCTCCTTTGGGCTCTTCGGAGAATCGTTCGGCATGCGGTTGTGTACGGGAGTATTCTCGGCAAAATCCCGGATGCTCTTCATGCTGAGGTTGTAGAATTCGTTCACTATTTCGACGAACGGTTTCAGTTCCAGACCGAACGCTTTGCCTACATCGATACGCTCCAGGTCCTCTCTCTCCAATACCTTAGCGACCGACGGAGAACATCCCTCCTTATAGAATTGGATCTGCCCTTTCCTTGACTCCATAGGCCCCATGCCAAGTGTCGCCGTCGCTACATGCATGATCATATTGGGATTACCGAGGCCTATCTCCAGCACGTTCTTTAGCGGCTTGATCTCGAGGATCAGCACCCCTTCAAGTGTTTTGATGGCGTTATTGATCTCGTTCGCGGGAAGTGACGCCGCCGATAGCGCGGTCTTCTTGCCTTCAATGTAGACCGTACCGGGCCCGATGACCCTGACCGCGTAAGGAATCGATGATGTTTCGACGAACGTTATCTTCTTATTAACACCGTTCTCCCTCATTATCTTCTTGAATATGAGCGAACCAAAGTTACCCGGCATGATCACAATGGTCTGCCCGTCCCTCAGGTGAGGCATGATCAGTTTAAAGATCGTCTCCTGCGCGAATTGGGGAACTATCATGACGATGATATCCGCGAAGTCCATCGCTTCCTTCGGATCCGAGGTCAAACCGGCGATCTTGGCGAACCCAGAGAGCATCGCGGGAACATTCTTGCCTTCGGCCTGCAGTTCTTTGACCGCCTCGATCCCGCCGCGCTGCCTGATACCGTCTAGATTCTTGGCGAAGTTCGGATGCTCAAAGAGCATAACCTCTCCACCGCAGAGCGAGATCTCAAACGAGATCGCGTGGCCCGCATTCCCGGCTCCTAATACTGTTACTTTCTTCCCCATAACGCACCTCCTATTTTTTCCTATTTTTCCCCAAATAATTACGGGCTGCAAACCTTTTACTGCCCCGGCATAGTGTCATTGCTGAACAAATATTTCCCCGTCTTCTCTGCTTTCCCCCAGCAAGAGCCGATCCAGTGCAAAAAAAAGACGCATATAGAGTATGCATAACATTTTTAAATAAGTCAAATTTTTTGCAATATTCATTGTAGACGGGTGTCCACACCTTTTAATATCCCATCTAAGGTCTCTATATGCGCCGGGCGCCTCCAGGTGTAAGAGACCACGAATCTCTCTTCCCATGGCATACCTCTTTGTTAGAATGACCACGACGTGCCGATAATAAAGGTCAGGTCTGTCTCCGGCTTGTTCAACATCGCTTTAAAGGTTGGAATAATAGCCAGGAAGTCGGTCATAGCGTAAATTATTCCACCGGAAAGATGGACCGGATTATTGTCCCTGCCTTTAGTTGAATTCCTCTCAATGCCCCAGGATACCAAGGCCGTGACCTTCTCTGAAAGCTTCGCCTGAGGCGTCAGATGCACTTCCCAAAGATTTAACCGGTCTCCGGTTTGGTTGTCATTGAACGTATACTTGGCGGTCGCGCTCACCTGAAAGCGGCCGATCTCCTGTGAGGCTATCAGCATGGAGCTATACGTCATCCTTCCGTTACCAACACCGTCCTTATATCGTCCTGACGGGAGCGTAATTTCTGGATAGAGCGCAAGGTGAAGGCCGGCGCGCTCATAGAACCTCCATTTCATCTCAAGTGAGACATCGTCCAGCCCCCGGTAGTCATCGCCAATTTTTTTCGTTTTCACCACGAGTGGCACATCAAGTATGATGTCGAGATCGGGATTGACGCCGTACGTGAGAGCCACGTCAACCTCACTGGTCCTTATGATCTCATCTGAATCGTAGCTCTTTTCATACTCGTAAGAGTAGTTTACATCAACGGTTTTTTTATGATGACCCGTTGTCCTGGCATGGTGCGAGGCGGCAGGATAGACCGCGAAACATGCGGACGGAAAAGAGAGTATAATGGCTGAGATAAGAAGAAAGTTTTTCATACGCGTATGAAATATAACTGATATTTCAATAAAAAGCAAATATTCTTGCCGGAAAGATCACCGCGGCGCGATTAAAAGCCGCCTTTTATAAAACGGGATGATACACTTTGTGGATGACCACCGCCTATCGGATCCTACTCTTCAATAATTCCAACGATATGAGAGATCTGGGCATCAGCGTTGGTAACGGGATATAAATGAACCTTATAAATGGACGTATTTCCGGGTATGCGGGCTGTCATCCCTTCTTTCGTGATGGCGTCGCGACTCTTCTCGAGGTCGAAGAATATTTCCTCATAGTTCATGTCCTGGAAGAGCGCCCGCACCTCGCCCTTTATAACCTGTTCCTTCGCGAGACCGAAGAGCTTCAGAAGCTGATCGCTGCAGTTGACGATATTGCCGTGGCGGTTCACGAGAAAAATCAGCGCTTCATTCTTTTCTATCACGATAGCCACAATACCGGAGAGAGAGCTGATTTTCAGCGACTTCATGTCGTTCAACTTCTTGAAATGCAATAGGAGGGAGGCGATCTTTTCACCGAGCGGGCCCAATCTCTTCAGGTGAGAGGCGATATCATGCTCGCCGTATTGTGATATATCGATCATCTTATCTAGCGCCTTCAAGATCTTCACGCTCCTGTGAAGAAAGAAGATGAGGAAGAGAATTACTATAAGCGTAAAGACGATCGAAGCGAAGATAAAGCTCTCGATCTCATACTTCATCTGAAGGTTTTCCGATAGATTCGCGCTCTTCAGCGCGAAGAAGAACCGCAGTTCGCCGAGGATCAGGAGCATCCCCATAAGCGTCGTGAGCATATATAAATGCAACCGTTTTACGAGGATCACGATACCGCCCCCTTCAGCGCATTGATATCCTTCGTTGTCCCAAGCAAGACCATGATATCATTCACCTCAAGGATATCCATCGGTTTCGGCGAAAAGATGAGATCATTCCTTTTCGGGTTTCCCATCATGTCGATATCGGTCTTTGTGCGTTTGACGGAGATGATATTCACGTTAAACCGCTTCCTTATTTCCAGGTCCCGTAGTGACTTCCCGACAAATTCAGCGCGCACTCTGAATTCCGCGAGCACCTGATCCGACGAGAGCGGGATAACATCCTTGAGCTCCGGAGATATAAGTCGGTTTGCCAACCGTCTGCCCTCTTCGATCTCGAGGTTCATTACCTCGGTAGCGCCGACTTTCATCAGGACCTGGGCATGAACCGCGGATACCGCTCTGGCGATCACATGCGGAATTCCGAGATTTTTCAGCGAAACGGTCGTGAGGATGCTGGAATCGACATGGCTTCCCATGGCGACGATGGCAACGTCAACATCCTGTAATCCCGCATTGCGGAGAGCGTCCTCGTCGGTGCTGTCAAGCAGGACGGCCTGAGTGACCGAATTCTTTATCCGCTCTACCATCTCCTGACTTTTGTCGACACAGATCACCTTCTTGCCGTTTGCGGCTAGCACTCTGCAGATCTCCAGACCGAACATACTCAGGCCGAAGACCGCAAATAGCTTCTCTTTTTCACGTTCCATCATGGATCTCCTTTCGTAATTACGCGGTGGTTACCCTATTGCAATCTTCCCTTCCGGATACCGTATCCGGTGCTGCCTGCCCTGGCTGGATAGAGCCATAATAACCGTGAGAGGCCCCAACCTCCCGATAAACATCAGTATAATGATCACGATCTTCCCAAAGATCGTTAGTCGCGGCGTTATTCCCGTAGTAAGTCCCACAGTGCCGAACGCCGAAACAACCTCAAAGATGATCCTGATCATCTTAACTTTCTCGGTAAATGAAAGCAGGAGTGATCCGAGAAAGACAACTCCCAGCGAAGATACGATGACCAGAAATGTCTGATTGATCAGGCGCTGTGATATCGAATGCTTCAGCAGGACAACATCGTCTTTATTGGTAAAAACGGAGCGCATATACGCCCATACGACGCCAAGGCTGTTTACCTTGATACCGCCCGCAGTCGAACCCGACGCGCCGCCTATGAACATAAAGAGAATCATGAGAAGGTATGTGGTATTACATAAGCCCCCGATCTCCATAGTATTGAAACCGGCAGTGCGCAAGGTCACCGATTGAAAGAATGCCATGAGATACTGTGTCGGGATGCGCAGCGGGAGAAGCGACCTTCCATGCTCGAACTTATATATAAGCAGCGTACCTGTAATGATCATGACGGTCGTTGAGATAAGCACAACCATCGTATTCAGGCTCAATTTCTCAGTCCTCGAGTTCTGCCGAAAGATCTTCCGCTTAATATTGCCGTTGACATTTCTGAATGTATTGACGATCACTCCGAAGCTGATGCCACCGAAAATGATAAGAGCCGCGATGACGGCGTTTACCATGAGGGAGGAACGGAACAATTCGAGATTAGCCGGATAGAGAGCGAATCCCGCGTTACAAAAAGCGGAAACAGCGTGAAATACCGAGAAGAAGACGGTATCCAGGAACCCTGAAGCGGTATGCCTGAAGACGGAGGATAGAAGAAGCGCGCCACAAAGCTCAAATGCAAATGTCAGGAAGACAATGCTCTTTATCGCGTTGCCGATATTTCTCGTGTCATTCTCATCGAGCATGTATGACATGGCCATCTTATCCTGTACGGATAGCTTCCTGCCCGTTAGAAAGACAATAAAGACCGCGAGGATCATGATGCCCAGGCCCCCGGCCTGGATTAAAAACATGATGACCGTCTTGCCGAATACGGAAAACCGTGAGGCAGTATCGATGACGGTTAGGCCCGTTACACATGCCGCAGATGTAGACGTAAAGAGCGCGTCGACAAAACCAACCCGCGAGGCATCCGGAGTCGAGAGCGGTACCATAAGCAGAATAGCGCCCGTAATTATCATTATAAGAAAACTGGACATGATAGTCTGCGCGGGATGAAGGGAGAGGTTGCGGAAATAATCGCTCAGCTCCTTTATCTGTAACGCCACCTTAAATATGATAAAAATGCTGATGATGACCGCGACCTTTGTCGGAAGGTGATGCCACGCTTCCGGACCGAAACTAAAAAATGATAATTTTCCGTAGATAAAGAAAGCGATGAAGGCGCCAATAAATGCGGTTTCAAGAATATTCTTTCGGATAAACTTCACCTTTTGCGCGGCCTTGAAATATTTAAAGAAGTATACGAACAGGAAGAGAAGAAAGATGAACAGATCCATGATATGCCCCGCGAACATAACAGCTCGCCCCTGGTCTGTCCCATTTTCCAGGACGATCGCGATAAACCCGAGAATAACGATAATAAAACTCAGAATATCAATTTTTTGTATTTTCATGCGGTATCATTGCAGATGGAGTAAAAAGCAATGCCAGGCCCGGCTTCAAGCCAGGGCCGGATAGATTCTTCTCATATATAAGTGACCCAATTATTCCGGAAAGTCCGCCGCGCCACATTAAATAGAACATAACAATAAAAAGGGACCTCTTTTTCTACTAAGCCCCGGCCTCGGTTTCCGTTTAGCTCCCGAAAGAGTATACAAGCGATGACATGAGAGTCATATCGTTCTTCTTTGTATCTTCCGGAGGCGCTGAATTATAATCATCTATCAAGCTTAACCGTAGCCCTAAGCTGTCATTAATAGAAAGGGTAAATGCGCTTACGGAATGCACTCTATAGGAGCCTGAATCGGTAAGTGCGGGATAAACATAGATGTCCTGTGTAAATTTAGCACGCTTGAATAGTTCCTGTTCATAAAAGAGCCTCGGAACTGCCACAAGATTGCTCGCGTTCTTCTTGTCACCATAGTAGTCGGTGTATTCTAAGCCCAAGGCAGCTTCAGCCAAAAGCTTGGTTTCCGGCAGATCGAAAAACCAGTACCCTAAGCCTGAAGCAGGAATAAGTCTGTAATAAACTTCCGCGAATCTATCGTGATCGGCTTCCAAACGATAGAAATTATACCATGCGCTCTTTGGGCCAAAACTGAAGGCATATCTGCCCACTGCGTACCATTTTTGTGTATCCATCTTCTTATTAGTCTCTGCGTAAAAGATGTTCCCCTTAAGTGTCCATTCATCAATATGTTTTCTATTTCTGCTTACAAAGCCGCTTAAAGAGAATTGTTCGTTTCTTGTATTTCCCCTTGCCGTGTTGTATCCGGCTGATATCTCCCTTGGCCACGATATCGTAGGTCTTCCCGTATCTTTCTCCTCTTTATCTTTTTTCTCGGTACTCTCGGGCCTCATAATGCTATCGACAAACTCTTTTCTTATTGATAGCACTCCCATTGCCTCAGTTCTAACAGACACGCTATCAACATCTTCTTCTATTATTTCGCCAGATATCTTATCCTTATTTTTCAGATAGATCTCATCGGCATATGTATTATTTAACAAAATAAGCATCCCACATGCGAAGAACAAGGCAAGCTTATTGATCCCGTATGCCGCCTTGCGATCTGCCGATTTGTTCAGTCGAATTGTAAACATTTTATCACCTTGTTGCTATTCTATCAAAAATAGAAGCCCTCTGCACCAAAAAAGTTTGATGAGAGGGCTTATAGATAAAGAGCGCCTTTTTACAGTTAAATTATAATTAAAAGGGCGCTCTTTATTTTGATCTCTATTAAACAACTTCCATGGTCGAAGGAGGCTTTGAGGCTATATTGTAGGTAACGCTCACTACCCCGGGAACTTCATTGACCATTCTATCCGCTAATTTAGTTAGAACCTCATAAGGCAATTTTGTAGGTGTCGCTCTTCTGGCATCAATGCTGTCCCAGCATCTTATTTCGATTTGCAGACCGAAATCCCGCTTATTCTGCCGCATACCCGTAACCCTGTCTTCGTGTAAAATCGCCATATACTGAAATGCGCCCGTAGTATGCAGTTCTTCTTCCACTACAGTGGTAGCCTTTCTTACTATACGTATCTTCTCTTTGGTCACTTCACCGATCACCCTTGCCGCCAGCGCCGGGCCGGGAAAAGGCGGTCGATTATATATCGATTCCGGCAAGCTTAAAGCTTTCGCGACCTTTCGCACTCCATCCTTGCGCAGCTGAATTAACGGCTCTATGATCTTATAGCCGAAGGCCTTCTGGGGATCTATGCCTAACTGCTCAAAGACGTTATGCTGTCTTTTAATGCCCGCAACGGTCTCATCCACGTCTGTCAAGATAGTGCCCTGCAGAAGATACTTCGCGTTACTTTTCCGCACAAGTTCACCGAAGACGTCCTTATAGAAAGTCTGTGTTATCGCTTCTCTCTTCTCTTCCGGATCGGTTATTTTTTTTAACGCTTCAAAAAATCTTTCCCCGGCGTCGATTATCTCTACTTTCACGCCCAGCTCTTTAAATAATAAGGCTATCTTTTCAGGCTCACCCTCTCTCATTATTCCATTATCAATAAAATATGTCTTTAGTCTGTCGCCCAGGGCCTTATGTCCCAGCATGGTAACGGCGGAAGAATCGACACCACCCGAAAGCGCATTGATCGCGAAACCCTTCTTCACTAACGCGGATATCTCTTGAGCTCTCTCTCTTATAAAATCTTCTGTATTTAATTCGTTCTTTGTTATCTCTTTAATAGCAACCATCTGCTCACCCTTTCTTTAGACACCCTGTCCGCCCTTGCGAATACAGTTGAATCCTTCTCCCAATCTACAATCCACGCAAGAATCTCCGAGCCCCTCTGACATTGATAATTGCGACTCACACTTCCCGCAAAGCGCCTCTTCGCCCTTCTTGATCGGGCCTTCGCATGGTGTAATGACCATCGGGCAAAGCTCCACACAAGAATAGCATAGCTTGCAATATTCGGGGCGCTTATCAAACGGTAACGCTACATGCCGTTCCTGCGCGCGCCCTACAAAACCCAGAGACTCGGAGTGCCATATTTCCTTACACGCCCTTACGCACCGTCCGCATAGAACGCAATTTTTGTTTCGAAAAGGATAACGAACATTCTTTACGCCGCATCGCACTGCTATATCTTGAATAGCGCGCGAGTTCGGGGCCTCAGCCACCAGCATCTCCGCGATATTTCTTCTGGCCTTGAGGATCTTATCCGAATGCGCGTGAACCACCATGCCCTCTTCGGCCTCGAGTGTGCAGGAGGTGGTGACCTTTGCTTTACCGTTCTTTATTACCTCTACTATACAGAGCCGGCATCCCCCTAAAGGATTTAGATTCTGCATATGGCATAGATGTGGAATGCATATTCCGTATTCTAACGCCACATCCAGGACGCAGGCCCCTTTAGGAGCTTTTAATATAGCGCCGTTAATTGTGAGCTTAACATACTCGGCCACCCTTACCTCCTAATATACATCATGCCACTATGATAGCGTCAAACCGGCATTTCTCTTTGCAGATCCCGCACTTTGTGCATGTCGCGGCATCTATTACGTGTGGTTCTTTCTTTGCACCGGAAATAGCGGCGTGCGGACAGGCTACTCTGCAAACCCCGCACCCGGTGCACTTCTCTCTGTCTATGCTATATCTGATTAAATCCCTACAAACCCCTGCCGGACAGCGGCTTTCTTTAATATGCGCTTCATACTCTTCCCTGAAATATTTAAGAGTAGACAGAACCGGGTTCGGGGCCGTCTTTCCGAGCGCGCATAACGAAGCTATGGATACCGTCTCCGCGGTATCTTCTAAAAGCTTCAATTTGTCTTCCGTACCTCGGCCGCTTGTGATATCATTGACTATCTCCAGCATGCGGCTTAATCCTATCCTGCACGGAACACACTTTCCGCACGATTCATCTATAAGAAATTTTAAGAAGTACTTGGCCACGTCAACCATGCAGGTTGACTCATCCATAACGACCATTCCCCCGGAACCGACCATCGAACCCGCGTCAGCCAGTGTTTCAAAATCTACGGATAAATCAAATAGGCTCTCGGGCAAACACCCGCCTGAAGGCCCGCCTGTCTGAACTGCCTTTATTCGTCTCCCTGTAGCCGACCCGCCCCCGATATCGTATATAACCTTTTTTAAAGAAATCCCCATGGGAACTTCAACAAGGCCTGTATTGCGTATCTGACCGGTCAACGCGAAGATCTTGGTTCCTTTACTTTTAGAGGTACCTTTTGAGGCAAACCATGACGCGCCCTGATTGATGATGGAAGGGACATTGGCAAATGTCTCAACGTTATTGAGGTTGGTGGGCAACTCTGCAAAGCCTCGTTCGGTTGTATGGATATCTTTTGGTCTGGGCTCCCCGACCTTCCCCTCCAGCGAAGCCATTAAAGCCGTGGATTCCCCGCATACAAACGCGCCGCCGCCTCTCGATACCTTTATATCAAATGAAAAATCTGTTTCAAGAATATTCTTGCCCAATAACCCCAGCTCCTCGGCCTGCTGAACAGCTATCTTTGAATGCTTTACAGCCAGAGGATATTCATTTCGCACATAGATATACCCATGACGCGCGCCGATGGCGAGGGCGCCTATCAGCATGCCTTCGATAACGGCATGCGGATTACCTTCCAGAACACTCCGGTCCATATAAGCGCCCGGATCGCCTTCATCCGCGTTACAGATAACATATTTCGGGCTCCCGGGAGCTTTGCGGCATGACTCCCACTTTCTCCAAGTAGGAAATCCGCCCCCTCCGCGACCACGCAATCCTGATCTCTTGATCTCATCTATTATACTTTCGGGCGTCATGGATTTTACAGCTTTTACAAACGCTGAATATCCTCCGAGAGATATATACTCATCGATATTGCATGGGTCAAGTTGTTTATTCTGCCCAAGGAGGGTTCTCTCCTGGGCGCGGTAGAAAGGGATGTCGCTCTCTTTGGTTATTCTTTTATTGGAGGTGGAGTCAAGATATAACAGTCTTTCGATGATCTTACCTTCCTGAAGCGTTTTGGAAATAATTTCAGGAACATCCTCAGGCGTAATGCGACAATAGAAAATATTCGCCGGTTCTACGACTAGAAGAGGTTCTTGTTCACAAAAACCATGACAACCTGAAACGCGCAACCCGACTTTACTCTGAAGCTTGCGCTTCTTAAGCTCTATTTTAAACGCGTCTATAATATTTAAAGAACCGCATGCTTCACCGCATGTGCCGGAAGATATGATAACCGTAGCTACCCAGCGCTTATCCTTTTCCTGTTTCTCTTTCTGGAAAGTCTTAAATCTCTCTATAGACTTTAACTTGGCCATTACGTCCTTTTCTTCCTTGCTTTTTTACGCGGTCGGTTCCGGGGTGTTTCGCGAACTTTTTGTACCAAGGTACGCAGTTTTCCCGAAGTCATGTGTTTATGGTATTTGCCGTCCAGGATAACAACCGGCCCCAGCGCGCACGCGCCGAGGCAATTCACCGTCTCTACGGTAAATTCGCCGTCTTCTGTTGTCTGGCCGGGATTTATCTTAAGGAGACCCAGGACTTCATCCAGGAATTTTGGCGCGCCCCTCACGTGGCAGGCCGTTCCCGTGCACACGGTAAGGAGATGCTTCCCGCGGGGTTTGAGTGTGAATGCTTTATAGTAATTTGCTACCCTAAATACTTCGATAGGGGGAACGTTTAATTCGTCCGCTACGACCTTTAAGGCATTTTCAGGAAGGTAATTATAGCAAGCCTGGATATCCTGCAGCACTTCGATCAGAGAGAATCCGGACTTTTCCCGATTCTTCAGGATGGAATCGATCTTCTTTAATGACTTCATCGTCACCTTGTGTTCCGTAACTTCACCGTAGCGGAAATATCATGCGCGGTAAGACACCTTTGTCCTACCGAATTAAGTATAGCAATTATAATATGCCTGGGCAGATAGTGTCAACAAAAAAGTTAGGGCGAATCGGGCGAATTGACTCACATTAAATGTTACCCAAACAGAGTTTGAAAGTATTCGTTTACTCATAAAAATAGAGACAGCTGTACTGGCTCAATAATTCGGTAACTTTTTGGTACCCGTGCTAGGCTCGCTCAACACTCTGTCATTCCCGCGTAAGCGGGAATCCAGGCGGAAATAGCAAACAGATTAGAAAGATACACTTCTGGATCCCCGCTTTCGCGTGGATGACAGAATTTTATCAAAAAAGCACACAGGTATTACATATTTAAAAAAGGACACAATTAGTGAGCATTAACAGCTGTCCCTATTTTTAACCAGATACTTATTTGTCCGTATCTTCTACTATTTTTTCAGCGGTATTCTCGCCGGAACTCTCTTCGGAATTTTCATTCGAAACTTGCGCTTCGCCATCTTTGGGCTCTATGTCTTTTCTCTCCAGTTTGCGCTTTCTTTTTTCTTCTTTCTTCTTTTTCCTCGCCAATTCCTTACTACGCTTTTGATATGAATAATTGTCTCTTCCCATTTTACCCTCTTTCTATTTTGGGCCCATCGGCGCGCGCAGAACCCCCTTTTTCTACTTTTATATTGTCAATATATGACTGGTCACTTTCCCTGATTATGCAAAGTGTATTATTATGCTGATTGCGCGCTGCGGCTCACCCGCTTGCGGCCTACTTCTGTCAAATGCAATTTCCGGAGCCTTATGTGCTTGGGAGTTATCTCAACCAATTCATCATCCACAATAAACTCAAGAGCGAACTCAAGGGTCATTTGACGCGGAGGTGTAAGCGCGATCGCTTCATCACTTCCCGAAGCGCGCATATTAGTTAATTTCTTTCCGCGTAAGGCGTTTACGACAAGATCGTTGCCTTTGTTATTTACACCAACGATCATCCCCTCATATAGCTTGTCTCCCGGGTTAACAAAGATCTCACCACGCGGCTGTAAATTATAAAGCGCGTACGCCACCGCCACGCCGTATCCATGTGAAACGAGAACGCCGCTTTGACGGGTCGGCATATCTCCTTTATAGGTCTGATATTCAAAGAAATTCTGGTACATAATACCGCTACCTCGGGTCATCATAAGAAACTCGCTTCTAAACCCGATCAATGCCCTTGAGGCAATGATAAATTCCATACGTCTAGTGCCGGAAAATGTTATCTTTAGGTCGCGCATTTGAGCCTTGCGGGCTCCGAGTGCCTGCATAACAACGCCATGATACTCATCTTCCACCTCGACTATAACCTCTTCAACAGGCTCAAGCGTTTTACCGCCCATCTTCTTCAAAATAACCTGCGGCTTGGAGACTTCCATCTCATACCCTTCACGACGCATTGTTTCAATAAGAATGGCAAGATGCAATTCGCCGCGGCCCGAAACCTTTAACCGATCAGTTCCCACAACCTCCTCGACCTTGATGCCGACATTGATCATAGCCTCATGCATAAGACGCTCCCGCATGTGCCGGGATGTTAAGAATCTGCCTCCGTCCTTGCCTGAAAGAGGGCTTGTATTATGAGAAAAGTTCATAGAGATCGTAGGCTCGTCTATCTTAATAGTGGGTAGCGCCTTTGGCTCATCAACGCACGTAAGCGTATCTCCAACCTCTGCATCCTCTATGCCGGCGATCAATATAATGTCTCCGGCTATAGCCTCATTGACCTCGATACGAATGAGTCCCCTATACTTCATGATCTTGGTTGCCTTGCCTCTGGCAATAGTTCCGTCACATTTCACAAGCGCCACAGGATCCCCGACACGGACAGCCCCATGAAAAACCCGCCCTATAGCGATCCGCCCAACAGAAGAGTCATAATCAAGCATTGTAACCTGCATCTGAAAAGGAAGATCAGGGTTAGCTATCGGCGGCAATACCCTGCGCAGGATAGTCTCCAAAAGAGGTTTCATAGAGTCTCTCGGCTCATCAAGATCGAGAGTCGCGTAACCCTCTTTTCCGGAAGCGTAAACGATCGGAAAATCAAGCTGTTCGTCAGTTGCGTTCAGCTCACAAAAAAGATCAAATGTCATATCCGCTACTTCATCCGGGCGGGCATGGGCGCGATCAAGCTTATTTATAACAAGTATCGGTTTTAAATGCAGTTCCAGTGACTTCTTCAAGACGAATTTAGTCTGCGGCATGGGCCCTTCAAAAGCGTCAACAAGAAGGAGCACACCATCAACCATCTTAAGAATACGTTCGACCTCACTGCCAAAATCAGCATGCCCGGGTGTATCAACAATATTGAATTGTACCCCTTTATATTGGAGAGATGCGTTTTTAGAGAGGATCGTAATGCCTCTCTCTTTCTCAAGAGGGTTTGAGTCCATTATGGTAACCTCACCATCCTTAAACTCATAGGCGCCTGTATATTTTAGAAGGGCATCTACAAGGGTGGTCTTCCCATGGTCAACGTGCGCTATGATCGCGATGTTCCTTACATCTTTTCTTCTTTTTTGGTTTGACATATTCTTTTAGTTCTTCGCTTCCGCGACAGTTCCTCTGCTATTTAAAAACTGTGTCTTCTTGCGGCACGCTACTCCTTCCTCAAAATAAAAAAGGCATTAGTCTTCTTATCCACAGGGATAGACCCTCCTAACTCCTTTAGGGGAGGGGTCTTACGCCTTTTGGGATAAGTTACTTCGTGCTTTGAATTTGTATAGTTTTCTTCCCTGCTCCCTCTTTTAATGTTGTTATTGTACCAAAAAGGCAGGATTTGTCAAGAAATAGGACGTAGAAGTCAAAGCTCAGATCAGCCGGGCATCTGGGGTGTATAAAAAACAGGCGCAGTTTTAATTGGATCTCTGAAATGGAGCAAAGATAACATTTTAATATCTATTTCAGAAAAAAGGAGAATCCCCTTGACTAAAAAATACAATGGAAGTATCATTATTTCCGGAAGATAGCCTAAAGAAGGGCAGGAAAAGCAAAGAATCAAGTGCGCGTTAAGAAAGGGCCTATGTCTCTTCTATGCATAGCTTGAAGACCATAAAGAGCGCATCTCTTAAAAAATTAGCAAATGGCCTTTGGGTATATTGAGCGCATTAAAATCATAACATTGTTCGCGCGGATGATAGCGGGAGGAATTCAAAGATGATGATAGATGGATTACACAATCGTAAAAAGAAGATCCTTTTCATACATTTTGTAAATGATTATGGGTCACTTGGAATAGAATATATTTCCGCATCCCTTAAAAGAGCGGGACATCAAACAGATTTGATCTTACACCATGGACCGGAAAAATATTTTGCGAGCAGATTATATAATAAGGTCAGCGCATTTAATCCGGATTTTGTATGTTTTTCTACTGTGACGTTTGAGTATCTCTGGGCTTCTAAGGTTGCTAGATTCATAAAAGAAATTACAGGCGCGAAAACAGTCTTTGGGGGAATACATCCGACTTCCTGTCCGGAAGAGATAATAAGGCACCCTTTTGTTGACTATTTAGTTGTAGGAGAAGGGGATGAAGCGATTATCGATCTGGTTGAGAACCCGGAAAACACAGAAATTAAAAATGTCTGGACGAAAAAAAATGGGGAGATAATCAGAAATGAGGTAAGGCCGTTACTTCAGGATTTAGACTTACTGCCGTTTCCGGATAAAGAGCTTTTTTACAGAGACGCCCCTTATCTGAAATACACATATTTGTGTATAAGCGGAAAAGGGTGTCCATTTAGATGTAGTTATTGTTTTAATAATTTTATGAGAAATTTGTATCATGGCGAAAAGTGGACTAGGAAGAGAAGCGTCGACAATCTGATTGAAGAATTGAAGGTTATGAAAGAGAGATTTGGATATAAACAGATTGAATTCTTCGATGATTGCTTTACGGTCGACAAAAAATGGCTAATAGATTTTTCCAAGAAATATAAAGAAGAGATTAATGTCCCATTTAAAGCAATATCACATCCATCCTATATTAACAGAGAGACAGCAGAGCGTCTTAAAGATATGGGCTGCATAAAATTGCAGCTCGGAGCGCAAACCGCGACAGAAAAGATACGAAGGGACATCTGCAAAAGACAGGACTCTAATGAGTGTATATTGAATGCGGTAAGAGAAGCAAAGAGAGTCGGAATTATTGCTACTGTAGACCATATATTCGGTTTACCGGGCGAAACGAATGAGGATTACGAGAAAGGATTAGAATTTTATATAGACGTGAAGCCTCACAGATACATCACTTTCTGGCTGCAATATTATCCCAACACCGAGATCATTGAAATTGGTAAAAAATATGGGACCGTAAATGATGAATTAATGAAAGATGTTGAAAAAGGGAGAGTGACCCATGGGGCTAAAGGGATAGATCCAAAAACATTAGAGATAGCGAGATTTATGCACTTTATCCCTATATTGCCAAGATGCGTCAGCAGATTTATTCTCAGGAAGAGATTGTACCCTAAAATATTTAGATATACTTTCTTCAGCAATATCCATGTATTGGTTCTCCACTTTTATTCGCTGGATCTATTTAAAGCTTTGGTTTGGATAACAAAAAGAATAATTCATAGAAAAAGAGCATTGTCTCATGCAAATATAGATGGGAAAAAGATGGCAATCCCGCAACCATTAGAACATAACAATAAGGAGTTAAGCTTTAATACATGGAGTCATTATCAATATCAAACAGATGAAGGGGTCTTCGCTAGAGATAAAAAAGACGCTTAACGATCTGATTAAGGAAGTTATGCGACGTTGGGCCGTGCCCAAGACCAAACTCTGGGGCGTCCCTGAGTTCTAATCGTATCGCCTGGACTATGCAAATCTCACAGTCACGGTAAGATCTCCTTTGTGACCACAGCAAGGGCATTTTGCGCCCAATCTTTGAAGGCGTAATTTTTGGCCGTTTTTAGTATTGGGGGCGATTTTTAGCATAATCGTCTTGCCGTTCTGCAATCTAAACTTAACTTCTCCGCCGCTTAAAGCAATGTTTTTGGGAATACTCAAAGCCGCGCTTACATCCGTATCATATCTTTGTACAGCATTCTCATCAAGAGACTCTTGATCTACATATGCGCTCGAATAGCTCTTTTGAGCGGTGCCGAAGCCATCAAAAATATCCGATAAATCGTCGAAAAAGAAATACCTGTCAGACCCTCTTTGTTGGCGGCGACCCGCGCGAGGGCCGGTATTATGAAAATGCTTCATTAGATCTTCAAAATCGAACCCTGTTTGCGAAGCAAAATCTCCGGATCCGGGACCGCTCCTGAAAGCATGAGCGCCTTTTTTGTAGTCATCATATTCTTTTTTTCGCTTCTCATCCCCTAATACGTAATAAGAGGCAGAGATCTCTTTGAACTTTTCTTCACATTCTTTTTTCTTATCATCAGGACATTTATCAGGATGATATTTAAACGCGAGCTTTCTATATGCAGCTTTTATCTCATTATGGGAAGCGCTCTCAGGAACTCCTAAAATTGCGTAGTAATCCTTCATCTCTTCTGTTTCCTGTTTTTTTGGATCAACACAACGTCAAACCTTGACTCCTATTCTACCACATTCATCATTATTCGCGCCAAATAAATAAAGCTACCGTTAAAACAGCTCCAACGAGATACAGAGCTATGGTATCCTTAACAAAATACGGGTATACCATTAATAGAATACCCATGATCATCGGCTTAAGCCCAGAGGTCTTTTTCCCGTATATGAACGCGACAAACCCAACGCTTCCAAACAAGATCCCGCCAATTATTCCGCTTAAAGAAAATCCGGCTAATAAGCTATTTACTGATGATTCACCGCCGGTATACGTTTTCGTAACCTCTCCGATTATATCTTGAGTGTCCCGGCAATAACCCGGTGATGATGAAAGAATTATTGCTATTACTGCTAAGAGCGGAAAAAAGGTTCTATTTTTTAGATATCTTACGCTTTTAGAAATAGTAAAAATAGAACCGTTCATTTTTTTGTTAAAAATGGTTTCACCCCAACAATTTTTCCCCAACCATGCCTACAAAGAAACCAAGTGTGGCCCCGAGGGCGGGGATCCATGAATTCTTAAATTTCGACATGGGCGCGATATCCTGAAATATCAGAAACAGGATTCCTCCTGCTGAAAATAACATAAGTGACGCTATTAACTGCGGTTTACCGCTTAATAGGTAATTACCTAAAAGTGCGGCGGGGATACCAAAGAGGCTCATGGGCGCTAGAATTGCCACGGCCCGGTTCGGGGAATAGCCGCTCTTTCTTAAATCCCTGTAGGCGTTAAAAGCCTCGGGATAGTTTTGAAGTCCTATAAATATGGCAAGCAAAAGTCCCAGCCGGCAATTATGCGCGAAAACAGCACCTAAGGAAATGGCCTCCGGTATGTAGTCCATGAGCATGGCCAGAAGTTGCGCTAAAGTCCCGCCCTTATAGCTGATGAATTTATCAAGTGCAAAAAAGAAAAGTACGCCAGATAGGAAAATGACACTCAGGAAAAGAAGTGAGAGGTTGGCTATGGCCGGAGGGGTCAGCACAAACGCTACCGCGGCTACTAATACCCCGCCTCCAAATGCGACCGTGCCGTGGATGAATTCCTCTTTTAAAAAACCCTCTTTTAGCCTTTCGTAAAACCTAGATGTCAGCGCTCCAAATAACACCGTTATTCCGGAAAAAAAAGAATATAGTATAATTGTGCTTATTTCATGCATATTGGAACCCTTTCAGGACGTAAGGAACATACCTAAGCTCGAACTCTGGAGTGTTGTACTAGCTCAATAATTCGGTATCTCTTTTGGTGCTCTTAATAGGTCCGTTCAACAGTTTGTCATTCCCGGACCGCTCTTGCGGTCTAAACTCCAGCGGGAATCCAGTCATGCCACACAATGCATTAGAATGAATACACTTCTGGATCCCCGCCTGCCTGCCGGCAGGCAAGCTTGCGCGGGGATGACAGAAGTCGGAGATTGCTTCGGTGCGCTAGCTCTTTACGGCACCTCGCAAAGACGAGTAGTACATATCATCCATCGTATATCAATGTATTTCCATCGTATTTCAATTGCATTTCAATCGTATTTCCGGTATCTTCCAATCGTCCTACGTCCATCGTCCCACGCCCTTCGCAGCTTACCTGTCTCTAATTCACGCAAGCCCGTGTACCTTTAAGATTATACTCTAAAAATATAAGCGCCTCAAGGTTTTCCTTGAAGTGGTTGCGTTAAAAATATTGTGTCAATTCCGTTTGTGTAACTTAAGGCAGATGGCTACGGCGTGGCCTTGAAGACAGAAAATTTTGTGCGCGAACGAAAGCAATTGAGTAAAGCCGCCGGAGGAGGCGAGAAATATTAAATACACCAATTGCAGTGAGCCACAAAATTCGTCTGAAAGGCCGCGCCGTAGCCATCTGACATGTTGAATTTACACAGAATATTATACGCTACCCTTGAGGTTGTTTTGTCATACAGGTATTAGCCTTTGCCTATAATAACCATGGCAGCTTTTATACCATCTGCGCCACTTGATATTATGCCTCCGGAATAACCGCTACCTTCTCCTACTACATAAAGATTTTCAAAACCGGTACAGAGATAATTCTCTCCCCGTAGAACTTGAATCGGAGATGAGCTCTTGCTATCAAGTCCCATAATAGTGCCGGTATCAAATCCTCTTATTTTTCTACTAAAATCCCTAAGCCCTTCCCTGATTGAACCGCTTACCTCAGCTGGTAACAGATTCCATAAAGCCGCTGGTTTGAGCCCCAAAGGATAACTCGATTCAACAACATTTGATCTCTCTTCTCTGTTAATATAATCCTTAATACTACAGAACGGAACCTTAAATCCATCTGAATACTCATAAAATCGCTCCTCAAGGCTTCCCAGCCAGTCAAGGGCTTCCAGGGGCGATGTCTCTCTGCCATTTAACCTATCTAGATTAACTCCTGCCACGCATGCCGCATTTGCAAATTTTCCATCTCTATTATACAGACTCATCCCATTTACAATATTTGTGTTCTTATATGCAGAAGCAGGAACAATACTTCCTCCGGGACACATGCAGAATGTATAAACCGGGAGATTGCCGGTTCCCTTTGATGCAAGGCGATATTCAGCAGCCTTAACGCCCGGCAAGCTTTTTTGGCCCCACTGCGCGTTATTAATGATCTCCTGGAGATGTTCCACCCTGCATCCTATAGCAAAACTTTTTGTGCGAAACTTCACTCCCCTTTTGACTAACATTCTATATGTCTCATAAGCAGAATGGCCCGGCGCGATAATAAACTCATCTGCTTCGATCCCGCCGGAAGGTGTTATCGCCTCATGTACCTTTTTATTTTCGACTTTCAAATCTTCCAGCAATGTTTCGAAAAGCACTCTGCCTCCGATATTGAGGAAGTCCTCTCTTAATCTTGTTACGATCTTCTTAAGATTATCGCTGCCAAGATGAGGATGCGCCATATACGCTATCTCTTCCGGGGCGCCGGCATTAATATAAGAGGATAATATAAACTTCCTTTCTTGCGCTATGTGCTTAGATCTTGAGGTGAGTTTCCCATCAGAAAATGTACCCGCGCCACCCTCGCCAAAAGCATAATTGCTAATAGAGTTAAATAGTCCGGTCTTCTCGAACTCACCAATCGCTTCGGCCCTCTTCTTGACATCCCCGCCTCTTTCAATCAAAGTTGTATTGAATCCCGCTCTTTGAAGCGCAAAGGCACAAAAAAATCCGGCCGGTCCGCTTCCGATAACAATCACCTTCTCTTTTCTTTTCCGATACGGGATAATTAAAGGCGGTAACATGACCCGAGCAGCTCCTTTGATATGTTTTGATATAACTGAAACCAGAACCTGCCAACAGATATCGGCTCTCTTTCTCGCATCCAGGCTCTTTCTTTCGATCTGGCATGAAAACTCTTTTATCTTTAGTTTTTTTTCTATTCTTTCTCTAAGCTGCCCCTGCGTGTAATCAGTAGGAAGCTTTAATGAAATTTCTCTGTATCCCATTTTATGTATCTTTTCCTTTGAGATTAAGTATAGGATGTACGCGAATAAGGCATCTGCAATCTACTTCTACCTATAATTACAAAAAGTAAGCGCTATGGGGAAGTCTATTTTTCTCAGGTGGGCTATTACAAGTTGGAGATTATCTTTTTTTGGGGAAAATACCCTTATCTTCTCTCCCTCTATCTGGATCTGGACTTTGAGTTCCAATTTTTTTATTATTGCGGTGATCTCCTTTGCTCTTTCGTGGGGTATCCCGCATACAAGATCCGCCATCTGCTGAACACAGCCCCCGAAAACAGCCTGCGGTTCTTTAAATATCAGAAGTCTTATAGAAACCCCCCTTGCCGCAAGTCTAGTGGCAAAGATGTCTTTGAGAGAGCGCAATTTCACGTCATCATCGCCAAGTAACGTTATCTTCTTTTCACTACGGTTATACTCTATCGAAGCTTTACTTCCCTTAAAATCGAATCTCTGCAAAAGCACCTTCCTCGTCTGGTTAACAGCGTTGTCCACCTCCTGAAGGTTCGCTTCCGCGACAATATCGAACGATGAATTTTCTTTGGCCATTTTTTATCTCCTCAATTAAGGGAACACACTGCTTAACTATCCCTCTTTTCTAATTAACTAAAAGGTATTGTAAAATAAAATGTACTTCCTTTGCCTATTTCGCTTTCTACCCAGATCTTGCCACCATGGGCTTCTACTGCCATCTTGCAAAAAGCAAGACCGAGTCCTTTGCCGGCACTCTTTCTAGCTTTCCCATCTTGCACTTGAGTGAACTTATCAAATATTTTATCCCTATATTCTTCAGGTATGCCTTCGCCTTGGTCTTTCACACTTATAACAATATTCTTGTTCTTCTTATTGTCATTTACCAGTACTTCGATCCTGGATCCAGAAGGAGTAAATTTTAACGCGTTCCCAATTAGATTAGAAATAACTCTTTTTAGAATTTCCTTGTCCGCGCTTAACTGTGGTATATTAGAAAGTATTTTTGCGAATATTTCTTTTTCTTTCGCCAAAATCTTCATATCGCTTACTATCTCATTAACTAAAACGGCGGTATCTATTGATTCATATTTAAGTACAAGCTTCCCTGCTTCCATTTTGCTTATATCTAAGAGATCCGAAATCATGTTTTTCATCTCTGTAAGTTTTCCAGAGGAAATTAAAAAAACTTCTTTTCCCTGTTCAGACAAACTACTCTTTAAATCACTCTGAAGAAATTGAATACTCTGCAACACTATACCAAGTGGATTACGTAAATCGTGGACTATCATTTGAGTAAGTGAATCTTTGATCTCCTCTAGCTCTTTCAATCTCTTATAGTTTTCTTCTAGTTTTTTATGGACTTCCCAACTAAAAATACCTAAAATATTCCAGATTGCCCATGCTATGATTATGCTGCAAATAGTCCGAAATAGTTGTACTGGCATCCGAAATAAATTTAAAAATTCAGTCTGATTTATAACTGAAGCGGGGAAAAAATCTGCCTGTGGCACAATAATTCCACCTAATATGCCATAGATACCTATAGAAAATGCTGCTATTATAAAATAACGACGCATTCGCAAAGGAGCAAGAATGACGTAGTTGTAATTATAGTATGCAATCAAGCCAACCGCTGTAATGATTCCGCCTGGAAAACCTAAAAGATAGCGAGGCCAAATGCTTCTTTCATACCTCAGTGCAAATGCGAGAATTATAGTAATAATACCTAGGCTGATTGTAATCCATTTATTAAACGCTTTTTTATAGCTTAATGATATAAGTTTACGCCCAAATTCAAAAAGAAAAATATATGATGTGTAAAGAAACACCCATCGTATCCAATCAAATGCATTCGATCGAAAGCTTCTCATCAAGCTAAACATATCAAACCATTCATTTAAGCCATGAACTATGCCAAATAACGCAAGTAGCCATAAAATATCTGATAGAGTAAAAATACTTTTCTTGCGAGGATAAACAAAAACACATATTCCCATAATTACAAAAGCTAGCCCATACACAAGAAAAACAATATCTAAATGTTTCATAATATCCATTTCATCTATTCAATTAGGGGTTAACTAAGGGGACACGCTACTTAACTATCCCTCTTTTTGGCTTCGGGCCAGGCTTATTTTTCTTTAATTTTATATTAAGGATTTTTTCGAGCTTTTCCACAAAACTGTCTTCATCCAATGGCCGCCCTGTACTCTGGTGTAGTTTTATGAGCTTCTCGTCACGCGATCTTATCTCCGTGCTTAGAAATGCACGTCCTGGAACTAGTGGTGTGGGGCTTGCTAGACTTTGGTAGGTTTTCGGGTCAGCATTGTAAGCAATGCGGATAGTTTCATCGTTGCTACGCAGACTACTGAATCAGCGCCCCCATAATAATGATATATAGTATCCCCCCGGCAAACGTGTCCGCAAGGAAAGACAACATTCGGGACCTGCCCCTCTTTCTCATACTTCTTCTCTGGCTCCAGTATGGCGTCATTGGTGCGTGAAAGAACTATCATGGGGTTTCTAAGATCGAGGAGCGCCGCACCTAATCGGTAGTAACAGTCCTCGGCTATTCCATGGTAGAACAACAGCCATCCTGCCTTTGTCTTTATGGGAGGGCCTGCTAACCCTATTTTCCTACTGTCCCACATTCCGTACCGGGGCCCCATAATTTTAATCCCCCTTGTAACTTCTTCTGACGCGTACTCTAAGGAATCAACATAATCAAAACAGATCTGGTGCCTGATGCGGTGGGCAATAATATATTGGCCGTTGATCTTCTCTGGCCAGATACAAGCGTCTTTATCATCAATGTGGGGGGGCGTAATAAGAATTGGGTTTGACCAGTTCCATTTCCGGTTCGAAAAATCCTTCACAGAGATAGACGTGAGCGCTACGCGCGGTACATTCACGCCATTGTAGGCTGTGTAACACATATATAAGGTTTTGCCTATACGTACGATTCGAGGGTCTTCGCAACCTGAATTGCCATTGGGCACTTTTTTCGTCTCAGATTCTCCGCGGGGCGTATAAATCGGCTCGGGAAACCTTTCGTGAATGTTCAAGCCGTCAAGAGTTGTGGCATATCCCATTGTTGAGGTATTGTCTTCTGACATCGCCCTATAAAGAAGATGTATTTTACCCCCTAATTCTATCGCGGTTGGATTAAACGTTGCCTTGCTTTCCCATGGATGATTTTTAATCGGAGATATTATGGGATTTTTCTTAAATCTGACTACATTATCATGTCTTTTCGCGGGAATCATGCTTTTCAGCAAATCTTTCAATTCAAGCTGCGCAACACACGAGGTCGTATCCGTAGCGCCGTAAAAAACCGATAGTTTGCCATCACGGATCAATGCGCCCGAAGGAAAGATCACGTTTGGAACCTGGCCGTACCTTTCATATGTTTCTTCAGGTATTAGGATAGGATGCCGGCTCCGGCCGATGACTTGTTTTGGGTTGTTCATATCAAGAAGTATCGCTTCAATAGCAAAGACCTTATTGTCGGTAAGGTAATCCTTGATATGCGCGTAAATAATAAGCCATCCTTCTTTGATCTTTAAGGGAGGGGCCCCCACCTCAACGTGATCCGTAATAGATCGCCGCACACGGATAGTATGCTGATATATCCTCTTATACCAGTCCTTCCAGTATAGGGGATTCCACATATCTCGCTCATGATCAAACTGGGCAAAAGCTATGCGGGCCCTACGGCTGCTTAAATCTGTATTTGCCGTAAGTATCACTGTTAGCTTCCCATTAATTCTTGAAGGGAAAAGAGCCATAGCTTTCGCGTTAAACGGCGTCACAAGATGCTTTTCCTCTATTTTCTTAAAATCCCTGGTTATGGCGCAGGCTACCCTAATGCCTTGATGCCTGAAAGGAAAAAGAGACAAAGCAGTATAAAAAATATAAAACTTACCGTTAATCTCGGTAACCCTTGGGTCTTCGCAGCCATATTTCTCCCATTCAAATTCAGGTTTTATCAGTTGCGATCTATTGCCGTAATGAATCCCATCTTTACTTGATGTATATCCGATTGAGGAAATCTGCGGGCCACTGCCGGGGATCAGATCAGGTTCTGATATGGCCCGATAGACGCAATGGATCGTCTTTTTATCTTTTTTGCTTATAATCGGACACCAATTGAAAGTAGCCTGCGTTTCCCATGGATGTTCCTGAATAGGAATAAGTAGCGGATTAAAAACAGAACGCTTAACAATGAACATGCTTAATACCTGCCTTTATGTGAATAAGTTACTACGAATAAACTACTTCTCTTACCATGTAGCTGACAGGCTTATCTTTCTTGATAGCTTTAACAAATTGGTCCAGCTGAGCTGTAGCGCAACAAACTACTTTATCCCCGCCTCCATAATAAACAAACAGTTCCTGGCCTATTACAACAGCTCCGCAGGGATAAACTATACCGGGTTTCCAGTCATTTTCATAAGGCTCATCCGGTTCAAGTATGGGATTGCTGGTGCGATATAGAACCTTTGAAGGATCCTCCAGGTCCAGGATCATCGCCCCGATCTTGTAGCGCGTATCGTCTCTATCGTCTACCGCGTGATAAATGACAAGCCAGCCTTCATCGGTCTTAATGGGCGTCGCTCCTATGCTGAGTTTCCTGCTATCCCACATATTTTTTCTGGCGGTTATCTTGTGTTTTGCCTGAAGCCACCTACCGTTATCGAACTTAAGTTCATCCCTATAATCGATCAAGATATGTGGAAAGATCCGGTGAAAGATAACATATTGCCCTTTAACCTTTTCAGGTAAAATACAACCGCTTTTGTCTACGACTCCGGGAGGAGAGATAAGAATCGGCTCTTCCCATCTCCATCTCTTCTGCAGAAAGTCACTGCGTCCTATCGAGCTTAGAGCGATCCTCGGAGGAGAATATCCGTTGAAAGCAACATAAGTCAGATAGATCCTGTTATCGATAGCGGTAAGTTTCGGGTCTTCGCACCCGCCCCATCCGCATCCTGATTTAAAAAGATCCATACGCTGCGCCGGTTTTGTATGTATTCCCTCGAAACTTTTGCGGGGAACGTATGCCGGTTCGGAAAGGTTCTTCTCAATATGAAAACCGTCTCTGCTTGAGGCATATCCGAAACACGATATTCCACTTTTGCCGACCGCCCGATAGAGCAAATGGACCTTTCCGTCATCATAGAGCGCCGCCGGATTGAAAGTCCCCTCAGATTCCCACTCATTCGTCGTATTCGGGACTATAATGGGATTCTTATAGAATCTTTTGAGGCATACGAGCGCCTGTTTATCCCGGGCCGAAGGAAAAGGCTTAGGGATCGAAACCGTCATCAGCTTTCTAGTCTTAGAAATAAAATAGAGAAAGATCTTTTCTTTATAAAAAGCGGCTCCCAAAGAATAAACATCTTCGCTTCCCGCAGGAAGAGTTTCCGCGTAAAGCGGTTCTTCCGAGCGCCAGATTATATCGTTCGGGTCGGATAGAGAAAAGAGCGCGCCCCCTATCTGCAAGGTCTGCCTGCCGTATTCCTTATACGAAGCATCATAGACCACAAGCAAGCCGTGCGGGGTCAATGAAACCGCTAAGACGCTCAATGGGGCATGGTCAAAAGAATCGATCCTTGGCGTAAGGCATGAAATATCCGAGATCTTCCACTTCTTTAGATCTTTGGATGTCGCAGTATAAATAAAACTTTCACCCAAATACATAACATAGCGGCCATCGTGTTTATAATTGGGCACGAGCGTTCCTTTTTCCTGAGCCGTTGATATCTTTCCTGTAACAGTAAATTTCTTTAAGTCTTTTGAGACCGCGCCCATAAGATTGTCCGCTCTTTTTCCATTTTGGATAAAGGTCATAAAATAACCCTTATCACAAGGAGAGACGCTAATATGCTCGCTTTGTTCAATCTTTGCTCTTTGTCCTTTGGGGAAAGTCAACGCGATCTTGTTTCTGGATGGGTTGAAGCTGAGGCCCGTATTTCCCCTGGTAAGATATAGGCCTATTTTTGATAACTGATATGACTTTAAAAAAATACCTATCTTCCCTTTATTTACCGCGACTCCTACCTGATATAAAGATCCTTTTTCCTTCGTT
>JBDRHE010000008.1:0-71493 GCA_043817155.1 Candidatus Omnitrophota bacterium | reverse complement strand
CTTAAGGCAGATGGCTACGGCGTGGCCTTGAAGACAGAAAATTTTGTGCGCGAACGAAAGCAATTGAGTAAAGCCGCCGGAGGCGGCGAGAAATATTAAATACACCAATTGCAGTGAGCCACAAAATTCGTCTGAAAGGCCGCGCCGTAGCCATCTGGCATGTTGAATTTACGCAGAATATTATACGTTACCCTTAAGGAACGTTCGTGCCCTGTCCAATGTAAAAGAGCATGTCGGGATCGGGTCTTCATAGCTCACATTTGGGTCCACGCGTGAAGTGTGAAGACTGGGCCCCGATTACTTTTACCTAACTTTCTTCATGCTCCCTAATGATCCCAAGAAAGATCTTGCCGTATTTTTTTAGTTTCGCTTCGCCTATACCGTTAAGGCTTAGAAACCCCTCCCCTGTCAACGGCTTATGATTTGCCATCCCCATCAACGCCCGATCATGAAATATCACATACGCGGGCTTCCCTGCACTTTGCGCTATTTCCGCGCGCTTTTTCCTTAATTTCTCAAATAATACAACGTCGTAACCGGCAGACTCCTCGAACTCCTTGCGCCTTCGCCCCCTCATTATCTCTCTTGAACGGACAATAGCCGGAGGTTTCGCTAGAACCGGTATCATGTTACCTTCGAGTATGTCTTTGGCTTTTTTGGTAACTGTTAACGTCTGGTATTCCGGATCCCTTCCCAATATTCCCTGGCCGATCATCTGTTCAATTATGTTTCGGGTATACCTTACCGAAGGCGCTTCCCCCATAGCTCCAAAGCTCTCTGTCTTTTGATGGTTAAGTTGTATGATCTTCCCGGTTTCTTTACCGCATAACACATCGGATACATGCGCGCCGCCGAATGTTCTGACTTCCATCACGCATCTAATTATTTTTGCGGCAACAACCGCGGCATCTTCAAGCATATCTATATCACCCAGACAATAATCACATGCTCCGCACCCGTCTCCCTTATACTTCTGGTCAAAATATTCAACCAGCGCCTTATGTCTACACCCGGGCACCGCACAGTAATTATACATCTGGTTAAGCTTATCTTTGTTGACATCGCCTCTGACGCTATCCTGGTTGAACCAATAAATGTGTTTCCGATAATCTGCCGCGGAATAGAACATGTAACAGGAGGAAGGCAAGTTATCCCTTCCTGCGCGTCCGACTTCCTGGTAATACGCTTCGGTGCTTTTGGGCATGTTAGTATGTATTATGAACCTGATATTTGACCTATCGATCCCCATACCAAACGCGATAGTCGCGACCATTAGATTAACCTTTTCCGACTTAAAATTCACCTGGTTGTCATGTCTCTCTTCATCAGGAAGATCGCCATGGTATCTCAAATTATCAAATCCCAATTCCGTCAATTTTTCAGAATACTTATCAACATCGTCTTTCTTCCTGCAATATATAATGCCCGCTTGTCCCTGGTGTTGTGTTAATATGCGCTTAATATCCGCGATCATGTTCCCTTCATTCAAGCTGACACGATACGTAAGATTGGGTCTGTCCATATAACCCTCAAATACGATCGGATCATCAAAATGTAAATGTTTTACAATATCTCTTTGCACAACCTTTGTAGCGGTGGCAGTAAAAGCATGAATGCTGCGACCGGGAAATATCTCTTTTAGCCGCTCTAATTCTGATCTATAATCCTGCCTGAAATCATGCCCCCATTGGCTCACACAATGCGCCTCATCGATCACAAAGAACGATATGTTCGCGGATTGCAACATCTGCTTTGTGTAGTCGTTACGCAAACCTTCCGGCGCCAGATACAATATTCTGACATCCCCTTCCCGTATCTTCTTTTCGACCCAGCGCCTCTCCTCAAAAGCGAGACTTGAGTTCCAGACACCTGAAGAGATCCCCATCTCTTTGAGGCTATCGACCTGGTCCTTCATCAAAGATATTAAGGGTGAGACAACAACTGCCATGCCTTGTTTTATAAGCGCCGGCAGCTGATAGCACAATGATTTACCGCCGCCGGTTGGCAATATAGTCAAACTATCTTTCTCATCCAGTATCGCCTTGATACTATCCTCTTGAAACGGCATAAAAGAATTATATCCCCAGTATTCGCGTAAAGGCTTATAGATATCCGCATCACCCCTCGGATTTGCGTTATCTGTCTTTAAACTAATACACTTGTGGTCATCTTCAGTTTTATTTTCAACGATTAATTTTGACTTAAGGCATCTATCAAGAAACTCGTAAATTCTGTCATCAGAAATTATATCGCTATTAATAATAGGTTTGGTAAGCCTAATTCCATTCAAACTTCTTGCCCTGCTTAACGCAACATAGGTTTGCCCATGCGCGAAAGCTCCATGTCCCATATCGATAATAACATTATTAAACGTTTGGCCCTGGCTTTTATGGATTGTTATAGCCCAGGCCAATTTTATAGGAAATTGTTCAAAAGATCCCACTACCTTCTCTTCGATCTTTTCCTCTAAAGGGTCGTATTCATATTCGATCTTTTCCCACGTATTTTTTGGAACATTATAAATATTCCCATCTATATCAACTTTTATTCCCGACTCGGATAATTCAGCAACTTCTGCGATGGTTCCGTTTACCCACTTCTTGTCTTTATTGTTCCTTATGAGCATAACTTGAGCGCCAACTTTGAGAGTTAGGCTCGATTCGGCAGGGCAGGATTTTTCGTCAAATTTACCCAAAATATTTTCATGATATTTGTGTTCCCTGGAACGTATCCGGGATAAACATCTAACATTTATATTGTGCGCTGCGTTGTTGGTAGTAGTTAAAGTGATAACTCCGCTTTCGTGACCTATGCCCTTATCCACCCTTCTATTCAGCAAGTCCATATCTGATACGTTAAAGTCTTTTGTCCTGATCTTATTCAATAGGCTGATAAAATTAGCGTCCTTTTGGCGATATATTCTGCTTAACTCAACGTACTCCAGATCGATCGATTTAAGAACGTGTGCGCTAAAAAAATATGGACTGGAGTAGAAATTCTCCATCAAATCCCGTATTTCTCGTTCTACAACAGGGGGTAATTGAAAAAGTTCCCCAAAAATTATGATTTGAACGCCCCCGAAAGGCACATCATGCTTCTCCCTATTAACCCTTAATGCGTAGTCAATCCCGTCCAAAAGATCAGCTCTTACCATAGACGCTTCATCTATTACTATTGAGTCAAGATGTTTGAGCAATTCACCTTTTCGCGATCGTTTAATATGATCTTTCTGAATGAATTTTGGTGGAAATTTGAAGAAAGAGTGAATAGTCTGCCCGCGCGCTTTAATTGCAGCCACACCTGTTGGAGCTAAAACCGCTATATTCTTCTTCGAATTTAATTTGAAGTACTCTAATAGTGTGGATTTCCCGGTCCCGGCTTTACCTGTTACAAACATATGTTTATCCGTGCTTTCCATTAAATTAAAAGCATGCTGGAATTCTTGATTAAAATCGAAATCAGGAGGTATCTCTGTGCTTGTTTCGAGAGCTACTTTCTTTACCGGTCGAGGCGGCATCTCCTTCAAGGATACTCTTGACATGCCTGAAGTAGACCGTGGCGCTTTTGAGCTTGATCGTATCTTACTCATAATAATAAATTTATGGCGTCGCCCATTTACTGACTTCTGATTTAGTCGGTTTTTCTTGCTCTAACCCAAAGGCAACCTTCTTGGCCTGGTCTATAGGATAAACTTCCATTGATGAAAAAAGGTGCATATTGGTCTTCTCCGGATCCCTTCTCGGTTATTCGGTATGATTGTACTTCCAGCCTGCTCAGAAGATTCTCCTTAATGATTTTTTCATTAAGTTGCTGAGGTTCGAAAGGCGTAGCAGGTTCTTCCAAATTAAAACTACCTATAAACTCCCCACCTGGTTTTAAGACTCTCACTATTTCATTACACATAATTGAGAAATTGTCGACATGATCCATTGCATTTAGAGTAAACATTATATCGACAAAACCTGAAGGCAAAGGAATCACTTTCTCTGTGGACTTCAAGTAGATCATTCCATGAGTAATAATGCTATCTGCGAACTCATCAGCATATCGATCTGTGAGTACATCAATCCCGATTCGCAGCAGCGCTGAACTAGCCCAAACCAAGCTACCGCGAGGTCCACAGCCAAAATCAGCAACGATCTTTCCCTTCAGGAAGTCGTCCGTAGTTTCTTTTGCCATTGCCAGCATCAATCGCTCGTAATGGGAATTCTTAAATAGACCGCTGCTGTCTCTGACCCTACTTTTCCAAAAAGATAATTCTGCATCATGTTTACTAATAGGATGATATAGTATTTTGCGAATAATTTTTTTTATTGATTCTGGTATCATTGCTTTAATATTATCTCGCATAGCCATGAGTTCCTTTCTCTCTAACAGAGTAGAGTCTTAACTTGTTAACTTGAGTACCCTCATTACCTTTCTAACCTTTACGACCGCGTCGTAAAAATAAGCCCCTCTAACGATTGGCTCCACGAATCGGACGATTTTAGCAACTTATCGGAGAAGTTCCGTAACCGGTTATTTTGCGTTCTAAGAAATGGATAAAAATGTCTCATGTGTGTATGCTAGAATTTTGAAGGACCGATCTCCCTATGCCGATCGATAGTATTCCTGCCACCAAATTCGCCAAACATGACCCCACAAACAATCCGGTTAATCCCGCTAGCCTGCTACCAATCACTGCCAGCGGAATATATAATGCAAACATCCGCACTAAATTCAACCCGATAGCTAGCAAGGGCTTATTCATGGCATTAAACGCCGAGACGACTAAAAATGTGCAGCCGCGCAAACCATAACTTACAGGCATGATCCATAGATACAGCGTAATATGCTTCGCAACCTCGATATCTTTTCCAAACACATGCCCTAAAGGAACCGCGAACACCAAAAACACGGCAAAACTGCCCAATCCCAACCACAGAGAGAATACATTAGCTTTTTTTACCGCATCTTTAACACGGCTAAAATTTTTCGCGCCCCAGTTCTGGCCTACGAAAGGAATCAAGGCTGTGGCTAAAGCCATGATCAATACAAATACAAACATTTCGATCTTCACGGCAACGCCAAAGGCGGCAACGGCAGCTGTCCCAAATTTGGCAACCAAACGCATAATCACTGCTATAGAGAACGGCATAAGCAGTCGAGATGCTGCCGAAGGAATTCCGATATAAAAAATTTGTTTTACTGAATCGATAAGATCCTCAAGAGGCGGCAGGGTAAAATCGATTAACTTTTCTTTGAAATGTAAGATCAGTAAAGAAAATACGAGGCCTACGGCGCGGGCGATTACTGTGGCGATCGCCGCGCCCTCTAATCCCAAGCGCGGAAAGCCCCAGAGCCCGAAGATCAACAAAGGATCTAAGACAACATTAACAATCGTTGAAACAATCATAATCATGCTGGGAAAGAACGTATCGCCACAGGCCCTAATTGCATTGTTACCTACCATCGGAATAACAACAAAAGCAACTCCCAGGTACCAGATACGCATATACTGTTTGACTAAGGGCAAGGTGTTACCATCGGCACCGAGTAAGCGAAACACCCAATCCATTGAAAATAATCCTAAAACCGCGAAAATAACGACAAAAAAAAGAGAGATGATGAGACTATCGGTGGTAAGCCGACGCACCTGGCGATGATCGCCTCTGCCTATGGCGCGTGAAACTACTGACGAAGTAGCAATGCCAAATCCCAGCGCAATGCTTATAATGAACATAACTACCGGGAAGGTAAACCCCATTGCCGCTAATTCTTCTGTGCCAAGCCGAGAAACAAAGAAGGTATCAACGAGGTTAAATAGCACCATTGAAAGCATGCCAAACACCATGGGTATGGAGAGTGAAATGAGCTTTTGTGTAACCGGCCCTTGTATAAGATGGTTTTTTTTGTTCATGACTAAGTGAAGTACATTATATAAAAAATAGGATTCGCTATAAGCATAATGCTTGATACGCATTGGGGCCGTGTCTCGATAAGCGCCGTTTTTTGTCGAACTCGACCCTAATTACCAGGCTACATTTATTCGTTACTAAATTTACGCTTCTCGGCATCGTACGCTTTCATCGTCGTGTCAAGCTGGTCATAGCAGGATTCTATCTTCTTCACCAACGCTCCAAGCTCTCTCGAAAGCTCGCTTCTTCGGATCGCACCGAGGCCTCCTGTTCGCGAATCTCTCATTAATTCCCCGTTCCCCTCCTTCACCCTGCCCTCGGAAGAGATTATCTCATCCTCCAGGCTCTTGATCTTCGCTTCCAGAGGCTTTAAACATTTCGATCTCATCGCGATAAACTCCGCCCGGGCCTTTCTTGTCATTTTCATGCCATGCCCTTTTGCCGCTCGTCCGATCCCGGCGCTAGGCGCCGGGGGAGCAGCCGAATCGGGTTTTGCGGCCGGCTCGCCAGACAGGCCGGATGGGGTTCTAGGAACGGAATTCTCAATGCCCGGAACTATTTGAGGCACATTCTCGTCATCTTCCCAGCCTATCCTCTCCAGGAACTCCCGGTAATTGCCCGGATAAAAAAAGACCCTGTCGTTCTTAAACACTATAAGCTTCGTCGCCACTTCGTTCAGAAAATGTTCGTCGTGCGCTACCACAAACGCCGCGCCTTCGAAATCTCTTACGGCATCCATCATCGCCTGGCAGGACTCGATATCAAGATGGTGCGTAGGCTCATCTAGAAAAAGGACGTTGGAGGGCTTCACGAGAAGCTTCCCCACAAGCACGCGGCTGCGCTCGCCTCCGGAAAGGACCCTGATCTTCTTCTCGGCGTCGTCTCCTGAAAACATCATAGCGCCGCATATCCCGCGCAAGCGCGATTTATCGATGGAGGGACTGCCCAGGGATATTTCATCTTCCACTGTAAGCTCGTCATTTAAATCGACCGTATTCGCCTGCTCATAATAGGCCGGCAGCGCCGCCACATGCGTCTTAACGCTGCCACCCACAGGCTTAAGCAAGCCTGCAAGTGATTTTAAGAGTGTTGTCTTTCCCTTCCCGTTTTTGCCTATGATGCAGATCTTATCATGTCTGTTTACGCTAAAATTCAAGCCGCTTATCAGATATGGCGCTTTACCGTCGTATGAAAACGTAAGATCGCTCACTTCCATGATCTGCCGAGTGGGTAATGGCTCATGATTGAACGAAAATGACAGCGTGCGGATCTCCTCAAGCTTGCCCCGATTCTCCATCTTCTCGATCTTCTTGATGGCGGACTGGACACCCTTGGCGTGGCTTGCCTTCGAGCGGAACCTATTCACATACTCCATGACATGCTTGCGTTTCTTCTCATCCTGTATGCGCCTCTTCTCATGTATCTCTTCGTCTTTATATAGCTGGGCATAATATTTTCCGGTCGGCCCTTTGATCTTTCGCGCCAAACCTCTATGTATCCCTACAATGTGCGTCGTCACGCTGTCGACAAGATCCCTATCATGACTTATCACTATCAGCTCATTTTTCCACGACCGCAGAAACTTTTCGAACCATCGTATCGAGACGATATCGAGGAAGTTCGTAGGCTCGTCCAGAAGTAGCATATTGGGTTCAGCTACCAGGGCCTTGGTCAGGGCGATGCGCATCTGGAATCCTCCGGAAAATTCCGAAGGCTTGCGGTCAAGATCCTCTTCACGGAAACCAAGCCCGAAGAGGATCTTCTCCACCTTCCATTCGCTGGCGATCTCTTCCGGCCCCAACCCAACACAGCCTTCCTCCAGCACCGTAGGCTTGGTAAAGTTCAAGTGCTGCCCGAGATACCCTATGGAGTAATTTTTTGGCCGAAAGACCTTGCCCTCATCGGGCTCTTCTTCGCCGACAATGATCCTGAATAGCGTGGTCTTCCCGTGGCCGTTACGGCCCACAAGCCCTATCTTTTCACCGGCTAGGACATCAAAGCTCACGTCCGAGAAAAGCACCCGTATACCGTACCGCTTAGATATATTTCTTATTGATATCATGCGCAAAATTAGGAGTTAGTAAACGTTTTATCCAACTGTATATTTTTCAATCCGCCCGCAGGATTCCCCGGACTTTAGTCCGGGGGTTCCACTAAATTTCGCTATAAATAAGACGCTCTACAGGCGTTGTTGCTAACGCATTGTATCACAAATATTAAGGATTTAAATACAGAATTTCTGCGTGGTTGCGTTAAAAATATTGTGTCAATTCCATTTGCGTAACTTAAGGCAGATGGCTACGGCGTGGCCTTGAAGACAGAAAATTTTGTGCGCGAACGAAAGCAATTGAGTAAAGACGCCGGAGGCGGCGAGAAATATTAAATACACCAATTGCAGTGAGCCGCAAAATTCGTCTGAAAGGCCGCGCCGTAGCCATCTGACATGTTGAATTTACACAGAATATTATACGCTACCTTTCTGCGTTTAGGTCGGAACGGGGCTCGAATTCGCGGTGAGCAAATGAGCGAAACGAATGCGTCGAACTACTGTAAAAATGTCCAAATTTGCCTATTATCCTTTGCGTATTTTGGGGAGGTGTCACTTATAGCATGTCCATTTTTGACACGTCCCTATTAACTTTTTACATAAGCCTGGAGATGCAGGCAACTACAGCCGTTTCCACATTCATGATGCGCTCGCCGAAGTTGACAGCTCTGCATCCGCTTTTTTTAAGCCTCTCGATCTCGTAAGGAATAAACCCGCCCTCCGGCCCTATCACAAGTATGACCGGCCTATCGCCTTTGATCGGATGTGCCGCATCTCCTTCGCAGTTGGCAACAAATGCCTGGCTCCCTTTGATCATATCGGGGAGCTCATCCTCTGCGAAAGGCTTAAACTTCTTGCGGAATTGGATCTTGGGCATAACAGTATCCTTTGCCTGTTCAAGCCCCAGTATGAACTGTTCTCTTATCTTTTCCTCTCTAAGGGCGGGGCTCTTCCAATAACTTTTCTGGACCCTTTTCGTATGCAGTAATATGATCTTTTTTACGCCAAGGACTGTCGAGTGGATCAACACCCTCCTCAGGACGAGCGGCCGCGGCAGGGCCAGTATCAGGGTAAGCGGCAGCGGCAATGGCGGGTCTTTCTCTAATGTGACATTCATCTCGACCATCTTATTATCAATTGCCAGCACCCGGCCCGTGCCGATCCGGCTACCTTCTCGGCCGACACACAGCTCATCGCCGGCAGAAGATTTTAGGATATCGCGGATGTGCTTATGCCTCCTGCCTGAGAGACGGACGCGATCATGCCCTGCGATAAAATCTTCTTTTAATAAAAGGATGAGGTTCATGTATGACCCTCCGTAAAAGTCTGAGCATTGGGTCACGACAATTGACAACGTTTATCAAATGGCGAGATCTCGGCATTTGACAAAACGCTAAAAATGTCGATTGTCGGAACGCAACCCCAATGCCGATCACAGATGGAAGGTTCTTCTATCGTCTGCGTGTGCGAATGGGCGCGGATCTTTGGTCGCGCTGACGACCTATATCGTAAATCCGCTCGTCTTCCTTACTCTCCATGAGATGGGAGGGGTCAGGGTCATACGCGGAGCCCTGCTTCTCCTCCTGCGCAGCGATAATTCCTTCTTTTTCTACTTTTTCGAGGAGACCCGGCTGATAAATATCGTTCTCTTCATCTTCTTCCGGGTTTGTTTCTTCCCGCTGTTCCTGATCTTCAGTTTCAGTCTTTGTGGATCCTGCGGGCATACAGGAGAGGGAGGGTTCGTCGACAAACGCTTCATTTTCGAACAAAACATCGGTATCGCGTACTTCTTCATCGCTCTGGCAATAGGCTGGTGCGGACAGGAAAACAAGCAAGATTACTGTCAGAAAAAAAGAATGATTCATCTCTCACCTCCGCATTTAGTATACACACTATATCATAACTGTCCAAATTAGACTGTTTGTCATTCCCGCGCAAGCGGGAATCCAGGCGAGAGTCAACAATGGATCCCCGCTTCCGCGGGGATGACACGAGTTTGAATCTCAAAAAAGTTTAAGGGGGTCAGGTCAAACCGCTTACACCCATTCACTTAACGGGTATTATGATTTGTGTGCCCGCAATAAGCGCATCCGGATTCTTAATTTTACCTTTGTTAAGTTCGTATATCTCCTTCCAGCGCTTTCCATCTCCCAGCTGTTTCTTAGCTATTTTCCACAAAGAATCGTTTTTGCTAATTGTATAAGTTCGCCACCCGGGTGAAGTTTCGGTAACGGTAACTGCCTTTGCATTAGGCGCTTTTCCATGACCCTCCTGTTCTATAGGGATTATTATGACCGTTCCCGGCTGAAGCGCGGCGGGGTCTTTGATTTGCGCCTTGTTGAATTCATACAGATATTTCCATCTGTGAATACCGCCCAATTGCTCCTCCGCGATTTTCTTAAGCGTATCCCCTTTTTGCACAACGTATTCCTTTGTAGAAACCTTGACTTGGGATTCAACGACTATATTCTCCTCGGTGGCATATCGATTCTCACCTATAGGCGTAGCATCGAGTTCTCCGGCCTTCCCTTCCCCTTTGTAGGGAATCATTATCTCCTCAACCTCGGCAACCATGAACTGGGCATTCCTATCCTTTTGCATACCCACAAGGTCGGTAATAGGCGCTACGGCGCCAAGCTTTCCCTTGCTTATTATACGGATACGGTCTTCAGGAATACCTTTTTCTATCATGAAATCCTTAACCGCTACCCCCCGTTGTTTACCTAAATTTTCATTATAGGTCTCTGAGCCGCGGCTATCGCAATTTCCGGTAATCAGGATATCGGCTTTGGAGTTTTTCCTTAAAATCCTGACTGCGTCCTCCAGAATAGGAATGTGGTCGGCTCTTAAATCAGCTTTGTCGTAATCGAAGTATATCTTCACATTTTTGATTTCTTTCTTTATGAGAAGAGACGGGCGTAATTCTTCGGGTTTTGGCGGAGGAAGTTCTTCCGCTTTGTAATCAAAGATTATTTTTCTCACATATACATAGCCCCTGTTCCCCCATAACAGTTCTGTTTTGCCGGGCGTATTAGGCCACCACCAGTATCCTCCGCGCTCCTTGTCCTCTACCGGCGCAGGCATAGCGTCTGTGGGCCACCACTGAAAACGCTCCTGAAATTCCATATTTTCATTATCTCTATTAAGTTTCCTCTGTTCGCTTGTTATAAAACCAAAATCTTCCGCGACGGCCAAACCGATTGAAGTAGTTGCCGTCAAACACAAAAGGCACACAAAGAATTTTATGATTCTGTAGTGATAAATAATTTTTTTCATAAGCGCTTCCTATATTGTTTGGTGGTTTGTCTCCGGTTTTTTGCGGTTTACAGGGCCGCAACGGCATGCCTAACCATCACGGATTTACCCAATGTAGATTATGATGATTCTAGCTATGAACTTAGACTCGCCCCTCACTGTAACCCAAATCCACAAGTCTTATTTTACCACTAAATCGAACACCCTTCAAGATACATTTGACACCAGGTCAATGATAATGATATACACTAAAGTGTGTCCTTTGTAAATCGTTAGGGTCGCGCCTCGATAATCGCCATCTTTGCCGGTTTTTTGCACATGGCGAGACCCGACCCTCTAAAAACACCAACTATTTAATATTAATTTAAGCTTTCGGCGCTGTAACGGGCCAGGAGGCCTGTGCGCAAAGATTTTTTGTAAACTTTCACAAAAAAAAGATACGCCAGTACTATATAAACTCCGGCTAAAAAGGCCGCCCATATCAGCGTGACACCGGAAAATTCCCTGTTCAACACGATCGCTCTAAGGCCCTCGAACACATAAGAAGGCGGAAATATGCGAGATATATACTGCATCAAGCGCGGGAGCGTTGAAATAGGATACAAAACTCCGGCAAACGGGGAAATAAGGGCCGGGATAGGCCATATAAACCATTCCGATGCCGGACCAAAATGTAATACCAGAGCGGTTCCAAAAATACCTATGGAAATTCCAAACAGGAAAAGCACCGCTACGAACGGTATAGCCATGATACCATAAACAAAGACAGACAGATTAAAGAATAAGCCTACTATAGTCAGCATAACAGAAAGGCCTATTATGCTGGTCGCAATACTTGAAATAACCAGGCCTGCCACATATTCGGATACGAGAAGCGGCGTAGCGAATATGTTTATGAAATTGTTGGACCACACGTCTTCAAAAAAGGCCATTGTTATACCCTGCATAATGCGTATAAAAAAATCCCATAAAAGGACCGCTCCCAGAAGCGCAGGGACAAAATTATACCCTGAAGAAACAAAAGTGTTGAGATATCTTGTCAAAAATCCCCAGAGAACCATGTCGATTCCGGCCCACGCGAAAAGCGGGAAGAGGCGCGCGAAGCTTCCCCGTATAAGGTATAATTGACGAAGCAAAAGCGCGAAAATGCGGTGAAACGACATATCTAAAAATCTCCCAGTGTAAGCGGTTCGCGGGCAACTTTAATGAAGAGTTCTTCCAGTGTTTTTTTGCCATGCTCGGACGGAAGTGTTTTCGGATCACCTTCCAGAAGTATCTTGCCGTGTGATAAAAAAAGTACGCGATCGCATACCTCCTCTACCTCGTACATATTGTGAGAGGTCCACAATATCCCTCCGGGGCCGTTTGTTGCGAACGCGCGTATTATCGCGCGAATATCCTGCGCTGTAGACGGGTCAAGCGACGCGGTGGGTTCGTCAAGCAAGAGAAGTGTCGGCTCGTTAAGCATCGCTTTGGCGAGGCCTGTGCGCACCTGTTCGCCCGAGGAAAGCAAACCACATTTCTTGTTGCGAAACTTCTCGAGATCAAACTCTTTTATAACTTCGTCCACGCGCCGGGCAACATCTTTTACCCCGTATAGAGCCGCAAAGATCCTTAAGTTCTCCCTTACCTTAAGGTTGCCGGGCAATGGCGTATGCGCGGCGGTGAAATTCGTGCGCGAAATAGCACGCGAGCGATCGGATTTAAGGTCCAATCCGTCTATCAGTATGTTCCCGCCATCAGGTTCCAGTACACCCAGTACCATATTTATGGTGGTGGTCTTCCCGGCTCCGTTCGGGCCGAGAAGGCCTACGATCTCATTGCGCCTAACGCTAAAGGATATAGCGTTTACGGCCATAAGTTTGCCGTATGATTTGACGAGCCCTTTTACTGAAAGTATCTCTGTCATGTTAGAATTGTAATTGTAACCCGGATCTAGATCCTTTTGTCATAACCCAAACAAAATAATAGTGTTACATTAATTGGCTACATATTTATCGGTAATTAGATCCTCTTCATCTGTTCTTTAGGTATGCTTCTTTCGCAGGTTTTTAATTCTTGAATTATTTTCTCAACTGATTTATCGGCCATAAGTTAACTCCTTATAGATAGAATCATACGTCAATATTAAAATAGACCCAAGGGTTAATTAAGGGGACACGCTGCTTAACTATGCTTCTTTTTAGGCTTTAGATGCCTGCCCTCCGAAGACATACCTCCATGAAGTTCTGCCTGCCGGGCGTAGGAGGGGGCACCGTTTGGGCACCTGGAATTACATATACAGGAACGTGTTTCAATGTGCCGGGTCTTATCCGCAGAATTAGTACTTCAACAACCGTCCCGAGATACTGTCTGTGATTTCTTGATCCTTTCGCTAAAAGAATCCATATAAGGCTCGATGTGGCTGAAGTATCTTTTAAGTCCGCGGCAAAGATAATTTAGTCCGGACTGCCCCTCCGGCGTGAAGATCAGACGATTTTTCGGACATCCGCCGTTACACGCGAACAGGTACTTGCACGCACGACAGCACGATGGCAAAGAGCTGGTCTTGCTTAAACCGAAATCCATCTGCCGTCTGGAAAATGCCATCTCCGGCAGGGATTTCTGGTCTATATTCCCAAGTTTATGCTCAGGATAGACATAGTGGTCGCACGAATAGAGACTGCCGTCATTTTCCATGGCAAGGGATTTTCCGCAAGTCTCAGAGAAATAACACACTGACGAACGCTTCCCCATCCACAGATTAAGAGCTGCCTCGAAATTAACGACAAAAACTCTACCTATATCGCTCCCGTACCATTCATCGAATATACCGCACAAAAAATCCCCGTAGTCGAGCGCAGCAACCGACCATCCCGTAACGGTAGAGTTGCCCCCGTGCGGAGCCGCGGTTTTAAAGTCCTCCGGCTCAACGCAGGCGATAAACTGCATATATGTGGAATCTACTTCATCGCGGAGGAACCTATAAACATCCAGAGGGTGTCCGGCATTGACGCGGTTCACAACGGTCAAAGTGTTGTACTCCACTTTGTGATTTTTTAGAAGCTTCGCGGCGTTAACTATTTTATCGAAGGTGGAACCGCCTTTTTTATCAAGGCGGTATTTGTCATGCAGCTGACGAGGGCCGTCAACGCTAAGCCCCACAAGAAAGTTGTTTTCATGTAAAAACGCGCACCACCCGTCATCGAGAAGAACGCCGTTCGTCTGAAAATCATTATATACATTTTTCCCTGGCGGGCGATGCTTTTTCTGTAAAGCTATAACTTTTTCGAAAAAAGGTATCCCAGCAAGTGTGGGTTCCCCGCCCTGCCAGGAAAATCGGATTTCTTTATGCCCCTGCCCGTTAATATACTGATGTATGAAATTTTCTAGAGTGTCGTCCGGGATGAGGAAGTTCCCGCCTCTCGAAATGCGGCTCCTCTTATCTAGGTAATAGCAGTAACTACACTCCAGGTTGCATTCGGAGCCTACGGTCTTCGCTATCACATGAAACTGTGAATCTTTTGAATAGTTCATTTTTTATCGGAAAAAGGCCGCTCCACCGGGTCGGTCAACGGCTTCCAACCGGGCCATATCTTTTTCCATATGTATTCCACGTTTGAATTGGATTTGACTGTACCGCCTTTCCACAGGTCGTACTTGGGGTCGGAATATTTGTCAAAAAAATCGGTAAGCCGTTTGCCGAGTTCATCTTTTACCTTCGCGTATTTCGGGTCACTGGCCAGATTTTCAGTTTCACCGGGATCGCGCTTTATATTGTACAACTCATCGCCGTAAGAAGGGGGCGCAAACATCCCTATGACCATTTCAAAGTTTGGGTATTTACCCAGAGCGAGAAGAGCGTCTTTTGACAGTTCTTCTTCTTTGCTGAAAAGCTTTTCAACGACTACCGGACATCTTTTAATGTACTTCCATTCGTCGGTCCGGATCGCCCTCGTAACTTCCTGTTCCATAAATATTGCGTCGCGGTCCCACGCCGTCTTTCCGCCTTTTAACAAAGGGGTAATATCTTTGCCGGGCGTATTGGCTATTTTGACATACCCCAGGCCGGCATAACCGAGGATAGTCGGAAAAAGATCGTAATCATTCACGAGCATATCCGTTTTTTGCCCGGTAGGGATATGATCCTTGTGCCGGAATATCAGAGGTACGCTCATGGGTGTTTCGTAAAGGTTGGAAGGAATTGAGTTTTCGGTCTGCCCCCAGAACCCCTTTTGTCCGTATGCTATCCCCTGATCGGATGTAAAGACCACCAACGTGTTTTCATCAAGCCCTTTCTTTTTGAGGGCTTCGAGAACCTTGCCAACACCGTCGTCCACAAGCGTTACCTGAGAAGCCAGATTCCGTATGGAATCCTGGTCGTTCAGCGTGTCATTTAGGGTTTTTATCCAGTTGGCGTGAGCAGAGCCGTAATATTCTTCTGACTTGAGCATGTATTCCATCATCATCTTGTTCATCGCCATCTGCGGAGAATATTTCATCTCTTTGCCTTCGTACATTCCGGCAAAACGGTTCTTTGCCGGGCCGGAAATTGACGGGGGCAAAGAGTAAGGCGCGTCGTAAGCCAGGTAGATGAAGAAAGGTTTTTTACCATCATAGCTCTCAATATATTCGACGGCTTTTTTGGTCCAGAAATCCGTAAGATGCCCCTCATGTCTGTAGGTCCTGCCGTTATCTATTATCTCGTTTCCGTAAAAGCACCATGTATGCCCGTCAGGGAAAGTAACCCAGTCATCGAATTTAAGGTGCGGCTTATCCGGTATACCCAGGTGATATTTGCCTATTAAGGCGGTCTGATATCCCGCGTCTGATAGTGTCTGAGGTAGTGTTCGGAATTCACTGACAGAGCACCAGTTTTTCGGCCATTCTTTCTGCAGCTGGTCGGACAGCTGTGTGTGGACACCGTGCTGAGAAGGCATGAGCGCCGTCATTATCGAAGCTCTGGTAGGAGAACACATGCCGTTGCATGCAAAGGCGTTTTGAAACTGTATCCCCTCCGCGGCCAGCCTGTCAATGTTGGGAGTATATATTTCTTTGTTGCCGTAACAACCGATTGTAGACGGCGGCTGGTTATCGGTAAGAATAAACAGGATATTAATTGGTTTTTTATCATCATCTTTCGCTGTAGAATACTCTGTCCCCCACGGGCTGAACATGGACAATATTAACGTTATGATCATTGCCCTGAATGACCTGGTGATCGTAGCCGTTAAGGTCGAAACGGCAGACCAGAAAACACTTTTCGAAGTATCATTTTTTAATATCATATTGCACCTCCATGATTATGCAGTTACAGCTCAAATTTAAGCTGTATTTATTGTTTTATTATTCCCTTATACCTTCTTTTTTGGAGAAATATTCTGAATCCTCACGTTTACATGATACACCTTAATTGTGGTAAAATCAAGGCACGAAATGGGCATCAAGAGGATTTGATTTTCGCGTAGGTTTGTAACTTCTTGTAAATGAATAAGTTATGAAAGATAAGGAATATGGCAAAGAGGCAGGCCTCCGGCTCTACGAGCCGTAGGCTCGGAGAGGAATCTTCGCCAGGGATTTTCCCTATATCTTAATAGCCCCTAGATCACGTAACGAATAGTAGCTTTGATGAAAAGTTGGGATCGCTTGTAAGATTTACTCCCAGACGCCTTAAACCTGTCTCATCGCCAGGAGTAGGAATGTGAGTTGTATGCACCTGGCACCCATGAAGATCCTTAAGCTTGTCTAGAGCCATCTTAGCTGTCGGATTACTGGTAGCGCCTATACTTAATGCTATTAGCGTCTCTTCGAGATCCAGGCTTACGCTCTTCGAATGCGATATATTCTTCTTGAGATCGGCTATCGATCTTAAGATCTCGGGAGAGAGAAGATGGATCTTATCCGGTATCTCAGCCAGCTCCTTTATGACGTTCAATACGAGACTCGAAGCAGCATGCATGAGCGGTGAGTTCTTTCCCGTAACGATCGATCCGTCTTTCAGTTCTATTGCGGCACCGCAAAAGATCCCGTCATTTCCCTTTTTCTTGCGCTGCGCTTCTTCGGCTGCCTTTCGGGCCGGTTTGACTACACGCCTCTCTTCCGGCTTTAACCCCACCCCTTCCATGATCAAAGTAGATCTATCGAGCGTTCCCTTATCCACAAAGCCCAATACGTATTCACAGGCCGATCTAAAGTACCTTCTTATGATCTCCTCCTTCGCTGCGCCCTTTGTGACTTTGTCGTCTATTATCCCGAAACCTGCCTTGTTCACTCCCATATCCGTCGGTGACTGATAAAAGGACTTCTTCTTTGTTATCTTCTCTATTATGCGCTTAAGAAGAGGAAAGGCGTCGACATCGCGGTTGTAGTTAATGGAGGTTTCGCCATATTCCTCCAGATGGAAAGGATCTACGAGATTGAAATCTCTAAGATCCGCTGTTGCGGCCTCATATGCTACATTTACCGGGTGTCTCAGAGGAAGATTCCAAATAGGAAATGTCTCGAACTTGGCGTAGCCGGCGCTTACGCCTCTCTTATATTCGTGATAAAGCTGTGAAAGGCATGTTGCGAGCTTCCCGCTCCCTGGCCCGGGACCGGTAATAACCACCAGGGGTTTCTTGGTCTTTATATAACTGTTCGCGCCATACCCGTTATCACTAACGATCAGGTCCACATCGGTAGGGTAGCCCTTTGTGAAGCGGTGCGTATACACCTTCATGCCTCTACGCTCAAGCTTGTTCTTGAAGACCTTTGTCGCAGGCTGATTATCAAAACGTGTTATTACAACCGCTGCAACATCGATACCCCACCCCCTAAGGTCGTCGATGAGTTTCATCGCATCTACATCATAGGTAATGCCAAAATCCGCCCGCACCTTCTTTCTCTCAATATCTCCTGCATAGATACAGAGTATGATGTCGGCCTTGTCCTTAAGCTTTTGCAAAAGCCGCATCTTGACGTTGGGATCGAATCCGGGAAGGACTCTGGAAGCATGCATGTCGAAGATGATCTTGCCTCCGAATTCCAGATACAGCTTGTTGTTGAATTTCTTTACTCTTTTTAATATTGCCTGCGTCTGTTCCTTCAGGTACTTCTCATTGTCAAAGCCGATATTCTTTTTCGAGATTTTTGCTTTTGCCATACTCTCTTCCCTCTTTTCGAACGTCTCTAACATAAGTGGAGCCCCCCGGACTAAAGTCCGGGGAATCCTGCGGGCGGATTAAGCCTCTCTAAGCCTTGCTGGCAACGGGCGTCTTTTCAGGCGCTTTATCGGTCTTTAGATCCTTATAATAATCCTGCAAAGACCTGGGGCCTCCTTTGGCTTTGGTCACAGATTCAATACCTTCGACGCTGGCTTCAGCCGCTGTCATCGAAGTGATATAAGGAATATTATGCTGTATCGCTTTTATGCGGATGTGGCTGTCATCATACTTTGAGCTGCGCCCTAAGGGCGTGTTTATTATCAGGTTTATCTCTTTGTTGCTTATCGCATCGTGGATGTTCGGCCTTCCCTCGTGTAGTTTCTTTACCGCTCTGCTCTCTATGCCATTCTCCTTTAAAAAACGGTTCGTACCCTCTGTTGCAATTATATTGAAGTTAAGCTTCTTCAGGCGTTTGGCGATCGGAAGTAAAAATTTCTTGTCCTTGTCGGCGACGGTAAGCAAGACATTCCCTTCCAGGGGAAGCTTTGTACCTGCTGCCTCTTCCGCCTTGTAAAAGGCCATGCCAAAAGTCTTCCCGATCCCCATGACCTCTCCTGTTGCCTTCATTTCAGGACCCAGAAGCGGATCGACCTCCGGAAACATATTGAACGGAAAGACCGCCTCTTTAACGCCCACATATGGCAACTTATGCGTCTTAAGTTCCGGGAAATCGGAGAGAGGTCTGCCCATTATCACCTGTGTCGCTATCCGCGCAAGCGGGATGCAAACGATCTTCGAGATAAGTGGAACCGTACGCGACGCCCTTGGATTGGCCTCCAGGATATATACTTTGTCATCACATATAGCAAACTGTATGTTCATGAGCCCGACTACTTTAAATTCTCTTGCAATGTCTTCTGTATATCTCCTTATTGTCTTTAGATGCTTTTCCTTAATTGTTCTTGTAGGTATTGCGCACGCGCTGTCCCCTGAATGTACACCGGCAAGTTCAATGTGTTCCATTATAGCGGCAACGAAAGTCTCTTTACCGTCTGATAACGCATCGACCTCTGTCTCGACCGCCTGTTCAAGGAATTTATCGATCAGCATCGGGTATTCGGGTGTTATCTCGATCGCTTCTTGGGTGTATTTTCGCAGCATCTGGTCATCATAGACAACCTGCATTCCGCGTCCGCCGAGAACAAAGGAAGGCCGCACCATAAGAGGATAACCGATCCTTTCAGCGATCTTGAGCGCCTCTTCAAGCGACCTGGCTGTACCGCTTTCCGGTTGCGGTATGCCAAGCGCTATCATCTTCTCCCTGAAACGCTCCCTGTCTTCGGCTAGTCTGATACTCTCCGGGGTTGTCCCGATAATCTTAACTCCATTATCCTTAAGTTCCTGCGCTAAATTGAGCGGGGTCTGCCCTCCGAACTGGACAATAGCGCCATCCGGCTTCTCCTTCTCGTATACAGCAAGCACATCTTCTACTGTAAGAGGCTCAAAGTATAGCTTATTTGAAGTATCGTAATCAGTAGATACGGTCTCGGGATTGCAGTTTATCATGACAGATTCATACCCTTCTTCACGCAAGGCAAACGCGGCGTGAACACAGGTATAGTCAAATTCGATACCCTGCCCTATCCTGTTTGGCCCGCCCCCAAGTATCAGTATCTTCTTGTTGGGTGAAACCGGAACCTTATCTTCGGCATTGTTGTAGGTGGAATAGTAATAAGCCGCGTTCTCCACGCCGCTTACGGGAACCGGTTCGTAGGCTGCCTTCTTTCCTATCGAAAGCCTCCTCTCCCTTACCTCTTTCTCTTTTATGTCAAATAAACCGGACAGATATTTATCGGAGAATCCCCATTCCTTTGCTTTAGCAAGTTTTTCATCCGGGAGATCTTTCCATGAAGATTTAAGGATCTCCTCTTCAAAATAGACAAGCTCCTTCATCTCATTTATAAACCACCGTCCGATATGGGTTAACTTATGAAGCTCTTCTATCTCCATGCCCTTACGCAGCGCTTCGTACATAAGAAAGACGCGTTCGCTTGACGGATTTGCCAATTTCTCTTTTAACCCGCCCAGGGAAAGCTCTTTGAAGTTCTTGGCTCCTCCAAGACCATATCTCTTGATTTCAAGGGAACGGATAGACTTCTGGAACGCCTCCTTAAATGTCTTGGCGATGCTCATTACTTCACCCACGGCCTTCATCTGCGTTCCCAGCACATCCGTAGCGCGCGGGAATTTCTCAAATGCCCAGCGCGCGAATTTAATTACTACATACTCTCCCCAGGGTTCATACTTATCCAATGTCCCCTTACGCCAGTAAGGTATCTCATCCATGTTAATGCCTGCGGCAAGCTTAGTCGAGATGCGGGCTATCGGAAAGCCCGTTGCCTTGGATGCGAGCGCAGAAGACCGGGATGTTCTAGGATTGATCTCTATCACAACGAGTCTTCCATCCTTGGGATTGTGGGCAAATTGGATATTTGTGCCTCCCACAACACCTATCGCGTCAACGATCTTGTAAGAGAGGTCCTGCATCTTCTTTTGGAGCGGCTTTGGAACGGTCAGCATGGGCGCTGAACAGAAGCTGTCCCCGGTGTGAACACCCATAGCATCGATATTCTCTATAAAGCAGACTGTTATCTTCTTATTCTTCTGGTCCCTTACAACCTCGAGCTCAAGCTCTTCCCAGCCTATTACGGATTCTTCAACAAGAACCTGGTGCGCAATACTGCAATTGAGACCTCTCGATACGATCGTTCTTAGCTCGTCTATATTGTACGCTATTCCCCCACCCGTTCCTCCCATAGTATATGCGGGTCTCAGAACCGCGGGGTAGCCGATCTCTTCTATTATCTTTTCGGCCTCTTCGACAGAATTGCATGCCTTCGATCTCGGCATCTCTATACCGAGCTTCTTCATTGTATTTTTAAACGCGGTCCTGTCTTCACCGCGCTCAATAGCATCTGCTTTAACGCCTATGATCTCAACATTATATTTCTTCAGAATACCGGCCTTATGAAGACCGGAAGAGAGATTAAGGCCTGTCTGACCTCCCAGATTAGGAAGGAGGGCATCCGGTCTCTCCTTTTCAATGATCTTCTCAACGCTCTCTAATGTAAGCGGCTCAATATAAGTCTTGTGAGCCATACCCGGATCGGTCATTATTGTAGCGGGGTTTGAGTTCACAAGAACGACCTCGTAACCTTCTTCCTTTAATGCTTTACATGCTTGTGTGCCGGAATAATCGAACTCACAGGCTTGCCCTATAATGATTGGTCCCGAACCGATGATAAGAACCTTGTGGATATCCGTCCTCTTTGGCATGCTACCTCCGTAACTTTTCTCTGCTTGATTAAATCCCACCCTTGAGATTTTCGACATTATAACATACCAGGGCTATATTTTCAACGGATAAGGTCTAAAAATGGGGCCATCCCTATGACGCGATCATGTATAAATACCATTCAAGCCCCGGGCTTAGAAGCCCGGGGCTTGAATGCCGACATCCTACATACATATAATTCCGTCCCGGGCTTTCTATCAGCAGAAGCTTATCAAGCTTCTGCTGCTTACAGGACAACCTCTTAAATCAAGCCCGGGACGGAATTTGCCCTTCATCCTGGAGTATATATTCAATGGATATGGTAACGGGAGTTAGCCGGTTAGTGAATGCCCGATGAGCCCGCTGAAGAGGGGATGGGACTTGTCCGGTTTCGATTTGAATTCGGGATGGAATTGGCAGCCTATAAAATATGGCTGTTTGGCAAGCTCTATTATTTCTACGAGCCTTGCGTTCGGGGAGACGCCGCTCACCACCATCCCGTTTAATTCTAGCTTATTCTTATACTTATTATTAAACTCATATCTATGCCTGTGTCTTTCGCTAATAGCATCCTTCTGATAGACGGCCCGGGTCTTAGTGTGGGGTTTAATTTTGCACGGATATGCCCCGAGACGCATTGTTGCCCCCATAGCGATTACCCTCTTCTGTTCTTCTAAAAGGCTTATCACAGGATACGGTGTCTTCTTATCAAATTCGGTTGAGTTTGCCTTAGTCATGCCACAGACGTTTCTTGCGAATTCAATTACAGCGCATTGCATGCCAAGACATATGCCAAGAAACGGTATTTGCTTCTCGCGGGCGTATCCTATCGCCTTTATCTTTCCTTCTATCCCCCGCGTTCCAAATCCCCCTGGAACAAGTATCCCATTAGCGCCTTTAAGCAGTCTCTCCGTTCCTTTCGATTCCAAAACTTCGGAATCTACTCTTAATATGTTCAGTTTCGCGTCATTTGCGATAGCCCCGTGCCGCAAGGCTTCATAGATAGATTTATAAGCATCCTGCAGTTCTATATATTTGCCGACTACCGCAATTACAACTTTCCGTTTCGGGTGAAGCGCCCTCTTTACTACGTTATTCTTCCAGTCCGATAGATTCCCGTCCTTCCCTTTAAGATTGAGCAGCTTGAGGATCTGGTCATCCAGGTTCTGCTCTTTTAAGCGGAGCGGTACCTCGTAGATGTCCTTAACGTCTCTTGCCTCTATTACAGCTTCCGGCTGCACATTGCAGAAGAGCGAGATCTTATCTCTCACAGATTTGGTCAGCTTCTTCTCCGTGCGGCAGAGAAGTATATCGGGGAATATGCCTATTTCGCGAAGCTTCCCTACGGAATGCTGGGTGGGTTTTGTCTTGATCTCCTCGGCAGACTTTATGAAAGGAACGAGGGTAAGATGTATATTGATTGCATATCCGGGACCCACCTCCTGCCTGAATTGCCTGATAGCTTCCAGAAATGGAAGACTCTCAATGTCGCCTACGGTCCCGCCTATCTCGCATATCACCACATCAAAGTGGCGCCCCCTGCCTACGGCCCTGATCGACTCCTTTATGGCATTCGTTATGTGCGGAATAACCTGTATAGTGGCCCCAAGATAATCGCCTCTTCTCTCTCTGGATATGACAGAGTCGTAGATCTTCCCTGCTGTAGTGTTATTCTCTTTCCTGATCTCCGCGTTAGTGAATCTCTCGTAATGGCCAAGATCGAGATCCGTTTCTGCCCCGTCTTCTGTTACATATACCTCACCATGCTGATACGGGTTCATGGTTCCGGGATCTACATTTATATATGGGTCCATCTTCTGTAATGTGATCTTGAGTCCCTTAGCTTCGAGAAGCTTCCCAAGCGAAGCGCTGGCGATCCCTTTCCCAAGGCTTGAAACAACACCCCCTGTAACGAAGATATATTTAGGCATCCTTCGCCCCGCTATTTTTTAGATATTCCTGTATCGATGTAACAGAGAAATCCTTCTTTAACATAGTCTCCATGCCATGCACGGCGGCCTGGGCGCCCTGGAGCGTAGTTATGCACGGCACTCCACGCATAATGGCGGAGCCTCTTATAAATTTCATATCTGACTGTCCCCTATGGCCTGAGGGCGTATTTATAATGAGCTGTATGCGGTCTTCTCTTATGAGATCCAAAAGCTCACCCTTGCCGCCTTTTATCTTGGTCACTATACGCGTATCTATATTATTGGAGCGAAGGATCTTCGATGTGCCTTTTGTAGAGATTATCTCAAAACCCATATCGGAGAGTTTCTCGGCAATAAATACGATGTATCTTTTGTCGTCGTTCTTAACGCTTATGAACACCATGCCCTTCTTCGGAAGAGCTGAACCTGCGGCTATCTGTGATTTGTAGAAAGCGCTACCAAATGAGGTGTCAATTCCCATCACTTCACCCGTGGATTTCATCTCCGGTCCCAGAATAATATCAACGCCCGAGAATCTTGTAAATGGAAGCACAGACTCTTTTACAGCTATATGTTTAAATGATTTCTCCTTTGTAAATTTAAGTTCCCTTAGCGTCTTACCGGCCATGACCTTTGCCGCAAGCTTTGCGAGCGGTACGCCCGTTACTTTACTTACGAAAGGTACGGTTCTCGAAGCCCTGGGATTGACTTCGAGAGCAAAGACCGTATCATTCTTTACCGCGAATTGTATGTTAAGCAGCCCTTTTACGCGTAATTCTTTTGATATCGCATATGTAAATTTACGGATCTCGTCTACAATTTCGTCACTAATAGTATGCGGCGGCAGTACGCAAGCAGAATCTCCCGAATGTATTCCCGCTTCTTCTATGTGCTCCATAATGCCGCCTATTACCGTGATCTTACCGTCCGAAATGGCGTCGACGTCCACCTCTACGGCGCTTTCTAAAAATTTATCAATAAGGATAGGGGCTTCCTGCGATACATTGACCGCTTCTTTCATAAAGACATCAAGCGTTGAGTCGTCATATACTATCCTCATCGCCCTTCCACCCAAAACATAAGACGGCCTTACCAAAACCGGGTATCCTATTCTCTTCGCGATCGATCTCGCCTCCTCTTTAGATGTCGCGGAGCCATTTGCCGGTTGATTCAATTTAAGTCTCTTTACGAGTTTAGAAAATTTATCTCTATCTTCGGCCCTATCGATCGATTTAACGCTTGTGCCTATTATCCTGACACCCGCTTCCATAAGTTCCTTTGCCAGATTGAGCGGCGTCTGCCCTCCGAACTGTACTATTACGCCGTCCGGCTTCTCTTTGTCTACTATATTCATGACGTCCTCAAAAGTAAGAGGCTCAAAGTACAGCTTGTCCGACGAATCGTAGTCCGTCGATACCGTCTCGGGATTGGAGTTTACCATGATGGTTTCACAGCCCAGCTCCTTTAACGCAAAAGAAGCGTGACAGCAACAATAATCGAACTCTATCCCCTGTCCTATTCGATTCGGTCCGCCGCCCAATATCATGATCTTTCTCTTCTTTGAGACCCGGGTCTCATCTTCTGTTTCATAAGTTGAATAGTAGTAGGGCGTATAGGCTTCGAATTCCGCAGCGCAAGTATCCACGAGTTTAAAGGTTGCCTCTATGCCGCTTTTCTTTCTTAATGCCCTCACGGTCAATTCATCCGAACCGGTAAGACCTGCGATCTGCTTATCGCTGAAACCATACTCCTTGGCTTTCCTGAAGAGCTCAAGAGGAAGCTCCTTTATCCTTCTCTTATATTTAGAGAGTGGCTTCTCAAGATCCACGATCTCTTTAATGTTATGGATAAACCACGGGTCGATCCCTGTGATCTTACAGATCCTATCTACGCTGATGCCCTTCTGGAGACCATACTTAATGTAGAATATTCTTGAAGCGTTAGGTTCTTTCAAACGATGCAATAATTTATAGTCGGTTATCGACCTATAGTCTTTCTTATTGTCGAGACCCGCATGGCCTATCTCCAGACCCCTCAATGCTTTCTGAAGGGCCTCTTTGAAGGTTCTTCCGATAGCCATCGTTTCGCCGACGGATTTCATCGATATGCCCAGAATATCTTTAGCTTCAGGGAATTTCTCAAATGTAAATCTTGGGATCTTCACTACGCAATAATCTATGGTGGGCTCAAAAGACGCCGGGGTCTCTTTTGTGATATCGTTGCTTATCTCATCGAGCGTGTATCCGACAGCGAGTTTTGCGGCAAATTTCGCAATGGGAAATCCTGTCGCCTTGCTCGCGAGAGCCGAGCTTCTTGATACCCTGGGATTCATCTCTATCACAACCATTCTACCATTTCTTGGATCTACAGCGAATTGTATATTCGATCCGCCCGTCTCTACGCCTATCTCCCTGATTACAGCAATAGCGGCATCCCTCATCTTCTGGTACTCTTTATCCGTAAGTGTCTGCTGGGGCGCGACTGTTATCGAATCTCCCGTGTGAACCCCCATGGGATCAAAATTCTCAATGGAGCATACAATAACAACGTTGTCCTTTATGTCGCGCATGACCTCGAGCTCATATTCTTTCCAGCCAATTATGGATTCCTCTACCAGGATCTCGCTTATCATGCTGTTGTTTAACCCGAGCTCCGCTATCTTTTTAAATTCCTTCTCCGTATTAACTATGCCCCCTCCTGTCCCTCCGAGAGTGAAGCTCGTCCTTATGATAACCGGTAGGCCTATCTTCTTCATCGCGCTTATGGCCTCTTTCATATTGTAAGCAAGGGCGCTTCTGGGCAGATCAAGGCCTATCTTTATCATTGCCTTCTTAAAGTCATTTCTGTCTTCGGCCTTCTTTATCACATTATAGTTTGCGCCTATCATTTCAACATTGTATTTATCCAGAGTTCCCCTTTCACAAACCTTCATAGCCACATTTAGACCTGTCTGACCACCCAGGGTTGGCAAAAGCGCGTCCGGCCTCTCTTTTATAATTATCTTCTCAACGACTTCGGGTGTTATGGGCTCTATATAAGTGGCATCGGCCATCTCAGGATCGGTCATTATGGTGGCGGGATTAGAATTGATGAGAACGACCTTGTACCCTTCTTCTTTTAGCGCTTTACAGGCCTGGGTACCTGAATAGTCAAATTCACACGCCTGGCTTATTATTATGGGGCCGGACCCGATTATCAGGATCTTATGTATATCTTTACGTTTAGGCATCTTATAAAAAATTAAAGATTATCCCGCCGTTACTTACGCCTGCCTGCCGGCAGGCAGGTATGGCGGGATCCCGCAATGCGCAAGCACGGCGGGAAAAACTAAAAATCAAAAACACATATTAAAAACGAAAAAACTTTAATTGCAAATTTGAATAATTAAGTTTGCAAATATTTTTCTATTTTTGGTTTGTGTTTTTGGTATTTGGTTTTTCATTTTTGGTTTTTCTTCATCATATCTATGAATTCTCCGAACAGATACACCGCGTCATGGGGTCCGGGCGAGTGTTCGGGGTGGAATTGTACCGAGAACGCCGGTTGCTTCTTATGGCGCATACCTTCCAGAGTATCGTCATTAAGATTCTTATGTGTGATCTCTATGTCCTTCTTCTTAAGGGACCTTATATCTACGCAGAACCCGTGGTTCTGGGCCGTAATTGCAACCTTTCCCGTTTTTAGATCTTTGACAGGCTGGTTTCCCCCGTGATGTCCGAACTTAAGTTTGTAGGTCTTCCCGCCAAGTGCGAGCCCCAGCATCTGATGCCCCAGGCAGATACCGAATATAGGCACCTTCCCGAGAAGCATCCTTACAGTATCGACTACGTAAGGAACGCCTGCGGGATCTCCCGGTCCGTTAGAAATCAATACGCCGTCCGGTTTCAGTGCCAGGATGCTTTCTGCTCCCGTGTTGGCGGGGACTACTGTTACAGCGCATTTTAGGTGTGTTAATTCGCGTAATATATTATATTTTACGCCGCAATCTATAACTACGACTCTATGCTTACCTTTACTGCTCCACTCCCTTAGAGTGCTGAATGTCACATCCTTGACCAGATCCTTCCCCATTAAACCAGGGGATGCTTTGGCCTTTTTAGCCAGACTTTTCGGGTTTAGATCTACCGTCGATATCACAGCTTTCATCGCGCCCTCGAGCCTGATATGCCTGGTCAGGGCCCTGGTGTCCACGCCCTCTATCGCGAGAATGTTGTTCTTCTTAAGATATGTATCGAGATCTTCTTCCTTGCGCCAATTGCTCGCTACCGGGCTATTCTCCTTTACAACGAAACCCTCTACGAATGGTCTTCGCGACTCAACATCCTCTGAATTGACACCGTAATTACCGATAAGAGGGTAGGTCATGGTGACTATCTGACCCCTATAGGAGGGGTCTGTGAGGATCTCCTGGTAGCCTGACATACTGGTATTAAAGACTACTTCTCCGAAAGTCTCCCCGGTAGCTCCGAATGAAAAGCCCCTAAAGATCCTCCCGTCTTCAAGTACAAGCAGTGCTTCTTTTTGCTTCATATTATCAGTTAATGTGAGATAGGGACAATCCCTTGCTAAGTAGCGAGTAGCAAGTAGAGAGTAGAGAGAATCTTTCTCGCTACTTGCTACTCCCTACTTGCTACTTACGAAAGTCTGTAATTTCAGTGTTCGTATATGAGATAGGGACAGTCCCTATAATAAAAAGAGACGTTTCACCCATATTCGGATAAAACGCCTTTGTTTTGTCTCGCTTTTCACTCTTTATCGCCCGAGTGGTATTATCTTATATTTGCCTCGCTTAGTCAAGTCTTTTCCAATAGCCATTATCATATTTGAAGGGTTTCATTACACATCCGTATACCTGCTACAAATGCCATAATTCCGGCTCATAAAATTTCTCCCGTGGTTTTGAACTTACGGCTCGCAAATCTTCTGTCGTAAGCCAAGACATGCGTAATTTGCTCACCGTAAGCCCTAAAACCACGCTCGAAAGGCATGAATGGGAGAAATTTTAAATTCGCCTCCATTACGGCATCTGTAGCTGGGGATTTATGTAACGGGACATCAATAGAATGACCTGCAGCTCTGGCAAGGTCTTCTGGACTACAAAGAAGAAGAGAATTCAAAGTGACCCCATTTTAAGTTGTATGAAAGACAAGGGGAGCATTCATTCAGGCGAATATTCTCTCTTTGTCTCTTTACAAGGTGAGAGTCGGTATTCCAAGTATGCGTATATCTTGGCTTACGGCATTTCCTTTAAACCGACGATCACCTTATAAAGAGGCAAGAAGAGAGAATCTTGGCATAATATTTTATGCAGAGCCTGAAGAACGCCCCCCTTGTCTTTAACATGGTAAGGTATTCTCGAGTAAACATTTTCTGGGGAAGGAATTCTGTTATTCTACTTTCTACTAGTGCGGTCTTGTGGACGATAGGTTGGGTGAGCGGTATTAGGAGGCCTTGTCAGATATTCATCGATCGAAGAGGCGGCGGAGCGCCCTTCCTGGATAGCCCAGACAATTAGAGACTGGCCCCTGCGCATATCGCCTGCGGCGAATATCCCCTTTTTGGAGGACATGTGATAATCACCCGTCTTAACATTGCCCCTACTGTCATAAGCCAGCCCAAGTTTGTCAAGCAGGCCGATATGCTCCGGGTGCAAAAATCCTATTGCGAGAATAACAAGATCCGCCTCTATCTCGAATTCGCTTCCCGGGATCTCCTTCATTACAGGACAAGCATCTTTGCCGTTTTTGGTAAACTCGACATTTACGCATACAAGTTTCTTCACCTTGCCGCTTTCTCCTATAAGCCCCTTGGTCAGTACCTGCCAATGCCTCTCTGCCCCTTCTTCATGGCTCGATGATGACTTAAGTAGTAACGGATGCTCTGGCCATGGGTAGTCGTCGGTTCTACATTCAGGTGGTTTAGGCAGTACCTCTATCTGAATAATGCACGATGCTTTCTGTCTGTGTGCTACCCCTACGCAATCTGCGCCTGTATCGCCGCCGCCTATAACCACTACCTTCTTATCTTTAGCATCAATTAGCATATCCTTCGGTATCCTGTCTCCCGAAACGCGTTTATTTGCCTGTATAAGATAATCCATTGCAAAATGTATGCCTTTGAGATCTCTTCCTTCTATTTTAAGATCCCTTGGCTTTCTTGATCCCACGGCAAGACAGATCGCGTCAAAATCTTTCTTAATCTCTGATGGCTTATAATCGATACCGACGTTTACTCCTGTTTTAAACTTAATGCCTTCTTTCTTCCAAAGCGCAATGCGCCTTTCTATAATCCATTTTTCAAGCTTGAAATCCGGTATTCCATATCGCATTATGCCTCCGAGAGCGTCATGCTTTTCGAAGACAACCACATTATGCCCTGATCTGTTAAGCGTAGCCGCGCATGATAGTCCCGCAGGTCCGGATCCGACAACCGCTACACTCTTACCGGTTCTCCTCTTTGGAGATCTCGGTTTTATAAAACCTTTCTTGAAAGCGTGTTCTATGATGGCGAGTTCATTGTCGCGTATTGTAACCGCGTCATCGTTAATTCCTAAAACGCATGCATATTCACACCTGGCCGGACAGACCCTTCCGGTTATCTCGGGAAGATCATTTGTAGTATCCAGAAGCTCAAACGCCTTCTTCCACTGCCCCAGGAACATTAGTGTATTCCACTCCGGGATGATATTTGCAACCTGGCATCCCCAGTGACAAAATGGTACACCGCAATCCATGCAACGATGGGCCTGTTCCTGTGATTTCTTGTCGCTGCGCCTGACAATGACCTCTTTATAATCCTCTATCCGCTCGCAGGCCGGCCTGTATGGCGAAACTTCTCTCTTAATCTTTAAGAAAGCTTTAACGTCTTTCATCTCTTAACTCCAAGCAGCCAGGGAAACAATGCTAGCTCATCTCTACGGTACCTCGCAAAGACAAGGCGAATCGTCTTTCGTCCATCATCCATCATCCGTCATCCGTCGTAAGTTGAGCAGATTCCACTCCCGGCCTGTCTAGGTAAACCTCTTTATTCCAGGCCGGGAGTGGAATCGCTATCGTCCGTCGTCCTTCGTCCGTCATCCATCGTAACGTACTATTCGAGTTAGCCTTCCGTATACTCCCCCACACCAGACTTCGCTCTGAAGAATGCCGACTAAAAGTAAATCCTTCAGAGCTACGTCCCGGTAGGCCGCTATAGGCGAAGTTTGCCGCGTCGTAGCCGCGCCGCCGTAGGCGGCGGACGAAGACGGGCATATGCCGGATTCGATTTACGTGTCATCCTTCAGTATATTCTCCCGCACCCAGCTTCTCATCAACCTTCGCCCCTTCAAGGATGCGTTTATATTCTATGGGCATGACTTTAATAAATTTCTTCAGATACATATCCATGTTATCCAAGATCTCCTTTGCATACCGGCTTTCTGTATATTTGTAGTGATTACGAAGCAGATTGCATACCGTCTCTATGTCGTCCTTAGAAAGTTTCTCCAGAACGATCATGTCGGTATTGCATCTGGATTTAAAATTCGAGTCTGCGTCATATACGTACGCAATACCGCCTGACATGCCGGCAGCAAAGTTCCTGCCCGTTCTTCCTAAGACTACGACCCTTCCGCCTGTCATATATTCGCAGCCGTGATCCCCGACGCCTTCCACAACAGCGCTAAGTCCGGAATTCCTTATACAGAATCTCTCCCCGGCAAAGCCTCTTATATACGCCTCTCCGCTTATAGCGCCATAAAAAGTTGTATTACCTATTATCGCGTTCTCTTCAGGTTTATAGGTAGATGTTTTACCCGGATAAACAATGATCTTTCCTCCGGAGATCCCTTTGCCGATATAATCGTTGGCCATGCCTTCCAGCTCAAAAGTTATTCCGCTGGCTAGCCACGCACCGAAACTCTGTCCGGCAACACCGGTAAATTTGCAATGGATAGTATCCTCAGCCAGCGCTCTTTCGCCGTGAAGCCTGCAAACCTCCCCGCTCAGCATAGCTCCTGTAGTTCTATTCGTATTATTGATATCGAGCTCTATCTTTACTGGAATGCCTTTAAGAAGCGCGTCCTTCGAAAGCTCTATAAGCCTTCTATCCAGGATCTTCTCAATGGAATGATCCTGGCTAACTAAATAGCGCGTGCCGAATGAGTTCGGCACATCGGGTTTATAAAGTATCTTCGAATAGTCTATACCTTTCGATCTGACAGGTATAATTGATCTGTCGACTTGCAGAAAATCCGTTCTACCTATCATGGAGTCAAGATCTCTTAAACCAAGACTCGCCATTATCTCCCTGAGATCCTGCGCTATAAAGCGGAAGAAGTTTACAACGTAGTCAGGATTCCCGCGAAATCTCCTCTCCAGGATATCGTCCTGCGTCGCTATGCCAAGAGAACAGTTATTTAGATGGCAGTGCCTGAGCATAACACATCCGGAAACTATGAGCGCTGCGGTACAGAAACCGTACTCTTCAGCGCCGAGTAGAGCAGCGATGGCGACATCCCTGCCTGTTCGCATCTGGCCATCCGTCTGGATCCGCACCCTGCTTCTTAAATCATTCAAAACGAGCGTCTGGTGAGTCTCCGAGAGACCGAGCTCCCAGGGCACCCCCGCATGCTTTATTGAACTGAGCGGAGACGCCCCTGTTCCCCCGTCTCCACCTGAAATAAGTATCATGTCGGCATGGCCTTTTGCCACACCTGCGGCAATAGTGCCGACCCCGATCTCAGAAACCAGTTTCACACTTATCCTGGCGCGCGGATTCACGTTCTTTAGATCGAATATCAGCTGCGCAAGATCCTCGATCGAATAGATATCGTGGTGCGGCGGAGGCGATATAAGTGTTACGCCGGGCGTTGTATATCTTGTTTTGGCAATGATCGCGCTCACTTTGTGTCCCGGCAATTGCCCGCCTTCCCCGGGTTTCGCCCCTTGAGCGATCTTTATCTGAAGTTCATCTGCATTTATCAGATAGTTTGTAGTCACACCGAACCTGCCCGAAGCAACCTGCTTTATGGCGCTTCTGGCAGAATCGCCATTTGGGAGTGGCTGGAATCTTGCAGGGTCTTCTCCCCCTTCTCCCGTATTCGATTTCGCACCCAATCTGTTCATCGCTATTGCCAGTGTCTCATGCATCGATCCGCTGATCGATCCGAAACTCATCGCGCCGGTGGCAAAGCGCTTCACTATATATTCTACGGATTCAACCTCGTTTATGGCTATAGGTTCGGCCTTGCGAAACCTAAGAAGGCTTCTCAGCGTTGTCGGATTACTCGATTGGTCATTTATCATATTAGCAAATCTCTTGTATGCGTTGTAATCGTTCTTTCGCGTCGCGTCCTGGAGACACGCAATGCTTTCGGGATTCCACAGGTGGTATTCCCCGTCCCTCTTCCACTGATAGAGCCCGCCCGTGGCAAGAAACTCCGCGCCACCCTCTTTATCCGCAAAAGCTTCCAGGTGCCGCGCGCTTGTCTCTTCGGCGATAATATTAAATCCGATCCCGTCTATACGGGAATTGGTCCCTGCGAAACAACGCTCAATTACCTCTTCGCTAAGGCCGAGGGCTTCAAATATCTGGGCGCCTTTGTAGCTTCGTATCGTAGATATACCCATCTTCGACATTATCTTCAGGATTCCGCCACGAACAGCCTTCCTGTAATTCTTGACCGCTGCTTTAAGCGGTAGCTTCAGATCTTTCTCTTTGATAAGCTGCCCCAGCGTGCTATACGCAAGATACGGGTTAATACAATCGGCCCCGTAGCCAAAGAGAAGCGCAAAGTGAAATACTTCACGGGGTTCTGCGCTCTCAATAATGATGCCGACTTGAGTTCGCACGGCCATTCTCACCAGATGATGATGCAGGCAGCCGGTAGCAAGAAGTGCCGGCAGCGCCGCCTGCTTTCTGTTAACACCTTTATCGCTCAAGATAATAAATGAAAACCCCTTCTTGACAGCAGTTTCAGCATCCCGGCATATCCTATCCAGGGCCTTTAGAAAGGCCCTCTTACCCGACACATCATAGAGCATCGATATTGTCTTTGCTCTGAATCCTTTTCTTTTCAAGCTGCGGATCTTGGCAACGTCGTCGTCAGAAAGAACGGGTTCCTTCACATCCAGCTTAATGCAATGTTCTTCGGTCTCATCAAGCATATTTCGCTGCGTGCCTATAAAACTCCTTATGCTCATCACAAAGTCTTCTCTAATAGAGTCTATGGCCGGATTTGTAACCTGCGCAAAGAGCTGTTTAAAATAGTTATAAAGCAGGTTCGGCCTCTTTGAGAGAACTGCAAGCGGCGTATCGTTTCCCATAGATCCGATAGGCTCCTTACCGGATACCGCCATAGGCTTTAGGATAACGTTGATATCTTCTCTGGTATAACCAAATGCCTTTTGCGCCGCCAGGATACCAAGCATCTCTTTCTTCTTTTTTATTCGCGGAGCGGATAGCTTATCGAGTTCCACCATGTATTTTTTGTTCCACTTGCCATATGGGGCATGGGTTGCTATACTCTCTTTGATCTCCTTATCATCAACGACGCGCCCCCGCTCGGTATCAATAAAGAGCATCTTCCCGGGCTCAAGCCTGCCTGAAGTCCTGATATCTTCAGGCTTTATATCAAGTACCCCCACCTCTGAAGCCAGCGCAACAAGTCCATCCTTCGTTATAATATAACGGGCCGGCCGTAAGCCATTCCTGTCAAGAACAGCGCCTATGCGGGTTCCATCCGTAAAAGCAATGGCTGCAGGCCCGTCCCAAGGCTCCATAAAACAGGCGTGATATCTGAAGAAAGACTTGAGATTATCATCAATTAATGTGTATTTCCCCCATGCAGACGGCACAAGCATAGTCATAGCGTGCTCAAGCGACCTACCCGATAGGACAAGAAGCTCAAATACATTATCTATGGTCGCAGAATCACTTCCCCCTGGCACAATTACAGGTTTCAGTTTTTCTATGTCTTTGCCAAACAATCGGCTCTTTAGCAACCCCTCCCTGGCGCGCATCCAGTTAATATTACCGTGCAGCGTATTTATCTCCCCGTTATGAGCTAAAAATCTAAATGGTTGGGAGAGATCCCATGTGGGGAATGTATTTGTACTGTAGCGGGAATGCACAAGGCATAAAGAGCTTTTTATGCGCTCATCCTTTAGGTCGAGAAAGAATTCGCCCAGCTGATGCGGCATCAGAAGCCCTTTATAGGAAAATGTACGACATGATATATTAGTTATATAGAAGAATGATCCTTGTTTTAGCTTGGCATCTCTTAGGGTATTCTCGGTTCTCTTTCTGATAATATAAAGTCTTCTTTCAAAATCAAGTTCTGATTTTATGTGATCGCTCTTAGAAATAAATATCTGTTCAATAGCAGGCTGGGTGTTTCTTGCCACCTTTCCTACGGTAGAGCTATCAACAGGCACGGTACGCCAACCGAGAAGCTTCTGTCCTTCATCCTTTACAACCTTTGAGAATACATCTTTACAGATCTGGCGCTGCTTCTCATCTTGCGGCAAGAAGACCAGTCCGGTTCCATAGCTCCCGGAAGGGCCCAGGGTAATTGACTGCTCTTTACATGCGTGTGAAAAGAATTCATGCGGTATCTGTATAAGGATCCCGGCGCCATCACCTGTCTTCGGATCGGCTCCGACCGCTCCCCGATGGGCCAATCTTTCGAGCACCTTAAGACCCTGCTTAACGATATTATTGGTTTTAATGCCTTTAATATCGCAAACAAATCCCACGCCACACGAATCCTTTTCGAATCGCGGGTCATAGAGGCCCTGTTTTTTGGGTAAGTGACTATGTATCATATTGATGCCTTAATTATATCTTAAACCTTTTTGCATTGATAGCAAGTTTTCTAATCTTATGTAATGATCGAGTCTTCATGGGTTCTCTCTCTGTCATTCCCGCGAAAGCCTGCCCGCCTGCGGCAAGCAGGCAGGCGGGAATCCATGGATGGACCCTCTACGAGTCCCCTCTGGATCCCCGCTTTCGCGAAGATGACATATGGGAAGGTGCGGGGAGAACAAGACGTAATCTTTCTAAAAACTACCCTATCGCCTTGTTGCCTTTTTCACCCGTTCGTATTCTTATGCATTCGGGTAAGTCCAGCACAAATATCTTACCATCCCCGATTTTACCGGTTCTTGCTCCTTTTATAATGGCGTCGATAGTGGGTTCGACATAATCCTCGTTTACCGCGATCTCAAGCTTTACCTTCTTTAGCAGATTGATATCGTGGATTACGCCTCTATATGTTTCGGTATAGCCTTTCTGTTGTCCACAACCTAGAGCGTTGGTAACCGTCATCTTGTGTACTTCTGCATCATAAAGGGCTTTCTTTACATCGGGTAACTTATGCGGCTGTATCATGGCTATTATCAGTTTCATTTTATAGTTCCTTTCTTTTTAAAGTTTAGAAATCAGAGATAACTAACCTAAGCTGTCTTATTTTTGCTATCATCCGTCAAGCATTATTTTACGAATCGTCCTTCGTCTTTCGTCCATCGTCCTTCGTAGCTTAACCATAGTAGTTCTCCCATCTGTCGAACTATTCCGTAGTAAAAATCTGGAATCCCGAATAAGATTCCATACCGTGCTCGCCTATGTCCAGACCTTTAAGCTCTTCGTCCCTTGTTACTCTAAGACCTATAATCTTGTCTATCGCAACAAAGACAATGCCCATAGCAAGTAGAATGAATACAACAACCGCACTCACTCCTAATGCCTGAATTCCCAGTTGTTTTAGACCCCCTCCATAAAATAATCCATCAGTCGCTACTCCTAATGCTTTCTGGCCGAATAGTCCAATGGAGAGCGTTCCCCATATACCGTTTAATCCATGGACAGGGACTGCTCCAACAGGATCATCTATCTTCAACTTATCAAGTAAGACCACGCCCAGCACAACTATTACGCCACCAATGGCGCCAATAATTATAGCTGCCCATGGCTCAATATACGCACATGGTGCAGTAACAGCTACAAGCCCGGCTAAAGCGCCATTCATTGCCATCGATAGATCAGGTTTACCAAACATCCGCCACACAGTGATCATTGCCAATATTCCTCCGGCTGCTGCAGCCAGATTGGTATTGATCGCGACCCTTGCTATCAAGCTCCCATTCCCGACACTGAGCGTTGATCCCGGATTGAACCCAAACCAACCAAACCATAATATAAATACGCCTAGGGACGCAAGCGGTATAGAGTGCCCGGCTATGGCATTGGCCGACCCATCTATATTGTATTTTCCGATCCTCGGTTTCAGGACAATGGTTCCTATCAAAGCGGCAAATCCGCCTACCATATGAACAACAGTCGACCCTGCAAAATCCGCAAAATTAAGGTTTGCAAGCCAACCCCCGCCCCATATCCAGTGACCTACTATAGGATAGATAAAAGCGGATATTATGAATGAGTATATAAGGTAAGCTGAGAACTTCATCCTTTCAGCCATACCCCCGGCTACAATGGTCGCAGCTGCGCCACAAAAGGCTGCCTGGAATAACCAGAAAGCAAAGAGGGGTATATCCGCCCCGGATTCGGCTCCGGTCAGAAACCATCCCTTAAATCCCATAAAACCATTCCCTGATCCAAACATTATGGCATAGCCAAATATGAAGAAACCGAGTGTTGCCATACAGAAGTCCAGGAAGTTTTTGGTTAATATGTTGCACGTGTTTTTGGCTCTTATGAAACCGGCTTCAACCATGCCGAATCCCGCCTGCATAAAGAAGACAAGGAATGCGGCTATGAGAACCCACAACGTGTCGACTCCGGCTAATGATGCATAAATTGTATTCTCTGACATGATTTGCTCCTTTCTTCTTAATACTCGACGCTCACTTTCACTCCGCCATAGAACTCAGAATGATATTGATCATCAAGCGCAAGTGAATAGTTTACATTTGGTGAAACGCTAAAATACTTCAAGAACGGAATGCTTACCTCACCTGAAAATAGTAGATTGCTGAAGCTCTTGTCGTATCTCCATTGCCCTGCGTTATACCCCGTAGTTATTCCGACATCCGCAGTTATGCCATCCTGGAATTCGAAAGTATGACTTCCTCCGAATTCTAAATAGGCGCCTCTGCCGTCATCGAAATCATAATAGACTGTTATGAAGGGCTGTAACAATATATCATAAGCAAGCCCCCAATAGAATTCATGGGACTCGAATGCCTCACCGCTAAGATGGGGGAACGTATACAGGATATACCCTGAAGATACACTTAACGGGTCCACGAAATGAAGGAGATCATCACCCATATTGAGCGCCTCCCTGGCATCCCCTATATTAAAGGTATAGTCAAATGTATAATCCCACTCCGTAAGCTTATCAGCGACCCCCGTATCGTAATTTCCCCACACTGAGAATGTGAACCCGTATTTTCCTATCGAGGCTTCCGGCTGCATAACGTAGTCATCAAGCAGAGTCTGCCCCCTCCATACATACTTAGTCTCAAATGTAATGGCGCCCGATATGTCGGGTGCCCATTCCGGTTTCCCCTCCTCAGCTGAAAATCCATATTGTGCAAACACGCAAGTGAAAGCCAAAAATGTTAATAAGAAAATTATATTTATGTCCTTTGTAAGTCTCATTGTTATTCTCCCTTATTCAATTAGATCCGCCTTCGCTAAATACATATGTGTTTAGCTTCGGCGGATTCAATTCGCGCTCTAATTTATGTTCATTTCATTCCATAAATTATGCGCTCATTGAAAAAAAAGCCCTTTTCCAGGCCTATCTTTGCCTAAAAAAGGGCGTCTTCGCCAAAAAAATAACCCGGGATCTATACCCGAGCTTCTATGCCTTATTAACTTCTTTGTCTAACGCAACGATCTTAACATGCAACTCTGTTTTTGTCAAGATCTTTTTATAAATTCTTATGCTAGGTGAGTCTTTATAGGTTTTTTGTTTGTCATTCCCGCGCAAGCCTGCCCGCCTGCGGCAAGCAGGCAGGCGGGAATCCATAGATACACTCTTGGCGAGTCCGCTCTGGATCCCCGCTTCCGCGGGGATGACAACTTGGACGAATCCCTATTCACTCACCCATTATATATTTTTTTTCACGTCGTGGGAGAGGATGATGGCTTCCGCTATGTCCTTCATGTGAACGCGCCTATCCATGCTCGATGTTCGTATAAGGTTATACGCCTCTTCCTCGGTAAGCCCCTGTTCCTTCATTAGTATCCCCTTGGCCTTCTCCACCTTCTTTCTGGCATCCAGCTCTTCCTGGATAACCTTAGTTCTAACCATAAGCTCGGTATTTTCAATCGCGACCGCGGCCTGATTTGCTACCGCGCTCAGAAGATCTATATCGCTCTTCGTAAATTTGTATGGAGTGGTCGTGTAACAATTTATTACACCTATAACCTCTTTTTTAACCATCATGGGAACGCTGAGCATGGAGACAAGACCCTCTTTTCTTGCCAATCTCTTCTCCTTGTATCTGGGATCGTCCAGTACATTATTTATCATTAGAGGCTTCTTCTCTTCCGCAACCAGGCCGACTATCCCTTCCCCCACCTTAATACTTCTCTCCTTTAAATACTCTTCGCTCATCGCCTGGGTAGCGCGTATCTTGAGCTCCCGCTTCTTCTTATCAAGCAGCCAGAGCGCGCATATCTTTGCCTTCATTACATTTGCAGTCAATGTAACGATAAGTTTGAGAACATCCCCCAAATAGAGATCGGACGTTATCGCGCTACTTATCTCGCTCAGTGTTTTGATATATGCTTTATATGAAGATGGTGCCATGGATTGCTCGCTAACTGACGTTCCGGCTAATTAGCTTACTACCTTTTTAGGAAATTCTTTTTTCGCTTACTAACGTTCTAGCTTATTAGGATAGGCTTGTGGGTTATCCTAGAACGCTAAGAAGCTAAAAAGCTAATAAGCTAAGAAGCTGTTATAATATTGGCAAGTATGTCTTGATCTCGTAGTCGTGAACTCTCTTCCTGTATTCGTCCCACTCGATCTTCTTGCTCATGATGAGATTGTTAAATATGTGGTCTCCCAGAGCTTCCTTTAGAAGCGAGCTACCTTCTGCGATCTCTATAGCTTCTATAAGGCTTCCGGGCAGGCAGCCGACCTTTAGCTTCTTAAGATCATCCGGGCTTAAGTGATATACATCCCTCTCCATAGGTTCCGCAAGAGTGTAATTCTCCTTCATACCTTTAAGACCGGCCGCAAGCATGGTGGCAAATGCCAGATACGGGTTGCAGGACGGATCCGGCGATCTAAACTCTATTCTCGTCGCCTTCTCTTTGCCGGGTTGATACATAGGGACCCTTACAAGCGCGCTCCTGTTGCGTCTTGCCCAGCAAATATAAACAGGGGCTTCATAACCCGGCACCAGTCTCTTGTAGGAATTTACCCACTGGTTGCAGACCAGGGTTATCTCTCTTGAGTGTTTCAAGATTCCCGCGATATAAGACTTTCCTTCTTTTGAAAGGTGGTACTTATCCTTAGGATTAAAGAAAACGTTCTTGCTCCCTTTAAAGAGCGACTGGTGCGTATGCATGCCGCTTCCATTTTGGCCGAATATCGGCTTCGGCATAAACGTAGCGTAAAAACCGTGCTTTTGAGCTATCTCTTTTACCACCATCCTGTAGAGCATGACTGTGTCGGCCATGGACATCGCTTCCTTATACCTGAGATCTATCTCATGTTGTGAGGGTGCAACCTCGTGATGAGAATACTCTACCTGGATACCCATCTGTTCAAGAGTCAGGATGATCTCGCGTCTAACTTCATTGGCAGCATCCAGTGTAGTTATATCGAAGTACCCGCCCTCATCCAGGGTCTCAGTAGACTTATCGTTTTTAAATATAAAGAATTCCAGTTCCGGACCTATGTTGAATGTGTATCCTTCCTTCTTTGCGCTCTCCAGGTTCTTCTTTAGTATATAGCGCGAATCTCCCTGATACGGGGTTCTGTCAGGATTCAACACATTACAGAGCATCCCTGCAACGGCCTTCTCTTTGGGCCTGTATGGCAGTATAATAAATGTTGATGTATCCGGCATGGCGACCATATCGGATTCATCGATACGCGCAAATCCTTTTATTGATGAGCCGTCAAAACCCATGCCATCTTCCAGTGCGTTCTCCAGCTCTTCGCGCGTTATAGCGAAGCCCTTCATCTGACCGGTGATATCGGCAAACCAGAGTCTTATGAATTTAATATCCTTCTCTTTTGCGATCTTTAAGATATCCTTTTTTGTCAATTTATTTTTTTCCATGATATTTCCTTTCTTTATATGATTACACACCTGCCTGCCGGCCCGCCTGCCAATGTGAAGTCTTGGCGGGCAGGCAGGGATTCTGTGGAGCTTATAACATTTTGATTACACAGATTGAAACGCCATCTGTGTAATCTAAGTTGCATCCCTTTGGATGCAAAAAAATCCGTGTAATCAATTATAGCAAGTTATAAGATTAAAGCAACAATTAAAACCGTCTTTGGGGAGACAACTACATTGTCTAATCGGCAGGACAACAACGTCAAAATAAGATGCCCGCGTATTCATCGTACGCGGGCATCATTGCCTAAAACTTCTTTGTTGAGATCAGCTTACCAAATTTGTGTTATTTAGTCAATATATTTTTAGGCATTAACAGCGACAGTCTATTTCCCTTCCAGGACCATCTCAGCTTCTTCCCTGTAAGCATCCATGATGTAAGGGATCCCTGAGACCTTGGCAGCCTCTTCAGTCAGGCTCATAACATCCTGTCTAGCAATTGCGTCGATCTTGAAGTTTCTGCTTCCTGCCATAAGCTGCTGGAGTCCTACCCTGATCTTCTGCGAGAAGGTATATATACCGATAGCTCCGAGAGGAATGTGCTTGATGTCTTTGCCGTATTTCTCTTTAAGTTCAGCGTATGTGACATAGATCTCTTCCGGGGTCTTTCCAAATTCCGAAATGGTCTTCGGAAGATCTTTTGAGTCTATCCATCCTTGCATATTCTTTCCGACCATTCCCGGTATCATAAGGGCCCTGCCCATACACACAGCCTTTGTATAAGGCGCGCCCATAGCAAGTACCTTGAATATGTGGTCTTCGGATGAGAACCCGCCGGCTATTGCAATATCAGGTATACGCATACCCTTAGCAGTTAGCTTATCGCAGAATTCGTTGGCGAGAGATTGCAAATAGAAGGTCGGTATTCCCCACTCTTCCATCATTCTCCACGGGCTCATTCCTGTTCCGCCCGGTGCGCCGTCGATTGTGAGAAGATCTATCCTGGCCAGAGAGCTATACTTAATGGCCATGGCAAGTTCTCTCATCGAATATGCGCCCGTCTTAAGTGTAACGCGCTTGAACCCGAGATCCCTTAAGCGTTTGACTTCCGCAAGGAAAGATTCTTCGGATACAAAGCCGAGGCGGGAATGGCGCTCAAATTCCTTTATGGCGCCTTCTTTAAATGCTGCCTGGATTGATTTAACAGATGGATCAGGGGTAACAATATAACCTCTCTTCTGAAGCTCGAGCGCTCTTTCGAGACTGTTTACCTTGATCTCTCCGCCTATGCACTTCGCGCCCTGTCCCCATTTAAGTTCGATCGTGTCAAGCTTGTGCTTCTTTATGACATACTCGGCTACGCCCAAGCGTGTATCCTCAACGTTCATCTGCACAAGGATCTCGCCGTAACCTTCGTGAAATCTCTTGTACACCTCAATGCGCCTGTCCATGTCCGGGGCGCTCTTTATCTTCTTCTTCGAATCCAGTTCCAGTCCCGGGTCGATACCGCATACATTCTCTCCGCAAACCAGGGTAACGCCTGAAATAGCGGCGCCTATTGCGAAGTGTTCCCAGTTCTTTCTTGCTATCTCGGTCGAGCCGAGGGCCCCGGTAAACATAGGGACCTTCATCTTTACTTTTTTGTCCCAGCCGTATTCGGTCTCTGTATCTACATCAGGGAACTTTGTCGTGTCAGGCCCGGCCTCAACACCATCAGGTAAACCTTTTGCGCCAAGCGCATAGCCCTGTATATTAAGGTGTGAATAATCGACCGGGTAATCCTTGTCGCCGCCCGCGGTCACATCCCCGAAAGGACCGGGATATATTACTTCTCGTCCCCTAAAAGAGGCTTTAAAAACTTCGCAATTCCCCTTACAGCCATCAATACAGCGCGAACAGATACCTGAACCCGGCACAACGCTCCTCGAGCGGTTGGTGGTCCTCGTTGCATCATTTGCGTTAGGCCTTTGTAGATTCATCGTTACCCTCCTTCTTCGCTTATACTTTATTCATATTATGCTCAATTTCTAAACACGATATAGAATAAAACAGGCGTCCCCACGCGAGGACGCCTTTGTCCTGTATTTTTTACAGTTTCAGAATTATATCAAAAATGGGCCTTGGGTGTCAAGCTATTTTGGGATATTTTTCGGAATATTTTTGCGTTGGGCGAGTCTTCATGGGTTTTTTCTCTGTCATTCCCGCGCAAGCCTGCCCGCCTGCGGCAAGCAGGCAGGCGGGAATCCATGGATGTACTTTCGACGAGGACACTCTGGATCCCCGCTTCCGCGGGGATGACATGTGGGAAGATGTGGGAATGACAAACGGAAACTACCCCTGTTTACTCACCCATTACGTATTTTGCTCTTTACCTTAATATAGCGGATATCCAGTTTCCGGCCAAGTTTGTCAAGATGATGACCACTGCTGCTATCGCGACATGTTCCCCCACCACCCGCCACGGCGACTCTTTCTGTTCTAAAGCCATCTTATAGCTGAAGAAACATAGCATGCCAAGTCCCCAGACAATGCTTATAAATATGGCGCTTGTAAGATCGAATGCCAGGACCGGTACAAGGAATGTAAGAGCGATGATAAATTTCGAGAAGAAGGTGGATAAGGTCGCTACCCATATCTCTTTTGGGGTGTGCTTATTCTCAGATTCTTCAGATACATGAATGCCAAGCGCATCCGAAAATGCATCGGCTATGGCTATGGTCAGTATGCCCCCGATAACCGCCAGTTTAGAGTTGGTACCTGCGCTAAGGCCTACCATGAGCCCGAGCGTTGTGATGATCCCGGAAGTGAGGCCAAAGCTGAATCCGATCTTAAGAGAGTGCTTAATCATTTATCGATCCTTTCACAAGATCCTTTACCAGGCCCGCTATGGCAAGGCAGCTTGTAAGGCCTGGTGATTCGATGCCGATCAGGTCTATAAACCGTGGGAGCCCAAGATCCGCCTCATCCTTAATAACAAAATCGCGAAATCCTTCGCCCACTCCCTGGAGCTTTGGCCTGATACCCGCCGTATCAGGTATCAGATCATCTTGCTCGAGTGAAACCAAGAGTTTTGATACGGAATCGAAGAACTTTGCCCTACCCGCTTCCTCTACATTGTATTCTATATCTTTAACATACTCGGCATCCGGCCCCAGCCTAAGGCCCCCGGCCAGATCCGGTGTAACATGGATACCGAGATCGGTCTCTTTGGGCGGCGGATATATCAGGTGTTCTATGGAAAACTTCTTAGGATCTCTTATCCTGTAATACGTCCCTTTGCAATAATGGATCTTATAATTGTTCTTTTCTATATTTATCCCGGCAAGCTCAGCGATTTTGTCAGACACGAGGCCTGCAGAATTTATAACGTACCCGCTCTGAAAGGAGAAGTTATCCCCTGTCGGCTCGCGCACGGTGATCTCATAGAATGAGTTCTCTCTTTTGATCTTTACAGCTTCTACAGAAAATGCAAAATTAACATTACGTTCTTTTGCCCTGCCAAAAAAGAACTGCATCAAGCTATGGGTGTCAACTATGCCCGTATCCGGGGAGAAGAGAGCCTTCTCTGCATCGATACGCGGCTCCAGCCTTTTGATCTGGCCCTTGTCCAGGAACCTTAAGTTCTTAACCCCGCATTCCGATGCATTATTATATATCTCTTCGAGCTTGCCTATATCCTTCTCCCCGGAAGCCACTATTAGCTTACCGAGTCTCCTGTGCGGAATATTATGTTTTGAGCATAGTTCATAAAGCAGTTCTCGTCCCCTTATACACGTCTCTTCCTTAAGAGTGCCTTTGGGATAGTAGATCCCTGAGTGAATTACCTCTGAATTTCTTGAACTCGTCTCCTGCCCAAATGACCGGTTCCTTTCTATCACTGTTATGTCTTTACTAAACTCTGAAAGTACGTATGCGATCGCTAAGCCTATAACGCCGGCGCCGATGATCGTGATATCGACCTTCTCCATATTCAGAACCTATTCCAGTGAATTACGTCTTTGAGCGGCCGCTTCTTTACCTGTTTTCTCTCTTCCTTTGGCCAACCCAGGGATATTAAGCTTACGAGCTTAAGTCCCGACGGAGCGCCCAGGAGGTCAAGAACGCTCTGCGCGTAAGGCTTCTTATCGCCGGCTACCCAACAAGCGCCTAATCCAAAGTCTTTGGCCAGAAGCAATATGTTCTCTGTGGCAGCGCATCCGTCTTCAAGATAATATTTGGTCTCCTTGCATAAAACAGCTATACATGCAGCGGCGCTCTTTATGAAACTTCCTGTATTCGCAATGTCGCCGAGCTTATTAAGAGTTTCTCTATCTACTATAACCACGAATTCCCATGGCTCTATGGCTCTGGCTGTAGGTGCCCTCCGGCCGGCATCGACCAGCTTCTCCAAAAGCGCTATTTCAATTTCCCCTTTTCGGTATGCCCTTATACTCGCTCTCCCGGCTATAGACTTAAATGTCTCCATCGTTAAGCACGCCCTTTCTTTCGTCTTTGCATCTTTTCGATATTGAATTTATGCACGAATCGCCATATCCAGAAATAGGCGAATAGATGCCCTTCGTTCCCAATATAGTCAAGCGCCACATGCGAAGAATGGCCGAGCGCGATGGCAAAGACATAAATATTCTCTGTAACAAAGGCTAGTATCCAGAAAAGAATTATTAACTCCGCGCTATGAAATACCAGGTACAATCTCTTAAACCCGCCCATTCCCGGCCCATAGGTATCTTCGCTCTCCTTGCATATGTTCTTATAGGTATCTTCTCTCTCCTTGCATATGTTCGTATAGGTATCTTCGCTCTCCTTATATATGTTACTATACGTAAGACCCTTCCAACCGTAATGCATTAGCCACTCTATTATATGATCGGTATCAACCATAATACCCGATAAACAGCATATAGCGCCCGCGGATATGGATCTAGTAATAAACCAGAACAGTGTTCCAAGGGCTATTGAAGCGGCTATATGTCTTGATGGCTTCATGAATAAACTTTCGCTACAAGGTTGGCGTTTAAAGGTTAGTGCGCCTCTTCCAGGATATCGATGATGTCCTTCTCCGATAGCTTCTTGAACGACCCGATCTCGCCTATGGATCTTTTGGCGTTCTTCGCCATATCCTTGAACCGGTCCTTGGGAACCCCAACCTCATCAAATGTGGAAGGCAGCCCAAGCGAATTAAAGAAATCCCGCGTCTTCCTGATAGCGCTTTTGGCCATTCCCTCTTTATCCGCGCTCTTTTCGATGCCCCAGACATTGGCCCCGAATTCCGCAAACTTGTTTTCGGTCTGCTTGCTTAAAACATGCCTCATCCAGTTCGGAATGATAATTGCGAGCCCTACCCCGTGGCTTATATCATAGATCGCGCTTACCTCATGTTCTATGTAGTGACTGGCCCAATCCCCGCACTTACCGGCTCCCAATAGGCCATTTAAAGCAAGGCTACCCGCCCATAAAAGGTTGGCTCTTGCATTATAATCACGAGGCTTTTCACACGCAACAGGCCCATAATGTATGCACGTCCTTAAAAGCGCTTCCGCTATCCTGTCCGGCACATAAGCCGAACTCGGTTCGCTAAAATACTCCTCAAATATATGCGCCATTATATCTACGATTCCGGCAGCCGTGTGATATCTGTTTACACTATACGTATATTCCGGGTCCAACACGGAAAACTCGGGCCTTAATAGGGGACAACTAAGCGAGAGTTTGCGCTCGGTATCCTCTTTAGAAATGACAGTATGCATGTTCATCTCCGTCCCTGTCGCCGCGAGCGTAAGAACCGTGCCAACGGGCAGCGCCTTTTTGCATTCGATCCCTTTTTCAAAGAAATCCCATACGTCGCCTGTATAGTTCACCCCGGCAGCTATGGCTTTTGAAGCATCGATAACGCTGCCACCCCCTACTGCCAGTATGAAATCTACGGATTCCTTCCTGCAAATCTCTATACCTTCATAAACACTTTTAAGGCGCGGGTTGGGTTTGATACCGGATAGCTCGACAAAATTGACCTTTGCGTTCCTTACCTCCCTTTGGACATTATCAAATATACCATTCTTCTTAACGCTCCCCTGGCCGGTAACTATCAGTACTTTCTTAACGCGGCCTTCCAATTCACCTTTAAGCGCCTTTACCTGGCCTTTACCGAAATATATTCTTGTGGGGACGTGGTATATAAAGTTATTCATATTTTTTCTTCTATTCGTCTTTGCGAGGCACCGGAATATTCGAACGTGCCGAAGCCCCGTCGCATGCTTCGCATGGCGGGATCCCGCCATGCGAAAGTAACGGCGGGACAATCTCTGCTTACCTCGTCTTTGCGAGGCACCGGAATATTCGAACGTGCCGAAGCAATCTCAAGCTTACCTCGTCTTTGCGAGGCACCGGAATATTCGAACGTGCCGAAGCCTGCCTGCCCGAAATATACTGGCAGGCCCGCCTGCCATTTAAAAGCTTTGGCGGGCAGGCAGGCAATCTCATTCGAGCTAGTTTGAGATTGCTTCGGTGCGCTAACTTATTTACGGCACCTCGCAAAGACGAGGGGAGAAACAATTGTTTCAGTGCGCTTAGCATATTACGGCACCTCGCAAAGACGAGCTAGCACCGTTTTGCTTTATCAGTTAATAATAATATCCTTCAGCCTCCGCTTTGGCACATGATGCACACCGTCCTCAGTGCGCCAATATTTTATGTCGGACGCATCTTTGGCCGTCTCGAGCGCCACTCTCTCTTTAGGTTTCCCCAGCGCAATGACAAGGAGTACCGCAAAGCGGTTTTCGATCTCGAGGGCGCCGCGTATGCCCTCCCGATCTATCGCCCCGAGAATACATCCGCCTAAACCTTTCTCTACGGCGCCAAGTAGTATTACCGCTGCCGCTATCCCCGTGATCACATTCGGGATTCTTGCTGATATTAGTGTCCTGTAGTACCACTATGTAAGCCGATGGCCTTTCGCCCTCTTCCGGTCCGTGCCAATCTTTTAAATACCCGGCCCATTTTAAATTCGGGAATATCGAAGAATTCTTATCCGGTTTAGCTGATAAGATAAACTTGAGCGGCTGCAAGTTGGCTGCGGAAGAAGAGAGTCTGGCCAGGTCAACAAGATCCTCCAACACCTTACGATCAATAACGTGATCTTGATAAAAACGCCTGTAACTGCGGTTCCTGATAATTAATTCCTTAATCATATCTCTGGCGCTCTTGTGGCCTGTGCACCGGTGCACTTATTTTAATGCCCGAGTACGTATTCGAATATAAGCGGCGCTACAATGCTCGCGTCGGATTCTATAATAAATCTCGGGGTCTCCACCCCGAGCTTCTCCCAGGTTATCTTCTCATTCGGCACTGCGCCGCTATATGAACCATAAGAGGTGGTACTATCGCTAATCTGACAAAAATATCCCCATACGCGGCAATCTTTCTTAAGATCCTGTCTTATGAGAGGAACGACGCATATCGGGAAATCTCCTGCTATCCCGCCCCCTATCTGGAAGAACCCCATCGAAGAATCTCTTGTTTTGTCAAGGTACCAGTCGATCAGGTAGTCCATCTGTTCAAGGCCGCTCTTTATGAAATTGAAGTTCTTGAACTTCCCGGACTTCACCTCCGCAACCAAACCATTTGCCAGAGTAGAATCTTCCCACCCTGGAGTAAATATGGGTATCTCTTTCTCGCAGGCAGCCACAACCCAGCTGTTTTTAGGATCGATCTGGTAATATTCTTTCAGTTTACCGCTCCTCACGGCCTTATACATGAATTCATACGGGAAGAAACGCTCACCCTTATCTTCGGACTCCTTCCAAAGTGGGTAGAGAACCTCTCCCAATCTCCTTATAGCCTCTCCTTCCGGTATGCATGTATCGGTTACACGGTTCAAATGGGCGTTCCTGAGCTCCAGCTCTTGGGCCGGAGATAAACTGCGATAATCCGGTATCCTCCTATAGTGTTTGTGGGCAACTAAATTAAAGAGGTCCTCCTCCAGGTTAGCGGGCGTACATGAAATACCGTGCACCTTATCGCGCCTTATCATCTCTCCAAGCGAGATCCCTATCTCACCGGTACTTAACGCACCCGCCATGGCAAGGAACATCTTTCCATCAGATTTAAGATGGTTCACCCACCCTAAAGCTGCTTCGCGCACAACCGCGGCGTTAAAATGCTTATAGTTATTATCTATGAACTCTCTTATTTTCATAATAACCCCTTAATATATTGTAATCATTTAGTCTTTCTAGTCAAGCGTATATTGCGGTATATACCCCGTGATTCTTCCTTATGTAGAGAGCTCTTATAACGAGGCCTGCAAGCATTATAATGAGGTAGACATGCGCCCCCGCCTTTAGGGCCTCCGGTGTATTAATAAGGCCGAGTAGCGGTTTGCTTATGACGATTCCCACGATCGTCAGAAGAACGGATATCGCTATAATAGCGATAAATGAGTTCACCAATACTTTCGATAATAGGCTTGTGTTATCCGCTCCGTAGGATTGCCCTACAAGTATATTACTACCTACGCCCAGACCAATGATTACGGAGAAGAGGAAGAATACGATAGGAAAGCTTATAGAGATCGAGGCAAGGGCCTCATAGCCAAGAAGCCTGCCTACCCATACTGCGTCAACAACAATATAGATAGATTGAAAAAAATCGGCCAGTAATATAGGAAGCGAAAATGAAGCTAAATGCTTCGGTATATTCCCGGTAGTAAAGTTTCTCATCTATCGGCGAGACTCATCCTGCGCCATGCCCTGGCCGAACCCGGGCACGAGTTTCATTGCAAAACCGGCGATCTTCATACCTCTAAAAGGGTGCTTTGCCGAAAAAGCATTCATGGCGTCCGAGTAGCGGGCCATTCCAGGAGACGGGTCGCGAGGCTTCTGCTGGATACCCTTCGCCTTCCACTTATTTTCAAGAGCCATGATCTCCTCGTCGGTCATCTCTTCATCCATGGCCTTCTGGCTCATCTCCATATACTCATCCATCATAGGAGCGATCTGGGCCATTGCTTTTTCCGTAGCCTCTTTTATCTTTGCGGCCAGCGCTTGATTATTCTGGTAATACGCTTCGACTTCGCTTACGCATTTATCAGGATCGTCCATATAGCGTTCTATAGTACTTGCAAGGCCGCCGTAAAACTTATCCGACAAGGCTACTATGTCCTCTGCGCCGTAAACGCTGCTTACCAGCATCATAATTAAAAATACCGGGACCGATAGACAAACATTCTTCATTTAGTCCTCCTTGTTCTTGCTCACAACATATCCAAAAACGCCTTAAGTTCCTTCTCTATCTTATCCGATGAATCGAAGAACGCATTGTTATGTGATCCTCTCACTTCAAGGAGCTGCTTCGGCGGCGCAGCAGCGCCAAAGAGCGCTTCCCCCAAAGAGAAAGGCACTATCTCGTCGTCTACGCTGTGAATAATGAGTTTCGGACAATCGATCTCTCCTATTTTGGAGATCGAGTCGAATTTACTCGATATCGCAAAACGAGGAAGGAACGGATAGACTATCCTGGCCATCTCTGTAACGGATGTGAACGCTTCCTCCGTTATCAGGGCCTTAAGTTTCTCCCGCTTTACCAGCTCTATCGCAACCGCCCCGCCCAAAGATTCGCCATAAGGAATAATGTGATCGCGAGCTATCTTCTTGTCATTGATCAGATATCTGTAAGCGGCAAGGGCATCTTCATAAAGACCGCTCTCGGAAGGTGACCCCTTGCTCATGCCATAACCGCGATAATCGAATATAAAGGTATTTAGCCCCAGCTTGTGAAAGAATAACAGCTTCTCCACCCTGTGGCTTATGTTACCGCCATTGCCGTGACAAAAGAGGATCGTCTTTTTTGTCTTATCACCCGGGATGAACCAGCTATGTAATTTTATATTATCAGAGGTAACAAAATAGATCTCTTCATATTGGAGCCGAGCGGCATCCGGCGTTGTATTGATAGCTCTCATGGGAAAATATATATTACTCCTCTCTACATACCTTGCCAGCATAAAGAAGAGTATGGCCGATACGGCAAACCATAGAAAGGGCTTCATCTTTGGCTCCTAATTACTCTCTTACGCCCCGTAAGTATAGTTCACGATCTTGCTCTTGCTCAGGTCCAGATTGGGCACGATGATGACCGACTTATCATCGGACAGGAACTTCGATCTTCTTATGCCCACATCCAGCACCTTCACTATCTCGCCTGAAGGGATCTTTACCTTATCGCCTATCATAAAAGGCGCGTCGATCATGATAAGGAACCCCGCGATTATATTCGCAATGGTATCCTGGGCAGCCAAAGCAATGGCCAGAGAACCGACTCCAAGTGTGGCTATAAGAGCGCTTATGTTAATTCCATAAAGAGGAAGAGCTGCGAGTATAGCTATTATCCATACGATTACCTTTATGGTTTTCCTAAATACGGGTATTAACTTATCATCCATCTTGGTCTTCGTTTTAGATGCAATATTCTCGCTATACCACCCGAGGACCGCCCCGATGATCCTCTGAAAAAGTATGGCTATGGAGAGAATGAATATCGTTCCTATATATTTAGTAAGCTCCCCGGAAGCCGCCTGCGATAATGTAGGCACCACTTTTAACTTATAGAAAATGTATCCATAAATAAGAGAAAACAGCATAAGAGAAGGCAGCGCTGCTTTCTTAATGATCTCCCAGCCTATTCTTTTCGAAACTCTTTCCATTATTGCCCTCCTTATACACAGATTAGCACAGATAGAACTATAACACGCAGCTATAAGCCATAAGCCGTAAGTTATAAGCTTAACCTGTTTTTAGCTTACGGCTTAAAGCTTAGAGCTTAAAACTATAGTTTGTTAATTAGAATTTTGTATATATAATTCGTAATTTAAGTATTGCTAAAACCTCTGCGTTATTATATCATACAAGCCTAATGGCGATAACAATTAAATTCTGTGGCGGTGTCGGGGCCGTGCCGGGATCGATGCATCTACTGTCTACAGAAAAAGCAAATGTTCTAATAGATGTGGGCCTCTTCCAGGGGCGGCGCGATGAATTCTATGAGACAAACTCGCAGTTCCCTTTTAATCCTTCTGATCTGAACTGTTGCGTCATATCCCACGCCCATATAGACCATTGTGGCAATTTCCCCACCTTGGTCAAAAAGGGCTTCCGCTCCAAGGCCTACATTACGCATTCCACGAGGGACCTTCTTCGATTCATGTTGCCAGATTCAGGGCATATACAGGAAGAGGATGTAAAATACGTAAATAAGATAAACAGGCGCCGCGGGTTACCGCCAAGGTCGCCTCTATATGTCAGGAAGGATGCTGAAAAATCCCTAAAATACTGTAAAACCCTAGACTACCACGCGAGGCTAAGCATAGCTCAAGGGATAGATCTTACATTATTTGACGCCGGGCACATACTGGGCTCATCGGTACCCACATTCGATATCCGCACAAAAAGAGGGACGACACGCATTGCTTACGCGGTCGATCTCGGAAGGCCGAACCTCCCCTACCTGAGAGATCCGGAAATACCACAAGATGTGAACTACCTGATCATCGAAAGCACCTATGGCGCGAAGACGCATCCTCCCGTACAAAACGCTGAAGAGAATCTTTCGAAAATAATAAATAGAACGGTAAAACGCGGCGGTAAGATCATCATCCCATCCTTCGCTTTGGAACGATCGCAGGAAGTCTTGTATTACCTGTCCAGCTTACTGCGAAAGAAGAAGATAAAGGATATTCCTATATATGTAGATAGCCCACTAGCGGTGAATATTACAAATGTCTTTAAGAACAGCTGGGAATATTTTGACAAAGAGACCAGAGAGCTCTATATAAAAGAACTTGACCCCCTTAGCAATAAGAATATCACCTATATACAGAAGGTAGACCAGTCCAAAAAGCTTAACGATAAGACGGGCCCGATGATCATCATTTCAGCTTCCGGTACATGCGAAAACGGAAGGATACTGCATCACCTTAAGAATAATATCGAAAATCCTTACAATACGATCATCGCTGTGGGGTACATGCCAAATAATACCCTGGGCAAAAAGATCGTTGAAAAAAAACCAATGGTCAATATATTCGGCAGGCCTTATCATCTGAGAGCTGAGGTCGTCATGGTCGACTCCTTCAGCGCCCATGCAGATAAGCATAACCTCCTTCGCTATGTGAAAGAATGCGGGAGATCTCTTAAAAAAGTATTCATCGTTCATGGGGAACCCCGCCAATCTGAGGGCTTGAGAAAGGATATAAAATCCATCAACGTCCGCGTCTCCGTACCACGAAAGAACGAAACGGTCTACCTCGCCGCTGCTTAATTATATCTGAAATTGTTCTCCTTGCAAATGCATCGAAACGCTCGACTGTCAGCTTGTCATTGCGCGGTGCCGTAATATGCTAAGCGCACCGAAGCAATTGTTTCTCCCCTCGTCTTTGCGAGGTGCCGTAATAAGCTAGCGCACCGAAGCAATCTCCGTTCTTCTGTCATTGCGAGGAACCGATGAATACTTGGTGTTCCGAAGCAATCTCAAACTAGCTCGAATGAGATTGCCTGCCTGCCAGTATATTTCGGGCAGGCAGGCTTCGGCACGTTCGAATATTCCGGTGCCTCGCAAAGACATATCAATATTTTTCACCCGTGCAATCAAAACGTTATATATTTAAAAATAATCCCTGCCTGCCTGCCAAGACTTCACATTGGCAGGCGGGCCGGCAGGCAGGTGTGTAATCTTTTTTAGAATATTATTTTTCTATTTCTATTTCATTTTTTTATTTCGCAAAATAAATAAATATGCTATACTGACATAAAATAAACCCAACCGATGGAGGAAGGCTGATGAAATTTAACGGTAAACTGCTTGTTATAGGGTGCGGCTCGGTGTCTCAGTGCGCGATACCACTGATACTTAAGCTTATCGACATGCCGGCAGAGAGAATAACCATTATGGATTATGTAGATAATCGCGCGCGCGTCAAGAGTTCTATGGAAAAGGGCGTAAAGTATGCAATGGATAAGGTTACCATTGATAACTATAAAACGCTTCTTTCCGGCTTCGTTGGCGCAGGTGACATGATCATCGATCTTGCATGGAATATTGACTGTAGATCTATTGTAGATTGGTGCCGAAATAACCGGGTACTTTATGTCAATACTTCCGTTGAAGAGTGGAATCCTTATAAAGATTCTGAGCGTAATGACCCGACCAAATACACTTTGTATACCCGTCACATGGAATTACGCAAGATGATCGAGCGGTGGGGGGATAACAACGGGACAACTGCCATTGTAGACCATGGAGCCAACCCGGGACTGGTATCGCACTTCACCAAGAACGCGCTTTTGGACATAGCTTCAAAGATTTTGGAGGAGAAGCCCGGGGATTCCAGGGCCGGAGCGCTTGAAAAAGCTATTCAGAATAAGAATTTCGCAAGACTTGCACAGATCGAAGGCGTCAAGACTATTCATATAAGTGAAAGGGATACACAGATCACGAACCGGCCAAAAGAGCTAAATGAATTTGTAAATACTTGGAGTATCGAAGGGTTTTACGAAGAGGGTGTTGCTCCGGCAGAACTAGGGTGGGGAACGCACGAATACTATGTCCCTAAAAATGCTTACTTCCATAACTTCGGTCCGAAGAACCAGATATGCCTTGCATCCGTAGGGATGAAGACATGGGTCCGGTCCTGGGTTCCCTGCGGCGAAATAACTGGTATGGTCATCCGACACGGAGAAGCGTTCGGTATATCCGATAGACTTACTGTGTGGGAAAATGGAAAAGCTGTTTATAGACCGACTGTACACTACGCATATTGCCCCTCCAATGCCGCGATCAATTCTATGCATGAGCTTGAGATGAGACAATTTAAGCTGCAGGAGAAGCAGAGAATTATGAGTGATGAGATAATAGATGGCAAAGATGAGCTTGGCGTACTCCTTATGGGGCATGACTTTAAATCGTGGTGGTGCGGAAGCCTGCTCGATATCCATAAGTCACGTGAACTCGTTCCGCATCAACAGGCAACGACACTTCAGGTAGCGATCTCCGTAGTGGCGGCGGCGTCATGGATGATAAGAAATCCTAAAAGGGGTTTCCTTCTTCCGGATGACATAGACCATGAGGACATTTTGAAGACCTCTATTCCGTATATAGAGCCTTTTATTTCAATCCCTGTAGACTGGACGCCACTAAAGAATCTTAATACAAAATTTACTAAGTTTGACATTCCGCGGCCAAAGGAAGAGGACGTCTGGCAATTCACTACATTTCTTGTTGACCCCAGAGAGAGGTTAAATGCAAAAGACATCCGCGCTAACGCAAGAGAGTTTGAAGCCACAAAAGCCTAAGAGCGACATAAGCGGCGTAGAGGGCCTCATAAGGTCCATGATAAAGAGACATCGGACGCCTTTCATGATCATCAGACGCTGCACCCTTGAAAAACAATATCGCCGTTTTCGTAAATGCCTCCCCGAAGTTATTCCTTACTATGCCATAAAAGCAAATCCTTACCCCGGTATAATCAAGACATTTGTAAAACTGGGTTCGGGTTTTGATGTAGCGAGCGCTGCGGAGATGAAGCACGTCTTGTCGCTCGGCGCCTTGCCCCCGAAGGTGATATTTGCCAACACCATTAAATCTACGGATGATATCATATCTGCCAGAAGACGCAAGGTGAGGCTTGTAACTTTTGATAACGAGCCTGAGCTGTATAAACTTGCCAAGCATTATCCGAAAGCGCACGTCCTTGCCCGTATCAAGGTTAATAACCATGGAAGCCTCGTTGAACTGTCACTTAAATTTGGCGCGGATCCCGAGCAGGCCTTCTTTCTCTTGCAAAAAGCGAAAGCGCTCGGTCTTACGCCAACCGGTATAAGTTTTCATGTGGGTTCGCAGGCTACCAATGTTGAAAACTATCTACAGGCAATCGAGATCGCATCAGACATATTCAAAGAAGCCAGGAAGATGGGCCTGCCTTTGAAGATCCTGGATATAGGAGGAGGGTTTCCTATACAGCATTTTGACCGTGAGATAGGCGTGAACTTTGAAAGAATGGCTATTCACATAAGACGTGAACTTAAAGGCCGCTTCGATAAGAACGTTAAATTTATTGCCGAGCCGGGACGGTTCCTGGTAGGGCCCTCCGGGATACTTGTCACGCAGGTTATCGGTAGGACTTTCCGCAACAATAAGAACTACTATTATCTAAATGACGGTATATATGCCGACTTTTCCGGCATGGTCTTTGACCATTGCAGATACCAGTTCAGGACCCTAAGACGCGGGCAAACATTCTTGAGCACGCTTGCCGGACCTACCTGTGATTCCCTCGATACTCTTTCTGAAAATTGTGAAGTCCCTGAGCTTTACGTCAATGACGTAGTCTACGTAAAGAACATAGGCGCGTATTCATGCGCAAGCGCCACTGCCGGTTTTAACGGCTTCCCACCTGCTAAGCTCATAATGGTTTGACAGATTTATGTGTCTGCCATTTCCGCTTTTTCCCCACATGTCATCCCCGGACCGCTGCTGCGGTCTAAACTCCAGCGGGGATCCAGAAGTATATCTTTCTAATATGTTTGTACTTTCCGCCTGGATTCCCGCTTGCGCGGGAATGACAAAGGGGCTAATTTGGATAAAAATGTTATCGGTCAGCATTCCGAAGGTAACCTTGTAAGAAAACCAAAAGCAGTAGCCGGGGTTTAAACCCCGGCTACTGCTTTTAAATTCACGTATTAAATAGTTATAAATAATTTATAGCTAGAGTCACCAATCCGGCTAAAACGCAGTAAATTGAAAATAGCCAGAATCTGTCTCTTTTAAGTATAAAGATCAGAAGATTTAGAAAAAGCAAGCTCAAGATAAGACAGGTCAAAAAAGAGATCCCGAGAGCTAAATTGACATAACATCCTTCTAACCCCTCCAGCATAAACGCTCCAAGCGACAGGGGAACAAAGAGGAGAAATGAGAATTTTGCGGCTTTCTCCCTCCCGATACCCAGGAAGAGAGCGCATGAGATCGTGATCCCGCTCCTCGATACTCCCGGGAATAGCGCGAGCGTCTGGAACAGTCCTATTATGAGGGCGCTTTTAATGCTCAAATCCGAGCCTCCCTTTGTAAACCTTGTGAAGAATAGGATAACCCCTGTAAAGCAAAGCGCTATTCCTATAAATAGAAATGACGAAAAAGTTCCCTCGATCCGGCTCCTGAAGAAAAACCCGAATAATGCGGAGGGTATGGTCGCGATCATCAAGAAGAGCCACAAGTTCCTTGTCTCTTTCTTGAATTTCACAAGACTTGCAAGCTCTTTTCTTGTAAAGATAAGAACCGCTATGAGGCTGGCTAAATGTAGCGCTGTAAAAAAGAAGAGATCCGGCTGTGAGATCAAATTCGTCGCTATAGCCAGGTGCCCCGAGGATGATATGGGTAAGAATTCGGTGGCAGCCTGTATTATCGCTAATAGAATACCACTGAACATAAAATATTAGAGTCCCCAGTGCCTCTTAAGCTCTTCATTTATCTTGAGAGCGCTCTCGGGCGATACCTTGCCTGCCGGCATCTCTCGGGCTCGCTTCTTCTCTTTTTTGTCCAATTGCTCTATAAATCGAGATACGCTTATTACGCTTGCCTTGTGCGCGCGTGAGTTGTTCCTAACGAAGTTGTCATCCGTTACGACCAGGACATGATATTTCTCCGATAGGATCCTTACCTGTCGCAAAATCTCATCGTCGCCTTCACCCGTCTTCGAGAATACCTGAGCATCCGAAGCGAGCGGCTCTTTGTCTCTATAGATATCTTTGCCGTCAAAAACAACACGAATCTTGTCAATGCCTCCGACTCTGCGCTGGTATTCCAGGCTTAGCCGCGTTACCCTATCGCGTGCTTCAAGAAGGCTCTTGTCCATAAGCGTCCTTAAATGAGGGATCTTGTGTATTGCGTTATACCCATCCACCACGAGCGCCTTCATCATCAATACTACTCCTGCTCTTTATTCTCATCCGGCACAACATCACAGTAATAAAAACGATCGTCTCTTAAGACGATATCGCCCAGGGTATGGGCGATCCCTTTTTGAAATATGGGTCCGTCATACGCGAAAGAGTGGAATTCCCCATTCTCGCCGCATGGATCTATGGTGGTAGGAAGTTCCGATAAGAACTCTCTATCGAAAGCCCTGCCTACAAACGCCCTGTCTAAATATTCCCCATCCACGCACGTGATCACGGCTTTGAACCCAAGATCGATAAATTCATGCGCCAGCCTGGAAGTCTCCTTCTTCCATATCGGAAAGAGCGCTTTCATCCCTATCTTTGCCAGGTTATCTTCCCTGTATCTCCTTAAGTCTTCTAAAAAGATATCGCCAAAAACTACCGCGCGGACATTCTTCTCAAGAAATCCTCTAAGCACACTCTCCATCTTATTGCTATAATCATCATGTGAATCGTTCTTTGAGATAGACACCTTCTCAACAGGAATGCCAAGCATCTGGCCCTGACGCTCAAGTAGAGAGCGCCGTATACCATGCATGCTTACCCTCCCGTAGTCTTCCGTTATCGTTGTTAAAAGCGCGGTGATCTCGAAATCGGTATTCTTCTTAAATTCGTACAGCGCAAAAGCGCTATCCTTGCCGCCACTCCAGGAAAATAGTACGCTCTCTTTCATATGTTATCTAGGGTTCCTCGCCCCGTTAGAAAAGTATTTTCTAACGGGGTTCGCAAAGAAGAGAGGGCAGGCATGTTATCTACTTCTCTAATTCAAAGTAACTCTGTCTTTTAGCAAAAAACTTGCTGATTGCAAACCAAATTGCAAAACCCAACAATGCGCCGATAAGAGCCCTTACAACTGCCTGGAAAAGTATCTTTCTGGTGGGAGGGGTTATGATGGCGCCATATGAAGTCTCTTCTTTGTCTATCGCAATTTTGGGTTCGATCTTTGGCTCTTTTTTTATGTGGTCTGCTAAGCGTATTCTTATCGCTCTCTCCTGGTTCTGGAGATCTCTTATTACAGCTTCTGCTTCGCCGATACTCCGCCTCAGCGCATCTATGTTTTCATAAGCGGCCCTGGCAACGGCCAGCTCATCCTCAAGCCTCGCTTTCTCTGTTTCAAGCGGCTCCATCTTCTGCTTAAGCTCAACAACCGTAGGCCAGTTCTCGGTATAAACAGATAGCAAATTTGCAAGTTTTTCATTAAGCGGGGAAAGTGTATTCCCTACGCGGGCGATCTCGCTTTCGATCTTTTTCGAATCACGTTCTATGGCCTCAAGGGGCGCTACCTCATTTTTTAAACTGTTTAAATTTTGCTGCGCGCCCTTTATGTCGTTCTCTATCTTAACGCCCTCTGCCTTCAAATCCGCCAGAGTATTTTCATAACTTGCCCTACTAGCGTCAGTATCAACCGTTTCAATCGGCTCGGATAGCGCCTTCCCTTTGCCGAGGATCCCCCTCAAGCTCTCTAAATAGACGGTCCCGATCTTATTAAGCGTTTCTCCCAGAATGTGAGGATCGTCATCCGAATGGATAGAGACTCTTATAACATCCACGGCATCGAGTCGCTTAACGAAAAGAAGCCCCTTTAAGGCCTCTTCACCGATACCGGTCTTTACGTGCTGCAGCACCGAATGACTCTCTATCAGGCGCACCTGGCCGTTGAACCATTCGTTTACCGTTATCCAGCTGAAATCCGTCTTCCTCACCTCTTTTGGTATGCTTACGCTTATGTCTATGTAGACTTCATGTAGGGGCCCTGCTTCAAGCGCTAAAAAAGAGAAGAATACAAGCAGCAGAATGAGGTAAGGATATTTGAACTTATGAAAATAAATCACGTCTATCATTGATATGATTATACTCTATAGAACATAAAAAATCAAAAAAAATGACTAGAATTAAGGGAATTAAGGGGACAGATCCTAAAGCTTCAGAGCCCTCTTCTTCTTAACACATTATCCACGGTGCTTCTCAATTTCTCTATAGGTGCGGGTTTTATCAGATAGTCTTCATCGTATAATTGCATAGCCTTCAATTTTGCTGTCTCATTATCTACTGCCGTTAACATAACTACCGGGATAGACTTTGTGGCGCTATTCTCCTTGAGCAACTTTAAGACCTCGAATCCATCCATAGCAGGCATCATAACGTCGAGTAGGATCAGGTGCGGTTTTATCGATTTCGCGGCCTTAAGCCCCTCCCGGCCGCTGAAAGCCATGGCTACCTTATAGTCTCCGGCTATTTCCAGACTCTCTTTAACCAGTTTGCACATCTCCTGTTGATCATCGATTACCAGAACTACTTTACCGCCCACTTTTTTCCTCCTATGTTTTCCGGATGATATTATAGCATAAATGCTGATTTGTTATGCTAAAATAGTCACATGATGTGTAGCCGGTGAGTGAGTCTTCATAGTTCTTTCTCTGTCATCCCCTTTTCCCAAAGATCTGAGATCCTACTTTGCTATAATATTAATGCCGTTTTTCTGCAAGAGCTCGGCTGTAACACCATTTCCCTTAATAGCATTTCCGGAAAATGTCCCATCGCAAATAAGGCCGCGGCCGCAAGCGGGACTTCCCTGTTTAAGAATAGCCTCTTTAATATTGTATATCTTGGTCAGCTTCAGGACTTCCAGAGATCCTGTCCTATATTCTTTTGTGACATCCCTGCCTGCTTTTGTGATCACCCTATTCCCCAGCCTTTCGGCCGGGTCTCTTGGTGTAGACAAGCCCCCGAGCTGTTCAGGACAGACCGGAATAAGCGTTTCGGTTCGCGCTAGCTCTATTATAGCTTTCTCGGCATTGCTTTTGCCATCGAACCTGCACCTAATACCCAATAGACATGCGCTACAGAGTTTCATGTATTAATATTGTTTATTGATAGATTTGCGTGGATAAGCTACGGAAACCTTCTTCTGCGATAGAATCAGGCGGATCAAAGGGGCCACCCATTTGTCTTCGTCAAAATGCTGGGGTCGCTGGCTGGACAAAGTTAGAACCTGTCTAATAGAGGGACCAGCGACTTTACGTTAAACAGCGCTCGCTACATATCCTTAAAAAGCTTCTGTATCTGCTCGGGTGCCGGTAATTCTTTCTTCAGTTCTTTTGGCAGTTTTGTAGTAATCCTATATTTCGCCACCGCTATCGGTTTCTTGCTTTCACGGAGCGCGTATTCGACAATGGTGCGGTCTTTATCCTTACATAGAATAATGCCAATCGAAGGATTCTCTCCTTTTGCTTTCACTATATCATCGAGGGCTGCTAAGTAAAACTGCATCTTCCCGGCATATTCTGGTTTGAATTCTCCAATCTTGAGCTCTATTGCCACTAAACACTTGAGCTTGCGGTGATATAGCAAGATATCAATGAAAAATTCCTTACCATTGATCTCAAGGCGAAATTGATTTCCCATAAACGCAAAAGAACCGCCCATTTCAATAAGAAAACGATTTATCTTGGCGACTAAAGCCCTCTCAAGCTCCATTTCCTTATATTCTTCTCCCAGGTCCAGGAAATTAAAGGTATACTCGTCCTTCACCGCCAATTTTGCCTGATTGCGTATCTCTTCTGGAAGAGCCTTCTTGAAATTTGTCTGATTGAGCAACGTTTTTTCATATGTCTTATTTTCAATCTGATGAATCAGCACATTTTTAGTCCACCCCATACGCCTTGTCATGCGGATATAAAACTCCCGTTCTAACAAATCCTTAACCTTGCTCATTATAGCTAAATTATGCGCCCAGCCGATTTCTCCAACCAGCGGTTGGAGATTTGCATTATTTACGTATTCCGAATAGAATTGCCTCATATACCACAAATTCTGAGTCGAGTATCCCCGAACACCGGGGAATTCTGCCTGTATATCTTTAGCGAGATTTTCTACAACAGATTTCCCCCATCTGTATTGTTTTTGCCTATTAACAATCATCTTTCCTATATCCCAATACAGCTGTATAAGTTCTTTATTAACCGCCTTAAGGGCCTCATATTGGGCAGAACGGATTCTTTGTTTTACCTCTTGCAGAAATACGTTATATTCTTTTAGGCTTGATATTTTTTTCATTTCTTTGATTTGTAATTAACAAACATTGTAAAACATTATAAAGCTGGGGTAAGTGATTAGACAAAGTTAGAACTTTTTTATGTAATTAGAGTAACCGGAGCTCTATGCTAAATAAAACTGCTATTTTCCCTTTGGTCTTTGAAATCCCTTGAAGAAAAGTCCGAGAAATCCTATTTTTCCTTTATTCGCTCTTTCAACTCGGTCAATTTCCGTAGAATCAAGCCAGATGCCTCCACATTTTTCACATACATCGAGCGTAATGCTCGGCTCTTTCTCATATGCCGTCTTCTTCATCACAACTGAACATTTCGGGCATTTTCCATCTTTCACATCCAGCTCTTTATCAAGCGTTTTGCCTACTGAAGCGGCATCAATTATTGTTATCTTTTCGGTCGTATATTTACCAAGCTCTCCTTTATCGAACCAAACGCCTCCACAGACAAAGCACTGGTCAATCTCTAGCGATTTCGCTGCAACTGCTCCTTTAAGCTCTTCGATGTCCGAAGTCTCATACATATTAATCTTTGTCTTCTGTAATTTACCAAGACATTTGGGGCAGTCCATAATTAATTACCCTCCCTTTTGAAAAATATCTCTTTCAGATGGCGAAACACAAGAGCGTGCTTCTCTCCTAACGAGAAATTCCTCTTTTCAATCTTATCAAGTTCGGTGCTATCTAACCAAACACCCTGGCACTTTTTGCATACATCAACCATAAAAGCAGCTCCTTTAGGTGCCGGCTCCTTAACCATCTTTTGATTACATCGCGGGCACATACCTACCTTCTTATCGAGCTTCTTATAATCTGATATCTTAGGAGAATTTAAAATCAACAACTTCTCCGCCAAATATTGGTCCAATTCTTTTACATCAAACCACACGCCGTTACAGCTCACGCACTGGTCAAGCTCTATCTCACTTGTTTGTTCCGCATCTTGGAGTATATCTGCACCGTATTCAGGCCGGACCTCCACAAGCACTTTGCTGAGAGCGCAATCACATTTAGGACATTTCATCTGTATAACCTCCTTTAAATATGTTATTCGTTATATTTTCTACTTTTTTCAAAAGAACCGGGGTCGCTGGCTGGACGAAGTTAGAACCTGTTTAACAAAAAACGAGCTCCCTTTGGGAACCTAATTAATCATTCTATTACCGACCTTCTTCACTACCCCAATTGGTAATATCATCTTCGCTTTCTATGCCATCTGGCCCAAATGTTGACAAGTCGTAGCTATCTTTGTTATGGACGCCTGGATACCCATAATGGTAATCATTTCCCCACGGATCTATTGGCATTGATAAGGAGTATGGCCCTTGCCAATTTGTTTTCAAAGGAGGCTCTTCGAGCAATGATTTTAATCCTTCACTTGTATCCGGATAACTGCCAGTATCCAATTTGAAACGCTCTAATAGAACTCCTAGTGAATAGATGTCATCTTTTGCATACCCAACTAATGTTTCTATTGACATATCTTTTCCGTCAAAATATTTTGCTTCTACTAGTTCGCCATTCTTATAAGTTCCAGATCCCTGCACATTTCCACCACTTCCATAGTATTTCAATTCTCCATCGACTCGGTCATTCTTATAAGGAATCTCATGGTCCAATGTGCCATCAGCGTTATAGACTTTCGCTAGGCCGTCTCTCTTGCCAGCCTTATATGATGATTCTCTGTCTATTTTACCCTCACGATAGGTTTTAGCGATCCCGTCAATCTCGTCATCTTTATAGGGTATCAAAGATTCTATTATCCCATTCTCACTGTAACTTTTGGCCACACCATTTACTTTGCCATTTTGATATGGTGTTTCTGCTTGCAATGATTCGTTTTTATAATATTCTTTCACTATACCGCTCAAGACACCATTTCTGTAAGGCATTTCTGATTCCAGCTCTCCGCTTTCATAATAAGCTCGCATTGTGCCGTCATATTCGCCATTCACATATGTTACCTCTGAGAACAATTGTCCATTCTCATAATAAGTTTTACCAAGACCATTAAGTTTTCCATTTTCGTAAGGTAATTCAGAATATAGCTGACCGCTGTCGTAATATTCCTTTTTTACCTCCACTTCAGCAATAGAATATCGAATAGAGCAAATAATAAATAAGTAAGCGAGAATAGCAATGAGTCTGCGCTTATTCATCGTTTTCTCCTATTTCAGAAAATGATTTATAATATCTCGTTGCTCATGTTTCTACTTGTATCATGTAGGAGGAAACATATGGATTTTCTTTTCCCACATTTATCTGTTTCCTGTCAAATACTCTGAAGAAACATTGTAAAACATTATAAAGCTGGGGTCGCTGGCTGGACAAAGTTAGAACCTACTTGCACCAAACCTCCACCTGCCAATGACCGTTAACCCAAAGCCCAATAATCTCAAATTCTGGCCAATACGCTTTCAAACGCGCGACAGCCTTGTTTATGTTTTCACGATGAGTTTCTTCATCAACAGGGTTACCTTTGCAATCATGATGGCCAACAAGAAAAATTCGGACAGATTTATTAATGTTAACGGAGATATTAATGCTACGAATAATCTCATCGATATTATCCTGTGAAGCTACAACCCCATCGATGCCCGCTTCAGTAATAACATCCACAAAATCGATACTGTATTTCTCGCGAATCCAATTTAGAACCGGCAATTGCACGCGGCCGTCCATGCAATTCAGACATGTTGCCCGGATAGCCATATTATCTTTTTTGCCGACTGCTGTCATTATTCATCACTCAGGAAAAATGCTGGGGTCGCTGGCTGAACGAAGTTAGAACCAACCTTTGAGCCGAGGAGAAACCTCTCGCTATATACAGGTATCTATTATAGCGAGATTGCTGGTAGAAACAAGCAAATTCCTGACCTTAGAGCCAGCCGGTTTCCTGCATTATCAGCTGTCAGTCCCCTATCGTAAAATAAAGATGCTCTTCAAGGAAATGTTCACTATGGACTTTGATCCCACATCATGCGTTGGATTCGATACAAAGATACGTATGCGAGACAGTCTTCTCTGCGACCAATTAAAGGCGCGCCTTACGGATACGCCGTATCTAAACGTCGATGAGACCGGTTGGAAAGACAAGTGGCTGTGGTGCTATGCCGATGAAAGGCATGCCGTCTACAGGATAGAGCCCGGCAGGGGTCAAAAAGAGCTTCGCGGCGCTCTCGGTAACAGCTACAAAGGCGTGCTTATCAGCGACTTCCTGGGAGCCTATATAAGAATTAACTTCCGCCTGCTAAACTATTACAATTTACTTAAAATTGGCAGCGTAAAATAAAACGTCGTACCTCTGCCAATCTCTGAATCTGCCCATATTTTCCAGCCATGCCTAACGTACAAACGTTTCCGAGAACCATTCAAGGATAATTTTTTTTAGTTTTTCCGGATAGAACTGCACTATCCTTTCGGCGTGAAGGCCGCCCTTGATCACTTCCAACTTTTTTGTGCCGGATGCCGCTTCGTATAGTTTCCTTGAGTGGCGGTCATTGATCACCCAATCATTATCGCCGTGAATAAAGAGAATGGCCGTATTGTGTATGGCGCGTATCGCGTCGATCGGATCTTTCTTCGGATAAAAGATGCTGCCGTATCTGGCGCCTTTGCCTTCCCACTTGCATTCGATATTGTCTTTTAGGTCCGAAAACATCGCGAACTTCCAGAAATGGAAATCTATCATATTGAACCTTGTCGGACAGCTTATAAGGACCATGCTGTCTATATCGGTTCTGTGCGCCGCATCATTGACCGATGCTGCCGCGCCCAGCGAAAAGGCAAGTATCCCTATGCGCTTATATCCATAGTCTTTTGCGCGATCCACTACGGCGTCCACATCCATGTCCTCTTTCGCCGACCACGTGAAGGTGCCGCCGCTCTGCCCGTGCCCCCTGAAGTCAAATATCATGACATCGTATTCGGGAGAGACTAGCTCTACCGCCTTACGCATCCATCTGTTCTTCTTGCTATTATAGAATCCTGGGCAGATGATAACAACGGAGTCAGAGCCGTTCTGATAGCGCTCGTAGGCAATCCGAACATTATCGCGCGTAACCACTGCGTCAGATTCCATCCGTTGCGTTATCGCATAGACCGCCGTTGATACGACGCATAATACTATTGCGAACACGGTTGAAATTAGTCTCTTCATGCTTTTAGAATTATATCTCCAAAATCAAGATTATAGAAATATTAAAATCTCTTACCGATGTGAACATAAAACTCGCCACCATCACTTTTATCGGCAAGGCCGTAAACAAAATATATAGGACCGATGATAGTATCTAATCCTATGAATACGCTTCCAGCATAAACCATTTTTCCGAAATCTATTTCATGAATATCTTGCCATACATTTCCAGATTCGGCCGAGCCGCCAATGTATACACCGCTTAATAGCGGCGGAACGCCATCTGCGAGCCTGTAATAGTATATGAGCCGGCCTAAACCCATATTTTGACCTCTTAATTGCTGTATCTTATAACCCGAGAGATATAAAAAACCGCCCAGGGTGTATTCATCATAAAATGGTATCTCCTGGCCAAGATTGCTTCCGGCCTCCAGGCTTGCTACAAGAGTGTGCCTGTCAATAGTAAACGGCTTTAGGGCTGATAGTTCCAATTTGCTATATGATTTTACGGCACCCCAACTTCCAGGGGCAAAAAACAGTCTGGCGTCGGCTTCGACTCCCGTATGGGGAAAATTTAAGTTATCAAGCTTATCATAAGCAATATCCGCTGTCAGCGCCGTCTGTGATACATCGAATGTCGGCAGGTTATAATCTCCAACGATCGATTTTGCGCTATAGTGCCCTGTTAAGACGCCAAATTTTCCGCGTACGTATGTACCTATGTTGCGTCCGATGCTAGCACCGCCCTCTACCGAATCTACCTGATACTGCGCAATACGGCTTCTGTCGCTATATATATCAGCAATGTCTCTCTGGACTTTAAATTCCGGATCAATGAAAAACTTATCGGCGTAATCAAGAGGCTGATAAAAGTCCGTGTGGTACATCGAGGTTCTGCCTATCTGAAACTGGTTTTTCCATTCTGCGCTCAATGGATTTAATTGGGTCATGGTGTAATCGGCAAGGAGATTATAGTAACCCCCTCCCTGAAAATCATTATCCATATTCAACCCGAAACGTAAATAATTTGGCCCCCAGCTCTTGTCTTTCGTATAAATATAAAGCCCTGTCTTATCCTGTTCGTTATGGATCTTAAAATATACGTTTTCGAAATCTCCGAGCCCATATATGCGAGCCAAGTCATCCTGCAGGATTTTAAGATTTAAGACTGTGTCGACCTTTGTTTCTACTCTCGCCTTTATTGCTTTAGGATCTACTCCGTCGGGCGGTTCTATTTTAATAAAATCGATCTTTACAGGCTCGATCTTGCGTTTACGCTGTTTGGCGACATATTTACTGTATTCTTCTTCTGAAATGGAACAGCTCTTAAGTTTGTCCGAAACGTCTCCGGCGGACTTTTCACCCAGTTCAATCGCTTTCTTCGAGTTCCTAAAATCTGTCGTCGACATATTCCCTAAATCGGGCGAGATAAGGATGTCTTTTTCACCAAGCAACGCTGTTTGGTTCCTTACCATCTGCTGCGTCATGACATTCAAAAGTTGTGACGATATGGCAATTATCGAGTTTAGCTTATCTCGCTTGGCGAGAGGCTTTGGAATATACACGGCAATTATAATATCGGCTCCCATCGACTTCGCGATATCGATAGGTAAAGTATTTGTGAAACCGCCATCCACGAGAACATGGCCGTCTATTTCAGTGGGAGAAAACACCCCCGGTATGGACATGCTTGCCCTGATAGACAGCGGAAGGCTTCCTTTTCCTAATATGACCGCATCGCCTGTTTCTATGTCAGTTGCAACGGCACGAAACGGCACGGGAAGATCGTCAAAATTACTAATTTCAACTACCGGTAGACAAATTGATCCCAGAAGAAAATCGAGTTTTTGGCCAACTATAAGGCCTTTGGGCATAAGAATTTTCCAGCCTTTTAGGCCAAGCTCAGAATCCACGAGCTCTCTTTGCTCCTTTTTACGGCGAAATGTCATGCTCTCCCTTATAGGTTTATCCGTAAAAAGATCGTTCCAGTCTGTGCTTGTGAGAGTTTTCTCTATCTCTTCTGGAGACATGCCTATAGCGTAAGCACCGCCTATAACGGCGCCCATGCTTGAACCCACGATATAGTCGACAGGGACCCTGTTCTTCTCCAGGACTTTAAGTACCCCGACATAGCTTGCCCCGCGTGCTCCGCCGCCACCCAGGACAAGTCCTATTTTAGGCCGCGTCTTATTAACTTCATCTGCATCAACTGAGTCTGTCCGGACAAATATCGTAATTCCTATTACGATAAGAAAGAGTGATAAAGTTTTTGCGGTAGCCCTAAGAATGCAAGCTTTTTTTATCATATATGTAATTTTCTCATATTGCATATACTATTATACCAGACTTCTAATGCGATGTGTAAAGCCTCTTCGCTTGAAAGTAGTGTCAAGATAATTGGGCACTTTCATATTTGGGTTCTTTGATTATTGGTAATAGTTCAGCTCTCCCAAAGGATTAACCCACACTCCGTCTTTGCGAGGAGCGCCGGAAACGCCGGCGCGACGAAGCAATCTCAGAACCAACTCTCCAACAACAAGCCGATCGAGCTGTCACAATCGCTCCCTCCTTTTTTGCATGTGCCTCTTTACAGAATGACCGAAGTATGATATACTACTTCGTGTATGAAGCAAAGAATCATAGCGTACGATAGATTGTTGCGGGAACGATATAGATATGTCACGGAGATTCAAGAGTTACTAAGAAAGAGTGTTATAAGGGCGAGCATACGTATCCAGGGTAATAGATGCGGCACGAAAGGATGCAGGTGCAAGCGCGAACACAATCCTATCTTACACGGTCCCTATCCATATCTCTCCTACAGAGGGAAAGCCAAAAATCACAGTATCCTGCTCACAAAGAAAAAAGATATCCATGCCATAAGAGCTATCGATAATTATAAAAAGCTGATAGCTACCGTGATAAAGCTATCTGATGCGGACTTTACCATATTGAGATACTATAGTCATAAACTGATGGAGGATCTATAAGTGACCGGTTGTAGAGACTGCCGAGAGTACCGGAAGAGAATAGAAAGCCTGGAAGAAACGCTTGCCCTCGTAAAGTTCGAATTGGAAGACTTAAGATCAAAGCGCTATAAATCCAAGAGGAAAAAGCCTCCCGGAGATAATGAGCCTCCTGCATCTGTTCCCAAGAAAAAGGGCGGCCTCTTCGGCCACATAGGCTGGTTCAGGAAAAAACCTAAAAACATCCACAAGGTAGAAGAGGTAAAACTATCCAAATGTCCGGAATGCGGCTCCAATAATATAAAAGAATACAAAAATAAGATAGAGGAACATATTCAGGAAGATATTGTTCTGCCGAAGCTCGAGACGACCCTCTTCCGTAAACACCTCTACTACTGTAAAAAGTGTCAAAAGGCTGTCCATGGTAAGGGTGGGAATGAGCTCTCGGGTAGTTATATAGGACCCACAGCAAAAGCATTTGCCGTATTCTTGAAATATGGCATTAAGATATCCGACAGGGATATTCAATGCATATCCGAGAAGCTGTTTAATTTAAAGATTGTTCCCTCTTCCATAGTGGGATTCAGAGACCAGCTTAAAAGAGAGGCGCTTCCTGCATACGAAGCATTGAAAGAATCCCTTAAAAAGGGTAAATTCATTCATGCTGATGAAACAGGCTGGAAAATAGACGGCGACAACGCTTGGGTTTGGAAGTTCTCCAATAAGAAGATATGCATAACCCATACCGACATGAGCCGGGGTCAAAAGGTGGTAGATGATATCCTGGGCGATAAATACGACGGTGTATTAATATCCGATTCTTTATCCGCCTACAATAAAATAGCCGCTAAGGCCAAGCAAAGGTGTCTTGTCCACATTTTGCGGGACCTGAAAAAAGTGATAGCCTACTGGCGGGATGACCCTGAGGTCTTGAGATACTGTAAAAGGCTAAAAAAGATATTCGAGGACGCTATCGAACTATACAGAGAATACAAAGACAAAGAATGGAACAAAAGATATCGCCGCAGAAGAAGACTTCTGGCTGAGAGATTAAAAGACTTTTCCTTCCCGAATCCTAATAAAAGAATACTCACGCGGTTCTCAAAAAGACTCGAAAGGCATAAAGACGAACTTTTCACATTTTTATACAAAAAGGACGTGGACTATCACAATAATCATGCCGAACAACAAATAAGACCGGATGTTATATTAAGAAAGATAACTTTCCAAAACCGATCCCCCAAAGGCGCGAAAGTTCACGATGTGTTAATGAGCGTTCTGCAGACCGCGAAATTGAATAGTTTAGATCCTTTAGCGGCATTAAAAAAGCTCCTTCTGGGGACCGATAAAAATCCACTCGGGATATTGCCGGCTCCTCCATAAAAAGGACAAAGATGAGAATACAGAGCGGTTATATTTATCTTCTGACAAATAAGAACAATAGAGTTATCTATACGGGAGTTACCAGCGACTTGCGGAAAAGAGTTTATGAACACAGGGAGGCTCTGGTGGATGGCTTTACAAAGCAATACAACGTTAAAAAATTAGTCTACTATGAGGCAGCGGATAATATCGAAGATGCTATCGCAAGAGAAAAGCAAATCAAGGCAGGCTCCAGGAAGAAAAAGATAGATTTAATCAAGTCTATGAACCCCACCTTTAAAGACTTATATCCTGAAATCTGAGATTGCTTCGTCGCGCCGGCTTTGCCGGCGCTCCTCGCAAAGACGGAGTATGGGTTAATCCTTTGGGAGAGCTGAACTATTATAAAGAAAGTGAAGAAAGTTTGAATTATTTTTCGATTTAGAGGATTATAGATATAGAGGCGTAAGGAGAACAAAAAGCTTTCTTAGGTCTTTTTTTGACTTCTTTTATTTAGAAGATTTAAAAAGATGTAAGCTGGCAAAAGGCGTTGTGGGCTTTTGGTGAAGAAATAGACCACAGACAACGGACGCTTAGATTTCACAGATAGAAGAGGCCTATCTGTGAAGGTATTTAGCTTGGAGGCGAGGATGAAAGCTTGGTTTAGGCGCGGATTACACAGACTTTATGGATATGGATTACACGGATTAGGGACGGATTACACAGATGGAGAATGTCCACAGTCCGTAGCCCATGGTCTGCATCCAGTTTCTAATCGCTCACTGATCACCGCCCCCCGAGAACCCAACACCCAGCACCCGGAATCCAGAGGCTATAACCTTTCGAACTTCAGAAACACCCATCTTTGCAAAATAATAGCATACATATTAGTATTTACATTTGTAATTTATGACATAACATGGGCACAGGGCGGGGCGCCCATAACCTTAAAAGAGATAAGATCCATAGGCAAGGTCACCCCGGACGGCAAGTTAGATGATATAAAGATACCCTACGAAGCCGGATGGGCGCAGGACGCTTATAAGAACGGCGGGGATAAGACCATTCTAAATATCCAGGATCCCCACGCCTCCCTGGACGCGCAGTTCTCCATAGTAAAGATACTTGAACATTTAGCCTCTAACTATGATCTTAACTTAATAGCC
>JBDRHE010000007.1:0-24623 GCA_043817155.1 Candidatus Omnitrophota bacterium | reverse complement strand
TCCTGATGAAGTTTTATCCCGATACCTCTCAGCGCTTCCCTTACATTTTTCTCGGTCAGTTTTTCCCCGGCAAGTTTTTCGGCAACCTCGTTCACCAGATTCGCGTCATTATCAAGTCTTTCTATAAGTGTTTCTTTCGCGATTTCGCGTCCTATAGAAACCCCAAGATCCTTGGTAAAAGCACTGAGCCTTTTCTCATCATACTTAGTACCTTTTTCCTTAACCTCTTTCCTCAGCGCACTGATCCTTTGAAGGAACTTGTCTCTTTCTTTCTTCGAGGTCGGTCGGAAATCAAAATATTCCTCGCCGCTCTCTTTTTTTCTTATAAGGGTGACAAAGTCAGGATCCTCATTCGAATCGGTAAAATCGGCAATAACGGCCGTGTCACGAAACTTTATGGGTGTTATTCTGTGCACGAAATCACTAAAACTATCGATTTCTTCTTTAGATGCTGTTTTTCGCTCATTCCTGTATGCCTCGATCCATCTGGCCTTAACCAGATCGACATCTTCACCGCTAATCGCGGCCTCACCCAGTGAGTGGAAAATACCGATTTGATCCTTGAAAGGTCCCCGTTATACTGGTCAAAATATCCCTGAACAGCCAGCTGGTATTTGCCGGTTTCCAGTATCTTCTCGTATTCTTTCTTCTTGTTCGTAAGTATGGCTACGTAAGGCCTTTCTTTGCCGTTCTCGAATTTCGGGACAACCACCAGGTACGATAGACCCTTCTGGCTCATCAGGTCCGTCATCCCCTTTGTGTGGTACCCTCCAGTTATGAGAGCCGCCACTTGCTTGCCTTCGGCACGCATCTTATTGATTGTATTCGCAAGAAGCGCGTTATCCCTGGCTTCGGCGTCACTGTAGAAACTCATGGCCTCATCGACGCCTTTGGTTATTTCACTGAGGTCGTACCCGCCTGATATGACAGCGCCGTACTTATTAGCGTTTTCCCTGATAAAATCGGCGTATTTCTCTGCCGTGAAGGCGCGGTAGTTATCTTTAAGGTAGGCGTATTCCCTGCTGATAAGCTCCATTGAGTAAAGCTGTTTTAAAAGGCGTGCCATCCTTATAAGGTGATAAAGCTCTCTCTCATCGTCATTGCGGTATAACTTATCCCTTATGCCTTCTTCCATCAGTTCCATCTGGCGGTAGAGTTCCACCAGTTCCACCGATTCGTATATCGTGACGTATCGGGTAAACTTTATAAGGTTTTCATACCCGCTGGCGGAGATGCCTTTCTCCTCGGCAAGCATTGTAAGGTAGCCGTGGTATGCTCCTTGAGAGATTTTGTTCTGTTTAAAGGCGAGTGATTCCATGACCAGCTTCTCGAGCTCTTCTTCGCTCATCTTCTCGCTCAGGCGGTCTATAAGTTCACGTCTCTCCGTATTGGCCTTGGCGAAATCTATTTCCTTCTCGAGGGTTATCGACTCGACAAGCTTTGAAAGCTCGTTGTACTCGGATACATCTATACCGTACTTGTCGGCATAAGTGCCTACTTCCTTCCAGTGCTCGGAAAAACTTATATCGCCTTCCCTGTGAAGCGCGCTGGTCTTATCAAAACTCTTCAGGTCCTCAGACCATATCTTTTCACCCAGCTGGGAGAGCTGGGCTATAAGCTTGGTGAGGTTCTCTGTCTGACGGGCGCGTTCGGTGGCTACTTTCCGGAAGCTTTCCAGGTTCTTCAGGTAAAGCTCTTCGTTCTCTATACCGTAAAGGCTGACGTCCTCAGTCTCGCATGTAATGGCAAAAAACTCTCCGGCGCTCATGCGGCCTTCACGCATAAGAAAAGACGCCGTATCTTTACGGATCTTTTTGTCGGGAAATGTCCTCAAGACCGAAGTATCGATATCGCCCGCGGATCCTTCAAGGGCTATGAAACTAAGATCGTAACCGGTCACAAGAGAATCCAGGAGTTTCGCAATCGAATACTGCGCTGAGAGAGAAGAATGAGCGTCCTGTATGTGGACGATGACTTCGCTTCCACCGTTCATCTTAACGCTTTGGGTTTTCGCGATGTCGTAAGGAATTTCGATCCTGCTCTTAGTGAGGATATCCTGCTGTGTGATTTCTAAGGGTCTTGCCTCGGCCCAGACGGGCCGGCCGTTCTGGGCCCAGCCTGTTTGCTGGTGCAGAAATACAACCGCTAATATGATGCTTACGCATTTGACAAATAGGGCGTGCTTCTTACGCCAGTCTAGCACACTATAAGCGGTAGATACTCCTCTGGAGACAGTTTCCCTTTCGTGCAAATGTTCCATATAACCTTTTGCCTCTTGCAAGCTTTTTAATACTTTAACTTTTATAGTTAATAATAGTATATATCATAACAAAAGTCAATGCGATATTCTACATTTTTTATAACCTAACGCTGGCGGGTCACTTTCATAACTCATTATATTATAATAACTTCTAACCTGCCAAATCTAACCAGGTTAAACTAACGTGGTTAGATCTGACAGTGGCAAGGTGGGTTGGGCTACTCCGTACAGGGAGGATCCACACTGGGCGGAGGGGCCCTGGTAGGAGTAGTCCAATCCACCTTGTCACTGACTGGTTAGATAAAAAAAGATGTCCTCGTCTGGGTTTGGCGCCCTGAGCGAGGACATCTTAGAGATGCAGGAAGGTATTTGTGCATCTCTTTGTTGCTCCCTTACCTCCGTTTTTCTATCCCTTACCTCCTTTGTTGCTGTCCCTTACCTCGTTTATTACTAGACCCTCAATGTACTCCCACATGTATTAGGCCATTATCAATACCTTTTCGTAGTTCTCTATCTCTCTTCTAAGTTCTTCCATGTTTATCGGTTTTATGGGCTTGAACACGAAATACCCTCGCGGATCCATCCTCAGATCCGTGTTTTCCGGCATAATCTTCGGCATCTGGTTGTTGTTAGTGATAAGCTCGATAACCACGCTATAGAGCTGCGATACTATGCCTTCTTCCATCCTGACATATAGCATATTTTCTTCTTTCAGAAGGTCTTCATCCTTCTTATCCCTCATAAGATCCCTCGTATCGCCTATGGCCACATCGGCCGCCTGGGCGCCATACTTCTGGTTTACGAGCTCGTATATTTCGCTTACGCTCTGGCCATCCTCGAACGATATATCATCTTTTGAGATAACATCGTTCACGCCGGCAAGCTCGAGGACCTTATCGAGATTATCCCGTGTGATATTCTCGTCAGCCATTCTTATGTGGAGCCTTACGGGATACTTGTCCTGGCCGTATTTATCGATAGCTTTTCTGTGCTCCTGGGCCAGCCAGCGCAGTTCCGCGGCATTCTGCACTCTGAAAGACGCGACCTTTGTCTTGCCTTCTTCTCTGATCCGCGCTAACTTATCCGCCAGTTGCGTGTCCTGGCTTACTATGCGGTTTACTTTCGCTACCTTGTCAAATTTGTATTCATAGATACTTAGTTCCGCGGCCCTCTTAGACCTTATAACATCCAGACGGTTCAATATCCCGTCCAGGGTATCCTTGATCTGGTCTACGTTCTTCGCGTCAAGAAACATCTTCTCAGGATCCTCAGTAAATTCATTGATGATACGCGCCCTGTCTTCTTCCTGTATGGAAGTAATGAGATTGTCCAGTACGCTTTCCAGGTTTTCTGTCACGCCCTCTATCAGACCGGAAGCGTAGGCCCCGTATTCTCTTCTCGCCTTTTCCAGTTTCTGCAGGTTCTCTTCCTGACTGGTTCCGTCAAGGGCCACGACCTTTACACCGCCGATCTTTCTCATATCGACCTTTTTGTCTATCTCATCCTGCGAGGCGCCCGCGATACCGATAACGATACCGACGGCTTCACCTCTGGCCGAGTCAAGATCTTCATCCTCACGGCCTTTACCCTTATATTCTCCCACGGCCAGAGCAACAGCTCCGCCAAGCGCGGCTCCGATACCAACCGGCGCCAGCGCCAGAGCTCCTAGCGATTTAATTAATCCCGTAACGACTATAATGCCCGCTATTACAGCGCCCTGCAATATCAAGGATTCTACAAGCGTGAATCCTCGCCTTCCAGACTTGCCGGGCAGGATCCTTTTGTCAAACCAGTTTTTATAATTCTCTATCTTCTTGGGGCTATCCAGGAATCTATGATTCTTATCGTGCCAGAATAAAGCGCCGCCGAAACCGTTTTTGTGAATAGTGCTAAGAACCTTTTCAACATCTGTCGGTTCCGCTTCACCGTAAATAGCGCGCACCCCGGACGGGATGTTTAATTCCCCGCGCGAATGGTCCAGATCATTCTGACCTTTCATGATGCTATACCAATGTATCTGCATTACATCTCCCTTCTTGAGAAGATGTATCCAGTACTTAAGGTATTCTCTCTTCTGCGTACTCAGCGAAACCGGTTTATTCGGGAAAACTCTCCTGAGGAGATTCACAAAGTCGGTCACAAACCCTTGAGCGTAAGCCAGCGTGTACGGCCCTTTAAGGCTTGCCATTTCCGGCTCGTTCATCGGCTCAAACGCAAGTACGGTGCTATCGAGATTGTTCCGCTCCATATACGTTCTTAACTCTTTCAAGAAATCTTTAAACACATCAAGCAAGGCTTCCCTGTGTTCCTGATTCGTTAAGAGACTCGGGTATTCTCCAACAGGGTACCCTCCCTCTTCAGAAATCCCGTCAGCCAGAGTAAAATCAAATAGAACAGGAATAAGTTTAATATCCGCTTTTTTAGCAGCGCGTATCAGGGCTTTTAAGTCTTCCAGCGCTTCTTTGCTGTAACCGACCGGTTTACCCGTACTATCAAACTTTATCGCTCCGTTCCTTAGATCACAGAAGGTAAAGATCCTTACAAGATTTATACCCTTTTCTTTAAAACTCTTGAATCTGGCGGTTATTTCTTTTTCTCTATTGCTGAAACCATTATTTCCGCCGATGTCACGCCCATAAGTTGATGGGCTGTAATAAAGGCTAACCCCGCTTAGCTCTTGAAATTCAGAGATTGGAACAGGTGCACCTGTTGTTGCCTGGCTTCTTAAATAGGGTGTACTTACAAGTTTGGGCGCATTTTGCGTTCCAATTCTTCGCAATGTAACGCTCTTTACCTTTAACACACCTTCATGCGCGAGGGTCGAGCCGCCTCCGGAACCGAGTTTTAGACCTATTGCGACTACATCCGTAGGATCAAACCCAGGATCGCTCCATCCCTGCGGATCCTGATCGGGCCGCGTAGGCGTAAAAGTAAGCTCAATTTCGCCCGCGGTGTCAATATTTCGCCATTTACTGTACTGTGACTGCCATTTATCACCGCTCTTGGCAAAGATCTGTAAACCGTTAAACGGGCTTGAAACAAGGCCAGCAGGCACTTTAACGACTATTTTTATCTCTATGCCGCTCATGTCGTGCGGCCCGCGTCCTAACCCTTCCAGGTCAGCGTATCTCAGATCTATAAAGGCTTCTCCTTTTGACTGCGTTTTACTGCCACCTTTAAGCTTGAACGGCAGCTCTAATTCGCCTCTTGTTTCATATATCGCCTGGTCGCTATAATAAGTCTGCGCGGTCCAGTAGGATTGGTCAACAGTAACATTCATAACATCTCCTGATACCGCCGCGCTTACCGGAACCGACACTGCCCGGGACGCCTCTTCTCTTGTCCCGGCCGGCGGAGCTGTTGTCTCAGAGCGCGCAGCTTCAGTTTTCGCATCTTTTTTAACTCCGATAAGTCGTACGCTCTTTAATTTTGTCCTTAACATTTTCGGGGGTTCCCCGAAAACTTTGGCACCGACAGCATAAATATGACTAAAGTCTTCGAACTGATTGATATTACGGTTATCTGTAGCAGGATCGAAACCGATCACGCCGTTCTCTGTCAAAGTCGGATAGGAATATACATTGGCCCACTTGTTGTCCTTGAAGAAAATTTGCAATTCGCCTGTTTTACCGTTTTTGAATTCAAACCTTAGAGCGCATCCGGTGAGGTCCACACCGTCGTCTACGGTCATGCCCGGCAGAACGCCAAACCTAAGGTCAAGGAAGAGCTCGTCTGCCTGCACTTTAAAGGAATCTATAGATATTTCCATGCTGGTTTTGGCCACTGCGGAGGATACTACCTTTGAGGGTTCCTGGACAGTGGTATCCTTCTTACAGGCCACACAAAGGAAGAGATTCGCTAACACTATGGGAGACACAACCCCTCTTGCTCTTATACCCGCTATATCCACGTTCAGAGCCGCTATAGCAAGCTGCGCGAAAACCCCGCCCAGCATGACAAGAGGCACCAAAACAGGCGTCGATATAACAGCCATACCTACAGCCGCATATACAAATGCTTCGGATTTGATGCCTTTTAAATGGAACCATTCGTGGAAATAATAGAACTGCTGAACGAAAGCGGGTCGCCTGGCCATCTCTTCTTTATTAACGTGCAGCTCGCCGTCTTTGACGTATGCCAGGTCTTCTCCCTCTGCGGGAAGGGCACTGCGGAAAGGCTCTATCAGCTCCGGCCCCGCCCGTCTGGGCGCAATCTTGCTGAAGATATCCTTCATTTTCGCAAGGACGCCGTACCTCAGGTCAAGCGCCTGTGCTGAATAAACCGCGGCCACAAAACCGAGCGATGCCGCCTGCACTATGGCATATTGGCCGCTAAGGCCAACGAAGTACCCGGCCGAAAGCGCGAAAAGGGCGCTGGCGATAGCTGAACCGGCCCAAGATATGGGTTGCTTTTTAGTTTGAGCCGTAGGCGCAAACCTCCTCTCACCAGTTTCCATATCCGTAGAATATGGAACATCTTTTTCCTTGAGCCCTATTTCTCTATACCACATTATAAATTTGATCGCTATAGTCGCCACTACTGCCACGACCATCACCCAGAGGGCATGTGAAGAATAAGCCTGCAGAAACTGTAAACTCTCTGATATTATCGGGCTTCTGGTGATCGCCTTTTCTAAATTAACACCCAGTGTATATATATAAGAATCCCCCCTAAACCCCCACGCAAAAAAGTAGAATAGACCGGCTAAAAACCCAAAATTCGGCACGATAGCCTGCCATCTCTGCTTGGGTTCGGTCGTCTTGGCCAATCTAAGGTCCTCGTCATACGTCGTGCTTATCTCAGCTTTTTTCTTTCCGAAAAGGTCAAATTCCGGCTTTTCCCCCGGACCTCTCTCTAAATATTTCTTTCTTATCTCATCATCCATCTCACGTGCTTCTTTATTTGTAATCGGAATCTGTTGTATTTCTACTTCCTGTCGCTTTTTCATTTCCTCTTCGATCTCAGCGGCACGTGGCGTCAACCACCAGTATCCTATCCTCGACCCTATTTCATTCCAGGCGATCCGGTTGCCATAAAGATATAACATGTGATAAAAAGGAATAAACAAATTAATCATTGCGAGGCGAAATTTCATCGCCCTTATCCCGCGGGTTTCATCATCAGCGGCCCGCGAAATCCACAGATTCCCTAACTCCAATACCACTCCGGTATAAAATAGGCCAACCGCCAGTGTAATAATTACACCGTTTATGATACTGGTCGCAGCCAGGACCGCGACCCCTGAACCTATGAGAAAACCGGCTATTGCTATCCACTTTACGGGATCGACAAGGCTAAGATAAGTCCATTTGCCATCTTTGGATCTAGCGTCTTTTATCTTTGCCCAATTGGAAATATTACCCTTATCGACATGCTCCTTCGCCATCTTTACTTCACTGATAGCGCGTTCCATCGATGACTTGATCGCTTCACGTTCCTCTGGTGAATTCTTTAAATATCTTGTCATGTTTGCGACAAAAAGCGCCTCAGCGAGGTATCCTCCTTTTACCTCAATATGATTAAAATTCCCCGCCCTTGCATCTTTTTTAATAGAATCTTTGGCTTCTTTATTAAGAATTAGCGGGTCCATGCGGTTATCAAGATCGTTAATAAACCTCTCCAAAAGTTCCGCAACTAAACGTCCCTTGTCTTCGATTTTCTCTGGCGGTTCTCCTTCTTTGTAGGCCTCTTTCAGATTCTTATAAGCCTTCTTATAGTCAATATAGACATCCATTACTTCCGCCAGGACAATTCTCTTTTCCAATTTCTCGACAAACTCCTTGAACATATCAAGCGCTGTCCTGTAGCCCAGCTTATCATTAGTACCTTCTTTCAAGATAGACGCAACTGTAAAATACATGTGGATAGTTATCATCCCGATCGATATGGCGGGTCCCACAAACATACCCCATCCTACGGGTGAGAAGTTAAGCGCCTGAGGAACAACTGCCCCTATTACGTATTGCGTTGTATCCGCTATCCATTGGATGTGGCTTGCCTGTAAAAACCATATGCTTCCCGGGCCTAATGTGGTTTTTAATATTGCTGACGTAAGAACTTGCACTGGTATATAGATATACCACCAGAAAAGAGTAATCGCCCGGCCTATCCTGAATAGAAGAGGGAAAACAGCACTGGCCAGTGTTGTGATAATAAAACTAAGCCCGCATATAAGGCCTTTCCTTTCATAGAGCTCGAACATGCGTCCGCCACCGACTATCTGCAATAGACCTATTATGAATCCCTTATTCCATCTGGAGGTTTGCAGCGCTCTTTTTTCAAAGGTCAGTGAGGTGGCCGCACCCGGGTCTTCTGAAGTAAGGGCATAGAAATTAGGAACATTAAAACCATTCCACCACAGGACAAGACCTAGCTCATAATCCTCAGCGACCTGCATCTCATCCCATCCGCCAAGGGACGTAAGCTTGTTCTTCCTGTCGTATTCTTTCTTAATATAAGCTATCTGCCTCTCTTTTTCCTTGAAATATCCTTCTTTGTTTTTTTCGTCTTTCTTTATGCTCTCTGCTTTTTCTTTCTCAATGGTCTCCTCAACCTCCTCCCATATAACTTCCTCGATAGGTTCAGTGCAAAACCATCCTGTGGTACCTCCTAGAGGTTTGAAAGTATCCTGTACGGCATGAAAACCGGACCACCCCGGATTATACCAGCTTGAATACTCTCCCTTAAAGAACGCGCCTGTAACCCAAGGCACATGGGCCAAAGCGTTTCTGTCCTGTGAAAGCCTGCCCTGCCCGTTTTTCGGCATATTTATCCTCTCAAACTCTCCCTGTATAACCCTTTTTATAAACTCGCCTTCGATCATTTCACCTTTAATGAAATCTGTCGCAAAATCTCCATATTCAGGTATGTTAGATATCACAATATATAATTCTATTAATCGCTCAAGCTGCTTTTTCTGATAATTTTTTACGTTCCATTCTTCGCCTTTTTCCAGCGGGTCATATTTAACCTCCCACGGACGTCCGGATTCGGTCTTCTTGTCTTTTTTATTTTTTAGCACTCCATTTAGATGTTTTATTTTTAGCCAGAGAACAGCGGGGGAGGCAAGCGCTTTATCTTCATGTATAAGTTCCAGAAGCGTTTTTAGATTATATTTTGTGAAAACCTTAAGATGCCTCTTTAGCACTCTCCCACGTTTGAAGTTAAACCTATGAACAGAGTCCCAGTCTTTGTCATCAAGCCCGGCTGTATATCTAGCCGATGCCCCCTTTACGCAACGAGTATAATAGGCAACCTTTTCTTCTACGCTGGCCGCTTGAGAAGGTGCGGCTCCGGAACTTATCATCTGGTCGTTCAAAGCCTCCTCGAACTTGGTCCTGCTTAATCGCCTTGTCTCCCCGACACCTTCTACTACGCCTGTTACCTTCTTAAGAACCATAAGTTTATCAGGTATATCTTCGGCATCGAATATCAGACCATAAGCGCCATCGGTTGTTTCCGGTTTAAGGCAAAATGTATTGGCGCCCGGTTTTGTGTATGGCTGTCCATCTTCCCTGGGGGGAGCTGGAGATATTTCGCAATATTCCGCCCCGGGTGCAGCATTCCCTCTTTGAAGCTCGCCAAGCTCGCCTTGAAGCCTTTCTATCAATTCTATTGTCTCATAATCCCACTCCTCCCCTGCAATTATAATTTTCATTCTTTTAAACGGATATCGTTGAGTACATAATTTTTCAACAAGATCTCTCACCTGACCTTCAAGTCCCTTTACGACAACTACCCAGTTCTCAACCTTGGGCATAAAATCAAACATTTCTACAATGCGCTTTTCGTTCGCATACTGATCAAGAAATTCTCTGATCTGGTCCGCGGTAAGATCAACAAGGTTTGGATTATCCAGGACATCCCATATCTTGAGATCCTTATCAAGATTGAACTGCTCTACAAGATCTTTAAAACCCTGGCCCGACATCCTGCCTAGAAGCTCTTCTTTCGTCAGGATTCTGTACGTCTTCTCGATTGCGTCCATCACTTCTTTAGCCGTCGCATTGTCTCTTATTCCGTATACACTTCCGGAAGGCAGAGCCCCACGCCCAAACATTTTCTGGTACTTCATCCTGCCGCGCAATCCGATTCTTTCATCGAGCACTGCTTCAATGTTGCTTCTCGTAACTTTCGTTCCCGCTTTTTCTGAATCATGAACCGTCTGGTTGACCCTGGCTACAAGAACCATCTCCTCTGCCGTAAATCGGTTTAAATATGTATTCCGGAAACGATCTGTCGCTTTGGCAACTTCACCTGGCTTACCATCCTTTCCATAATATGTTTCAACCTTCTTAACATATTCATCCTGCTTCTTATTAACCCGCTCATGATATTGATCCGGTGTCTCCCCTTCTTCCATTTTCGGTGGGTGAGGTGGTCGCGGGGGTTTCTCGCCCAAAAGCATTTGGTCCACGAGAATACCTTTAAAAAGGTTTCTGGAAAGATATCCAATTATCAGACTGAAAACAGAATGTGCAAATACCCCTCCCACGATCAGCCCTAGCGCTATGCCTGTTCCCGCACCGAATATGTCAACTAAAGTGTTGCCTGACAATAATGGCGCAGCAAATAATGTTACCCCCGCAAAAAGTGTTTTTGCTCCGTTCCAGATTAAAAATTCTGTGGTTACTTTTTTCTCTTTTATATACCCCCGGGCTTTGTCCCCGATATAATAATAGATATATTTTCCGCAAAAAATGGCCGCACTGCCGATTACAACATATGCCAGTATTTGAACTACCGCAGGAAAGATATTTTCTAATAATGCCCGTTTAGTGTAAACATCACCATACAGCCATCCCCACCCCTTTTTCCCTATAAAGGCCATAGCCGCTGGTATTGAAAATAATCCTATCACCGCGGCTATAGCCTTGGTCGCTCTTAAAATGATGTATTTTCCACTGCCGCGAGCGTATCTTTGGACATTGCTCCGACTGAGAGAATAGATCTTCTTTAAACAGGCAAATACCACACCGGCGCCTACAACAACACCAAGAGCCTGAAGAGCATGGTAACCAAACGACCCGTCTATAATCCGGCTTAATAGGGCTTTAAGTATACCGACCTCTCCGAATTGATATTGATACATATCAGACCATATAAATTCCGATCTGTTAACGAGACTGGCAAACTGGGCAACTCCCCATAGAACAAAAACACCCACCCACTTGGAGATAGTTCCAAATACTACGCCAATCCATAAAACAAGTCGCGCCATTGTCAAACCGGCGTATTTATTTATGCCCTTAAGTGCTTTTGAATCGAAAAAGCTACCTCCTATACGTCTGTCGCGCTGGATAATCTCACCGTTTAATTTACCCTGTACGAGCTGATTTTGTATGGAGGCTGTAGTGATCGGTTGGGCTTCATCTCCTGTCCTGCGAACCGCAGCTCTTACATCAGCAAGAAAACGCCATATATCCCAGACTTTAAGTGTTTCTCCTTCATAAGTAAAAAGAATTACATCTTTCTCCTGGGAAATGTGCTCCATGTCGACAGCTGGCTCAAAGAGAGCCCATTCTTGTGTAAATTTATTACGTGCATACTGTGAAGCACCCCATAGGGATATAGTTGCTACTATCACCGCCATCGTATATTGATATAAGGGTTCCAGACCCAGAATCCCCCCGAACATGACCACGGATACAGTCACCAGTACACTCGTAGCTATCGCAACCGCAACTGGCCTCCCTATCACATTGACGATCCTGCGTGCCTCAACTTTTGTTCTTGAACGCATTAACAAACTATCAATTTGTTTAATAGCTCGGTCAAGAATTACTTTAAACTTCGGTGTTTCATATATCTTCTCATCCTGCAATTCCTCAAACTCCTCATCAATATGAGTTTCACCATCTTTTTTCTCTGTGGCCCTTCGGATCCGCCACAACTCCCCTATAGTTTCCATAACCGTTATATTGCTTCGAACCAGTTCCATCAAGGCCTCTTTAAGGTCACTAGCTTTAGTATATACTGTAACATCGAGATGACTAAGGATAACGCTGGTCACTCGCTTCTCCCTTAATGCTTCGATATAATCATCCACTGTCATTCCGGAATCAAGAGTAACGCTCTCGATCTCCGTTAATAAATCATCGTCTCCTCTTATCAGCCTGAGTTTGATCTTCGCGGTTTCTAATTCTTTTTTCTGGTTTGTAACAAAAGTATTTATATCAAACAGTCGTACCAGATACTTGATAAACGGAGATATCGCAAAAAACGAAATAACTGCAAAACTGAGGCCCGTCGCGACTGCATGCACATCGAATCCGCATAAAATAGAAAGGATCTGATGCATCCCGGTAACAAGAGACAACGTCACTGCACATCCTAAGACCCTATGTCTGTTAAGAAAATTATAATTATTAAGTAACTTTATTGTAATAAGATAGACATACGGCACGAGAAGGATCGTCGAAGACCATCCAATGAAATTAAAAGCCGCTACAGCTACCAATAGAAATGAAATCGACATAAAAGTCATGGTCAGGTTAAAACGCGGAATTTTATTCGGATCAAAGAAATCCCATATTTCTTCCTTTCTCATGCGCGGCAAAAAGATAGTTTTATCCTCGATCTTTCGCCCCCTATCCCTGAAGTCTATATCCAAACTTGCGTTCCATTTTTTTATACTGTCTATCGAAATCTTTATTTTATTTATCAATTCTTTCGCCTGCTTTTTCGGCGTGACTTCTGCTTTTACAGCACCTTCGCCGGGAGTGGTTGTCTTCATAGACGCGTTTATGCCCGCAAGAACCGTCTGTGCCTGCTTGTTGTCTGGGTCTATCTCAAGGGCTTTTTTCGTCAACCTGTGCGCTTTTTTAAGTTTTCCATCCTTGCTCTGGGGGTTCGTTTCTTTTTTAGCAGCTTCATACGCCTTTTCCGCCTCTTTACGATATTCTTCTGCCTCGCTCTTCCTGAGCTGGTCAATTCTTAGTTTTGCTGCGTCTATGTCTTCTTCACTTGCGCTATACCCCTCAAATATAGCAAGGTCTTCTTCCGCTGCCACTGAAGTTGCCGCTGCGTTAAGAGATCTTCTTGCTTTCTCTATCGCGTCTGTTTTGTAAAAGGAAATCCTCCATCGATATACCATTAATCGCCAGAAATGAGCCACTATAGCCCCGATAAGAAGCTTAGCAGTATCGCTGCCGACTACAAATGGGTATTCCCACATAGCGGGATCTCTGTCGGGCACTATAGGATATTCCCAAACAGGCTTTTCCGAGACTTTGAGTCTATAAAAATTTTTCCCCGCTAATTGTATCTCATCCTTACTTGCCTTGGTACGTTTCAGCCAGTCAAGTCCTGCCTTTGCGTTTTCTATCACCAGCCGCCTGATCTTAAGCTCTGCCCCTTGTTTATCTTCATCGTTTGCCAGACTATCCCGGTCCAGGTTCTCACGATCTGTTCTGGCTTCTTCTATCGCCAGATACCTGACCCTTTGTTCCCATTTCCATAGCTCTTCTTCGGTCGCCTCGTCCGACACATCTTTCTTTGTCAAGTTAAGCCATTTATGCAAAGCCCATTGTCCGAGACTGTCCAATTTTTTACCGATAAACGGCGCGCGCAGGCTACCATCCGCTCTTACCATCTGCCTCCAAACAGGAGTTTCGGAAGCCCTAAGCCTGTAAAATTTATCAACCGCCGCTTTTATGTCTTCTTCGCTTGCCTTCTGGGCGCAGAGTTTATCAAATACTTTTTGTGCCTCCGCTGAACTTTTGGCTATATTAAGTTCTTTTTTTGCCTCTCCTATCGCCCTTTTCTTGATCACCTTTTTAAACCTATCAAGAGCTGCTGCCGCTCCCACGTGTGACAGCGCTTTATCAAGGTCCCTTCTTTCCTTTTCTATTGCATCCAACTGTTTAAATTTCTGAGTCGCCGCCTGTACATCCTTTTCATCCGCTTTGTTATCCTCGAGTTTCTCTTTGGCTTTTTTCGCTTCTTCTGCTGTAGTGGCCGCTTCAAGATCCGCATTCGCTTCTTTAATCGCAAGCTCTCTAACTCTCTGCTCTCCTTCTTTTATTACGCTCTTGGCCCGTCTTTCCGTATTCTTAAGTCCCTCAAGGGCTTTTCTTGCCTTGTCCGACGTCCTCGCCATGCCAATATCTATTTTTGCCTGCCTTATATATTCCAAGCGCTTAACTTGTTCTTCCGCTTCTTTAATCTTTTCCTCGGCTGCATTTGTATTCCTGAGCTGGTCAAGGGCCATCTTCGCGTTCTCTATTGCTTCTACGCTCCCCATTCTTCTTTTTTCATTTTCCCTGAGGGTTTCAATCTTATCCTTCGCTTCTTTTATATCATCTTCACTTGCTCCTTTATCCTTAAGCTGGGCAAGGGCTTTCTGAGCGTCTTCCGTTTCCGTCGCTTCTCTAACAGCTTCCTTCGCTTCCTTTATTTCCAGTTCTCTAAGCTTTTTTTCCGCCTTATATATATCTCCCCTAGTCGCCTCTTCTTTCTCCAGCCTATCAAGGGCTTCTCTTGCCTTGTCCGATTTCTCCGCCTTATCGAGACTTTCATTTGCCTCCTTTATCGCTTTATCACGAAGCAAACTTTTGCTTTGGGCCCTGTGGCGATGATATCTATACCGCCTTATCCCCCAACCAATCAATGCAAGTAAATATGGTATAGCTGCCATAAGAAAATAAGCTGCATAAGGCGCCCACCAACTCCAGGGTTCTGCTTTCATTTCGAAATCCGGAGTAATTCCCACAACTTGCGTAGAGTCAAATCCGGTAGTCGAATAACACGGGAGGATCGCATCCCTCACATATCCTTCATCATCCGTGACAAATTCCGCGCTGTGCATGCCGCCATCCAAATCCACAAACGAAAAAATAACACTGGCACCGGCTTGCTTAAGCGGATGCCGCCACTTTTTCAGTATGAACTTTTTACCGCTAAGATCCCTGGGCGCGTCTCCTCTGATCGCCAGATTATAATACAACTCTCCTCTTACGATTTTTTCTCTAGTGTCTTTCTTTTCGTCCGTTTTTAGTTCTCTGGAAAACTTAATAGGCGCAATCGGCAAGCCAAGATGAAGTGGCTCTATCTCTGCGTCTTCCGCAGGCTTCTTAGCGTTCTCTCCGACCCATGATAGGCTCTCGACACATACCCACTTAAAATCGAATTTATCAGCAGTGAGCTTTTCTTCCCTTCTTTGTTTTTCATCCTTACCAAAGCTGATCTCTAATTCAACTACCTGGGTTGAATCAAATACCTTACTCCTAATAATACTTCTTCTGTAATCCCTTGAAGCAGGAGAGAAATCAACCCTGTGCCACTTCTCAGCCTGGTCTTTCTCTTTTAAATTATCCAGATCTGGATCCCCTTCTATCTCTGCCGGCATGGTAGCTATGTGTCCATTCGCGTCTCTGGCCGTTATCCTGATCGTTGTCTTGCCTTCATTCCGTGACCGCACAAAGAATACAAATTCTCCCTGTGTCATATCAATGTTCGGAACATTGTAGGTCAGCTTCTTTTTATCAGCGGAAGGTGTGAACTGTTCCATATGCAATTCTGTCCGTTCGAAAGGAGGCCGCATCATCCTGTAAACATAATCAAGGTCGATTGCCCCGGCTTTTGTCAAAAGCCCTTTTACAACATAATTGTAATTGTCGTAGTGTTTCCTGGCAAAGAGTCTCTCCACCACAAACTCCCGGTATGAAACATCCTTGAAGGCCCCTAGTCTCGCGGCTATGAAACGGGACCATCTCACCATCTTTTCGTGATCTATCTTTCCTTTTCTGAGCATTTTCCAGAACTCTTTTACCAGGTTAGTCTTCTCACCGTTGACCCTGTTTTCAAGATGTTTTGACACGCTTACTTTGCTCTCTTTATACTTTCCGGTAAACGGCGTATAATCGTCGCGCGCAATCATTCCCAGATACTCAGCAAGCGCCTTGTCACGTTTAGCTTTCTGGCTAGTTGTAAATATCCCCTCCGTGAGGTCAATGATCTCCCATGCCTGTTTCTGAAACTCTTCACTCCCCATCTTCTGTTCATCCCTATCCAAAGAAAACTCCAGGATGGGTTGTCGTGCCGGCAGGGTATCGAAAGAAATACCTCTGCCCTCATGCATCTTTAAAGGACGCGAAGAATCCAGAATGCTGATCAGGTTTCCACTTTCCTCTTTTTCGGACTTTAGCGGTACAAAATAAGCCTCTGTGGTTATCACCGTGACTCCCCTGATCCAATCAAGGAATTTTTTAATAGTACCTTCTTTACCGTAATTCTTGTTTTTCTTGTATGAGATTATCCAAACCCCATCATCTTCATAGCGGTATTCTTTGATCACCTGGCCCTCGCTAATAACACGCGCTACCCGTGGATACCTCATCTCTTCGAAAGCTTTAACATAAAATCCTCTCGGCGCTTCGTACTCCCATCTTTCGGTATAGCTTTTTCCCTCTTTATCAATTACGGTTTCTTCTCTGCTAGCCAGATCCCTTGTCTCACCTGCGTAGGTATATCTTGTTATTGACGTTATTCTGCCTTTTTCGTAATTTATTTGTTCGATCTGTCTCGCTTTCCTGTCATCGCTTTCATATTTATATTTTTCTATCAACGCGCCTTTATTTTCCTCTATATCCTCTATAAGTTGCCCTTCCTTGGTTAGAGCAACGTCGGGGTCCATTCTTGCATCTGACCTGTAATTCGTGCTTTCGTGCGCCCTGAACATCCTGCCCCTCCACCTGGGCAGGATATCTCGATCGCCCGCCCATACGGTATAGTGATACTCACCCTTATAATATAGATAAGCCAGATGTCGGCCTGCATTAGGATTAGTCTTAGCCCTCTTGTCCCACGGATTCATATTTCGTGGTGGTGGCACTAGCTCTTCCCCGGTTCTTATCTCAATAGCGTCACGCAACGCTATATCTCCATTGTCATTGATCTTCAAACTGTAGATCCATACGAGACGTGATCCATTTATGCGTACGAAAGCAATTTTGGGATTCACGGGATCATCCAGCCATCGACTCTTGGTTTCATTATTAACTATCTCTCCACCTACTACTATTGGCGTATTATGAAAATCTTTATTTGAAAATGGTGCGTTTGAGGCATCTTCCGGGTCTGTCAGAATGCTTTCTGATGTTGCCACTGCATCTCTTAACGCGTCTCGTAAGCCTTCCATACCTTCCTTGATCTCTGTCTCGGTTCCGAGACACCTGGGCGGAAGCTGTCCCCATTCTTCTATTATCATTTTGTCTTCTTTTGCTTTGCTCTTCTGATGCTTTCGGAATAAGCTAAGGGCCTTGTTGGTCTGAGAGCCCCCGGATGATAGAATGACCTGATTTTCACTGCTTATAGGGGAGTCACTCACTACCTTAGTGTAGCTAACTGCCTGCCCAGTGCTCCTGTTGATTGCACCTGGGGCGTAGTCACCCTTTATTATTAGTTCATAAGTGCCGTCCTTGTATCTTATTTCCCGCCAATGATCGCCGCCATCATAAGTCGTACCATCGTATCGAATATAGATTATACCTCTATGCGCCTGTGTAAATCTGCGGGCAGCTTCATCCTTATTATGATCATTCATGTAGGGCACGACATGATAAACTTCCAACAGGTTCCCTTCTTTCGTGTATACATACCTTTTTTCAGGTGTGTAGTAAGCTCTACCAGAAGCTATTATGCGACCCACTCCTTCTTCAACTGTTCTATCCTGGCCTTTGATCAAGACATTGATCAAGACTTTGATCTCCTGCAACCCTACACCCTGCTCTATGCGCTTCTTTATGCTCTTGTTTATACTATTATTGTTATTTCTTTCGTTCTTCAGGGTGCTCAAAACGGTAAGATAAAGGTCAACCTCGGCCGAAAAGGCAACTCCCCCTTTATCCGGCCCTCTGTAAGGCATGTCGTTTGCTCGTGTCAGCGCTTGAACTACTTCCGCAACATACTCCACTTTTTTAACTTCGGCTTCTACCGTAGTTTCAAAATCCCTGGCGTTCTCCATGGCAACTGTAAGAAGCGCCAGCGCCTTGTGCAGGGTTAAAGTCTCTTGCATCATTTGCTCATAGGAAGTTATGAAGCCTTGTAAAAGAGCCCTTTCTTCTTCAGACGAGGCCTTGTCTTTCTGGGCATATAAAAGGTTCAGGGCATCTGACTGGTCGCCCGACAGGCGCCTTAAATTCTCGCCTTGCAGTGAATCTCCCAGCAGATCTTTGGCCAGCTTGACCAATCCGGGAAGAACATTTTTATAATAACGATCCGCCTCCTCGGTAGTCAGGGAATGAAGATCTATATAATCGGAAAGCGTCTCAAGTATTCGCCTGTCTTTAAAAGCGTAAGGAGTGGTCTTGAGGCTTCTCTCGGGGTCGGCCGTGATCATCCTTATAAGTATATCCCCGTAAGGTTTCATCATAACGAGCTTCAAGCGCCTCTGCTCGGAAGTAGCCGGAAGCCCCACTCTATTTATATCGGCTACAACACCCTGTAGATAGAGCGCGCCCTTTTCCTTTAGCGCCTTTATTATGTCTTCCATTCTCCTTTCTACACGTTTTCTGGCATCCTGCGGTTTTTTGCTCTGGTCCAGTGACTCCTGTCCCCTTGCGATAACATTTTCTTCATAAGCTATCGCGTAATCCAGGAGGCCTATAAGCGGATGTAACTTTTCTTTGCCCCTGGAAGAATAAGGCGTGACGCATAGGCCAAAGGAATCGGGAATATTGACATTCTTGAGCTGGGGCATAAATTTCCGGGCCATTTCCGTCATACCTCTTATATGCCGCTTTGCCGCATCCAGGTCATAATTCCGGAGCTTGGACAGATACACGAAAAACCTGCCCCAATGCGATATAGTTTTTATGTTGTAGTTACCACTGCCGTAAACAGCTTCCAGGAAGTCTTTCGTCTCCGCTCCCACATCTTTATATCCAAACGGGGCTTTCCCGACTTTCAGCACCAGTTCCGGCACGGCTACTTCGGTGTCTGCTTCCGGCGCGGGTATAAGCCTTGCCCTTTCTTCCGGACTGAATTCGGTCATTGCCGCGGCCAGGACCTTATCGCGATCTTTCGCCAAAACCTGCAGGTAAACCTCCAGTTCCAGCACGTCCTGATTATATTGCCGTCTCGCATTTATAAATTGTTCCTCCGTTTCCCCCACGCGCCTCATCCTGTAAAGCACTTCTTGTGCATTCGGATCAAGGTTCTTCCAATCTTTAATCGCTTGTTCCAGCTTCTTAGCGGCGATTTCATGGGCCGCCTGAGCTCGCAGCATAGCCTCAGCGTGTTCGGTTATACTCCTCTCAAGCGCAAATATAGCGCCTCTAAAATCGTCCTTAGCGGCGGCCGCTTTTTCCTGGTTAATCCATAAAGAAATTTTTTCCGCAGCTTTTCTGTAGGCTTTCCCCGGCTCTATGATATTCAGGTAGAACCCGATTATCACGCGGTCGAACATCTCGCGCGAACCAAAGGAACCACTTATATCCCAATTGGTCAGAAGGTTCCTCGGGATGCTGAATTGATTGAGGTCTATCTGCGATACCTCTGCGGCGATAACATGCCTTCTGATACCCGGGTATTTCTCCATCGCGGTCTTTATTACTTTTCTATAAAAATCCTGAGATACTACCGAAAAATCGACGGGCTTGCCGGTATCCAAATAGCTGAGATCCAGGGCTTTGCTTCCTACAAGGTCTTTCAATCTTTCAAGCCCCGCACTTTCAAGATACCGCAATCTCTTTCTGTACTCGGTGATCTCTCTTCTGGTCTTTACTATATCGTCGGTAAACTCCTGTATCCTGTCCTTGATACTCGGATCCGCGATGCTCGTCATCTGGCAGAACAACCCTTCTCTGAACTTAAGCAATCCCTCCAACCTCTTTTCCGCATTGGCGTTAAGCTGCTTCAGGTCTTCCGCCTCAAAATAATTACCTGCCATATTTAACACGAAAGCGTACTCGGCCTGCCTTCTGGCCGCGTCTTCGCCTTTTGCCTGCTTCCATGCTTTAGCGGATTCGCCAAAGAAGGCAAGGGGATTGACCCTTATGTCCACTTTCCAATCCAGCATACCGGCTATCTGTCTATTTTTTATTTCTTCAAGTCTTGCCCTCTTGTCCCTGAGGCTGGCGTCGTTTTCCTGATACCTGGCCAGCTCGCCCGGTCTTCCCCAGGTAACAGTTCCCGCATTGGGGTCTACGACCATCGTGCCTTTTTCTTTATCCCAGTAACCATTATTTTCGTCGATACCGCGCTGCAGTTCATCGATCTTATCGTCTATGGTGGGAACTTCTCGCCATATACTGACATCGGCATTGACCATAGCGGTAAGAGCTTCAATATATGACTCCGCGCTGTTTATCTTTGACTGTGTCTTTTGGTACTGCCATTGCCGCACTAGCGCGGAATCTTCTCCTTTCCTGTCCTTTTTCTGTTCCGCGGGGGCTTCTTCTGAGGCAGCCGGCTCTTTCGCTTTCTTGCCTGCTGCCGCTTCGCTGGCCGCCTTTCCAACTGCTTCGATCCGCCTCTTTTGCTCCTCGATCATATGAGAATCGATATACGGGTCGTTTTCACTGAGACGCCGTTTTAAGGTTTCCAGGACTTCTCTTTTTATTAGCGCGTCCAGCTGCATCTCGGATAAGAACTTACCGGAAATCCTCCTAAACTGGATATAGGCTTCTGCGGCGGTCTGCCTGTTCGCTATGACTTCGCTAAATTTATCTTCAACCCTTATGCGAAGGTTATATATGTCAACTGGGAGGACTCTATAATCGCCTCCTTTATATCGCTCTTCCAGGTCTTTTAAAATCTTCGTTTGCGCGTCCAGCTCCAGCCCGGAAAGCTCCGCGGCGACCTGGGCCTCCATATAACCATCCATAGCATGCATGCGTGCGTTTTCCGCTTTCTGAGGCCATCCTTTTAAATCAAAATTGCTCTTGTCAAGAGCCTCTTTGGCTCTCTTTGCGTTCAACCCGTATTTAAAGAGATCACCTAATAAGCCTGTCCACTCCGCGTAAACCTGCTCAATTTTTTCACCTTCTCTTTTCTCTCCGGCGCTTGTAAGAGCTGTATACCTTTCGCCGTAATACCCTACAGGTATCCTGCCCTCCCTGAGCAATGATATCCCCCACAAACGCATCGTCTTATCCCTTACGGTCCGCAAAAGTTTCTCGCGCATATCAACTGAATTGTATCCTTCAGCCCCTACCCTGCTTAACGCTTCTTTAAGCCGCTTTTCTACCTCTTCCATGGTCATGGGCCCTTCCGTCTCTATCCCCGAGAAGTTTGCGCCCAGCGCTAAGCTGATCTGCGCCCTGACATTCACAAGCTGAACCCTTTTCTCTGCGGCAAGCATTTCCGCCTTTGCAAGTTCGTCTTCCACGCGTCTTATATCTCGCGTAGTTGCATCTTGATCTTTCCTGACCTCGGCTAATTTACCCGTTACGGGCACGACTTTCCTTTCAGCGCTCTCAAGCTGGGCTTTAAGCGCGCGGTAAAGGCTGATCTTTCTCACTATATCTATAGCCTGTTCCGCCTGTATGCGTGCTACGTTCATGACGGCTTCCTGACGTTGCAGGTCAAGAGATTTTTGGTGTAATCCAAACGCATGCGCGGGTTTTAGCTTGATACCGAAAATTATCCGGAAGGCTTTTACGCCTGTTTGCTGTTCGCTTATCCCCTCCTGCCAGCCTTCTCCGCTGGTAGGCTTTTTATTTATGCGCGAATAATCCAGGTTTATTCCATCCGCAAGGCCTACCGGTATGCGGGATTTGATCCATCCGAAGAAACCCCAGATTTTCCTCAGGATACCTTTGCGTTTTGTAAATCCAGAGCCTACTCTTTCAAGTTCTTTTTCGGCTCTCTTCTTTATAAGCGTCCATTCAGCTATATCGGATCTCCCCTCTTCTCCTTTTAACCTTTCTAAAACGCTTTCCACTACTGAATCCGAGTCCACCTCTTCTGCGGCCTCGGGTTGCTCTGTATACGCCTTATGCTCCAGTTCGAGCTCCCTTGAGACATCCTGAAGCCTGCTTTCGATTTCATCGCGCATTCCCCTGGCGCGTTGTATGTCAAATACCACCCCGTAATAATCGTGTTCGGCCACCAATTCTCGTTTCTCTTCGTCCTTATTTTTTGTCTCTTCAAGACTGGCGATATATCCATCTATTGTGATGAGGAGCTCCTCCGCGCACCGCTTCAGATCCCTAAGCGCTTCTCTCTTAAGTTTCTCCTCCGCGACCGCGGTTTCCGCGTGCATCTCCTTTACGGCTTTTAAGAATTCGGCGTATGCCTCAGTAATGCCGCTTCTGCCTGTCCACCTCATGTCCACGCTTCCCGTGATACCCCAAAAACCAAACGGGCTATTTCTTACATCAAGCAGGTTAGAACTCAGTCCTATGCCCATTTCCATGGGAACCCACTTCCAATACCATTTCCCTTTGCGGTTTCTTTCTGCCTCGCGCGCTCTCCCCCAGGCAGCGGCGGCAGCGGACCTTGCTATATCGACGGATACTCCCAATTGAATACCGTGTTCGGCGCATACTTTGTAAGCGCTGCCAATACTGGTATCCAATGAAAACGGTTTAGAAAGATCTATTGGCAGTTCCTTGCCGGGCTCCAGACCCATTAGACTTCTTATTTTTTCCTCAACCTTGGGAAGCCGCCCTTCGTACATATCGATGAGGTGCCGCACACTATGCCACTCTCCATCGCCCGTTTTAAAATCAGCTGATTTCCTCTTCAGCCCGGCTATCTCCTGGGTAAGCTGATAAGCTTCCTGACGATATGCAAGAAAACTTCTTACGTCTTCCTCTGCCGCCTTGTAATATTCGGCATGTTGATTGCCTATATGTGTCCTCGCCACTTCAAGCACAAGGTCTTTATCTCTTTTGAAGAGCTTGGTATGAACGCCTGGCAGCACCAGCTCCAAACCGCTTCCGTCTTTCCATGCTGTTAGATCTATACCAAGACCAACCCATACCCTCAAAGACCCCCATACACCCTGCATCTGTTTTACTTTCAGGTAGTTGATAATAGCCCAATCAACGGCGAATCTCTCGCTCAAAAGTTTGCTCCGTGTCATGATCAGCCTCACCATATCCTCTTCCGTGAGAGTTTCTTGATTAATTATCTTCTCGAATATCTTAGCTCTGATAGCTCCGTCATATGACGCGGGCCGCGCCAATATGGCTGAAACCCATTCTTTTGCGTTCCCCGTGTAAGATCTATCCCTGGAAAGCCTGTATGCTTCTTTTAAAGCAAACTCATATGAAGTATAGCCTAAGAGTATTTTTTGTTCTATCTGCTTTAATTCCTGTTCGGTCTTTTTCCCTTCCTTCGCTTCCTCCTTTGTCTTCTTTACAAGCTTCGCCCCTTCCTTTTGCATTTTCTTTATAGCTTTTTCCCCCAGCTTATACGCCTTTTTCTGCATCTTGGGGTCTTTTACCGCTGAAACAAGGAGCGCCGCTGCGCGGGCGGCTTCTTCAAAACGTTTTTCGCCAAGGTATCCCTCAATCTCCGCGACGGCCGCTTGTTCGTCGATCCCGGGCGCTTCCTCTTCCTGTGGCGCAGCTTCACCGTCAGCTGGTGCAGCTTCACCGTCAGCGACCGCTTCAGATACTTCTCCCGGCTGGACTTCTCCTGATTCTTTAACAGCCGGTGCCTGTTCTTCCAGTTTTTTAATAAGCGCTTCTATAAGCCGCGCGGTCGCGTCAGGGCCGACTATATCGATCCTTTCTGTAAGATAATTAGCTCCCTGGAACTTCATAACCGCTGTCTTCGTTCCGCCGCCGAAAATCCCGTCCGGCTCCGTTTCCATATGTCCAAGTAATTTTAAAGCTGTCTGCAACTGTATGACAGCGTCACGGTCTTTGAATCCATAGCCTATATTTTCTCCCTTTACCACATGGTCGATCACTTTCTGTATCATCGCCAGCGCGGCGGGACTGCGTTCCCCGGCGTATTTTAAAGCTTCCTTTAAATTGCGTTTGGACTGCGGTATTCCTGCCTCACGGCTTAGGCGTTCCAGCTCGGCTTCATGCGCTCTTTCCGCTTTCTCTATGCGCTCGATCAGCGCTTCTATTTTCGTCCGTGTCTCTTGATCAATTCCTTTCACCTCAAGCGCCTTCATTGCAAAACGGAGTGCCTCCGCAAACTCCTTCTTTTTGAGCGGATCTTTTACCTGTTCAAGATATCCTTCTATCAACCTTTTCTGCTTTTCTTTTATGCTCCTGATGAGTTCCTGCGCCGCGCCTTGCGTCGCCTCGTCTATACCTTCTGTCCGGGACGCCTCTTCCACCCGAGTGCGTGCACCGTCAAAATCACTAAACCCGTCCTGGTTAAGCTGGACTTCAAGAGCAGCTATAATCCCCTCAGCCTTCTGTACCTGCTTTCCTTTATATTCCTTCTCCGCTTC
>JBDRHE010000006.1:0-21751 GCA_043817155.1 Candidatus Omnitrophota bacterium | reverse complement strand
TGCCGTGATGTTTGAAGCGCCAAGCCCGTACCTCTCTGGATTCCGTCCATTGCCTTCCGGGGTGGCTATTGAGTATTTCAACTCGTTTTTCTGCTTCTTACTCATCATCGAAACTAAAGCTCCTATCCTAACTAACCGTTCGGGCCTTAGGTCTGGTCGATATAAACCCTAATATGCCCTCGGCTGACTTCTCACTCGTTCCTACCGGCTATCTCTGGATATCCGGACGCTCATGGCAAACGAATGAGACCTCCCCGGGTAATGCGCACTCACCTTCACGCTTATACCTGCCGTATCTACGCTCATGCTTTCCGTGTAAGTACCGGACTTTAAAGATATACGCCTTCTTGTCCAGCATGAACGCCTCATATACGGTTCCTGTTCGTCAGGCCAGCGTTTTGCCTGCGGCTTCCTTCAGATTCCACCTCACGGCGGACACCCTTGCCGTCCAGCTAACGATTCCCCTTACCGGGTTCGTAGGAGACTTTCACTCCTAAGTAGGTGCGCCCTGCCGGGCGCACATACAAACGTAGGGGCGTATTGCAATACGCCCCTACGTAGCGCAAACCCAAGGAAACGTAAAAAGAACCGTTTAGGTGGATATGATTATTCAAAGCCGGGATATTATTATGTGACGTTATGCACGCATAAACATGATCAGCTGTTTGGCCATGTACAAAACGGTGAAATGATTTTAAACGATGCGGGTGATATTGTTAATGAAATGTGGTTGGCAATTCCAGAACATTTCCAAAATGTGGTAATTGATGAACATATTATTATGCCAAATCATGTTCATGGAATCATCTGTGTAGGGGCCGCAGATCTGCGGGCCCTACGGCGGCCCCTACAAAATCACAATCGGTCCAAAATGATATTATCAATGGTTATTCATGGGTTCAAATCGTCCGCAGCCAGACGAATACATAACAAATTAAATAATCATCTCCATGTCTGGCAGCGTTCATATCACGACCACATCATCCGCAACGAACGATCCCTACGTAAAATCCGCCGATATATCCGCAACAACCCTTTACTGTGGAAATACGATAGGGGAAAAATACATTGAATGGGGATAAATGGGTGACGTCCCCATATACTGTATACTGGGGCGTATTGCAATATGCCCCTATGCAATGCGCCACTACTTTAACATTCTGATAGCCCGGATTATCAAGCGAATGAGTAAATAGATAGGATAAGCGAGCAACGCAAGAAAAACCAGGGAAGTGACTATCCTTTGACTCGCTTCGTCTCCTACTTCGACAATATCGGTTATGACCAAAGTGAAGATAACTATTCCGGCTAAAAGCATAATACCGATTACTATAGGCCCTTCTTTCGTTATTAGTTCCTTTATGCCCTTTTTCATAAACCTCCCCCTTTTTTTAAGTATACAAGGTTGGCTTTTGTACCGTTTGCAAACAGTACAGAAGGTTACTTAATCATGGCTATCAATGCACCTATTACAGCGCCCAATATAGAGCTTACAATTGGATTGCTTGTCAAAGGACAGGCCCCGGAAGTGCATTTACCAAAATAACCGATGGCGAAACCAATGATAACTCCTATTATTATCCCTAAAACTACCTTCACCTAAATATCTCCCTTCCTGCGTTAAAATGCTTTTGCGTTTAACTTCGGCAAGACTCCGTTGGAATAGAAAGACTGGAATTAGTGGTACTTCGATGGTGCGTACTCGTTGCCTCCTACACCATATAGATTTATGACCAGTTTTACCTTCTCTGCCCAGTCATACTCGCGGTAGAGGTCCGGTATTTCGGTCTCAAGCTTCCTTTTCAATTTATCGGCCTCACTCTTGCTCTGTTTCTCATAATCATAGAATATGCTTACGATAACCGATTTCTTTACTACCTCGATCTTTGTATCGAATTCCTTGAAACCATTTACATAGCTTGCCACCTTAAGCTCAAGCCATTCTTCTCTTGTCGGTTTATATTCTTGTTCAAGACTTTCTGCAAACGAGATCCGGGCAAGCATTAACAACAATAAAATGATAGTAGTTGTGATACCAAATCGCTTCATGGCGCCCCCCTTATTTCTTAACCTTGAAGCTCCAGCGGTGGTCCATACTCCAAAAGCGCGTCCTTGCGTCACGCTGCTTTACCTGCCAGCTGTAAAGGGCGCCGTTCTCGAATTTGTCCACGGGAACCTCTATCGAATATACGTCATGTTCCAGCTCTTCGCCAAAAACAGCCTCGTATCCGAATTCTTTATAAAGGTCAAATTTATACGCTATCCTGCCGCCACCGGGTCTCGGGCTGGGTTTCCATCTAAATAAAAGACTCTCTTTACCGCTAAGATCAACAACTGCATCGTTGAGCGGTTCCAATAATGGGACCTTCGGTGTCCTCTCTCTGTCTCCACCGGCCTGGACCAATGTTGCAATGAACAGGGCAGCCAAAATTAACGGAAATAACTTTTTCATTCTACGCCTCCGATTTTCTTAATTTATATGCAGAAAATCGTCCCGAGTACACATATGTATACGAGGGGCTTATTTAAATTCATCGTTCCAGAATCCTCTATTGCTCTCCCTGGCCTCTCTCTGCATTTTACTGAATAGCTCCACGTATTTTACATTGGGAGGAAAGGTATAGACTTGAGCATACCCTTCTTTTACAAGTTCAGCGTTAAGCATCCTCCCGTCCGGGAGATAAACATATGCCAGCAACCTCCCGTACCTGTCTTTCTTCTCCGCATCAAACTCAAGCCTCACAATCTTCTTCTCTGCCAGCGCCCTGGTGAATTTGCTGGCGGCTATCCCCATCGTGATGATGGTCTTATAGTCCTTTTTGGTGCGTTTCGCGTCCCGCTCCAGCTTGGAACTGAACCATGCTTCCGGGGTGTCTATTCCTATCAGCCTGACCCGCTCCCTGTTCTCCAGTTCTACCGTATCGCCGTCTACCACCCTGGTTATCAATATACTATCATAGTTATACCTCTTGATAAAGGGAAGACTGAATCTAAATTTTTTCTTCTCTTCGGTATCTCCTTGAACGCTCACGGCAAAAGAGGATACAAGAAGAGCGATCAAGATAAGAAAACAGAATGCTCTGCCTCTTCTTTTGTTGGCCTTTAATTTATCGTCACGCAACCGATTCTTTTCTCTTAAGAGCCGTGAAACGTTCTTTTGTCTTCTTGTAATCTTCTCTTTCGGCATCTTCAGCCTCCGGCTGAAACGGTCCTCTTTAACCGGGCCCCTTTTGCGATAGAGACCGTTCCTACAAAAATAACTATAAGGACACACGCCCAGCTAAAGAGATCCCCAAATTTAGTATAAAACGTCTTTACGCTAACAGGGGTTATAAGATCCACCAAATAACCATCTACGAATATGCTATCATTATCCGCCATAACATATGTTATGACCTCGCCATTATGGTTTATTACACAGGAGAATCCCGTGTTGGCGGATCGGATAACCGGCACCCTGTTCTCGATGGCCCTGAAGACCGATCCTTGCATGTGCTGATATGGCGCGGATGTCTTCCCGAACCATGCATCATTCGTTATGTTAACCAGGAATCTGGCTCCCTTATTTACAAACTCCCTTGAGAGATCCGGGAATATATCCTCGAAACAGATAAGCACCGAAAATCTGTGAAACACGGTAGTTCTATGTATGGCCCCTGAACCCGTGACCGCTTCCTCGGTCGTAAAATTAAAGACGGTATGCTCCTTACCGCAAGAGTAGTCCCCGATAGGCTTATCTACAGACCCGCGTATCCAGGGAAATAAACTTTCAAATGGAATAAATTCACCAAAAGGAACAAGGTGGATCTTATCATAACTCTTCAAGATCTCTCCTTCATCCGATACAAAGGTTGCGCTGTTATAAACATCACTTTCTGTTCCTCTTAGGGTACCGACTAAAATGTGCGCCTTCCCTTCCCTGGCAAGGCCCGTTATCCTTCTCCTTAGGTCATTTTCGTCTTCCAAAAAACCGGGCACCGAAGACTCCGGCCAAACTATAAGATGCGGAGCTTTCTTTGACGCTTCTTTTGTAAGCGCCGCGTATTTATCAAGGATCGAGCTCCTATGCCCCGGATCCCATTTCTGCTCCTGCGGGATATTGCCCTGTATAACAGCTACCTTAAGCGTCTGGCCCGTATAAACTATACCCATCTTACGCTCTCCATATATCGACACAAGCAGAACAATGAGAAAGACGGACAATAGGATATAGAATCTACCCGGGGTCTTTTTAAAAGCCAGATATATAGCAAAGTTTACAAGGACAAGTAAAAAAGAGACGCCGTAGGCGCCCGTTATATCGGCGATCTGTATTATAGGTAAATTCTGGCTTTGAGAATGCGCGAGAAGCGCCCATGGACTACCGCTAAAGATATGAGCGCGTATAAACTCTGTAAGGACCCATAGAGATGGGATAAATATAATAGACCAGCGGATATGAACGGTTCGCAGTGAAGCCAGCGAACAGAATATGGCAGGATAAAGCGCTGATAACAATATTAACAAGACCGTAGCCGGTACAGATACGTTGAGAAGCCAATAGAAGATCCCGGAAAAGAAAGATATGCCAAAGAGGTATCCTGAAATAAATCTATGTCGTATACCTTTGCCTTCAATAGCGAAAAACAGAGGAATAAGCGCGATCCATGCCAAAAATCCAAGATTAAAATTCGGGAACGCCAGGACAAGCAAGAAAGCGGTAAGGATCGGCAGTAGAGTAAGTCTATAGTCTATGTTTTTCGGTCTAAGGTCGTTATTTATTTTCCGCAGCATCTCTTGTACTTAAGCCCGCTTCCACACGGACAGGGCTCATTCCTTCCGACCTTCGGCGTCGTTCTCTCGTGCGGCTTCCCCGTATGCAAAGAGTAAGGTCCCTGTGGGCTTGGTGGCATCAGATCTTCATCGATCCGAACATCCCCTCCGGAAGCGGCAGGTCTCGCTTGCAGAGCAGAATACTCCTCGTGTATAAAATTCTCCTCTTCCTTCTTAAAGACACCTTGTATAAATCTCTCTTCTACCGCGAAAGTTTTAAAGAGCCTCTCCACTATACCTTCATCTATACTTTTGATAAGATCGGAGAACATGGCAAAAGCCTCGTGCTGATACTCCACAAGCGGATCCTTTTGTCCGTAAGACCGCCACATAATACCCTCTCGCAACTGGTCGATGCTAAAGAGATAATCTTTCCAGTTCGAGTCTATCAACCCCAGCATTATTATCTTTTCGAGAGTCCTGGTCTTCTCCTGGCCCATCACCTTCTCTTTATTTGCATAATGGTCCCTCGCGCGATCCAGCACCTTTTGCATTATCTCTTCTTTGGATAGATCCAAAAGCTCAGAACTCTTAAAATTCAGCAAAAATTTAAATGTCAGCCTTTTGCAAAGATCTGCAATAAACTCTTCGTTCCTCTCCGCATCAGAGAGCCAGTCGTCAAGACTGCCCTCTAAGAGATTAAAGACTTCATCACTTAAATTGTCCGCCATTATGATGTCCCTGCGCCTTGAATATATAAGTTCCCTTTGCTGGTTCATGACATTATCATATTTAAGAAGATGTTTTCTTATCTCGAAGTTCTGTGTTTCGACCCTCTTTTGCGCTGTCCGCACAGCCCTGGTTACAAGCGGATGCTGTATCTCCTGCCCCTCTTCCATACCGAGACGCTCCATTATCATCTTTATCCTATCGGACCCGAATATTCTCATCAAGTCATCTTCGAGCGAGAGATAGAACCTGGATGACCCCGGATCTCCCTGCCTGCCTGACCTGCCCCTTAGCTGATTATCTATTCTCCTGGATTCGTGTCGTTCGGTCCCGATCACATGCAATCCACCAAGCTCAACAACCTTCTTGTGATCGAGATCCGTCTTCATTTTGTATTCCTCGAGATACTTCTTCTTAAGAGCTTCCTTCTCTTCCCGGGATTCGATCGAAAGTTTGGCCACAGCGTCGTCCGCGAGGCTCTCCGGATTGCCCCCGAGAAGAATGTCAGTACCCCGGCCTGCCATGTTCGTTGCGATCGTAATGGCTCTATGCCTCCCGGCCTGGGACACTATATGGGCCTCCATCTCGTGGTATTTGGCGTTCAGCACGTAATGCGGGATATTGCGCTTTTTCAACATGCTTCCAAGGATCTCGGATCTTTCGATAGAGATGGTTCCAACAAGAACAGGCCTTCCCTCTTCGTAGAGTCTGGCTATCTCATCACATATGGCATTGAACTTCTCATTTACCGTCTTATATATGACGTCGCCCATATTATCCCTATGCAAAGTCTTGTTCGTGGGGATAACCACTACATGCAGACCGTAGATCTTATCGAACTCATCGGCCTCGGTCACGGCGGTACCCGTCATGCCCGATAGCTTGCCGTACATTCGAAAAAAGTTCTGAAGCGTAACGGTGGCAAGCGTTTGGGACTCTCTTTGGACTTCGACCCCCTCCTTTGCCTCTATGGCCTCATGGAGTCCGTCTGAAAAGCGCCTGCCGGGCATCATTCTCCCCGTAAACTCATCTACGATCACAACCTTATTCTCGTGAATAACGTAATCCACGTCCTTTCTGAATAGTACATACGATTTTAGAAGCTGCTTTATGCTATCGACCCTCTTCTGCTGCTCGACATACTCTTTTGTGATCTCGCTCTCCTTTATGAATTTCTCTTCGTCCTTAAGGGTCTCGTCTGCGGTTATGCCGGATAACTTAGTCTCCAGATCCTCGATCAGGAATTCAACGTTAAATTTTTGCCGCATCACATCCTCACCCTTTGAGGTGAATGTGACCTCTCTTGTCTTCTCATCAAATATGAAGTATAGATCTTCCAGTATATCGGTCCTTTCGCTTTCCATTAGCTTACTGTCATAGAGGCCTGTTGCCTTATCAAAGAGCGCCTTTATGGCGGTACTCTTCAAAACAAGATCCAAAAATTCTTTCTCTTTAGGAGAGCCCTTGTGCACAAGATAGAGAAGCTTCTTTGCGTCTTCCTCTTTCTCCTTGCTATTCAACGTTGATTTCAGCTTAACTATCAGGTCCGCTATGAGGCGTCTTTGCAGCCTCGATATGTGGTCAACAACAGGCCGCATCTCGACATAGGACGTATTCGTGCTTTCGGTAGGACCGGATATTATAAGAGGCGTTCTTGATTCATCTACAAGTATGCTGTCAACTTCATCAACTATGGCAAAATTGAAGCCCCGCTGCACAATGTCATCTCCATTAACTACCATATTATCACGCAGATAATCGAACCCGAACTCATTGTTCGTCCCGTATGTAATATCGCAATTATAGGCCACCGATCTCTCTTCCGGGGACATATCGTGCTGGATCACGCCTACCGATAACCCAAGGAATTCATGAACAGGCCCCATCCACTCCCTGTCACGCTTTGCCAGGTAGTCGTTAACGGTAACGATATGTACGCCGTCTCCTGTAAGAGCATTCAGGTAAGCCGGAAGCGTCGCTACGAGTGTTTTGCCCTCGCCGGTAGCCATTTCATCGATCTTGCCATCATGGATGACGAGCCCACCGATAAGCTGCACATCAAAAGGTCTCATATTGAGCAGCCGGCGAGATACCTCCCGTACGACTGCGAATGCTTCTGCCAGGACCTGATCGAAGATCCTATTCTTTGTCATCTTGAGCTTCAGCTTCACCTTGTCCTTCTCTTGCGCGAAGGTCGCATCTTCTACCCTCTTCTCCAGTTCCTCTATCTCGGGGCGTAGTTTTTCTCTAGCTTCCTTTATCAGTTTTCTAAATTTATCCGTCTTCGCGCGAAGAGCCTCATCCGAAAGCCCGGATATCTCGCTTTCCAGTCCGTTTATCTTCTCCACTATCGGCGAGAGCTTCGCGATATCTCTTCCGTTCTGCGAACCAAAAATTTTATTTAATATAAATTTCATACTCTTCCTACCTCGTCTTTGCGAGGCACCGGAATATTCGAACGTGCCGAAGCAATCTCATTCGAGCTAGCTTGAGATTGCTTCGGTGCGCTCAGTACATTACGGCACCTCGCAAAGACGAGTACTACATATCATTCGCCGGTCTATAGTCTTTGGTCTTCAGTCTATAGTCTATTTCGTCCTTCGTAGCATATCCAGCTGTGCCCTATCTCTTCTCATACCTTAAGTATGCATCCATAAAACCGTCCAGGTCCCCATCAAGAACGCCTTCGCAGTCCGATGTTTCATAAGCACACCTGTGATCCTTGACCATCGAGTAGGGATGGAGAACATACGAGCGTATCTGGCTTCCCCACTCGATAAGTTTCTTCTTTTGATTCTGCTTGGCGAGTTCTGCCTTCTTTCGCTTCAGTTCCATTTCGTAGATACGTGACTTCAGCACTTTCATGGCTGTTGACTTGTTCTTATATTGGGACCTCTCGTTCTGGCATTGGCTTACAATACCGGTAGGCAAGTGTGTGATCCTAACGGCCGAATCTGTAACATTAACATGCTGTCCGCCTCTACCACCGGCCCTGAACGTGTCTATCCTTAGATCAGCGTCCTTTATGTCTATCTCGATATTATCATCTATCTCGGGAACAACGTCTACCGAAGCAAAGGATGTATGCCGTCTCTTGTTAGAATCAAATGGAGATATCCTTACCAACCTGTGCACTCCGCTTTCGGATTTAAGGTAACCATAGGCAAACTCGCCTCTTATAATAAATGTGATATTCTTTATGCCGGCGTCCTCGCCCGGCAGATGATCTACCCTCTGTATGGTAAATCTCCTCGTATCCGCCCACTTATTGTACATCCTAAAAAGCATTTCGGCCCAGTCACAGGCTTCGGTGCCGCCGGCACCGGCATTAATGCTAACTATCGCATTTAATGTATCTTCTTCCTTGTCCAGGAGACTCTTAAATTCCAGGCCATCTACCGTCTTCTTCAGGTTGCGGAGTTCTTCGGCAAGGTGGGATAACGATGCGATGTCTTCGGCATCAGTAATTACGAGAAGCTCTTTTATGTCTTTGAGATCAACGGTCATCTTCGAAAGCGGCTCTATGGATGCCTTTAGCCGTTTCAGTTCTTTTAAAATGCGATTCCTGTCATTAGCATCCTGTTTCCAAAAATCCTCCCTCGAGATCTCTCCTTCCAGCTCTTCTCTTCTCCTGCAACCTTTCTCCAGGTCAAAGATAGCCTCCTAAGGTCTTGAGCCTCTTTTCTATGATTTCCACTTCTGATTTTATATCATTTAACATGCGCTCTCCTTTTTAGCATTATACAGAATGCGCTATCCGACGTCAAGCCCTTCTCTCTTTAAAAGCATTCTTTTTCTCGCCGTTCCTTTGGAAAATCCGCCAATAGAACCGTCGCTCTTTATTACCCTATGACAGGGTACCGTCCCAATATAGGGGTTCTTATTAAGAGCCCTGCCCACGGCGCGGTATGCCTTTGGGCAGCCGATCCTATCAGCGACCCATTTATATGATCGCGCCTCGCCTCTGGGTATCTCGAGAACTGCCTTATAAACGTTTCTCTCAAAACCGGTGAGGTTTCTATTGTTTCCGCCGGGTTTTGGCGGAAAAGTATCGTAAGACTTCTTCTGCTGCATCCTTTGTCATCCCCTGCGCGCTCTTTAGCTGCTCGAGATCAGCTTTCCGCACATTCTCTACGGATCCAAAACGTACCATAAGAGCCTTCTTTCTTCTCATCCCGATACGATCGATATCATCCAGAACAGAAACTAAAACGTCCTTACCTCTTAAAAGTTTGTGGTAAGCGATAGCAAACCTGTGCGCCTCATCCCTGATCCTCATTATCAGTTTAAGGGCCGGCATCCGGCCGGATAGTTTTAAAGGACTCCCACTCCCCTCCTTGTAAATATATTCGTTCTCCTTGGCTATGCTTATTATTGGCACGTTAAGCAGACCTATGCTGTTCATCGCCTTCCTTGCGGCATTTAAGTGCCCCTTCCCGCCATCTATCACTATTAGATCCGGCAATCGGTCTCTATCCTTAAGTATGCGTAAGTACCGTCTCTTTATGACTTCCTGCATCATACCGTAATCATCTATACCTTTAGAGCCCTTTATCCGAAATCTCCTATATTCATCCTTCTGGGGTTTCCCGCTAAAGAAGCTTACCATCGAACCCACGGCCTCAACTCCTTGTATATTGGATATGTCGAATGCCTCTATGCGAGCGGGAAGGATAGGAAGATGCAGCACATGCTTGAGATGCGCGATCTCTCTATTCAGGGGAGGGGGTGGTTTCCGGCCGCTCCACATGGAACTTAACGCATCTATCTTATCTCTTATGAATATGGCTTCTTCGAATCTCTCGTCTTTCGACGCCTGCCTCATCTGGGCGGAAAGCTGCTTTATAAGATCCGCTTTACGGCCCTCCAGAAAAAGCTTCACCTGATCAACTACTTTACTATAATTCGTTTCGCTTATACTGCCGTCACACGGGGCAACGCACTGCTCTATCTCGGCCTTCAGGCAGGCTCTTTTTGGAATCTTGTTGCATGTCCTCAGAATGAATATACCCTGCATTATTGAAAGCGCTTTTCTCAAGAGCTTGACGTTGGTATACGGGCCATAGTACAGGGCGCTATCGTCCGTCTTTCCCCTAACCATAAGAAGGCGTGGAAATCTTTCGTTAACGGTCAGTTTTAAAAGCGGGTATGATTTATCATCCTTATGTTCTACATTATATTTAGGCCTCTTCTCTTTAATGAGATTCGCTTCGTATATAAGGGCCTCTGCGCTTGAAGATGTTGTAATGTAATCGAGATCCCTTATCTGAGAAACCATCAACCTTGTCCGGGACGGCTTATCACTCTTTTGAAAGTAACTGGACACCCTCCTTTTAAGGTTCGAGGCCTTACCTATATATAGAATCTCCTTAACTTTTCCACGGAATATGTACACACCCGGCGAGGCAGGGATCTTCTTTATCTTCTTTTGAATATCCACCCGAAAAAATCCTTTATTTCATCTATACCCAGGATCACACCCAATAAGGTATAGATCACTATACTTAATAGTATGACCGCTAAAATAGCGCCTATGTTGAATACGATCCCGTAATTTAAACCTTCTAAAAAGGTGCCGGAGACATAAGCGAAGGCTCCCATAAAAATAGACGCCGTCGCAACCCGCCCGAAAGAGCCCAGGATCCTCTTTGTATCGATGTCCCCTATTTTCTTTACCAGTAAGATATAGAGCATAGCGAAGTTGGATATCGCCGCGATTGAGGTAGCCAGGGCAAGTCCACCGATCTTAAGCGACCACATGAGGGATGCATTTAAAACGAGATTTATGACCAGTGAGATGCTGGCCACCTTTACAGGAGTTCGCGTATCTCCCAGTGAAAAGAAAGAATTCACCAATATCTTTATGCCGCCACACGCAAAGAGGCCGATGGAATAGAAAAACAGAGCGCTGCTTGTAATGTAGGTAGAATATGATGTAAATTCACCTCTTTCGAAAAGTATCCTTATAATAGGATTGCCCAGAATCGCAAGACCGACAGTAGCCGGAATAAGCAGTAAGAAGACAGCTCGTAAAGAGAAATTTATGGTCTCTTTAAGGGCGTTTATATCGCGCTTGGCTACTTCCATGCTCATTTTGGGAAGAGCAACCGTTGCCAGGGCGATCCCGAATATGGCAAGCGGAAGATGGAAAAGCCTATAAGCATACCATAACGCTGCCGGCCCACCTGCGCCCACGATCCAGGCAAATGTAGAAAAGATATTGTCGACTATAACGCTGATTTGATAGACAGCCGACCCAAAAATACGGGGTATTAGAAGTTTCCATATCCTCTTTATGGCCGGATGAGCGTATCCTCTTTCCCGGTTTTTTGAAGCGGCTATTGCCGTCGGGGCAAGCCGCAGCCCTTTCTTGTGCAATACAAACCCCAGAGAAACTACCTGGAGCACCCCTCCTACAAGAACAGCCAATGCAAGGCCAATGACCCCCACCCTGGGACACACATATAGAAGGGCGAGTATCATTGCAATGTTCAAAAAAACGGGCCCGAGCGCGGGAACGGAGAAGTGATGAAGGGAATTAAGTACGCCCATGCCATAAGCTGTCATCCCCACAAGGAAGATGAACGGAAACATGACCCGCGTAAGTTTTACAGTTATGGCGAGCTTAGAGGGATCGTCTATAAATCCCGGCGCTATCAATCTCACGATAATAGGCGCCGAGAAGATCCCGATGACCGTTATGCCAAAAAGGATGATAGCGACGATGGATAAGAGTTCCCTTGCCAGATTCCAGAATTCCTTTTCGCTTCGCCTTGTATGATACTCTGTTAAAACGGGCACGAACGCAGCATTTGCTGCGCCCTCCCCTACTAAATCCCTTAGCAGGTTCGGTACCCTGAAGGCTACCACAAACGCTTCAGCAAAGACATTCGTCCCAAAAAAATTCGCGATAAGAACATCCCTGATAAATCCAAGGATCCTGCTCACGGAAGTCGCAAGGCTTACTCCGCTCGTTGATTTAATCAATCTTTTGTTTGACAAAACGCTGCTCCTATGCTAAATTATCCCTGCATTAATAAAAAAGGAGTATTAACAATGCCGCAAACAAGATCCGCTCATAAAGATATCAGAAAAGCCAAGAAGAGACACCGAAGGAATGTCGGAATCAAGTCAGAGCTAAGTACGCTAATAAAGCAATTTATAAACTTTCTTGAAGAAAAGAAGATCGATAAAGCAAGCGCTGCTCTGCGCGCGGTCACTTCCAAACTGGGCAAAGCCGCAACCAAACGTATTATTAATAAGAAATCGGCCTCAAGAAAGATCTCAAGGCTTGCCAAAAAACTTCACAAGATAAAATCCGCGAAATAATCTCCGCACGACAGGATCTCTTAAGCGCACAACTTAACCAGGACCTGTTCCAATACGTACTCGGCTTTGCCCTGCCCTGTCTTCATGTATAGATCCGCTTCGAGAATGGCGCTAAGGCCTCTCTCCAGCTCCGCCCGACTAAAAGCCCTACTATTCTCTAGGATCCTTCTTGGATAACGACACCTTGCGCCAAGTATTCTTGATATCTCCTCGGGCGTAGGGTTATTCTTAATATTCTTTATCTTAAGGAAATTTCGGAATTGCCATGCTATGAGGTTTAGGATCTGGTGTGGTTTCTCGCGTGGAAGTAACATGTTTAAACAAGCAACGATCTTTTCGCGCTGCTTCTTCGAGATAAGATCTACGAGCTCGAACGATGTCTTATGCGTGCCCTTTCCCAGTACCATCTCGATATGGTCCTCGCTTATATCGCTTGCCGAGCCTGCAAAAGTCGAGATCTTTTCTATCTCATTCTTCAGCAAATAAAGATCGTCTCCTACCGTCTCCCCTATGTGCGCTGACAGCTTAAGGGAGGCGTTCTTCTTGTGCCGAGCGAACTCCCCCTTGATCCAGGCATCGAGATCGCCCGGGCGCAGCCTCCAGTACTTTATACATTTTGTTCTCTTCGAGACATCCGATAAGAACTTGGATAGCAGAGAAAGTGAGCTTGTAAGAACTAGTGTTGTTGAACTAAGCGGTGACTTTAAATATTTTAGAATAGAATCTTTCTCCTTGGAGGAACACTTTTCAACATCCCGTATAAGTGTTATTCGATGATTTGAGTCAAAGGGTAAGGTATTAAAAGAATCCGGTAACCGGTTTATATCCTTGCCGCCGCCATGCAATATTTCCAGATTCAATCGGCCGGTATTTCCATCCAGGAGGGTTTTCTTTAATTTTTCAACAAACTGATCTTTTAGATATTCTTCCGGACCAATTAAAAGGTAGTTCATTAATGCTGAAAGTCCAAAACACAGATCCACTCAGATAGTGTACATCGTCTTTGCGAGGCACCGATATTTTCCGAGCGTGCCGAAGCAATCTCATCGAGCTCGTTTGAGATTACTTCCTCCTTCGCCACATTGCTTTCGCGTGTGGCTTCGGAGAGACAAGTCGGTGCGCTTAGCTATTCACGGCACCTCGCAAAGACGAGTAATGTATCTGCGCACATCTGTGTATTATTACCAGTCCTCGACCGTCCGTTCTACGATACGGCGCGCAAGATCTTTGATAGCTTCCCTGGTAGCGGCGCTTTCTGACTTCGCAAATTGCCCCTCTGTCCGATATGTGCTCACTCCGGCAAAACTCGATTCCTTCCACAGGACCTGGCTATCCCCGACCTTAGATAATTCTATATCACAGATAACGCTCACCCTATACTCTGTGACACTCTCACCATCATCATAGCGGAGGGGATCTCTCCTGAAACCGACCAAATTTCCTTTTAATAGAAGATTGGCTTCGGCAGGGCCACGGACCTCGTAATTACCGTCAAATATAAATCTGCTTATTACTTCCCGGGTGATATCGGATTCCATGGCGGGTATATAGGCATAATACGTTTCGTCGTTAGAGGCTTCTCTTGTCACATCTATCTTGTTAAGAAAATTGTCCACATGTATCGAAGCGCCGCCTGAAGGCAAAATTGCGTGCGTCGTATAACCGCACCCGGACAATAGACTTATCGCAAAGGCGCAAATAGCTGCAAAGGCGCAAATGCTACTTTTTGCGCTTTCGCTGTCTTTTGCGTCACTTTTATCCTTCATGATTTTGCGCATTAAATTATCCTTTTTTTAAAAACTCGTAAATACTTTTAAGCTTCTCTACGGCCTGCTCGCTAAACGTACTGCGCGGGTACTTCGTTAATATATCTTCATAATACAATGCCGCGCTTTCATACTTCTTCTGCCTTTCATAAAACTTAGCAGTATTAAAAAGACTTTCGGCTTTCCTGTCCTCTAAAAGGAATACCGCGTCCCGCGCTTCGTCAGAGACAATGAGCCCTCCTTTGCCTTCAGCTATTCTCCTAAATTCCTCGATCGCTTCATCCGTAAGCTCCTGGTCGTAGTCAGGTTTAAAACTCGCCAGGTACGTACATTGAGCAACCTCATATGCCGCCTTATCCCTTAAAGTGCTACTCGAATATTTTTGAATAAATGCCTGGAATTCATCTTTTGCCTCTTTGTATTGTTCAGATTTTTTATAACATTGGGCCACCATGAACTGGCTCTTATCGGAATACTCCCCAAACGGCGCGTTTTCGTTGACCTTTCTGAATATCTCAACAGCCCGGTCGAGATCCGTCATTATCTCCTTTCCCATAAGCTTTGCGCGGTGACTCTCATACATGGTCATCCCGAGATTGTACTCTCTCTCTATTATCTCATCTATCTTCTCCGTGAACGGGTACACATCGATAGCCTTCTGGTAATTCTCGAAAGCAATGAATAGCTTTCCGGCGTCCTGGTATGACCTGCCGGCATAGTATTGAGCTTCCGGCGCCAAAACAGAATCTTTATAATGCTCCACAAGACTGGTAAATGCCTCCGCGGCAAAAATATACTCTTTCTCTTCATAGAACTTCATTCCCCATTTGAACTGCTCCTCAGGGGTATCCTTAACGGCATATTTTGGATTCACGAACTTCTTCGTCTTTGACGTCCAGATCCAGAAGGCGGACGCATCGTTGCAAAAGAGCGACGTCAGCAGAATTACATATATTACGAATATAAGCTTTCTCATAACCTGTCTTTGGTTGTACCCTGAATTTAAAGTTTGGTTTAATATATCATACGGTTGTTTCTTTGTCAACTGCGTCAAAAGGGATAAATGAATACCGATACTTCACTGCCATTAACCGGCATTGCGTGCGTCTGGAAGGAGGACGCGGGAAAGATCTTCTTTAGATCGAGGGGGTCTCGATCTGTTTGTTTATAAAAGTTCGGATGGAATCCTTATCGTCCCTCGCAATTTCAAGGAATTGGTTCCCAACTTCGTAGTCATCGCCTACGGGTAACTTCTTTATCCACGTTATCTTAGAGACGGCCCTTATAGGCTTATCCATTGCGGGTAGATTGAGCTCCACAACCAGCCTGCAAGCCAAAGAGATAAACCGGTCGCTCCTGAATCTGATACCGCCTTCGCTAACGTTCTTAGAAACAGTTCCTCTGAATTCCTCGCCGGACTTCTTTAAATCCCTGTACTTAAGCGGAAAACGGCTCTCTACACGAGAATATTTTCTCTTATCTTCAAACATGGATCTACCTCTCTTTTGTTAATTATATGATTCCATTAATATGTTGGTGAAATTATAGCACACGCGCTATACTATGTCAAGTTAACAATCAAAAAGTTAGCTCTTTACAGTCCTTCTTTTTTCCTGTTATAAATGATAATACAGTAAAGCAAAAGTACGTAGTAAACCGGGACAGCGGCAATATGCGGTGACTTCACAGCGAAATGGCCAAAAGGGATACTCTCAAGTACCTTTACGCTACTGATTAGCGTATGTATAAAGAACCATACGCTCTCCGATAGCAGAACTGCTAAATGTTTCGATATGAATCCCAGGGTGACAAAGAGAATTCCGCTACCCATCACCATAAAGAGCAGTGGGACTACGATTAAATTGGCAATTACCACTATGGGAGAAATAATGCTAAAATAATATGCAATAAGCGGCGCTAGCCCTATCCAAGCTGCCAGAGAAACTGAAATCGACCTTACGAGATAGCATCTTATCTTCCTACCCATAGGATCAGTGCGTTTTAGCGCGCTCTTTACAGAAAATATTTCGTAGACTATCGGTGATATACTAACTATTGACAGAACCGCCGCATACGAGAGCACAAAACCGATGTCGAAGATCTGGTTAGGGTTGGCTATGAGTATGATAAGACATGAGAAACCAATCAAGTTAAAGGTCCCTATCCTCCTATTCATGGCCTCGCCTAAAGCCAGGATCGAGAACATGGTAGTTGCTCTCAATATCGGGGACTTCGCCCCTGTAAGTATTGCAAAAGAGATCAAGGCCAGGAGCGATAAGAGGATGCCGAGATTTCTGCTAATTCTAAAAAGCTTCAAGAGAACTTTGAGCGCGAAGTAAACTATGCCTACATGCAGACCGCTTATTGCCAAAATATGCATGGTGCCTGTGTTAACAAATAGACTTCTAAGCCCAAGAGGCATCTTCTTCCTCTTTCCAAGCAATGTAGCCATAAGAACATAGTTGTATGGCTTATCCAGGTACTTGTTGATATGGCTTGTGAACCTTGAGCGCATTTTGTAGATGCTTCTTACGATCTGCGTACCCGGGCCCTTCTCTTCATCCAACTTCTTTACAATGAGATCTTTTTTTACATTTAAGATAGAATAGATACGCCTCTTCGCAAGATACTGCTCATAATTGAATCTATTTTTTCCGCCATAAGAGTACGGACGCCCTAAAAGGCCCTCTAGAACAAGAATGTCGCCATACTGGTAAGACTCCTTTTGCGTGCCATAAATATTTACAAGCGCATATCCATCGGCCCCTTCCCACGAATCGTCTAACTTTAGGGCATAAGCCTCCAGCTTAAACGTCTCCCCGGGTCTCGCGCCCCCTTTCTCCTCGGGGTACGATGCTACCTTACCCTGCACGAAAACCTTCCTTTGCGAAAAGGAGGCATGAGCGCCGATGTTCTTACTGCCGGTCTTGTTAAATGCGGCATAGTGAAACATCCCCGTGGCTATTACGAGAAGAAGGGTAATTGGAAGAAATACAGAGTCACTCTTTCTAAATACAAGAACCATGCTGACAAGAGATATAATAAAAGTGGCGGACAAAATAGGTGGGATCACTGCGATAACGCCAAACGAAGCTAAGATAATCCCAAATATGAAGGCGATGGCAACCAATAAGAGATAATAATGCTTCATTATTCCAATAATAGCTCATTCTTTATCTTATCAAATATCTTATCCCCTATACCTTTAACCTTCTTGATATCTCCTATCTCCTTGAAGGGGCCATGCGCCTGCCTATAGGCAATGATCCTTTCAGCAAGGACCGGGCCGATATGCTTTAATTTGGTAAGCTCTTCCAGAGGCGCATCATTAATATCTACACTCCTAGACACCTCTATCTCTTTCTCGCTAAAATTGGTGAATCTGCAGGCGGTGGGGTTCGATCTCTTGTAATATAATGCGGATGTTCCCGCAAAGAGCGCAAAAAGCAGGAAAAGAATGGCTATCTTTTCGTCCCTTGTAAACTTTATCACTGCTTAGTAACAACAATATTGATAAGCTTGCCTGGTATAATTATCCAGCGTTTAATGGCGAGGTATTTAAGGCAATTCTTCACCTTTTCATCCGACAGGGCGCCTTCCTTCAAGATCTCTTCGGCTGCCCCTTGCTGCACGTTTATCTTGGAGCGCAGTTTGCCGTTTATCTGGATCGGAATGGTCACAGTATCCCCGGCGATCGCGCTTTCGTCAAAAGACGGCCACCGTTCTTTAAGAACACTGTCTTTCCCTCCCAATATTCTCCAAAGCTCTTCAGCAATGTGAGGAACAAAAGGCGACAGAAGCACGACCACCGTTTTGACGGCTTCGGAGACTGCCTTCTCTGAAACATCTCTCTTTTCTGTGGTGATGTATATCTCGTTTACAAGTTCCATTATGGCGCTGATCGCGGTATTAAAGTGAAAATCCTTCTCCAAATCGTCTGTTACCTTCTTTATCGTCTGATTCATCTTTATTATTAGATCTTTATCACGCATGGTTGTTAAAGCACCCGCGTCGTCCATCGCTTGCCCTCCGTAGCCTTGGCGCCCCGCCGTTGCTTTCGCATTGCGGGGTCCCGCCATACGTAAGTAACGGCGGGAAAGGAGGGTCCTTTCGACCAACCTCCACACCCTGCCCAAAAACCTGTATGCGCCTTCCGCCCCGCGATCGGACCATTCCGCATCTTTTTCGGGAGGGCCTATAAATAGCGTATAGAGCCTTATCGTATCGGCGCCATAAGTTCTTATTAGCTCGTCGGGACTTACAACATTACCTTTCGATTTTGACATCTTGGCCCCGTCTTTTATTATCATACCCTGGGTAAACAGATTCATGAAAGGTTCGTTAAACCCTATTAGACCGGAGTCGCATAGTACTTTCGTTATAAATCTGGAATATAGGAGATGGAGTATAGCGTGTTCCACGCCGCCTACATATTGATCGACGGGAAGCCACCTGTCAACATCCTCCTTCTTGAACGGCTCGCTCTCAAGGCCCGCGGATATATAGCGCAGGAAATACCAGCTTGAATCCACAAATGTGTCCATTGTATCCGCTTCTCTTGTAGCCTTGCCTTTGCACTGCGGACACCTGGTATTCATAAATTCTTTTGAGCTCTTTAGCGGACTTTCACCATGTGGTTTAAATTCAACTTCGGCCGGTAAAACGACGGGCAGATCTTTCTCAGGAACCGGCACGACGCCGCATTTTCCACAATAGATGATCGGGATAGGAGCCCCCCAATAGCGCTGCCTTGAAATAAGCCAATCCCTTAGTTTATATTGAATGGATCTGTGCCCGATACCGGATTTTTCCATAAAGTCCGATATCTTCGTAACGGCATCTTTATTGGATAGTCCGGTGAACTGCCCGGAATTTACCATCGTTCCTTCGTCTTCGTAAGCCGACTTAAGGTCGGTCTTCTTCGAGGGGTCGTGGCTTATAACCTCCTCTATAGGGAGATCGTACTTCTTTGCAAATTCGAAATCCCTTTGATCGTGCGCGGGTACAGCCATTACAGCGCCTGTTCCGTATTCCATAAGGACATAATTGGCTATCCAAAGAGGGATCTTTCGATTATTTACAGGATTTATAACATAGCGACCCGTAAATATACCTCTCTTTTCGGTGTCAGCCTGCAGGCGCGTTATCCGCGATTCGTTCCTTGCATCATTTATGAATTTAAGGATCTCGGCTCTGTTCTTTTCATTTTTTATAAGGCCCTCGAGGCCCGGGTGTTCGGGCGCGAGCACCATGTAGGTTGCGCCAAAGATGGTATCGACCCTGGTAGTAAAACATGTCAATCTCTCGCTACCCCCGACTACAGGAAAATGAATATTTACCCCCGTTGATCGTCCTATCCAATTCCTCTGCATTATCTTCACTCTATCGGGCCAATTCTTTAGCTTATCTATATCGTTTAACAACTTCTCGGCGTAATCGGTTATCTTAAAAAACCACTGCTCCAGGTCCTTTTGCGTTACGAGCGTATCACACCGTTCGCATCTGCCCTCTATGACCTGTTCATTAGCCAGAACTGTATTACAGGATGGGCACCAATTTACAAATGCCTTCTTCTTGAAGGCAAGACCCTTTTTGTATAGTTGCAGGAAGATCCACTGGGTCCACTTATAGTAATCCGGCTGACAGGATGCAACCTCTCTCGACCAGTCGTAACACACTCCCCAGGACTTAAGCTGCCTCTTCATCGTGCTTATATTGTTGAATGTGTTGGTCCTCGGGTGTGTCTTGTCTTTAATGGCAGCATTCTCGGCGGGCAATCCGAAAGCATCCCACCCCATGGGCATTAAAACATTAAAGCCTCTCATCATTTTGTAGCGCGCCACCACATCCCCTATTATATAATTCCTGCCGTGACCGACATGTAGCGCCGCTGACGGGTAAGGGAACATAACAAGACAATAGTACTTGTTGTCGTGTTTCTTCATATCGACCTCGAAGAACTTCTCCTTCACCCAGTAATCCTGCCACTTAGGCTCTATCTTATCGAACGGGTAGGCCTTGCTCTCCTCTATCCGGTCTTTCTGCATAATCTTCTCACAGTCTCCAGGTTGTTAACATCTTTAAGCTCTTCATCCCCCGGCGTCTCCAATATGAAGGGTACTTTTGAGAGACGAGGCTCGTTCAGTATCCTCCTGAAACCTTCTCTCCCGATCCATCCCATGCCTATGTGTTCATGCCGGTCGACTCTCGCGCCCAGGGCCGCTTTCGAATCATTAAGATGGATAACTTTTAGCCGCTTTAAACCAATTACTTTATCAAATTCTTTTAATGTGCTCTTAAGCCCGGCGGACTTTGATATGTCGTATCCGGCTGCAAAGACATGCGCCGTATCCATACAAACGCCTATATCGGCCCTACTGCCTACGCGATCTATGATAAATTTAAGGTCCTCAAATCGTTCGCCGATACAGTACCCGCTACCCGCGGTCGTCTCAAGCAGGATCTGCGCCGTTGGTCGGACCTTCTTTAATACCTTGATCAGCCCATCGGAGAATCGTTTCAATCCAAAATCTTTGCCTCTACCCCTGTGACTGCCAAGATGAGTTACAAAGTATTCTGCGTTCAGGAGATCCGCGATTCTCACATCTTCGATGAACGCATTTACAGACTTATGATAAAGCGCTCTTTCCGGGCTCGCCAGGTTCACAAGGTAAGGTATGTGGACTACAACCGGACGGATATCGTATCTATTTCGCTCTCTCTTAAATATCTCGAGATCCTCTTTGCTTATATCTTTAGCCCCCCAAGCGCGCGGATTACGACTAAAGATCTGCATCGTATTGCACTTCAAAGAGCGGGCCTTCTCTATGGCCTCATATATCTTCCCCGCTATGGAAACATGTACCCCGATTCGCACTGTGAATTATATCTCCTGTTGCATTAATATATCATAATAGCACGTAATCCTCAAGATTTTTCAGAGAGGCGAATTGACTCACATTAAATGTTACCCAAACAGAGTTTGAAAGTATTCGTTGACTCATAATTTATGTTACCGAATACGGATTGTCCTTTGAGCCGCTATTCTGGATGGAGGTAATGAAGATAAGGCGACGAAATTTGAAATTTTTCCCATCTATTATGATCTTAAGTGGTTTTCCCCGCCGCTTGCTACGCATTACGGGACCCCGCCATACGATAGTAACGGCGGGGAG
>JBDRHE010000005.1:0-8214 GCA_043817155.1 Candidatus Omnitrophota bacterium | reverse complement strand
CGTCGTGCAGGATAAACTTGGGCTTATCTTTATACTTCGTCCTGATCTTCTCGTGCAGCTTAATGTCTTCCCATCTCTTCAGGAATCCGGGCTCGCGGTTAGGCAGATCCGCCTTCATGGGAAAATCGGTCTTCGGTAAATTCAGTGTATTCTTATATTCCATCTTACTTGATATATTTTCCTATTATAAGCTCGAGCTTCTTCCTGGTCTCGACCGGTATCATCCCCGGATCCGTGACGATAGAGTCCTTAAGCGCCGAATGGCAACTGCAGGCCCTGCTATGGGCCAGCTTGGGGAGCGCCTCAGCAAGTATGCTCTTCGCCGTATCGACATTCTTCATCAGGTTCTGCACTATCATGTCAAGAGAGACCTGCTCCTCTGACTGATACCAGCAGTCATAATCCGTTATACAGGCGAGCGTAGCATAGCAGATCTCCGCTTCCCTCGCCAGCCTGGCTTCGCCGATATTGGTCATACCGATGATGTCCATACCCCATGAACGGTACAGGTTCGACTCGGCCCTGGTGGAGAACTGCGGCCCCTCCATATTGAGATATGTTCCGCCCATATGCATGGTGCCTCCGGCTTTCTTGCCGGCATCATGGAGCGCCCCGGCAAGATTCTTGCAGATGGGATCGGCAAATTGTATATGCGCGACTATCCCTTCCCGGAAGAATGTCATCTTGCGCGCCTGGCTCGTCCTGTCCACAAATTGGTCCGGTATCACTATGTCGAGCGGCTTCAGCTCCTTCTTGAGGCTTCCACAGGCGGAGATCGATATGATCCTGTCGACCCCGAGTTTCTTCATTCCGTAAATATTGGCGCAGTAGTTGACCTCACTCGGAGATACCCTGTGCCCCTTACCGTGTCTGGTTAGAAAGACCACGTCTATGCCATCCATGGATCCGGTCACGTAATCATCTGATGGATCGCCGAACGGCGTCTTCACTGACACCTTATTCGCGTTCTTTATTTTATCTATGCTGTAGAGGCCGCTGCCGCCTATGATCCCTATCTTGCCTTCCATCTCATCTCCCTTATTTTACAGATTATCAACCCAGTCTCATCGCGACACCGAATAGCGTCCTGACCAGGAAAAGTTTAATGAACCATACCGTCAAAAGCGCGAAGATCGGTGAAAAATCTATGCCTATCGAATACGCCGGCAATATGCGCCTGAATGGCGCAAGTATCGGTTCCGTAATGCCGTAAAGAAACCGAACGACCCCATTATACGGGTCCGGGTTCACCCAACTAAGAAGGACGCGGATGATTATCATCCAGTTTATTATCGTAAGCAGATAATCGAGTATAGTGGCTAGAGCGGCTATGAGATTGCCTAATACGAACATTTCTATCCTCCGGACAACTCTTTTGAACGTTTACAGGCGGCCTCCGCCGCGGAACGAATGATATCTTTCACCTTTTCACTTTCAAATACCTTTATAGCGGCTTCCGTAGTTCCTCCTTTTGAGGTGACCTTGCGCCTCAAAAGCTCGGGGTCTTCCTTTGACTGGTCCAGCAGTTTCGCGCGTCCGAGCGCCGTCTTTATCACCAGATCCCGGGCGGTCTTACTGTCGAAGTTCAGCTTCTTTGCGGCTTCGATCAGGCCCTCGATAAAATAAAAGAAATATGCCGGGCCGCTTCCGCTTATAGCTGTCACGGCATCGACCATATTCTCATCCACCTCCACAACGGTACCGATTATTGAAAATATCTCACGGGCCATCTTCATATGCTCTTCGTTAGCCGAAGCACCGGCGCTGATAGAGGATATAGCCTCTCCTATGACCGCCGGCATGTTCGGCATAACACGTACGACCGGGATCTCTTTACCGACCACACTCTCTATGTGCTTTGTCTTGATACCGGCGGCTATAGATATTAAAAGCTTATCCGGCGATATACCGCAGCATATTTCCTGGCGTAGCACCTTCTCAAAATCCTTAGGTTTTATGGCAAGTATTATCACGTCGCAATACTTCACGAGATAATTATTATCTATCTCGACTATTATCTTATGTTTTGCCTGGATGGCAGCCCGCCTGTCAGAATCCATCTCGCTTACCATGAGGTTTGTGCTTTTCTCCACAACCTGTGACAAGCGGCTGAAGATGGCTTCACCCATATTACCGCAGCCTATTATACCGATCTTCTTATTTAATATCATTGAATATTGCCCTTCCCACTCTTACGATGTCAGAACCTTCCTCTATAGCTACCTCAAAGTCGTTCGTCATGCCCATGGAGAGTTTTAGTATTGCGGGTCGTCCCTCGTCTATCTTATCACGAAGCTCGCGCAGTCTTCTGAAATAAGGCCTGACGGCCTCAGGATCTTCGACTTCGGGAGCGATCGTCATTAGTCCATCTATGCTGATATTAGGGTATGCCGACGCTACTTTCAAAAAATCTATCGCCTCTTCAGGCGCAATCCCGAACTTCGACTCTTCGCCCGATACATTTACCTGGATAAGGATGCTCTGGCGCTTTCCAAGCTTTGCCGCCTCTTTATCTATTGCCTGCGCCAGCTTAAGGCTATCCACCGAGTGGATCAGAGAAAATACCTTAACAGCATCTTTCACTTTATTGGTCTGTAAGTGGCCTATCAGATGCCACTTGACCTTATCGCCGATGGCACTATGTTTTGTAAGCGCATCCTGCACCCTGTTCTCACCGAAATCGTGAGCTCCCGCACAAAAGGCTTCCTCCATCTGACTCACAGAAGCCTCTTTGGTCACAGTGATAAGCTGTACGCACCCAGCGGGCCGTCCGGCGTTTCCACAACACCTTGCTATTCTTTCTGTTACGGATTTAATGTTGTCTGCGATCATTTCGGCATAAAATAACACAATCACCTATAAAAGTCAATGCTAACAAGATTTCTGAATTATGCAGCCTCCGCAAACTTACGCGCTGCCTCGTGGAGAAGCTCGATCCTCTCGCGCTCCACTATACCGGAAACCTTACCAAGGGCATCTATTATCCTTTTGACTATCTCTGTTATATCGAAAGTGATAATACCCTGCAGATCCGTATCGGGATCGCCAGTAACCTTGAAATAATAGTATCTTGCCGTATGAACCTTTGTCCTTATATCAGCTACTGTGTCGGCATAGACAATTCTTTCATTCTCGGGCTTGCCTTGATTTAATTCGTCTATTAAGGCCCTTTGTCTGTCATTGGTAGCTATTACCGCAACTCTCATGCCGGATTTCACCAGTTTCGGTAGGAGCACTCCTAAGCCATTATCAAAGGTAACCTTCTCTGAAAAGATGAAGGTTGACTTATCTTGGTTGAGGATATTATCTATTCGCAAAAGCTGTGATAGCTCCGCGGTAAATTCGGCGACTTTTAAATCATTCTCGCGCCACTCCTGCGGAAGTGCCTTGAGAGCGTCTGTCGATCGTGGTGTTGTCACAGGTTTTGTCTCGCTCTTTTCTTTAAATAATGGCATCTTGCTGAAAAGTTTTCTTATCACCATATATCGCCCAACGTTGGCGAGAGTACTATCAAATGATGTATCTTCATTAAGCGTTGTGTGTCTTAAATACGGGATAACCTTCAGCTTCCCAATCCTGAATAGATGTTCTATCTTTGGCTTTAGGGACTTTTCTAACTCTGTTGATGGTTTTTGAACAATTCCTTTATATCGTTCGTAGGTATCCATATCAATCCATATTTCTTCCACGCTTTCAAGTGAAAGAGGTGTTGTTATCTCAGGATATGGGTCAACGAAGCCATGCGACCTTTCGCCTACTATTTTAAGAGTTGCTTTTCCTTCATCCCTGAATTTATTGAATACCATTGTGGAGATGACAAATATGGCTGGGCTTTGATATTTGTTACTAAAATCACTCGTTGCCCATTGATGGGCGACTCTGGTAAGAGGAATCTTTCCTGAAATGTTGTTACATAGAATAGCCTCATCCAAGCCATCTCTTCCGTGGTAAAGTAAGCCCGATGCAAACTCTAATTGCGTGTCACTGCTTACAACTTTCTCTTGCTGAGGGGAAGAGTCTAAGGCATTTTCTGGGTCAAAAGGAACACGTACTTGTGACCAAACGTCGTTTTTTGGAATGGCTTGTTCAATTTCGCCGAAGATTTGTTCCAGAGTTTTTTCAGTCTCTACATCTTCCTTGGCTAATGCCCCAAGTATTGGCTTTATCTTTTCTTCGTAGATTCGATCGAGGAGAGCTACTGCAGGACGAAGATCTTTGCCTCTAAATTGTTCAAGGATAGGTAGAATCTCGGCGGACTTCTTTTTGACAGCTTCGGGCACATAATACCGAGCGTCTTTACCCGTTTCGCTACCCGGTGCTTTCTCAATGAGATGCAGATGTAAGAGCAATCCTCTTAAATCATCCTCTATGCTTTCAAACGATAGGGCCTTCTGCCTTGCTTCGTGCTCTTCTCCGGCAGATTTCGCTAACACCTGACCGCTAATGGCCCTCTCCGCGACTGTTACATCATGATCACAAAGATATTCGAATATGCTGTAGATTGACCCAGGGGGCGGTTTTTCTCTTTCTGTAAGACCTGTACTATCAAGCGTGTCATTTTCGCCGAGATTTTCCTCATAGTCTAGTTCTTCTTCAAGGCGGAGAAGTTGCGCGTCTACAAGACTATCTGGTATAATAGGTGGTGACGGCACAAAGTCCATTAGTGTAGCATCTTCACCTATCTTCTCATCTAGACTTCTTACTCGTACCTTACCCAACGCGAGCAAGACCACTCCGACATCATACCGTTTCGTCTTGGCAAATTCAGTTATTAGCTCTTGTTCTGACGGCTCCCTATTATGCTCTATTTCAAATTGCATTTTGAATTCTTTAAATTCTTTTCTCATCTGCCGTAAGCTCTCGGGTTGATTCCGATAATATAATATGAGATCAATGAATCTCAGATATGATTCGAGGTACGCAATATAGGAAGGATGTCTTAGATCGTCGGTAAGTAGGTTATGATATATGTTATACCGTGTGCTCACATCCAAAAGTAACTCACTGGCTAAGGAATTTTTTTCTGCATCCTTGTATCTATTAATCCGATCGAAATGTCTTTCTACTAGCCCATTCCTTACTTCTATTCTTACACTTTCATCACAAGAGAATAGCAAAAGACCTGCTTCCTTATAATCATCCTCATAGAATACTTTTACTTTCAACAATGCTGATAGGCGCGTTTTTTCTTCTTTTGCTCGCTCGCGTATACATTTTTTTATTTCCTCGCGTTTTCCTGAATCCTCCGCGAATATATCTATTAATCCGTAAATGGTATCTAACCCGAACTGCTGTAAAAATAACCTAAATCGCAAATATCCTTTTTCTTCGTTTCTTAAAAGTCGATCGAGAGGAGGTAATCCCGCCTTTTCCTTAAGCATATATGAGAAATTACGGGTAATAAACTCAGGATTTGCTATCATTTGGGCTATTAAGAAATTCGAGATATCAAAATCTGATATTTTCTTCTTTAACCTCATGATCTCATTTGCGTATGAGAGTATCTCTTCTTCTTTTCGGGAACTCGCGAGGATGAGGGCGAGATGAGTGCCTTTAAATACAAAAACTCCATTATCTTGATATAGAAATAATATTTGTAGAATTTTCAATCTCTCATTAAGTTTTCTTAGTCGCGATATTTTGTCTGCCTGTTTAGGGCTAAAATATAATTTGTTGCCCCTATATAAACTTAGCAATATCCTTTTTATGCTTTCATTGATATCTTTTCTTTTTACTTTCTTGCCATCCACTTTCGCTAGCTGGAATTTTATTTCATTGATAACATTTCTAAAAATTTCAATATCAGCGCTCGAAATGCTATCGGATTCTTCTGGCTTATGAGATTTCTTCGCCATCATATAATCTCTATTCATAATGTCTGGATGCATGGCAAAGGTAAGGTTCATGAACTCGTGGATTAAGGATTGGTTTGTGATACGACTGCTCTGCTCTATTTGTTGCTGAATTTGGAGATTATCTTTTTCGAATCTTTCTCTCGTTGACCTTATAAAAGCAGTTATTTCTTCCGGAGTAGCTGGATTTTGATTTTCGAATTCCTCATCAAATAATTCCTTTGCTCTCGTAGATCTTGCCCGCATTTCATGGAAAAGGCGTGCGATTATTTTTCGTCTTCCTTCTCTTGAATCCTTCTCGCTTTCTAAAGCGAATACCGTCACATAAGTACCGGCATGCCCCCATGCCCTCTCGCCATAAAACACAGGAAGCTCGCCCTCGCTCTTCACAAATATGACTTGAATCTTGCCACCAGCGGAAGTAAGGGTTGTCTTAAGTCTGGTGAGCATATTATTCGCGCCACAAGCATTGACACAGCGCATAAACTCTTCTTCAAGATATGGAATAGACGAGAGCCCCTTGGCTTTGATAGCATTTTGCTTTATGAATTCATCGATGGGGTCTTGATGCGCGGCAAGGCGATCTTCCATCATGCTGCGCATCTCTTGGTAAACTTTTGGATTGCCGACAGCCGGGGCGAGAGTATCAGGATTGGCTAAAACGATGGTGTTGGTGCAAAATAGACAGAGTAATACTACGGATAGGGCCCTGAAAAGAGTATTATATTTGATCTTATAGACTGACATAGTAGACAATATAATACCATGAAAATTAGTTAAGTCAACGAAAATTCAGCTAACTTTTTTTGCCCTAACCGTAACAGACCAGTGTTTACAGAGGCGAACGAATAAAAAATACGGACCGGATCGTAAAGATACCGGACCGTCTTATAATTTGTGTGACGTTATCCACAAAGTAGCTGACGTTTACCTGCCCGCCTACAATTCTATTCCTGCGCGCAGGCGGGAACGTCAGCTACTGCTACAGTCCTTTTCCAATACCACTTGGGAAACAATACGGTAAATGCTATCAGACCGATTGTGAGCGGCCATGATGCCAGCATATCGACTACAACCACCGACTTCAAGCTGCTCATCTTCAATGCAGCTAATATCGCCGCCAGAAAAATGAACGTGCCGGCCCAAACGCCCGTGACGATACGCCAGGCCTTTTCATAATAAGGGCTCTTACGGATCGCTTCCGGGATGATCGCGCCGGATGCCTCCGCTAATAACTGTATAATAGAACGCGGAAATAATAGAGACGCGAGGAATATCAGGCCATATAACGCGCTGTCCAGGGCCTGTGCAAGGAGGTAGAGCGCCGGACTCTTACTCGCCAGGATGACAACTACCCGCAGGAAGATCATCGCCAACGCAAAGAGCGCGAATATATTGAGCTTACGTTCCTTTATATATGCTACCGCGGACACCGCGAGGCACCATAAGGTCGCCAATATCGCGCCCGTAAATAACATATTCAGGCTTACGCCTAAAAATAATATACCTTTCGGTATCAAAAATCCGAAAATCATGGCTTTCCATGGAACCTGCTTCCTAAGGTCACTCCAATTGCTGCCCATAAAGGCCATCTCCCCTCTTACAGGTTTTCGCTATCCGGCGTTACGGCAGAATCGGGCATTTTAACGCCACCATCCTGATTCGGAATCTCTTCCGCGGGCTGAGGATCCTGTTCCTTCTTCCTATTCAGTTTACGCAGCATCTTCTCTTCCTTCTTCTTCTTCTTTGCCAGATCCCTCTGATACCTTTGATATGAATAGTTATCTCTAGCCAATACGCCCTCCTGCTATTTCCGGATTTATAATAAGAAAATGCCCTCTCCCTAAGGAGAGGGCATTTGAATGAGTACCTTATCGAAAAGAGAGAACTTTATACGATCTCCCCCCTTTAACGGCCTGCATCCTTACGCTTAGAAAAACAATCCTTACAATATACAGGACGGTCTTCTCTAGGTTTAAAAGGAACTTCACACTCTTTCTTACACTCTGCGCAAGTCGCCTTGTGCATTTCCCTCGGGGCTCCACCGAACCCGCCGCCACCACCTTGATATGCCATGTTACCTCCTTTTTAGCATTGATGAAGGTTCGATCGTTCCATCCGCTCGCCCCTTCACCTGTGCGTAAGTGTATCACAATCCATATATAAAAGTAAACTATTATCTTTATTTCGCGCGTATGCTATAATATGAAAAAAGGATAAATAATGAAACATTGTAAAAAGAGAAATATTCTTTACAGGCAATGGGGATCCTCGTCTCCCAGGGCGGTCATGCTATTGGTGCACGGGCTCGGCGGACATAGCAATAACTGGGAGTTCGTAGCCGACTTCCTCGTGAAACACG
>JBDRHE010000004.1:0-17053 GCA_043817155.1 Candidatus Omnitrophota bacterium | reverse complement strand
TCGGACCGGCAAGCAGTAATAGCTCCATGCTCCGGAAGATGATGCTAGCCGGTATGGATGTAGCACGCCTTAATTTTTCACATGGAAGCCATAAAGAGCACGGGATGCGCATAGACCTGATCAGGGAACTGAACAGGAAGTACAGGCGCCATATAGGGATACTGCAGGATCTTGAGGGTTACCGGATAAGAATAGGGAAACTTGGGAAGACGGGCGGGGGATCCAGAGAGCTGAAGAAGGGAGAGATCGCATATCTAAGCAATCTGAAGGAGGCCGGTGGTAGCGATATCATCCCATTCGATTATGAGGGCGCTCTCTGCGATATAAAGAAAGGCAGTTTCATTTATATAGATGACGGTAATATCGCGCTCAAAGTAGAGCGTGTAACAAAAAGGCGCATTAAAGCAGAGGTTATTGCTCCGGGTACATTAAAGGATAACAAAGGTATCAACATTCCCGGCATTAAACTTAAGTTCAAAGACCTGACCGAAAAGGACAGAAGGGACATCCTCTTCGGTCTTAAGGCAGAAGTCGATTTTATAGCCCAATCGTTTGTAAGGAACAGAAAGGATCTCCTTAACATAAAGAGTTTGATAGACGGCAATAGCGCAAAACCCCGGGTTATCGCAAAGATAGAGAACCGGGAAGGCATCAAGAATATTGACGAAATACTTGAGATCGCCGATGGCATTATGATAGCCAGGGGCGATATGGGCGTATCTCTTCCCATATACGAAGTCCCCATGATGCAGAAGATGATAATAAAGAAGTGTCTTAGACGTAGGAAGATGGTTATTACTGCTACGCAGATGCTTGAAAGCATGACCGAACATAAGAGGCCGACGCGCGCTGAAGTAAGCGATGTCGCAAATGCCATACTGGATGGTTCCGGGTATCTCATGCTTTCAGGGGAGACTGCAGTAGGCGCCTATCCTTTACAGTCCGTAAAGATGATGAACGATATTATAAAATTCACAGAGAATTGGAGATAGATCTGATATAAGAAGGAGGAGAGCGATGGAGAAGAAGACGTTAGCCATTGCGTTGCAAGATGCCCTAAGTATGGAAGAGAAAGGGCATAAATTTTACATGGAGGCCGCGCAGAGAGGGCAGAATGATGTTGCCAGGAAGACCTTCGATTTTCTTGCAAGAAACGAATTATTTCATATTGAGTCGATAAAGAAATTCTCCAATGCCATTAATGAGAAGAGCGAGCTTCCGTCCGTTCTTCCGGATGATACAGAGATTGCAAGATCGGAAGAATTTAAGATATTTTCAACCGGCATATCCGAGCTTAACGAGAAGATAAAACCGAACGATGACGATAAACAGGCGCTCGAATTTGCGATGGACTTTGAAAACAGCGGATACAAATATTATGAGAATATGCTTAAAGACGCCCAGGAGAAGAACCTTAAGGAGCTGCTGAAATTCCTGCTTTCAGAAGAGAGCAAGCACCATGAGTTGCTCATGAATCTATATTCATACGTAACCGACTCGCAGAATTGGTTTATGTATGAGGAAGGGTCTTTCCCCCAAGGGTAGGGGCGGCCGGTGAGATGTCATTATTTGATGTTTAAGAGCCGGGATAAATTATGAGAGAAATACGAATAGCTATTGCGGGTGTGGGAAATTGCGCAAGTTCCCTCATACAGGGGATCGCGCACTACAAAAAGGCTAAATTAAAGACCGGTGGTACCGTTCCCGGGCTTGCTTATTACAACCTGGCCGGGTATGAGCCCAGGCACATAAGGGTGGTAGCCGCCTTTGACATTGATAAGAGGAAGGTGGGTAAACCCGTATCCAAAGCGATATTCGCAAAGCCCAATTGCACAAAGGTGATATGTCGCAACGTACCCTCAAATGGGGTAAAGGTAGAGATGGGCCCTGTTCTCGACGGCTATTCTGCTCACATGGAGGATTACCCGGAGGATAGGAGATTTTTAGTTTCCCGGGCCCCTGCCTGCGATATAAGGAAGATCCTAAAAGATAGCGCAGCAGAGATACTGATCAATTATTTACCTGTCGGCTCACAGAAAGCTACAGAACATTACGCGGAATGTTGTCTTAGCCGGGGAGTAAGTCTTATTAATTGTATACCGGTTTTTATCGCTTCTGATGAAACATGGGCAAGGAGATTCAAAGCCAGGAAGATACCGATAATAGGAGATGACGTAAAGTCACAGATCGGCGCGACCATTATCCACAGGGCTCTGGCGAAGCTCTTTAGCGACAGGGGGATCAGGTTTAAAAGAACCTATCAATTAAATACCGGGGGTAATACAGATTTTCTTAATATGCTGGATAGGAAGCGACTCCGTTTTAAGAAGATATCCAAGACGAACGCCGTAAAGTCACAATTGATCACTCAAGTAAGTTCCGAAAATATTCACATCGGCCCATCAGATTATGTACCCTGGCAGAAGGATAACAAGGTAGGCTTTATAAGGATGGAAGGGGAGGGCTTCGGTGGTTTCCCGATCGATATAGAACTCAGGTTGTCAGTAGAAGATTCACCGAATTCCGCGGGAGTGGTTATAGACGCCATAAGGTGCTGTAAGCTGGCCAGGGACAGAAGAGTTGGAGGAGTTCTCTACAATGCATCGTCTTATTTTATGAAACATCCGCCTATACAAATTTCCGATAACGAAGCCATGGAGAGACTGCGAGATTTTATAAGCGGCAAGAGGAGAAGGTAGAATATTTTTTCAATGACCAAAGATAGCGCCCATAAGTCCGACATATTCTTAGACCACTTTCTTTCCTTTGCTTTTAAAAGATCGATAAATCCACATATACTGACTTTACTGACGCTGGGCTTTGGAATGATAACGGGTCTGGTCCTTGCGGCAGGATATATAAGGCTTGCAGGTATCCTGATACTTTTATCGGGCTTATGCGATCTTTTAGACGGGTATATTGCCAGGAAATTTAAGAGAGAGACTAAATTCGGAGCATTTCTCGATTCGGTGGTAGACAGATATTCAGAGCTTTTTATATTCGGCGGGTTGTTGTTATACTTTTTTTTTAGAATAGATACTCTGAATGTAATACTTGTATGCGCGGCAATGACAGGAGCTTTTATAACCAGTTATAGTCGCGCGAGAGCAGAGGCGCTAGGGGTTACGTGTAAGCTGGGAATTATTAAGAGGCCCGAGCGCATTATATTGCTTTCTTTGGGCGCCATTTTAAATAAGATACCGGTCTTCTTATGGATCATTGCCATTTTTTCCAACATAACTGTTTTGCAAAGAGTTCACTGGGTTTATTCAAAGTTCAAGGTAAAAGAAAATAAGGAGTAACAAAATTATGGTCGAAATACCAAAGCAACCAAATAGTTCTTTTTATGGTCTGGGGATAGCCCCTAAGATACTCGAAACATTAGAACGGATGCAATTTACGATTCCTACGCCGATCCAGTTTAAAGCAATTCCTATAGGGATAGAAGGCAAGGATGTTATAGGAGTGGCGCAGACCGGGACCGGTAAGACGCTCGCATTTGCTATCCCTATTATTCAGCGCTTATCCCAGGGGAGAGGTCGTTGTTTAGTTTTGGTGCCCACCAGGGAGCTTGCGCTACAGGTGCATGAGACTTTCGAGAAGATCGCCCCGCTCTTTGGCATGAAGACGGCTGTTATTATCGGTGGGGCTTCGATGCATATGCAGCATAAGGCGCTAAGACGAAATCCACGTATCCTTATCGCGACCCCGGGACGCCTGGTAGATCACATGAATCAACGCACAGTTCTTTTGGCTGATGTATCTGTCCTGGTTCTAGATGAGGCCGATCGCATGCTCGACATGGGTTTTATGCCGCAGATCGAGCGTATTCTTAGATTCATCCCTAAGAATCGGCAGACGATGCTCTTCTCGGCAACGATCCCGGCGGAGATCATTAAAATAGCGGCCTCGCATATGAAGCTGCCTATTCATGTTGAGGTCGCGCCGTCCGGTACAACGGCCGAACGCGTCATACAGGAACTCTTTATTGTTAAGAAGCCTGAAAAGAAAAGGTTACTTGCAAAACTGCTGGATCAGTATCATGGGCCGGTGCTCGTGTTCTCCCGAACAAAGATCGGCGCTCGAAAGATCGCCAGGTTCATAAGGGGGGTGGGTCATAACGCCGCGGAGATACACTCGGACCGTTCGCTTGGCCAGCGAAGAGAAGCGCTAGATGGTTTTAAAGTGGGAAAGTATAGAATACTGGTCGCGACCGATATCGCTGCAAGAGGCATAGATGTTATCGGTATCGAGCTTGTCATAAATTATGATATCCCGGACGACGCCGAGAACTATGTACACAGGATCGGTAGGACCGCCCGCGCCGGCCATGAGGGCCGCGCCATCTCTTTTGCGGAGCCCGAGCAAGGCGGGGATATACGCGACATAGAGAAAATTATAAAGACCGCTCTGCCGATAACGGAACACCCCGAATTCCCGCGCGAAAGATTTACCTACTATTCTTCAAGTGCGCAAAACTTTCGATCTTCTCACAAGCATAGTAAAAATCTGAGAAAACGTCATAAAAAAAAGCAGCACAGGCAGCCCGGGCATAATCCGCATCGATTTTGATCCGTCCGCATTGAGTTTCGTATGGTGAAATTCATTGCGCCGCGCGATATGTGTTTTCGATGGAGGGAGCCCCGGACTTTAGTCAGGGGTTCCACTAAAAGTAAAAAACATTGCATGCAGTAGCGCAAATTTAGCCCTCGCTACCATATGACCGATCGTTAATATAAGAGCATATGTCCAATTCTGGAAGTACGACAGTTATACATTTGGAAGCTATCTGCATCCAGGCTATGGAGATAGGGAGGCGTATTGATCTATCCGGATGCCCTTATGGCGGCACTACGGGACCATGCGCGTTCATAGGGCGTCCCACAAATTACTATTTTCTTCTTGCCGGGCTTGTGAAACTGGAGCGGCTTGGACAGATACTCGAAATAGGTACGAATTGCGGCGGCTCCATTATGTCGATGAGCCAGGGAATAGATAAGCGCGATATGGCAGTCAGCCGGTTAGTTACGGTAGATATCGCCAGAAAGAACGAGGAAGGGATTAAACGGTATCCCCATATTAGGAGAGTAGATGGTGATGCTTTGAGTGAAGATGTGGTAAGAAAGACGATCGGGCTATTCGAAAGAGATATCGATCTTCTTTTTATCGATTCACTTCACGAGTATGAGCATACGAAAAAGAGCATCGAGATCTATGGCGGCAAACTGAACCCTCGCTATTTGGTATTAGATGATATCAGACAATGCGATGATATGATAAGGCTATGGAAAGAGCTTTGCGATAGATTTGAAGATAATGCTTTTGATGCCTCGGAAGTCAGCATAAGAAAGGGAGCCGGGTTTGGCGTTATAAGGTGGCGGTAGCGAACGGGTATATTACACGCGTATTCTTGAAAATTTGTCAAATGACGTGTACCTTTTAGAATAGAAGAATTCCAACCCCGGGTTGGGAATATGTAACCTCGAGACCCCAGACGTAAGCCGCGGTTCGTTTATGCCCGAGACACCCTGCCATTTTTGTGTTTTACCTTATGTGCATTAATTGAATTGATAAGAAAAGCTATCTTCTCTAAAGAGATCATGTTGGCAAGCAGGGCCGATGCCGTATATGCAGTTAGCAAGAAAGCTGAGCAGAATACGAGTCTCATAAATACCGACTCGTCCGTCCAAAGCTTTGCGTTAACATAAGAGATTGTCTTTATGAGTATAAAGATAAATGCCAATCCAAGAGAAGAGATGCTTAATATGTAACTTCTTTTACTTAGTCTGCCGGATAGCATAAAAGCGACAAAAGAGACGATCATATATCCTAGAAGCGCAAAGCCGTAATTCTCGGCTATGCCCGCTTGTGCAGTATCGTTGAATACGGGAAGGTCTTTGTAATATATATGCAGGAGATATGCGAAGATCCTGAGAAGCGAATCGATACAGAGGAAAAAAGTTGCTGTAAAGAGAAGAAGACGAAGGCGTGAAATACTTACAAAACGCAGTACATAATTCTCTATCCTACTACGGTCATTAGCTGAAAGATGAGAAAATTGGCACCCATGTCTTACCTTACCGTACACGGGCTCCCTATTCTTTACGGCGACCACGGCTTTAATAGTCTTCCAGGATAGAGGCAGGCGAAAACGCAGCAAAAAATCACCGGAAATATTGATCGCTTTCTTTGCAGTGAGCGAGAAACCCGTCATGCTTAGGTCGCTTATGACGGCGTTTTCATAAAATTTATTATCGATAAAGACCGCAGTTTGTATATTGGCCGGGATTCGAAGATAGATCCTTTCTTTAAGGGATTGTTCTCCCAGGATATCATTGTGCAAGATTAAATAGACCTCCGCAGATACCTTAGTAAGACATTCTTCTGAATACCTTTACATTTAGAACGCGGAATAGTAAAAGAGTCCTTATCCGTCTCTACCCAAATCCTTTCATCATCCTCTTTGACTATCCAACCCCGTAGCATTGTTCCGCTAGTCAGGTATATTGTGTCCAGGTCTAAAAGGCGCCCGACATAAATCTTGAGCTCCTTTTGAGGAGCGAAGAAAAAGTATAACGTAGCGATAAAGAAGATACCCAGTATGAAACCGGCGAAGAATTTTTTCATATGTCTAGTTGCTTTTTAAACATAACGTCCACTGGTTTTGCAGTTATCTGATGATTAATTTAGCATAAATACTTCACGCATACAATAAAAAAATGATATAAGTTACCGTTCTCTACTCATAGGCTAATATACTTGCCCCGTTCCAAATCGCTCTATAAAGGCATTTGAGTAATGAAAATGTTTTCTGCGCAGAGTACTTCTGAAATAGCTACAGAGTTTGTGTGAGCGATTTGTAATGGGGCTTGCCCCGTTCCAAATCGTTCTATATTTGTGTGAGCGATTTGAAACGGGGCTTGCAAATTCTCTATACGGCATGTATATTAAGTAGAAAAGGAAGGTTTAAATGAAGCTGCTACGCAATAAATTATGCAGAAGGAGATACCGGATCCAGACAAGGGTAAAATGGTGGATGGTGGGTATAGGCCTTTCCCGCTTATGGAAGAAGGATCACGATAGAAAGAAGAGGAAGAAGGCGAATCCGTTATGAAGTTTTGGATCGGGTGACAGATGAAGAGATCTTTAGGAGCGAAAACAGTTCTTACGCCGGCGCCGGTATGGATCATCGGTTCTTACGATAAAGAGGGGAAGCCAAACATAATGGCTGCATCCTGGGCGTGTGTATGCTCTTCAAAACCGCCGTGTGTCACAGTATCGCTAAGAGAATCCAGGCATACCTACAAGAACATATTGGAGAGAAGATCTTTTACTGTGAGCGTTCCGGGGGAGAAGCACCTGAAAGAGGCCGACTATGTCGGAATAGTTTCGGGAGCAAACGGAGATAAATTTAAAACTACGGGGCTTACACCGGTAAAGAGCGATCTGGTGGATGCGCCATACATTAAGGAGTTCTCCCTGGTAGCCGAATGCGCCCTTCTTAAACATATAAAGCTGGGCACACACACGATGTTTGTGGGTGAGATAAAAGACATAAAATGTGACCAGGAGATCCTGGGCGATATGGAGATGCCCGATATGAGTAAGCTAGAGACATTCATATTCGATCCCGGGACCCACAAGTACTACAAAGTAGGCCGATTTCTCGCCAAAGGCTTCCAGGTAGGCAACGACCTGCGAAAATAGACCGACACGCTCTTCTAATAGGCGACCCAGCAGATACAATAGAGCTCTTGTGGGGCGATCCTTCAGCTTGCCGCTACTCATATCCAAGAAAGCCGCCTCAGGGATTCTGTCAGCTGAAAGCTTTTTAACTGCCCCTATTTTTTCCATTTAACAGTTGAAGATTGCCCTGGATCGCGTTATAATAGTCGAGCAAATAAACCGAGCGGGTGTGGCGCCCCGCCATTACTATCGTGTGGCGGGATCCCGCAGAAGATTCTTCACTGAAGAATTTCATGCGGGAGAACTGGCAGACGCGCCCTAGCTTACGTATATATACTACGCAACATATTTTATTTAAATAAGTTATGGAAACTATTACATGGAGCAACAAGTTGGCCTATGTTGTAGGCTTACTAACCGCCGATGGTAACTTATCACCGGATGGTAGACATATGACCTATGTTTCCAAGGACAGAGATTTAATTCAGAGTTTTAAGGATTGTTTAGAATTAAAGAATAAAATTTCAAGAAAAACGAGTGGATATTCGAAAGATAAAGTCAAAAGATATTATGTTATGCATTTCGGCAACGTAAGATTGTATAATTTTTTTACCGATATTGGACTGTGTCCCAATAAAAGTAAAGTTTTAAAAACGCTTCTCATCCCTCCAGTGTATTTTCCAGATTTTTTTAGAGGATTGATCGATGGAGACGGAAACATCGGATATTTCATGCATCCCGAAAGCAGACATAAACAATTTAGAATAAGAATAGCATCGGGGAGTAGGGCCTTCTTGGAGTGGTTAAATACTGTAGTAGAAATGCGACTGGGTGTAAAAGGCTCTATTCATACTATCAAGAGAGGTTTTCACCTTAGTTATTATATGCAGGCAACGGCAAAAATAATAGATTTTATTTATTATAAAAAAAACGTCATTGCATTAAAACGCAAACGAAGGATAGCGGCACTTATTGCGACGCGAGAGTGGTGGAACTGGAATACACGTACGGCTTAGGACCGTATGCCTTACGGCATGGGGGTTCGACTCCCCCCTCTCGCACCAGACTTTCCCGCCGCTACTTGTGTGTGGCGGGATCCCGCCATGCGTCAGCATACGGCGGGACGCTCTGAAGGATGCTAACTAATGGTAGATCCTTCAGAGCTACGTCTCGGCAAGCCGAAGGCGCGAAGACGGGCTATCTCGCCCCATCAGTAAATCAGCTCGTGAACATATCCTCTTTTACCATAAGAGGATACTAAAAAGTTAAGATTTTCGTTGCTTAGTACTACTATTTTGATATAATAATAGCCCTGATATTGGATATAACGGGCCCGTCCGCCTTTCCCGCCGTTACTTGCGTATGGCGGGACCCCGCCATGCGACAGCAACGGCGGGGCGCCAAATACTTATCGTGTTTGGCTTCGGCGAGACTGGGAATCTCATGGAAGAAAATGTGCCCGCATAGCTCAATTGGTAGAGCAGGACACTCTTAATGTCAAGGTTCTAGGTTCAATTCCTAGTGCGGGTACCAAATTCGCCGAAGGCGAATTTGATCCTGAAGCAATGCAATCAATCCGACCTTTGGGAGGATTGATCATTGTTGAAGGACTTTAGTTTGCCGCCGAAGACGAATTTGATCCTGAAGCGCTGTTAAACAATGCGACGAGTAGGAGCATTGCAGGCGCTGAAGGACCTTTGTCATAGACGCTAGCAAGATACTTCGGTAAAAATATTTTCAATAGCCCCTCGAACGCTCCCATAGGTCGCGTTCTCGGGACGAATTTTTTTTCAAAAAATTCGCGGGAGTAGCTCAGTTGGTAGAGCATCACGTTGCCAACGTGAATGTCGCCGGTTCGAGCCCGGTCTCCCGCTCTCTGGATGATGTGGCATCGAAAAAATGCGCGGCACTTACTCGTCTTTGCGAGGTGCCGTAAATAACTAAGCGCACCGAAGCCCTACAGAATCCTTCGGATTCTGTAGGGCTTCGGCACGCTCGAATTTTACGGTGCCTCGCAATGACGATGAGTCGTAACGGTTTTGGCTTCTTCATAAAAAGCGTGGAAAACACTCGTTCCTTATGCGGGATGTCAGAAGTTTGGTAATGGTGGTCTTTTGTCCTCATGATGAGGATAATGAGTTTAGCAGAATGCGCTAAACGATCAAGAACTTATATTGCATTATAATTAGGAGGATATCTGGATGAAGATAGCAGACTTTATAAGCAAAAAAGCGGTGACGGTTCTTCTGAAGTCTAAAGACAAGAAAGGCGTTATCGTTGAGTTGACCGACCTTATAATAAAATCAGGTGCCGTAAAACCTAAAGACAAAAAAGAATTAATAGAGATACTTACAGACAGGGAGTCACTCGGTTCTACCGGGATCGGCCTAGGTATAGCCATTCCGCATGGCAAATCTCCAAAGATAACGAACCTCATTGGCGCTGTTGGCATATCCAAAGGCGGTGTTAATTTCGACTCCCTCGATGGAGAGCCCGTATATATCTTCTTTATGTTATTGGCTTCCCAAGAGTCCGCGGGGCCACATCTCAAAGCGCTTGCGCATATCTCCAGGTTATTAAAAGATAAGTATTTTCGGGATTTGCTGAAGAATGCCGAGAGCGATAAGGAGCTTTTTGATATCATAAGCAAGGAAGACCAGAAGAGAGTCGAGTAATTTATGCACAAATTGAAATGGCTATATCCCGGAATGTTCATCAAAAGGTGGATCTCGCTTATCACTATAGGCATTGTACTTATTGCTATGGGATTCGCGATGGTCATTTCCGAAAGGTCTCCGCAGAACAAGACCTTTGCAGCCATTGTCATAGTTCTCGGCGGACTGATAGTTGTGACCGGAGTTAGCAGGATAATCAAGTCATTCGTCGGAGTATTCTTGCCGCAGAGAGAAGAGGAGCTTGTAGATAAGATCTATCAAAAAAGGATACTTGAAAAAGGGCCAAGGATAGTTGTTATAGGAGGTGGGACGGGTCTTTCGACCCTTCTGCACGGCTTGAAAGAGTACACTACGAATATAACGGCAGTCGTGACAGTCGCGGACGACGGGGGTTCAAGCGGACGCCTAAGAGAAGATTTCAATGTTCTTCCACCGGGCGATATAAGGAACTGTCTGGTTGCTTTGGCGGATACCGAGCCTCTGATGGAGAAACTCTTCCAATTCCGTTTTGATGATGGGAAGGATCTTAAAGGGCACAATTTTGGGAATCTTTTCATAACTGCCATGTCGAAGGTCACAGGAGATTTTGAACAAGCTATCAAAGCTTCAAGCAAGGTTTTGGCCATAAGAGGGAGCGTTGTTCCGGCAACACTCGCAAAAATCGTGTTGAGAGCTGTACACAAAGATGGTTCGGAGACTATTGGGGAGAGCGAGATTCCCAAAAACGCCAGCCCCATCGAGAGGATGTATATTAAACCGAGTGATTGCAGGCCTACCGTAGAATCACTCGAGGCGATAAAGAGAGCTCATGTAATAGTATTCGGGCCGGGGAGCCTCTATACCAGCGTAATGCCGAATCTTCTTATAGATGGAATGGTCGAAGCGATCAAACGATCGAAAGCGGTAAAGGTATACGTATGCAATGTTATGACACAGGGAGGAGAGACGGATAGCTATACGGCAAGTGCGCATGTAAGAGCCATAGTTAACCATGTCGGAAAAGACGTTATTAACTACTGCATAGCCAATACCGGGAAAGTTCCGGGATCGCTGATAGAAAAATACAAGCAGCAGCGTGCGGACCCTGTTGTTGTAGATGAAGAGGCGATGAAAGGCCTGGGCTGCGGGATGATTGGAGCCAATATAGTAGATACGAAAGATTATGTGCGTCATGAATCGCACAAGCTTGCTAAGATAATTGTAGACATGGTGTCAACAGGCAAACGACATAACATATGAATCAGGTAAACTTTTTAATGGGATTGCATTGCCATCAGCCCGTGGACAATTTTACGGAGATCTTTGAGAATGCTTACGAAAGATCCTACGAACCTTTCCTAAGTGTATTGGAGAGGCATTCCGGAGTAAAGGTGTCCTTTCACTACTCAGGATCGCTTCTTGAATGGCTGATCAAGGCCAGGCCTTCCTTCGTAGCAAGAATAAGGGATCTTGTTCAAAGAGGACAGGTCGAGATCCTGACTGCAGGATACTTCGAACCGATCTTATCGATGATACCCAGCGACGATGCAATCGGGCAGGTTGAGATGCTTACCCGTACAATAAGAGATGAGTTCAGTTGCTCTCCGCAAGGTATTTGGCTTTCAGAGCGGGTGTGGGACCCAAGCCTTATCCCGATAATGAAAGCGCTAAAAGTGAAATACACTATATTGGATGATTTCCATCTAAAGTGTTCGGGTAAGAGGGATGAAGACGTCTTTGGATATTACTCAGTTAAAGGCGTGGATGATTTTTATGTCTTTGCGTCTATAAAGAAATTGAGATACACGATGCCTTTTAGACAGCCGCAAACAAGTATAGATTTTCTTAAGGAGCAGTGTGATAGGCGGGATGGACAGCTGGTTACATTTGCGGACGATTGCGAAAAATTTGGATTCTGGCCCCACACATATGATTGGGTTTTCAAGAAGGGATGGCTTGATAAGTTCTTTACGTTGCTGGAAACGAGCAGCTGGATCAGGACTATGACCTTCACAGAGGCGCTTAGCGAGACCCAGAAGCTCGGAGAGATCGATATACCGCATTCGAGCTATGAAGAGATGTTCGGGTGGTGCAAAGGTAATTTTAATAATTTTTTTGAGAAATATCCTGAATCAAAACGCATGAAAGAGAGAATGCTTTCAGCCTCCAGAAGGATAAAGAACATGGCAAAAGAAGCGCGCTCTCCTTATTCCGGAGTCCCAAGAGAAGACGCGACAAAAGAGCTCTACAAAGCCCAATCCAACTGCGCTTATTGGCACGGTGTCTTTGGGGGTGTTTATACCAGGCACCTTAGGCAAGGGGTTTATAAGCATCTTATATGTGCCGATAAACTGATAAAAGGGGATAACCCGGACGGATCACCCGAGATCACAAACTATGCGAGCTTCGAAAGCAAGAGCGGCTATGCGAGCAATGCCATATGTATAAAGAATAGATATCTCTCGATATTTCTCGATCCGGATCACTCGGCAGCCGCGTTTGAAATAGATTATAAGCCTTTATCTTACAACCTGGTAAATACAATGTCTCGCCGTATAGAACCATATCACGAAAAGTTGAAGAAGAGATGCGGGGTTGATCTAAGAGGTATAATGAAGAAGATCGATAAGGACCAGCCGGTTGACCTTTATGACGCGCTTGGGATAAGAGAGCGCAATTTGAAGAACTTCTTAAATTACGACCCGTATCAAAAATTGTCACTTATCTGCCACGCTATGGATCAGCGGACGTCCATTGCCCGGTTTGTCGAGTCCAGGCACGCTGATCTGCGAAACGATTCCTTATTGGGGCCGCATAATTATAAGGTGACCGATGAGAACGGCAGGATAATTATCAATCTCTCAAGGGACGGTAATGTCGATGCTGTATCTCCGGTAGGCCCTGAAGCGGATAATAGCGGTAGGCGGCACGCTTTACGAATTAATAAATGTATTATACTGGAAAGAGGATCCGAAATATTTATGAAATTCGATTTGGAAAACATATCAGGCAAAGAATTCGGTTTCATTTTTGGTATCGAGTTTAATTGGTCCGTGCAGGACGATTGGTTTATGCGCAAAAGAGAGATGAAGCATGTCAGCGAAGTTGCTTTAACGGATAAGTTCTGCGGGATCAAGATAAGCCATGCATTCGAAGAACCGGTAGATGTATGGTCATTTCCGGTCTACACAGTAAATGAGTCGGACAAAGGACTCTATAAGAGTTTTCAGGAGATCTCAATGCTTTTTCATAAGAAGCTGTTTTTAGGAAGCGGACAGAAGCTTTCTCTTAAGGCGAAGGTAGGCATATGGGTATAACCGTAGAAAAGAAAATTCTTATAAAGAATAAATCGGGGCTTCACGCTCGTCCCGCGGCCATCTTCGTACAGATAGCCAATAAGTACGATTGCGATATAACCGTGAAGAAGGGTAAGCAGAAGGTTAATGGAAAATCCATAATGGGCATAATGATGCTTGCCGCGGAAAAGGGGAGCAAGATCACTATTATTGCGGATGGCAATGATGCAAAACAAGCCCTATTGGAACTCGAGAATCTTGTATTAAGCGAAACTCTGGATAATTTCGATGGGAAGAAGAGACAGTAAAAAGAAGGGTATAGCAAAAGAGGCGGTCCTGAAGGGTATTCCCGCTGCGCCGGGGATAACTATAGGGAAGGCCTACCCTCTTTACGACGAAGAGGTGGCTATTCCGCGCAAAGAGGTCAAAGATAGGCTCATTGAAAATGAGATAGGGCGTTTTAAGAAGGCGCTTGCTAAAACGAGAATTGAGATACTGGGCATTCATAAGAAGATATCCAAAGAGATGGGTGTGGAGAAAGCCCGGATATTCGGGGCGCATCTGATGGTTCTGGAAGATGAGGTCCTAATAAGCGAAGTTATAGCAAAACTGAAAAAGGATAAACTAGCTGTTGAATACATCTTCTGGGAGGTACTTAAGAAGTATATCAGGGTTCTATCAAAGAGCGATGACGAGTACCTGAGGGAGAGAGTAAGCGATATAAGCGACGTAGGACGGCGTATATTAAAGAACCTTTTAGGTACCGAGCATCGGTCTCTGGCGGATCTAAAGAAGAAGACAGTGGTTGTAGCTTATGACCTCTCGCCCTCGGATACGGCCATGATGCATCGCGGTAATGTTATAGCATTCGCAACAGATATAGGGGGAAGAACCTCGCATACAGCCATTATGGCAAAATCATTGGAAATCCCCGCTGTGGTAGGTCTTGAGGCCGTGACAGCGAGTGTTAAGGATGGATCGGCCATGATCGTAGACGGCAATCGCGGCATTGTGGTGGTAAATCCGACAGAGGAGACAATAGCGAAGTATCAGAAAGAGAAGCGGCAGTTCGAAAAGTTCGAAAAGAACCTTATCAAATTGAAAGATCTGCCCGCAAAGACGCTTGATGGCAAAGAGATCGAACTGGCGGCAAATATAGAATTCCCGGAAGATGTATCAGCGGTATTGGCTCACGGATCAAAAGGTATAGGTCTTTATAGAACCGAGTATATCTATATGAATAAAAGAGATCTACCGTCCGAAGAGGAGCAGTATAAGGCGTATAAGGAGGTAGCGGAGAAGATCTACCCACATACCGTTATTATACGAACGCTGGATCTGGGAGGCGACAAGTTTCTATCCCAGTTCGAGGTGCCGAGGGAGATGAATCCATTTATGGGGTGGCGGGCCATACGTTTTTGTCTCGCAAGACCCGAGGTATTCAAGGCCCAGCTTAGAGCCATATTGAGAGCTTCTGCCCATGGCAACCTGAAGATTATGTATCCGATGATATCGGGCGTAGAGGAATTGAAACAGGCGAACACTATTCTAGAAGAGGTAAGGGATGGTCTGAAGAAGAAGTCCATCCCCTTTGATAAGAACATGGAAATTGGGGCTATGATAGAGGTGCCTTCGGCCGCTATCACAAGCGATGTCATAGCCAAAGAAGTGGATTTTTTCAGCATAGGCACAAATGACTTGATACAATACGCGCTTGCGGTTGACAGGGTGAACGAAAAGATAGCCTACCTTTATGAACCCGCGCATCCTGCGATACTCAGGCTTATCAAGATGATCATAGATAATGGTCACCGCGAAAATGTATGGGTAGGCATGTGCGGGGAGATGGCCGGGGATATCGCTCTTACCATTATTCTTTTGGGGCTCGGCCTGGATGAATTCAGCACATCCGCGATTATCGTTCCGGAGGTAAAACGGATCATCAGGTCTGTTAATTACGATACTGCCAAAGCTATCGCTGAAAAAGCCCTAACCCTTACTACCAGCAAGGAAGTGGAAGAATTGGCAAGAAGAGAACTAAAGAGCCTCGTTCCGGATGCTACGATCCAGGGCTTCGGACAATAGATCAAAGATGAAATTAGACAGCATGGCGCATATCAAAAAAATAGACACTGAAAGGATGATCGATTTTCTGCTATCTTTTCCAACGCAGTGCAGGGACGCCGTCTTTATAGGTGAGAACACATTTGTCAGCAAGAGATACAGAAAGCGATTCAACAATGTCGTCTTTACAGGGCTAGGTGGCTCTGCAATCGGAGCAGATGTTATAAAAGCTTATATAGGGGACGAGGTCGGAGTTCCGATCTTTGTTAATAGAGACTATAAGATGCCGGGATTTGTGGATAAAAGATCGCTCGTCTTTGCGGTCAGCTACTCGGGTGATACCGAAGAGACGCTCTCTGCATACAATGAGGCAAAGGCAAGAGGCGCAAATATTATAGCCGTTACGTCGGGTGGTAAGATAGAAGAGCGAGCTCTAAAGAATCAAGACGTAGTCGTTAAGATGCCAAAGGGGTTTCCGCCAAGATGCGCGCTGGGCTATTCTTTTATTCCCGCAGTCGTTATTCTCTCCAAGCTGGGCATGCTTAGAAATAAATCCGGTGAGATAAAAAAAGCCGCGTCATTCTTAAGCGGTTTACAGGAAGAGCGCTTGGGGCCTCAGGTGAAAGGTCAGATGAATATAGCAAAGTCTATAGCCCAAAAGATCTATAGAAGATTTCCTGTGATCTACTCATCTTTCAAGATAAGCGGTGTTGCCACGCGCTGGAGAGGTCAATTGGCGGAGAATAGCAAGACACTCTCATCAACTCATGTATTTCCTGAGATGAATCACAACGAGATAGTTGGATGGGAGGAGCCGCGCACTTTACTACGTAATTTCACAGCGATAATCCTAAAAGACAGAGATGATCACCCGAGGATAAAAGAGCGGATGCGTATAACCGCATCAATTCTTAGAAAGAACAGATTTAAAACCATAGAGATCGAAAGCATGGGAGCGACGCTTCTCGATAGAATACTGTCTCTAATTTATATAGGGGATTTTACGAGTTTCTATCTTGCGGTTTTAAACAACGTAGATCCAACACCGGTTAGCAGGATCGACTATCTGAAGAAGCAATTGGCGAAATGAACTCATATATATGCGCAGATACATAACTCGTCTTTGCGAGGTGCCGTAAATAAGTTAGCGCACCGAAGCAATCTCAGACTAGCTCGCTGAGATTGCTTCGGCACGTCCGAATATTCCGGTGCCTCGCAAAGACGAGGTGAGCTTGAGATTGCTTCGGCACGTCCGAATATTCCGGTGCCTCGCAAAGACGAGGTGAGCTTGAGATTGCTTCGGCACGTCCGAATATTCCGGTGCCTCGCAAAGACGAGGTGAGCTTGAGATTG
>JBDRHE010000003.1:0-55267 GCA_043817155.1 Candidatus Omnitrophota bacterium | reverse complement strand
GGGCTTCGGCGCAGGCTCATATTCTTCTTTTGTCTCTTTACAAGGTGAGAGTTGGTAATACAAGGTATTCGTATATCCTGGCTTACGGCATTTCCTAAAGATACCAACGATCACCTTATAAAGAGACAAGATAGAAGAATCTCGGCATAATTTTTTATGCTGAGACTGCACCGAAGGCCCTCACCTCTGGCGCACTTGATCCAATCTGTGTATTTGTTCAGCTGACTTTATGATTTACAATTCTCAGCGCTTACGCTATCATATGAGTGACATGAAGAGAATACTTCTTTTTATAATACTCGCATCTCTCTTTTTTGCGGGTTGCGCAAAAACCGCTAGAATAAGGCGCCCTTCCGCCAAGATAGCCCTATCGGAAAAGATCGAGGATCCATCTCCGGCTTTTACCGTAGGTGAACGCTTGACATATATGGTTGCGTGGAAAGGTATACGGGTAGGCACAGGCACAATAACCATTGAGGAACTTACATCGTTCAAAGGTTACGAAGTCTACAAGGTAGTAGCCATAGCCAGAACAAACGAATTTTTATCTAGACTCTATAAGGTGGAGGATACCTTCATATCCTACATAGACACCGGTAAGCTCATAAGCCGGCACTATGAGTCGATACAACGGGAAGGCAGATATAAAAAGGATCTCGTAGTCGATTATGATTTTGATAAGAAGATCGCTATATATAAAAATCTACTGGATGGCAGTGTAAAGACATGTAAAATAGAAGAGAATGTGCAGGACCCTGTAAGCGCCGCATTCTTCTTCAGGACCATCCAGGCAAAGGTAGGAGATACGATAAAGATAACCGTTAACCTTAATGAGAGAAACTATGAGATATTCGCTAATATAAGCAAGAGGGCCGAGGTCGTCTTCCCCGGGATCGGCGCATTCGACGCGTTCCTCCTGAAACCGTACGTCATGAAAGAAGGAAAGAGGCAAAGGGACGCAAGCGCCTGGGGTTACATCTCGAGTGACGAGAAACGTCTTGGATTATACATAGTACTCAAGATACTAAAAATACCGCTTGTTGGGGAGGTCACTGCCACGCTTGAGAAGGTAGAGTATCTTAACAGTCAAAGACGTTCCCCCGACCCATGATCAGGTTAGGGTCGAGAACTTTTTTGACGGCGATCATCTCCTCTACCCCTCGCGCCCCATACTGAACTTTTAAGAATTCTTTTTTAGTCTTCCCTATACCGTGTTCGGCCGATACGGTTCCTCCTAAGGATATTGCCTTCTTTACAAATTCAAGCTGCACCCTTTTAGATTTATCGTAAGAGTTATCATCGGACGAGAGCATGTTCACATGCAGGTGAGCATCACCTATATGCCCAAAGATAAAATACTCAATTCCCTCTCCATCTAAATGATCCTTATAAAAGTTAATCATCTCGTGCAATCTATCCTTAGGAACCGAAAGATCCGTACTGACTTTCGGGAAGCCGGATGCTCTTGCCATTTCACTCATATGTTCCGGAATAAAACGCCTCTTCTCCAGAAAATCCATGTGCGCCTTTTCGCTCATGGCGACCCATGTATCTTCCAAAGATATAGCATGCTTTGACAAAAGCCCTTCCCACTTAGAGAGGATCGCGTCTTCGCTCTCAAGGATCTCGTCTTCAATAAATATCGCGGATACGGACCGGGCCGGTACATTGCCGGATTTTTTTCGCAATAACTCAAGACACCCCTTATCAAAGTATTCTATGGATAACGGACCTGCCGATGACGCACAGGTGGCAAATTCCTGAGCTTCTATTTCAGACCGGAAGAATATGAAGCTGGCAAAGAAACCTCCGGGTTTCTCGAAAAGCCCGATCCTGGCTTCCACAATAACACCAAGCGTACCTTCCTGGCCCACAAAGAGATCCACGATATCCATATTCTCTTTTGCATAATAACCCGCGGAATTCTTAGTATCGGGCATCGTGTATGAAGGAAGCTTAACATTGAACCGTTTATTACCGGCATTGACGCCAAGAGCCCTGCCCTGCGCCATGTTATTTCCACGTTCAAGTTCAAGAACGTCGCCCCCCGCCAGAACTATCTTGAGGCCAATAACATGTCTACGTGTTGAACCATAACGGAATGAACGCGCGCCGGAGGCATTTGTAGCGATAGTGCCTCCAACAAAGGCGCCTTGCTCAGTAGGGTCATATGTGTAGAAAAGGTTCTCCTTCTCGCATTCCCTTTTGAGGTCCCTGATCGAGACTCCCGCCTCTACGACAGCGTAACCGCCTGATACCGATCTCTTTATCGCCCTTATAACGTCCAGTCTCTCCATAGACAGGAGTATCCCGCCGAGCGGAACGCGTCCTCCGGCTTGGCCTGTCCCCGCGCCGGAGATCGTAACGGGTGTCTTTTTAGCATTTGCTTCCCGCAAACACGAGCACACCTCTTCTATGGACTCTGGTAGTACCACCTTATCGGCATGGCCGTTCGGGAGGTTTGAAGAATCTTCGAGATAGGACTTTATAAACGAAGGATCGGTCTTGACGATCATTAAAAAGGGGTCTTCTTTTAAATTAAGATCGAAAGATATGCTTTTAGATACCTACAAGTACGATAGACCCAAGGATAATGGCCAGTATGCCATGAACCCGGTAGACGGCGCTCCCGGCCTTATCTATCCACCAGTTCATGAACTTTGTTGCTTTATCTGTCGCCAGTATTCCATAGAACCCTTTAGCGATAGCCAGAAGGCCCAACAGAATAATTAAGAAGGTGTATCTGTGCTGGGAAGCTGAAAAGAGCAGAAGTATGCCGACTATTATAGGGACTATGCTTATCCTCTTTAAATTCATCTTCTTGAATTTATTGAACAGGTTCTTCCTTAATACATCGGGAGCAAATACCAGGAGCGCTCCCGAGACTATCCACAATATTCCAATAACATACAATAATAACGTTGCCATATATACACCTCCATTATTTATACCTATTTTACCACCAATGCTCCATCTATTACAATAAAAAACCCATCTTTCCACAAAATTACCCTTTCGCAGAAAGACGGGACTTTTATGCCATGATCTATTTATCTCTTTATTTGCTCCTATATCTTAATAGTCTCTTCAAAATTCCAACGCTCTCCTATCAGGGTAAAGTGTCGATATCGGCGTTACTTGCATATCCCGATAGACGATATAAATATCGCAGTAATTGCAAGAGCCAGTGAGATGGTCAACCCCGTTAACACGAATGCTCTGTTGGGGTGACTCTTGCACCTAATCTCAACACCGCTTTCGATGTTTCCCCTTAAATATTCACCCGCGATATAGATAGCCTCATCATTATTTCTCGCGTCACTTGTTACTTCAATTATGGTCTTGTATTTCATGCTTATTACCCCCTTTAACTTTATACCTTTTTATTAACTTAATTGTAACAGACGTGTAATCATTTGTCAAGATTATTTTTCTTGCTTTTTTCATACCTAACAAAGCTAGCGATTGTAACAGTTTAACCAACGGAAGCAAGCACTCCCTTCATCCTGCTAACCATCCGACTACAAGATAAGGAAGGTGCACCCTCTTTGATGAGCCCTCTGCAAATATGCAGATAAGTAAAATTCTCCCGCCTCATCTAGTGACAAAGGATGCGGGACCGGCATGATTTTAGGCCTCTTCAAGGGGATGGCAGAACTCGCCCCACACACGTCCGTAAGACTCAATATCGGTGTGGGGCTCAAACATCTGCCATCCTTTTTGTCTCATAATATGTGACAAAGAAAACCTTGAATAGGCCTAACATACATGCCTGAATTTTAAGGGCTCGTTCAAAGAGGGTGCACCTTCCTTATCCTTAAGGCTAGCATAAAGAGACGAGGAAGAGGGCTAGCTTGGAAGAGCCTTAAAAATTAAGGCATTTTGTAGAGGGAGAGAAGAAGTTTCATTTGCCACATCCGTTACTCTGTATGACAGAATTATAGAGAGAGCGGTAATATATGAGGCGAAAAGGGCCTTCAAATGTTTGAGCCCCGATTAGCGCCTCTTTAGGCGCTTCTATCGGGGCGAGTTCTTGAAGGCTCCTTCTTCTCTCCCTCTACAAAATGGCGACCCAAGACAATAGAAGATGGCAAAGGATAATTTTTACTTGTCAGATTATTATCAGAGGCCTTCTTCGAAGCTAGCCCTCTTTCCCGTCTCTCCTATAGCAAACCATGGCGGTAGAAGGCTTGTTAAAGGTACTTTAAGGCAGTGGATGGCTTCCGCTGGCCAAATTGTTATAGCGATTGTTCTGTTTTACAGCAGTATGAGAAACGCTGTTCAGCTCCCGGAGCTCTCGACCCAGACAGACTGCGAGCTCCGGGAGCTGAACTACTATCTACGGTATAGCTCTTGAGTATAAATATTTAATTGTTCTATTAGTCTTTAGAGAGGATACGAACCATTTTGGAGTGAATAAGTGAGTTTGAGGCTATGATATTCTTATCATAAACATTGTATTTGGAGCCATCGAATTTTGAGATCTTGCCGCCTGCTTCGTCGACTATGAGGGCGCCTGCGGCAGTGTCCCACGGATTAAGAAATAGTTCCCAAAATCCATCAAATCTACCACACGCAACATAACAGAGATCAAGCGCAGCCGAGCCGCCTCTCCTGATCCCCTGGGAGGCCTTAAGAAAGTTTACGAAATTCTTTATATTATTGTTTCTAACTCGTTTAACGTTATATGCAAATCCGGTGGCTAGTAGAGATCTATCGATCCTGCTGGCCTTAGATACCGCTATAGCGCTCCTATTCAGGAAGGCCCCTTGTGTTCTTGCGGCATGAAAAAGCTCATTCTTTGAAGGATCGTAGACCACGCCCATTATGATCCTGCCGCAATACGCAAGCGCTATTGAAACACAAAAGAAAGGAAATCCATGCAAAAAATTCGTGGTACCATCCAACGGGTCGATTATCCATGTAAAGTCAGATGCCCCCTTGCCATACTTCCCCTCTTCAGCAAAGAACGTGTGGCCGGGGCAAACCTTACCGATGGTACGTACAATGATCTCCTCGGCCCCGGTATCGATATCGGTGACGACGTTTATTTCACCCTTATAGCGGATCTCCTTGATCTTACCGACATGCCTGTTAATAAAGGCTCCGGCTTTGAGGGCTGCATCGATCGCTACTTTTTTGTACCTGTTTATGTGCATTCTTTTCTTAGAATTTAAATGCCTCCGCCCCGCCTATGGCGATCAGGGCGAAGGCATTTGTCCCGCCGTGCTTAGGCATTGCGGGATCCCGCCATACATCAGTAACGGCGGGATCATTCTGATCAATGTTGTATATTTATATCATTCGACCTTAATCGCTTCAACCGGACATTGGGATGCTATCTCGTTCAGATCGCATTTTTCGCTGGAGTCTCCCTTAACTTTCGCGATATTGTCGTCTCCCATTTCGAATATATCCTCGCATAGCGATGCACAAAGTCCGCAACCCGTGCAAAGGCTATCATCTACAGAAACTTTTGCCATTTATTTCACCCCCTTCAATAAGACCTGCCCCTCCCTTTTACCATGCTCGGAAAGGCCCCTTTTGCTTAACAGATATGATACCATACATTTCAGGAGAGACAACCTAAATCTGTAATCGGATTTAAACATATATTGGCAGGATGGATCGCGATCCGGGGAAAATTACTACTTATCTTTACGATCTTCGGGCAGTGCAAGACCGATCTTCTTGGCTATATCGAAGAACTCTTTTTTGCTTAGATTCTCCAGCGACTTATGCTTCTTCTCCATTTGTTCGTTGAATTTTATGGCCTTCTCCTGCATAAGCGAATGTGTCTCTTTCGAGCCTCCATAAAGACGAAAGTTGCCACCTTTGGTTATACGGACATGCCCGTCCTTGCAGTCGAAACCCAACCCAAGCAGCACCTTTCTATAGATTCTGTTTTTCATGACCGAGATTATACCCTATGTTTCCTCTTATATCAAGATGTTTTTTTAGGACATTTCTAAATGTGTTTGACAGATGATTTTTGGGTTTGTTTTTTGGTTTCTGATCCATATCTGCATATAGATCGATTAAAGGTATTTACTAAACTTTATATACTTTGTCTCCGTGCCTCACTTTCGATCTAACTCTCAACCCGACCTCCTGGCCAGACCTTGCCTCGTCTATCGGGGCGTGATCTACCTGAATACTATTTACCTTCTGCTCAAAATCTGTCGTATGGCCTTTTACATAAATGATATCGCCTACGGATAGGGTACTACTCTTTAATTTTATGACCGCTGCCTTGACATGTGGAAAAAAATGTGTTATCTCCCCTATAGGCTTGCCGAGTTCTGCAAGAGATCTCTTCTTTTTAAACAGACCAAAGATCATGATGCACCTCCGGTTTCAATTGGAACGTGAATTGCGGCATCTCTTATTGGAATATATTATATCACATTTTTCTTCCGCGTGCAGATTTTCTGCATGTGGGGTTGCGTTAAAAATATTGTGTCAATTCCATTTGTGTAACTTAAGGCAGATGGCTACGGTGTGGCCTTGAAGACAGAAAATTTTGTGCGCGGACGAAAGCAATTGAGTAAAGCCGCCGGAGTCGGCGAGAAATATTAAATACACCAATTGCAGTGAGCCACAAAATTCGTCTGAAAGGCCACGCCGTAGCCATCTGCCATGTTGAATTTACACAGAATATTATACGCTACCGCATGTGGCCGTTGTATCTTAAGAGAGGGCAAGCATGACAAAGACCCCTCTTCTTCCTGCAATACTCCTTACCGGTCTTTACAATAAGGGCGTGATATTCATTAAAGAGTCCGGCGCGTCTTGGGATATTATCCATAAATAAGGCCTGGATCTGGTCGTAAGTTGCGGCTTCGCCAATTAGCCTGTGCCTGAACAAGAGCCTTCTCGTATAGGAATCAACAACGAAGACAGGTTTCCTGAGCGCGTAAAGTAAGATACTATCGGCGGTCTCCGGACCTATACCGTATATTTCCAGTAATCTTCTTCTCAAGATTCCTTTATCAATGCCCCGAAGCTCGCCGATCTTTCCGTTGCAGGACCTTATCAAGAACCCTGTAACCTCTTTTAGTCTCTTTGCTTTCTCATTATAAAAACCCGAAGGCCTTATCGCCAAGCGCAGCTTGCGCATATTTACACTGGCTATTCTTTGCGGATCGAGGAGATCTTTCTCCCTTAGATTATGTATTGCTTTCTCAACGTTTGCCCACGCGGTATTTTGGGTAAGTACAGCGCCTACGATCATCTCGAAAAGCGTTTCACTCGGCCACCATCGTTGGGGCCCGAAATGGGCATATAGGCGCCTGTAGATTTGCAGCAGTTTACTTTTATTTTTTCTGTTTCTCATAATCTGATCTCTGTGGCTCGTTTTTCTGTCTTTGCGAGGCACCGTAATATTCGAGTGTGCCGAAGCCTGCCTGCATACTGCAGGTAGGCAGGCAATCTCATTTTCAATAGTCTGTCATTCCCGCGCAAGCGGGAATCCATGGATGGACTTTCTACAAGCCTACTCTGGATCCCCGCTTTCGCGGGGATGACAAACATGGAGATTGTCCCGCCGTTACTTTCTTATGGCGGGATCCCGCTATGCGAAGCATGCGGCGGGTCTTCGGTGCGCTAGTTCTTTACGACACCTCGCAAAGACGAGTTAATCCCCCTTAATCAATAATGCCCTCTCTTCGCAAAAAGAGTAGGCTCCTCTCTGTCTCCTCGACATTTCTCGGTTCAAGCACAAAAACAGAATCCCTGTTAAGTTCAATACAAGATTTAACGAAATTCTTAATATCTATCGTCCCTTCTCCCAATGGTAAGTGCGTATCATCGTCTCCCATGTTATCAGCCAGATGGGCCTCTTTTAGCAGATGCCCGGGACAACTCTCTATCCATTCATCCGGGCTTGAATTGCTGAATGCATTTATGTGCCCCACATCAAAGCACAGACCAAAATGCTTCGAATCGATCTTTTTGGCCAAAGCTACAAGATCGTCCGCGAACAATTCGTTATGATTCTCCATATTCAGGTCTATCAATTTCGTTTCGCATTTATCACACAGCTCTCGCCATAGAAGAACGGCAGCGTCAAGTTGTCTCTTTACTGAAAAGTTGATCCTGTAATTGAACTCCGCATGCGCGACAATTGATTTAATGCTAAGCGCCCGGCAGATATCTATAACTCGATCATATGTAGAATGGATGTATGGTTTAATATCGCGGAGCTCAGAATAGTCTATCTCGATAATAGGGGCGTGAAGCCTTAAGGCGAGGTTCTTGCTTTTAACGAATGATTTGATCTCTCCGGCTATCTTGTGATCGTGATCATAGATCTCCCCGGAACTAAAGTACAGTTCTCCTCCGAATCCAAAAAAGTATCTCTCTATATTCTTGGGGTCACAGGCGAGATCTGAATACTTTACCTGGACATATATATTCTCATTTTCGATCTTCATTCAAAGTGCGGTTTGCGGCATGCGGTGTACGGTTAGCTTGGCATCTCTGGCCTTCTAACCGCATGCCGCATGCCGCATGCCGCCATCTGCGTAGTGGTTATCTTTTTTTCTTCTTTTTCTTCTTCTTTCCGCCACGCTGCATCTCAGCTGCAGAGACGTTTCCTTTTTTTTCGATGAAATAAAGATAGCCCTTCTCTTTCTTTATGCGACAATCGTGGATCTTCTTCTTTCCTCCACCCTTCTTCTTGCCGCGAGCCATCTTAACCTCGTACGCGCAACCATCTTTGCCTACGAAATAGAGATAACCGCTCTTTCTCTTTATGCCACATTTGCACACCATCTTTTTGGCCATTTGATTCACCTCCCTTCAATGTTAATATCAACATCCGCCTCTTCGCCCGCCTGCGGCGTACAGGGCGAGTCATTTGCCCCGCCGTGCTTGCGTTCTACTACGCTAAGCACTTAATGTGCCAAGCGTAGTAGAAACTATTAAGTTGCTTCGAAGCTACGCATGTAAATACGTAGCGAAGAAGAACGCATTGCGGGGTCCCGCCATACGCAAGTAACGGCGGGACCATTCCCTCACGTACCCATCCGAACGCTATCTGTCATATTCTTCAAAGTAGCGATAGCAGAAAGGATCGCGAGTTCGCTCGTTTTAGGATTCTTGCGTGATGGAACGTTCTCGGTTCTCGTCACTATCTTTCCGAATTCACCTTCGATCTCAACTTCATGTATATTCTTTTTGGATCCCGGCACCGCTATTATCCTCACCTTCGTTCGATCCGCTCCGACGCCGGCAAGACTTAAAAGCGAGGCTACGTTGATGTTCTTGGGAAAGCCCTTAACCGCATTATCGGCCGTTCCGTCAAAGATGACCGTCTCCTCTTTTATATTGCTGACTTCGATCCCATTCTCTCTCAAGTAAGGCGCACCTTCTAAGCCTTTCGGCGGTTTTCTAGTTGTAAGAGTAACGCTCTTAATATAAGATAACTTTGCCGCCTTTAATCCATCTATGCCGCATAATGCACCACTCGGAAAGAAGACTCTAACATTCTTTTTTCTTGCAGCTTCCAGGAGACCTGAAGAATCGATCAAACCACCTATGCTCATGACCATAACATCCGTTCCGGTCTCTACGGATCTCTTTACGATCTCTCGCGCTGCGCTACTGTTTGCGGCTTCGATAACCAGGTCCGACCTATCTATCAGTTCTTCGGAAGATGATACAACGACATCTTTCTTTAGCAAACTGGAAAGTTCAGCGCTCTTTTTTACGTCTATGTCATATAGGGCTATGAGTTCTGTTTCAGCGCTAAGTCTATCCTGACATGCAATAGCTATTTCGGCGCCTATCACGCCACATCCTATGATCCCGACCTTTAGTCTCCCCATGCTATTCTGATCTCACTGCTACCCTTATCCCGAACATTCAACCCTCATATCAAATTCTAAGATTACCTGAAAGAAAGACTTGCGCGGGCACATTTTTTTTCTGTTACGCTGAGCATTCTATCCAGCGTGAGCCTCGCTTTATGCCTGGTCTTGTCCGGAACCTTTACCTCGTAAACAAGGTTCTCCAATGAATAAGCCACCCAACCGAGCGTTGTAAGCTTCATGTTTGCGCATATCAGGTGATTTGTAGGCATGTAGAACTTCTTGCCGGGGTTCTCCTTCTTCAGCTTGTAGAGCATGCCACTTTCGGTCCCGATTATGAATTCCTTACAATCTGTCGCCTTAACATACTGAAACATACCCCCTGTAGAACAGATATGGTCCGCCAACTCCAGCACTTCCGGGCTGCATTCAGGATGCGCTACAAATTCAGCTTTAGGGAAGCTCTTCTTTGTTTTTAAAACATCCTCTTCCGTAAGCCTGATATGAGTAGGGCAAAACCCTTCCCAGTATATTATCTTCTTCTCAGGCACCTGGCTCTGCACGTACCTGGCCAGGTTCTTGTCCGGAACAAAAATGACCATCTTGCTCTTTATGGACCGTACTACATCTATGGCATTGGAGGACGTACAACTTATGTCGCTTTCAGCCTTGACTTCTGCGCTTGAATTGACATAGCAGACCACCGCAGCCTCAGGATACTCCTTCTTCTTTTCGCGCAGCTTCTTAACCGTGATCATGTCAGCAAGCGGACATCCCGCCTCTTTAACCGGCAAAAGTACCTTCTTGTCAGGATTCAGGATCGAAGCGCTCTCAGCCATAAAGTAGACGCCGCAGAAGACTATGACATCCGCTTTCGTGTCTACGGCTGCCTGCGACAGCTTAAGGGAGTCTCCCGAGATGTCAGCTATCTCCTGTATCTCGTCACGCTGATAATTGTGCACAATTATAACTGCGTTCTTTTCGGCCTTGAGCTTACGTATCTTTCTCTTCAGATCTTCCTTGTATAAAATATCTTGTTTAGAATTTCCGGTCATGCCTTTCCTTTTGCGTCTAAAATTACGTTATCGATAAGCCTCGTCTTACCTATACGCAAAGCAAGCGCTATCAATACCTCGCCGTCTATTTCAGAGACATCTTCGAGGCGAGTCGTGTCCACTATCGATACGTAGTCTATCTTTGCCGAAGGCGAATCCTTTATCAGGTCTCTCATATCTTCAATGATCTTTCTGGAATTCCTCTCTCCTTGATCAACCATCTCTTCGGCCAGCTTGAGCGCCTTGAATAACACATTAGCATCTCTTCTTTCGGCCTTTGAGAGGTATGCGTTACGAGAACTCATCGCCAGGCCATCCGCCTCCCGCAACGTAGGTAGGATCTTCAAGACCATATCCATATTCAGATCCTCTATCATCTTCTTTATCACTATCGCCTGCTGTGCATCTTTCTGTCCAAAATATGCGATATCCGGCCTTATGATCTCCAGTAGCTTCAGCACAACGGTCGTTACCCCGCGGAAGTGACCGGATCGCGATCTGCCGCAAAGACCACTCGTCAGCCCCTCTACATTAACATAGGTGGAAAAGCCATCCGGATACATCTCCTCAGGCTTCGGGCAGAATAAGACGTCCACCCCGCAATTCTTCGCAAGGCCCTCGTCGCGCGCGCTATCACGCGGATACTTTGCGAAATCCTCACCAGGAGCGAATTGTATAGGATTAACGAATATGCTGGCTATAACTATATCGGACTGTTTTTTGGCAGATCTTATAAGGCTCATATGCCCGTCATGGAGATAACCCATGGTCGGCACAAACCCGACCAACCGCCTCACTTTTTTTATGATCTTGGCGTGGGTCTTCATCTTGTCGATGTCGGTAATTATCTTCATAGTGATATTAGATCAAACAACTCTTGCATTCAATTCCCTAAGTCCCCTTAATACAAATTCCCTCTTATGCATTCTGGGATGCGGGATCTTGAGTTTTTCTGTATCTATCCTTCGCGAACCGAATAGTAGGATATCCAGGTCTATCGTGCGCGGGCCGTTTAGCGCGCTTCGTCTTCTTCCAAGGTTCTTCTCTATCTTCCCGAGCTCTGCCAGGAGCTTAAATGGATCGAGCGTGGTCTTTATGTTAAATACGCCGTTTAAGAAATTACCCTGCAAAGGTCCGCCGCACGGCTCTGTCTCATAGATCGAAGATACCTTTTGCAGCTTTACACCCTTCACCATGCTTACGAGCTTGAGGGCCTTGTCTATATTGGCGTTCCTGTCGCCCAGATTTGACCCGATACCTATATATACCGAAGATCTCCTGTCGCGCATATGTTTTGAGCTCCGCAGCTTTACATCTGTACATCCATTCGGCATTCTTTGGCGAAGCGCCCCGCCGTTGCTATCACATGGCGGGGTCCCGCCACACTAATGTACTGGCGGGAAAAACCGAGCTCGCCTCTCGGCGAAGCCGAGGGCCGAAGTCTCGTCGCCGTAGGCAGCGGACGAAGGCGGGTCAAAGGATCCCCTTGATCCTATCTACCGCCTCTTTCAATCTTGACTCACTTACCGTTAAAGCCATTCTTACATAGCCTTCGCCACTCTTGCCAAATCCGTTTCCGGGTGTAACCACCACTTGCGCTCTTTCCAGCAAGACTGCTGCAAAACTCTTCGATGTATAGCCTTTCGGAACGGGAGCCCACACATAAAAGGTTGCTTTCGGTTTTGGCACCTTCCAGCCGGAATTGCCCAGACCATCCACAAAAACGTTCCTGCGGCTTTCATATAATTTCTGTATAGCGCGCGCAACTTTATCGATCCGCTTTAACGCTTCGATACCCGAAGCCTGTATAGCATTAAATACTCCGGAATCGATATTTGATTTAACCTTCGCAAGCGCAGCTATTATTTTCGAATTACCGCAAGCAAATCCAAGGCGCCAACCTGTCATATTGAATATCTTTGAAAAAGAATGGAATTCTACGCCTACATCCTTCGCGCCCGGCACTTCAAGAAAACTTGACATCTTCGATCCATCATAAGAGAGCTCGCTGTAGGCAGCGTCGTGACAGACCACTATACCGTTATCTTCCGCGAACTTAACCACCCTATTAAAGAATGACTTATCGCAAACACCTGCGGTAGGGTTGTTCGGATAATTCAAAAACATGATCTTTGCCTTATTTAAAGCCCCGGATTCGATGCTCTCAAGATCAGGTAAAAAAGCGTTTTCAGCCAGAAGCGACATATGGTAAGGCTCCCCGCCTGCAAATATGATGCTGGAATTATAGGGCGGGTAGCATGGATCCGGAATTAGCCCGACATCCCCGTTATTTATGAAAGCCATTGGTATGTGGGCTATGCCCTCTTTCGAACCTATGAGGGGAAGTACTTCGGTATCGGGATTAAGCTCTACCCCGAACCTGGATCTGTACCACCCGGCTATCTCCATTCGCAGCTCGGACACACCTCTATCCAGAGCGTATCTGTGAGTTGCGGGGTTGAGACTCGCTTTATGGAGAGCGTCAATTATGAACCTTGGCGTTGGTTGATCAGGATCCCCCACACCAAGATCGATTATATCTTTTCCTTCTTCTTCGGCCTTCTTCTTTGCCCTATCGATCTCTACAAAAAGATACGGTGGTAACTTTTCAAGCCTTTCCGATAGTTTGATCTCTATGCCCATTCAATCCTCTCGTTTTTCTTAAAAGAGGTCTCCTACAAAGCCAGGACATCCCTCATGGAGAATAATCCTTTCTTCTTTCCGCAAACAAATTTCGCCGCTTTCAATGCACCGAGCGCAAATATATCTCTAGTCTTTGCGCTATGAGCAATTCTTAATATATCAACGCTGCTTTCGAATACTATCGTGTGATCCCCTACTATCTCATCTTTGCGTATGGAATTTATAGGGACATCATCATCGGCCCTTCCCTTCTTCGCGATATCCGACATAAGCTTGGCGGTCCCACTCGGTTTATCCTTCTTATGAATATGGTGCGCCTCTTCTATACTGATCTTGTAGCTATCATCGAGCGCAAGAGCGGATTTTTCTATAAGACTGAAGAGCACGTTCACGCCCACGGACATGTTTGGAGAGTAGACTATCGGTATAGCCTTTGCAGCGTCCTTAATAAGCCCGGCCTCCTCCTCAGATAAACCCGTTGTCCCGATAACCATGGATTTTTTGAACGTCGTACAACGCTTCACATGTTCTATCGTAGCGGTGGGGGTTGTGAATTCAATAATGCAATCGAAATAATCTTTTACGCTATCGAGACTATCTACAACATTGACATTCGGGTCCGCTTTTAGATCCACGCCCCCGACAACCAGAAGATCCTTATCTTTCTCGGCAAGCTCGGTGATTCTCCTCCCCATTCTTCCAAGCGCTCCGCTCACGATTACCTTTACCACAATAATCCTCCTGGATTACAACCCGTATCTTTTCAATGTCTTCTTCAGTTTCTCCCGATTCTCGCTTGCCATCTCACAGAGAGGCAGACGCAGCTCACCATTCAACCTCTTCAATAATTTCATGGAGGTCTTAAGCGGTATAGGGTTGGTTTCGATGAACATTGCTTTGCATAGCGGCAGGATCCGAAAGTGCATCTCTCTTGCGGCAGTCACATCACCCTCAAGAAAGGAGGATACCATCTCATGAACCTCGCGCGGAATAATATTTGCCACAACGCTTACTACCCCTCTAGCACCGATGGACATCATCGGAAGCGTAAGAGAGTCGTCGCCGCTCATAACAGTTATATCGCAAAGCTCGAGGATGCGACTTACCTGATCGAGGCTCCCGCTTGCCTCTTTGATCGCTACAATGTTTTCGATCTTCGAAAGCCTGGCTACAGTCTCCGGGCTTAATGATATGCCGGTCCTCGACGGAACATTGTATACCATAATAGGAATATCGGCTGACCTGGCTATCTTCTGATAATGCCTGTACTGTCCTTCGGGCGTAGGCTTATTATAGTAAGGGGTTATCGATAGCACGCCGTCGCAACCCGCTCTCTTAGCGTGTTTAGTAAGGCTGATCGCTTCGCTTGTACTGTTAGAGCCGGCTCCTGCCACCACAGGGATCCTCTTAGCTACGATCTGGCAAGCAAGCTTCATCAGGGTCTTCTGCTCTTCATGTGTAAGAGTGGCTGCCTCCCCCGTACACCCCACCGGAACTAACCCATCCGTACCATTTTCGATGTGGAATTCGATCAGTTCGGCTAATTTCTTCTTATCTATCTTCCCTTTCTTAAATGGTGTTACAAGCGCAACAAATGAACCGCTAAACATAGTTAAGCCCCCCTTCAAAAGCGATCGACGCATCGCCCTCCAGATAAACGTCCGTAAAATGATTATGTTCTCTTTTAAAATAGACCTTCACGACTTCTCCGCTTCTCGTTAAAGCTTCAACGGGCTGTTTTATATTTTGCGCGAGTGATGAGATTATGGCCGAGGCTACTACTCCTGTCCCGCAGGCAAGCGTCTCATCTTCTACCCCTCTCTCATAAGTTCTAACAGCTATCCTGGACTCCCCGATCGTCTCTACAAAATCAACATTCGTGCCATCCGGCTGAAATGATGTGTGATGTCTAACCTTCGATCCGATATCCTTAACAGAGTAGCCATTTATATTTTCGACAAAATGGACCGCATGCGCAACGCCGGTATTGATAGCATGAACTATGATGATAGTCTTGCCTATCCCTATATTCATATCCAGCTTAATATCGCATGGCTGGGTCATCTTTATCTTCACACTGTCGCATATTCCATGCCTGGCAGTGTTATCAGACAAGCGCGCCTCGCCGGAAGCGCTCCCTTTCTCTTTTCCGGCAGTTTCCGCATGCAACACACCTGCGCCGGTCTCGATCTTGACCGGGCCACGGAACCAGCCTTTCGTTTGCGCGTAAAGTGCGCTACATCGTATACCGTTACCGCACATTGTCACCTCGGAACCATCAGGATTGAAGATCCTCATCTTGAAATCGCAAGCCGCTGAATCCTCAAGTACGAGAAGCCCATCGGCCCCTATTGAGTGCCTCCGCCTGCAAACGACCTTTGCAAGATCCGCAAGACCGCTTATTTTATCTGAAAGCCTGCCGCCCCGGTTGTCTACGACTACAAAGTCGTTTCCGCTGGCAACTGCTTTCGCAAAATCTATCCTCATATTAAACCTTAATAGACTCGCCTCTTACTAGATCCCTGTATGTCTCACGCTTCTTCACAACGAAAAAGCTCTCCCCATCAACCATTACCTCAGCCGCGCGCGGCCGCGAGTTATAGTTGCTCGACATCGTGTATCCATACGCGCCGGCTCCCATAACCACAAGCAGATCTCCCTTATGTGGCGCCCGGAGCAGCCTATCCTTGGCGATAAAGTCCCCGCTTTCGCATATGGGACCCACCACATCGTACTTTTCTCTCTTCGAATTACTTTTAGGTTTCGTAGCAGGCAGGATATGGTGATAGGCCTCATATAAGCTGGGCCTTATGAGATCGTTCATACCGCTATCTACTATGATAAACTTTTTACCCTGGGCCTTCTTCCGGAATAGAACCTTTGTGACCATTACGCCGCTATTACCAGATATAAATCTGCCGGGCTCGAGAATGAGCTTTAAGTTTGAACTCTTCATCAAAGGCGCTATCGACCTGGCAAACCCTAACGCTGTTTGCGGTCTCTCCATTGAGTATACTATGCCGAGCCCGCCTCCTATATTGAGATAATCGACCGATATCTCATTCTCCTTCAGGAAACGCAAAACCTTCTTTATGGCGCTTCGAAAAGGATCTGTCTTCAGGATCTGCGAGCCTACATGTATATGCACTCCGCAAAGTTTGGAGCTTCCGTATCTCCGGCTTGCCCGGAAGATACTCTTTGCGGTCTTAAAATCGACACCGAATTTAGTGCCGCCTTTTCCGGTAGTTATATAGTCATGGGTGGAAACTGCCACGTCAGGATTTAGCCTGACAGCAACGTTTACCTTCTTCCCTGCCTCTTTTGCGCACCTGTCTATGAGCTCCAGTTCTTCAACCGATTCTATGTTAAAGAAGAATATGCCGTAACGAATAGCGTCCATTATCTCATCGCGCTTTTTGCCGACACCGGCATAGACGATCCTCTCCGGAGGCGTCTTGACGACCTTTGCGCGAAATAGCTCCCCTCCCGAAACGATGTCCAGTCCCGCTCCGGCGCTGACAAGCGTTTTAAGTACCGAAAGATTGGAGTTGCTCTTGACAGAAAAGCATATAAGAGGAGTAAGGTCTCTAAGCGCGTTCTTTATCTTGCCAAAGTGATCAAGTAATGTATTCTTGCTATAGATAAAGAGAGGCGTCCCTTGCCTCTTTGCTATGTCAGAAACCCTTACATCTTCGCAGTAAAGAAATTTTCCTCTATATTTAAATCGATGCACAATCCGTATCTTAGCCTCTCGTTTTCCCACATGTCATCCCCGCGCAAGCGGGGATCCAGAGCGAACTCGTAGTGAGTCTATCCATGGATTCCCGCTTCCGCGGGAATGACAGGTTTTTTGGACTTGCAAAACAGCAGCTCCATCTCTGCACAAGACTTCCAATTTAAACACGTGTGGCTTTAGGCCTCTTTACAGAGACTCTTGATCTCACCGATACGACCGGATCCATAAGCTTCACTACTTCGCTATGTTTAAGTTTGTCCGAAAATAGCTTGAGTTCCTCGTCTCCCATATCACTGATCTTGCTGCCGGCATCAACAGAGGACTTGACCAGTTTACCTATGATGTCGTGCGCCTTCTTAAATGGCATCCCCTTCTTTACGAGATGATAAACAAGGTCTGTCGAGTATATGGTTTCGTCCTCTCGCACCCTTGCCGCAATAACGCCCTTGTTCCATTTTAAAGTGCTTATAAGCCCCGGCAATACCCTGAGCGCTTTTTCCATGATCTCGAAGGAATTGAAGAGCGGCGGCTTATCCAACTGCATATCCCTGTTGTAGGTAAGCGGCAGGCCCTTCATCATTGTAAGTACGCTCACCAGGTTTCCGTAAAGAGTGCCTGTGTGCCCTCTTATAAGCTCAAGTACATCCGGATTCTTCTTTTGCGGCATCAGGCTGCTGCCTTGCGCAAACGCGTCGTCCAGGGTAACAAAACCGAATTCTTTCGTAGACCATATTATGAGATCCTCCGAAAGCCTGGATAGGTGCATCCCCAGGATCGATAAGGCGGAGAGTATCTCGATCACGAAATCCCTGTCGCTAACCGTATCGAGTGAATTCGCCGGAGACGTTATCTTGAGCCCCTTCATCTTCTTATTATATAATTTTGCGTAGATCGGCGTACCGGCAAGCGCGCCGGATCCAAAGCACAGCGCAATATTCTCCTTTACGCTCCTTAACCTGGAACAATCTCTCTTCAGCATCTCGACAAAACTTGCCACATAATCGGATAGGTAAACAAGCTGAGCGTGCTGCAAATGCGTGAAACCCGGCATTATGACACCCTTTACTTTCCTGCTCGCTCTCTTTAAGGACTGTATAACCATTAAACATAGGCCCTCGATATTGCTCACTTCTGCGATGCTGAACAACTTCAGGTCAAACAGGACCTGGTCGTTCCTGGATCTCGCGGTGTGCAGCTTAAGCGCCAGCTCCCCTACGTCCTTCTCCACGGTGTTCTGGATATCGGTGTGAATATCCTCACAATCCTCGTTCACAGAATATCTATTCTTCTCCATCCGGTCGTATATCTTCTTTAAAGAAGCGCCGAGCTTAGCGGCATCCTTAGGAGTTATAAGCTTACTGTCTTTTAAAACTGTGAGGTGATACAGGGATCCCAGGACATCGTATTTGGCCAGCTTATGATCATAACTTATGGATCTTGTGAATTCTTCTGCTAAAGAGTCGGTCTCTTTGCCAAATCTTCCGCCCCATAACTTCTTAGTCATCGTATCCTCCGTCTATATAGTGAGAATGATGAAATTCCGGCCGCATCTTTTGCGGACAGAGTTTCGACATTCTCATATTATTTTTTCTTGTAGGGTAATCCAAAAAGTTCAATAAAACCCTTCGCCAGGCTCTGGTCGAACTTGTCACCCTTGCCATAGGTTGCTAGCTCCCTCTTGTATAGCGAGTTTTGTGATCTTCTGCCAGCAACTATAACATTGCCCTTAAGGAGCTTTACATTTACCGTTCCTTCAACGTTTCTCTGGGTGTGATCTATGAATTTATCCATAGCGCTCTTGAGCGGCGTATACCAGAGCCCATCGTATACCAATCTAGCGTACCTTAAACTGACGAGCTCCTTGAAATTAAGGGTCTCTCTATCCAGCACCAAACCTTCGAGAGCCTTATGGGCTTCGAGCAGGATCAAAGCAGCGGGGGCTTCGTAGATCTCCCTCGATTTTATGCCGACCAGCCTATCCTCTATAAGGTCGGATCTTCCTACAGAGTATTTGCCCCCGATTTCATTCAGTTTCTTAATTAGTCCAACACCGCTAAAACTCTTACCGTTAATCTTCCTTGGAATGCCTTTCTTAAAGTATATCTTGAGGTAGCAGGCCCTGTTCGGCGACTCTTCTATAGATCTTGTCATCTGGTAAGCGTCTTGCCTGGGCTCGAACCACGGATCCTCAAGCCTGCCGCTTTCAATGCTTATACCCCAAAGATTCTTGTCTATGCTATAAGGCTTCTTCTTTGTAACATCCACGGGTATCCTGTTAATCTTGGCATACCTGATCTCTGCTTCCCTCGTAGGAAGGTCCCATTCTCTTACAGGGGCCAAAACCTTTATCTTTGAATCTAGCGCCCCAATAGAGACTTCGAATCTTACCTGGTCATTGCCCTTGCCGGTGCATCCGTGAGCAATATACTGGGCATGCTCTTTGTGCGCCACTTCAACAAGTCTCTTCGCTATTAATGGTCTAGAAAGCGCTGTTCCAAGAAGATATTTAGACTCATAAACTGCGTTTATTTTTAAAGTTGGCCATATAAAATCGTCTACGAACTCCTTCTTTAAGTCGCCTATTATAACTTTGCTTGCCCCGGTTTTAAGAGCCCTCCTCCTGGCGATCCCAAGATCCTGGCCCTGGCCCACATCAGCAAGGTAGCATACGACATCATAACCTCTATCTTTTAGCCATTTAACAGCAACCGACGTATCCAGTCCACCTGAATACGCTAACACAACTTTTTTCATATTGGCTCCTGAATTATTATTCTAGCATATTTCTAGCATATAACGGATAGCGTATAGGTTAGTACTTTCCGTTTCATAAAAGCCTATTTTCCTATCCTATCCGCTATATGCTATTCGCTATACGCTATCTTTTCAACCTATCCGCTAAACGCTATTCGCAATACGCAATCCGCATCACGCAACACGCTAAACGTTATTTTTCTAATAACCTATCCGCTATACGCAGTACGCATCACGCAATACACTAATCGTTATCCCCCGAGCAAAGTCAACAATATGGCCTTCTGCACATGAAGCCTATTCTCCGCCTGGTCATATACTATGGAATTCTTACTATCTAATATTTCGTCGGTGATCTCCTCACCTCTGTGAGCCGGAAGGCAATGCATGATCAAGGTATTCTCCTTAGCGCAAGCGAGTAGCTCAGCGTTTATCTGGAATCCTTTAAATGCGTTCATCCTCTCTTCATGCGAAGACTCCTGACCCATGCTGACCCACACATCTGTATATATCACATCCGCATTCTGTGCGCACTCTTTAGGATCATTCGTAAGCTCTATGGTAGACTTGTTGGCAAAAGCACACCTTTTTGCTTCGGCTACTATCCCAGGATCGGGCTCGCAATTCACCGGCGTTGCAATTGAAAGGTCTCTCCCCAGTATGCTGCATCCCAGAAGAAGCGAATGGAGCACATTGTTCCCATCTCCGATAAACGAGATCTTGATCTTCCTATCGTTAAAATACTCATCTATTGTAAACAGATCACTTAAACCCTGGCAAGGATGTAGCAGCTTACTCAACCCGTTTATAACCGACACAGTCGCTGCCTCTGCCATGCTTATGACATCCTGGTGTTCGTGCGTCCTTACAACAACACCGTCAACATACCTTGCCAGAACCTTAGCAACATCTTTAACGGATTCCCTTACCCCGAGCTTCAGTTCGTCAGGTCCAAGATATATTGCGTTCCCACCAAGCTGGAACATGCCTACATCGAACGATACCCGTGTCCTGTTGGAAGGTTTTTGGAAGACGAGCGCGAGTGACTTTCCGTTTAAACTGTTACTCTTGGATAACGGCTTCTTCTTTAATGCCTTTGCAAGTTTGAAGAGCTCCAGGATCTGCGCCTTGGAGAGATCCTTAATTGTGATCAGGTCTTTCTTCATTTTGTTAACTCTCTTTAACTTCTAGCGTATAGCATATAGCGGATAGCGTATAGGTTAGTACTTTACGTTTCCGAAAAGTTTATCTTCCTAACTTATCCGCTATACGCAATACGCAATCCGCATCACGCAATACGCTAATCCGCATCACGCAATACGCTAAACGTTATTTTTCTAATAACCTATCCGCTATTCGCTAATATTTCGTCCAGTATACCAATCGCCTTATCGATTTGTGACTTCGTGACCGTTAGCGGTGGCATGATCCTGAGGACATTCTTCTGTGTACAATTTATCAGTAATCCCCTTTCGAGGACCCTTTCGTATATCTCTTGCCCGTCCAAAGAGAGTTCTACCCCTACAGTAAGCGCCATACCCCTTATCTCTTTTATGACGTTATATCTCTTCTTTAAGGCCGACAGCTTCTTAATCAGGTACCTGCCCTGTTTAACAGCGTTTTGCAAGAGACCCTCTTCCTCGATCGCTTTAAAAACGCCGAGTGCAGCCGCGCACACGATGGGACTACCGCCAAAAGTGGACGCGTGTGATCCGGGCGTCAGAACATCGCTGAATTTTGATCTTGCTACGATTGCTCCTATTGGAAGGCCGCCTCCGAGCGATTTTGCAAGAGTCATCACATCCGGAACTGTTTTATAATTCTGATAGCAGAACATCTTCCCTGTCCTTCCGATACCCGTTTGCACTTCGTCAAAAATAAGCACAATATCGCTTGCATCACAAATGTCTCTTACTTCATCTATATATTCCTTTGTCGCTACTTTTATACCACCTTCGCACTGGATCAATTCAAGCGCGATACCTGCCGTCCGATCGTTTATAGCGTTCTTAATGGCGTTTATATCTCCGAACGGGACATGGACAAAGCCTTCCGGCATCGGTTCAAAGCCGGATTTAACCTTATCCTGACCTGTTGCGGCTATCATTGCAAGCGTCCTGCCGTGAAAGGATCCCTTCATCGTAATGATCTCAAATCTCCCCCTCTCATTGCCATATCTTCGCGCGAGTTTCACGGCTCCCTCATTAGCCTCCGCACCCGAATTACAGAAGAATACCTTCCCGGGAAACCCATGAGATATTATCTTCTGCGCAAGTTCTCCCTGTAGAACGCTGTAATAATTGTTGGACACATGGAGAAGCTTCCTCGACTGTTTTGAAAGCGCTTTTATGACCGTGTCATGACAGTGCCCTATGCCGCTTACCGCCCAACCGGGAAAGAAGTCCAGGTACTCTTTGCCATCGATATCTATAACGCGAGAATCTTTTGCCGTCTCCACAACGAGCGGTACCCTCGTATAGGTCTTCATTACATACTTATCGTACAGCCTTACAACATCTTTAGTCTTCATCAATAATTTTCCATTTTGGTTTTTGTTTTTAATTTTTGTTTTTATTTTTAATATTTCGTTATATTTACTATGCTGGTATTTTAGAGTCCTTCCGTCGCCTTAGTCCTTCTTCCTAAATTAATAATTTCGGTCCCTATTCCTTTATCCGTGAAGATTTCCAAAAGTAGCGCATGTGGCAGATTCCCATCGATAATATGAGCCTTCTTCACCTTGCCCTCCAAAGCATTGATACACGCCTTTGTCTTAGGGATCATCCCCTCAGCTATAATTCCTCTCTTGCCCAGGATCTCCGCATCGATCAGGCTGAGCGATCTGTAAAGGGTGCCAAGGTCGCCGTTTACCTTCATGATGCCCCGGACATTTGTCAATATAAAGAGTTTCTCCGCCTTTAATGCCATAGCCAGGTGGCTCGCAGCCTCATCAGCGTTAATATTGTAGAGGTCCCCGCTATTGCTTGTTGCAACGGGTGAAATAACCGGAATTATGTTCGTCTCGATAAGCCTTGCCAGGACTGTTGTATCTATGGATTCGACGGTGCCCGCGAAACCGACGTCCTCTATGCAATCGATCTTCTTGGCAACAATAAGCTTATTCTCCTTGCCGCTTAGTCCGAAAGCTTCCGTTCCCATACTCTTTAATTCGCTCACCAGTATCCCATTAAGTTCTGTAAGCGCATCATCCACTATCTCCATCGTCTTTCTATCGGTGACCCTGATGCCGTTTACGAACTTAGGTCTCTTTTTAGCTTCCTCCATCTTCCTGGATATGAATGGACCTCCGCCGTGAACCAGGACGGGATCCATGCCGGCATATTTCATAAATACGATATCTTCCAGGACGCCTTTACGTACCGATTCGTTAGATAATGCCGACCCGCCGAACTTAATAACGAATATTTTGTTAGAGAACTTCTTAATGTACGGTAAGGCCTCTATGAGTACGGCGCTCTTTCTTATAGCTTCTTCCATCTTTTTTCCTTAAAATAGCGTAAGTAGCGAGTAGCAAGTAGAGAGTAGAGAGAACTCTCGCTACTTGCTACTCTCTTCTCGCTACTCTGTTTTTCTTCCATGATTAGCATCACTAGGTCATGTAATGAGAGTTGATCTCGACATATCTCTTCGACAGGTCGCACGTCCATATCGTAGCTCTCTCCTTGCCGAGGTTCAGATTCACCGTAATTTCAACGTTCCTTCTTTTGTATATCCTGGAAAGCTTCCCGGAAGAAGACGTGTTGAACTTCCCATTTCTGAATACGCAAACGCCATCTAAACAGATCTCAAACTTGTTAGGCTTTAAACCTTTTATCTTGCTCGCGCCTACAGATGCGGCTATCCTGCCCCAATTGGGATTCTCCCCGTGTATGCTGGTCTTCACCAAACATGAATTCGCTACCCGCCTGGCCAGTTTGCGGGCTTCGTTCTGACTTCTTGCGCTGTTTACATTAACGGCTACAAATTTCGTTGCCCCTTCGCCATCCTCAACTATGCTCTTGGCCAGTTTGTAAGTTATCTTCTTAATGGCCCCCAGGAATGCCCGGAATTCCTTCGTCCTTCGTTTGATCGTGTGATTATTGGCAGCGCCGCTGGCCATAAGTAGTACCATATCGTTGGTGCTCATGTCCCCATCGATCGTTATGGAATTGAATGAGCCATCGCAAGATGTTCTTAGCGCAAATTTGAGGGCGTCCTTATCGATCCGGGCGTCTGTCATGATAAATGATAACATCGTTCCCATGTTGGGTTCGATCATGCCGGCGCCCTTGGCTATGCCACAGATGACAACCGCTCTACCCCCTACATCTATCTTCACAGATGCGACCTTGACCTTCTTATCTGTAGTCAATATCGCATTAGCTGCCGAAAGCAACCCTTTGGCGGATAGTCCCCTGACGAGCTTGATAACCCCTTTCTCTATCAATTCTATCGGAAGTCTCTTACCTATAACGCCTGTAGACGAAACAAGAACATTGTTAAATTTTAGCTTTAGCTCCCTGCAAACGGCGCTTATCATCCTTTTGGCGTCTCTTGTGCCGTACCAACCCGTGCAGCAATTGGCATTGCCGCTATTTACCACAACGGCCCTTATGGGGCCTCCCTTTTTCAATATTGATCTCGAAACCACAAGCGGGGCTGCTTTAACTTTGTTCTTCGTAAATACCCCTACGGCTTTACAGCCGCTTTTAGAATAGATGAGAGCCAGGTCCTTCTTAAACCTCTTTATGCCACAGTGTATACCGCTGGCAAGAAAACCTTTTGGTAATGTATTCTTCATTTTTTTATTGATTATACGGAGTGAAAAGGATTGCGCAGATGTATATCCTAGATCAACCCCTCTTTTTCGTCGAAGCCGCACATGATATTCATGTTCTGCACGGCCTGACCGGCCGCGCCCTTTAAGAGATTATCGATGCAGCTTACAGCAATGATCCTATGCCCTTGGCTCTTGACGCCTATGTTGCAATAGTTGGTATGTTGCACGTCTTTCAGCGCAGGGAAATTGCCGACATCTGAGACGTTCACAAACGGCTTACCTTTATAGAACTCCCTATAAAGAGCCACTAGATTCTTTGTTCGCAGCTTCTTCTTTATCCCTTTCTGGGAAAGGTCCATATATATCGTTGAGAGTATCCCTCTATTCACCGGTATAAGGTGCGGGACGAAGACCACATCCGCTTTCTCGCCGCCAGCCTTGCTTATTACCATATTTATTTCCGGCTTGTGCTGGTGTTCGTTTATCTTATAAGCCTTTATACTCTCGTTGACTTCTGGAAAGATCAGGGAGATGTGCGCCTTTCTTCCGGCACCTGTCGCACCGCTCTTGGCGTCGATGATCACGCTTTTGGTATCTATCAATCCATCCTTTGCCAATGGTATTATAGCAAGGGACGCTCCTGTCGGGTAACATCCGGGGTTTGCGATCAGCCTGGCTCGCTTTATCTTGTCCCTGAATAGTTCCGGCAATCCGTATACAGCCTCTTTGATATTGGACTTATCCTTATGACCCGTACCATACCACTTCTCATATTCATTTACGCTCAATCTGTAGTCTGCGCTTAGATCTATGACCTTCGATCCTGCCTTGAGCAATATCGGGGCTACGTTCATTGAAACTGTGTGCGGAAGCGCAAGGAATAACAGATCCGCCTTTTCCGATGCCTCCCTATAGTCGGGTTTCTTGCAAATGAGATCGGTCTCTTTTGCGAGACTTGGAATTATCCGGGATATCGGCAGATCTTTTTCAACGATCGCCTGCAGGACGGTTAAGCTTACATCTTTATGGCGCACCAATATCTTAACAAGCTCTTCACCCGTATATCCGGTAGCGCCGATCACTCCGACTTTCAGCATCTTCTCCTCCATCTATATATAAATATATATATTGCTTAAAAAACAGTACACTGATTATAAAACAAAAAACCTACCCTGTCAATATTTATTCTCGTCGAGAAAACAACAGGATAGGTTCTTATATGATGATTAACGTTTTGAGTACTGGAATCTCTTTCTTGCGCGCTTTCTTCCGTATTTTTTCCTCTCTTTTGCCCTGCCGTCCCTCGTTAAGTAGCCGGCTTTCTTGATAACCTGCTTTTTGGTCTCGTCGAGCTTTACGATCGCGCGGGCTATTGCGTGTCTTAGCGCACCGGCCTGTCCGCTGACTCCACCGCCGTCGATAGTCGCGCGAATATCAAGCTTGTTTTCAAGATTGGCGGCTTTGATCGGCTGGTTAATGATCAGCCTGTGAGATTCTCTCGGAAAATACTCCTCAAAAGAACGCTTGTTTACCCTGATCCTGCCCTCACCCTCACGCAGATAGATGCGAGCGCCGGCCTCTTTCCTTCGACCGATCGTCATTATAGTAGCGCTCTTTGTCTTCGTCTCTTTTGCCTCTACCATTATTATATCTTTAGCTCCTTCGGATTTTGGGCTATGTGTGGATGTTTATCCCCCACGCACAGTTTTAGTCTTTTTATCATCTTCCGCCCAAGTTTGTTCTTTGGCAACATGCCGTCCACAGCATGCTTCAATACATCTTGAGGCCTTTTCTTTAGAACGGTCTCGAGCGTTTCTATCTTAAGGCCGCTCGGATAACCGGAGAATCTCTTGTACTCTTTGGCCTTAAGCTTGTTACCCGTAACCTTGATCTTCTCGCAGTTTATAACAACCACTCCGTCGCCGGAGTCAACATGCGGCGAAAAGGTAGCCCGGTGTTTACCCATGAGGACCGTAGCGATCTTAGTAGCAAGTCTTCCGAGTATCTTGTCCTTTGCATCGACAAGATGCCACTTCCTCTTTACATCTTCATTTCTTACATAAGTCGTCTTCATATATACCTCAATTAGAATCGTTAAAATACCATATTGCCGTCGCTATGTCAAGGATTAATTTGGCTCTGTCAGTTATAATTCAAAAGGTGGGCTGCGCTTAATCGTGGCTTGCCCCCTTCAACTAGATTATGAAGTAGCCTGGAGTGTGCTAGAGTATTCTGAGCCAAAATCCCGAAGTCTCTGCTTTGGGATGCATTCTTCCGCTTGCCCTGCAGAAATTTACCTTAACAAACAAACGGTAAATTTCTACAGGGCGGCATAAACTATTATGCCGAGATTCTTCTATCTTATCTATTACATCGGTCAAAACATCCAACGCAAGCTGGTCAGAGATTCCGTCAGCTGAAAGATTTTTGGCTGCCTCCGGCAGTCACCGTCTCTTCTCTTATGTCTTTAGAGGGGATAGGCGCAACTCACCCCACACCCAAAGGTGTGGGGTTCAAACATAGGCGCCATCCTTTTTGTATGAAAATATTCTTACAAAGAAAACCTCTAAAGCCATAAGATAAGAGACTAAAATCTTTCAAATGCTTCCAGAATCTCTGCCCAGCTTTTTTGCTTATCTTTAGGTTGCATCAATGAGTATGAAGCAGATTGCGCGAAAGTCAATGGGGCGTTCTCCTTAGGCGAATATTCTCTCTTTGTCTCTTTACAAGGTGAGAGTCGGTAATTTAGGTATGCGTATATTTTGGCATACAGTATTTCATTAAATACCGACGATCGCCTTATAAAGAGGCAAGAAGAGAGAATCTTTGCATAATCTTTTATGCTGAGCCTGGAGAACACCCCATCGCCTTTCGTCATGTAAAATATAAAGAGGTAAACATACTTTGGGGAATGAATTCTGTTCTTCTTTTTTACTATAACGATGTCTTATAGGCAATAGGCTGAGGTAAAAAAGAAGGGGTGCGAGGCGAGAGAGGGGGTTAGAAATGCTTTACTTTAACTTCTTATCAATAACCCGGTGTATGAATAGGAAAAAGAGATATAGCAGGATTATCTCTGACAGGATAAAGGTCCAACCGAATTTTGTGTCAGCTAGAATGGTGAAGTCCACGCTTTACCCTCCTCTTCTTATCCTTCTCGATGGTTAGCACCCTTACTGTAAAATATATAAAGCCACCCCAAAATAGAAGGCAGATGAATGATGTCATCACGATCGTTAGCGGAGTTACGCCGACCGAAACGAAACCGGCAGAGACATCGCCCATAGGCATGATAGTGGGTATCACACCGTTCTCCTGCAGGATGCGTAAAAGCGAGAGTACAAACATAAGAGCCACAAAGAGCGGGACTACGGCTCTAACCCAGAACTTTACCCATGTCTTGCTTATCTTTATTCTGGCATTCTTGTTCATTTCATCAAAACCGCGATTACCCATGAAATAACCGACAGCTATTATTGCTAATATACCAAATACGGGTATAGCCAGCTGGCCGATGATCGTATCCATCTTAGAGAGAAGGGCCAATTTGTCCCCTATGCCTCCTTTAACGAACCCGTTAAGGATAAACGGTAATCCCATGATCCAAAGAACTATCCCTGTAAAGTAAGCGCCTTTTCGCCTGGACCATCCGACTTCATCCTTAAGCCAAGCGATCGCGGGTTCCTGTATGCTAATAGCGCTGGATATAGCTCCAAATGCCAGCAGAATGAAAAAGACTCCGCCGAATAGATGTCCGCCCGGCATAACCTCAAATACCTTCGGTAACACAAAGAATGTAAGCCCTATGGATTCCGCTCCTCCTACTACTTCTCCAAAACCGAGCGCAAAAGCTGCCGGAAATATGGCAAAACCTGCTAAGATGCTTGCGGAGGTATTCCCGAGCGTAACGCATAGGGCGTTCATCGGTATGCCCCATTCATCTTTCATGTAAGAACCGTAAATCAGCATCGCTCCCATGCCCAGGCTTAAAGTAAAGAAGACCTGGCCCAAAGCCGCTATCCAAGTTTGTGGGTTCAGCAAACCGTCCCAGCGTGGCCTCATATAAAATTCTATACCTACAGAAGCGCCTTCCAGGGTTACGCTTCTTATCGCAACAGCGATTAAAAGTATAAAGAGCGTAGGTATCATTATCTTACACGCCCTCTCGATACCTTTCTGTACGCCGGAAGCAAGAATGGTACTCGTAATACAGACCGCGATAATATGCGCGAGAAAAATCCACTTGCTTCCCAGGAATGATGAGAAGTACTGCGCTGTATCCTTTCCAAAATAGAGCCCTTCAAAGGACGCAAAGATAAAAAATAGGACCCAGCTCGTTATAACAATATAATAAGAATAGAGAAAGAATGGGCCGATAATACCCCACGCCCCGATGTCCTTTCCGAATGGGAACTTTATCTTATCGAAAGCGCCAAAAGGGTCTCTCTTTGTGTGGCGGCCGAGAACCCACTCGCACATCATGGCGAAGATAGCAACGCCAAAAAGTAGAAGAACATACGGTATTAAGAAAGATGCGCCACCGAATTTTCCGCAAAGATAGGGAAATCTCCATATATTCCCAAGGCCGATGGCGGTACCGATCATGGCTACCAGCATCCCCCAATGAGATCTCCAGGTCTCCCGCTCTTTTGGCATCGAAGCTCCTTATCTTCAGTATTTAACTTTAAAAAGTGTCAGGCCCTTAGCGGGCGCAGTAGGCCCTGCCTCTCTCCTATCGCGCAGATCTATTATTCGTTTCATGCTATCTTTGGGCAGGCGTCCCCTGCCCACCTCGATCAATGTACCTACGATATTACGAACCATATTGTACAAAAAACCATTTGCCTCGATTTCAATGCCTATAAAAAGCCCTTCCTTCTTGATGGTTACTCTTTTTATCGTTCTTGTTGTGTCCTTTATCTTGGAGTGGGCGGACTTTGCTTGAAACGATTTAAAATCATGCTTTCCCAGAAATGCGTTAGCGGCCTTTTTCATTCCCGCCATATTAAGCGCATATGGCACCCTGTAATAGTAGTTGCGCCTGAAAGGGTCGTCATTTTGGTTGATATACACCGTATATTTATAGACCTTGCTCTTAGCATGGTAACGAGAATGGAAATTATAATTTACCTTTTTAGAATCGATGATACAGATGTCTTTGGGAAGGTTGGTATTTAGCGCGGCTTTGATCTTCTTCGGCTCGATCGTTCTTTTAATTATAAAATTTGCTACCTGCATCCTGGCGTGTACGCCGGCATCAGTCCTGCTTGCCGCTATCAAGCGTATCCTCTCTTTAAAGAGTCCGCCTAAAACTTCTTCTATTTCTCCCTGAATGGTTCTTGTATTTTTTTGGATTTGCCAACCGCCGTATCTGGTACCGTCATAGGCGATCGTAAGGCGTATGTTTGGCATGTTCTTTTCTGTGAGTAGCGAGTAGCAAGTAGAGAGTAGAGAGAGTCCTTCTTGCTACTTGCTACTCTCTACTCGCTACTTAGTATTATTGTGCGTGCTTAATAAGAACTTCTGCTATTTGTATGGCATTTAGCGCGGCGCCTTTACGAAGATTGTCGCTTACAACCCAGAGGTTCAGCCCGTGCTCAACCGACTCATCCTTGCGAATTCTACCTACAAATACTTCATTCTTACCTTCAGCATCAAGGGGCATAGGGTATCTACTACCCTTCACATCGTCAATAACCTTGATCCCGGGTGATTTCGAAAGCAGCATCTTTGCCTTATCCGGACTTAGTGCCTTCGCTGTCTCGATATTTATGCTCTCGGAATGCGCGAAGAAGACCGGCACCCTTACGCAAGTTGCTGTGATCCTTATACCCTCATCTCCCATTATCTTACGGGTTTCGTTAACAAGTTTTTCCTCTTCCTTAGTATACGAATTGTTAAGAAAGACGTCGATTTGCGGTATAAGGTTAAAGGCTATCTGGTGGGGAAATTCTTTTATTAGAAAGTTGTCCACACGGTGGCTACCAACCATCCAATTATCGACAACCTTGTCAATGGCCTGGCTCTGTTTCTCCATCTCCAGTATCTTCTGCTGTCCGGCACCGGAAACGGATTGATAAGTAGAAAATACAAGTCTCTTGATCCCCACGGCCTTGTGGATAGGCCATAAGGCAACGACTGCCTGAATAGTCGAACAGTTGGGATTTGCTATAATGCCTTTATGGCTCTCGATCTTGTGCGGGTTAACTTCAGGAACTACAAGCGGGGTATCCTTATCCATCCTGAAGGCGCTGGAATTGTCGATACAGACGGCTCCGGCCTTTACGGCGCTCGGTAAGAATTCGAGGCTTCTCGAAGCGCCCGCGCTCGAGAGTACAATGTCGATCCCTTTAAATGAATCGTGGCTCAATATTTCAACAGGTATGGACTTCTTCTTATACCTTATCTTTTTACCTTTGGATCTCGCGGAAGCCAGTAGCCTAAGATTGTCTATCGGAAAGTTTCTCTCCGCGAGGATGGAGAGGAACTGCGCACCAACTGCCCCGGTCGCGCCCATTATGGCGACGTTATACTTATCTCGTTTTTTTAACATAATTCGAACTTCCTTATACGTTCTGCTTCGTCTTTGCGAGGCACCGGAAAATTCGAGCGTGCCGAAGCAATCTCATTCGAGCTAGCTTGAGATTGCTTCGGTGCGCTTGTGTATTACGGCACCTCGCAAAGACGAGTGGAGCATTGCTTCCTCCTTCGCCACATTGCTTTCGCGTGTGGCTTCGGAGAGACAAGTCGGTGCGCTTGTTACATTACGGCACCTCGCAAAGACAGTTGGTCAAAGATTCTCAACCACCAGGTCCCCCACTTCACTCGTCGAGTACCCCATCTTGCCTGCTGCCATGGACTTAAGTTTAGTGGTAACCTTAGTAACTGAATCTTCGACCATCGAAGACGCTTTCGATTCGCCAATATTCTCAAGAAGCATCGAAAGCGCGCATATCGCTGCTAGCGGATTGATGACATTTTTGCCCGTATACTTCGGCGCGGATCCACCTATGGGTTCGAACATGGAGACGCCTCCGGGATTTATATTGCCACCCGCAGCTATACCCATACCTCCCTGTATCATTGCCCCAAGATCGGTTATAATGTCACCGAACATGTTATCTGTGACGATAACATCGAACCATTCCGGGTTCTTTACCATCCACATGCACGTCGCATCAACATGCGCATAGTCTGTCTTAATATCAGGGTAATCTTTCGCAACCTCATAAAATGTCCGTTCCCAAAGATCCCAGGCATATGTAAGGACATTAGTCTTCCCGCAAAGCGTAAGCTTCCTATCCTTATTCCTGTTCTTTGTATATTCGAACGCGAATCTCAGGCACCTCTCAACTCCGCGGCGTGTATTGCGTGAGACCTGAAGCGCAACCTCGTCACTCGTTCCCTTCTTGATGAACTCTCCTTCGCCGGTGTACAGCCCTTCGTTGTTCTCCCGAACAACTACAAAATCTATGTCATCGGGACCCTTATCCTTAAGAGGGGTCCATACCCCGGGATATAACTTAACGGGTCTTAAATTGATGTACTGTTCCAGGTCAAACCTGAGCTTCAATAGTAGCCCCTTCTCAAGAATGCCGGGTTTAACGTCCGGGTGTCCCACAGCGCCAAGATATATGACATCGGCCTTCATTAGCTCCTCCAAAGACGAATCCGGCAATACCTCTTTTGTCTTCAGATACCTTTCTCCTCCAAGGTCATACATTACTGTAGAATACTTAAAACCCGCCTTCGATGCTACCGCTTTCAGGACCTTGAGTCCCTCCCTTACAACTTCCGGGCCCGTTCCATCCCCGGGTATAACTGCGATCTTATGCATTAATCTCTCCTCTTGCCGATAGAATTGAGTAATCCGCCTTTTTTGATTATGCTCTGCAGGAAAGGCGGATACGCCTCAGCTTTATACTCTCTCTTCTTTGAAATATTCCTTATTCTACCGGTCCCGGTATCTATCTCCACCTTGTCGTTATTTTTAATATCTTTGCTTGCACTCTCTGATACGATTATAGGAAGACCGATATTTATAGAATTCCTGTAAAATATTCTGGCAAAGCTCTCCGCGATAACACACGACACACCGCAAGCCTTTATAGCGATAGGCGCATGTTCTCTCGAGGATCCGCATCCAAAATTCTTGCCGGCGACTATTACATCCCCGCTCTCCACCTTCTCTACAAAATGCTCATCCGCGTCTTCCATGCAATGCTTGCCAAGCTCTGCAGGATCCACTGTGTTTAGATACCTCGCCGGAATGATCTCATCTGTATTGACATTGTCCCCGAACTTGTGCGCCTTGCCTTTATACTTCATTGCTATTACCTTTTTGTCTTTGCGAGGCACCGATATTTTCCGAGTGTGCCGAAACCCCGCCGCATGCTTCGCATGGCGGGGTCCCGCCATACGAAAGCAACGGCGGGACAATCCCAGCTTCCCTCGTCTTTGCGAGGCACCGTAATATTCGAGTGTGCCGAAGCAATCTCAAGCTTACCTCGTCTTTGCGAGGCACCGTAATATTCGAACGTGCCGAAGCAATCTCATCGAGCTAGTCTGAGATTGCTTCGGTGCGCTTGTGTATTACGGCACCTCGCAAAGACGTTTGTTTCGATCCAATCTACATGACTTCCTTCGGATGCGCTATGCGCCCTTTTATGGAACTGGCAGCGGCAACGGCCGGTGAGGCAAGATAGACCTCGCTCTTAGGATGCCCCATCCTGCCAACAAAATTCCTATTCGTAGTAGATATGCACTTCTCCCCTTCCGCGAGTATGCCAAGGTGTCCTCCTAGGCACGGGCCACAGCTCGGGGTTGAAAAGATACCGCCGGCTTCCACAAATATCTTTGCCAGGCCCTGTCTCACTGCTTTCAGATATATTGACTGGGTTGCCGGTATAACTATCAATCTAAGGCCATGTCTTATCCTCTTCCCTTTCAAGATCCTGGCAGCTACCTCCAGATCGCTTATCCTTCCGTTCGTACAAGACCCTATAACAACCTGATCGATAGCAATACCCTTGACCTTCGTTACCGGTTTTGCATTGCTCGGGAGATGAGGTAAGCTCACCTGCAACTCTATCTTCGAAGCATCATATTCCTTTACGAGTGAGTAGGCTGCATCCTTATCGCTATTGTACAGCTTTATACCCTTCCTTTTAGGACTGTGCTTATTTATGGCGTTCTTTACATACTGTAAAGTGATCTGGTCTGGTTCGATTATCCCGCATTTGGCACCGGCTTCTATGGCCATGTTACACATGCTGAACCTATCATCCATAGATAGATCCTTTATAGCATCTCCGCAGAATTCGATCGACTTATAAAGAGCCCCGTCTACACCAATATCTCCTATCGTATGAAGTATAAGATCCTTTCCGCTAACCCACCTCTTGAGCTTCCCATGATAGATAAGTTTTATCGATTCGGGAACCCTGAACCAGCATTTACCTGTTATAAAAGCAGCTGTGAGGTCTGTGGAGCCTACTCCGCAGGAGAAAGATCCAAGCGCCCCATACGTGCATGTATGGGAGTCCGCGCCAATTACGAGATCCCCGGGCAGCACCAGGCCAAGTTCCGGAAGAAGCGCATGCTCAACACCCATCCTCCCTACCTCGTAATAGTGCTGGATATCGTGTTTCGCGGCAAAGTTCTTTAAAACTTTGGCCTGATTGGCGCTCTTCATGTCCTTGGCCGGTGTAAAGTGGTCGGGTATAAGGGCGATCCGGGTCTTATCAAAAACCTTCTTTGCGCCTATAGCCTCAAAATGCTCTATCGCGATAGGCGCCGTTATATCGTTGCCGAGGCAAAAATCTATCCGGGCATTTACAAAATCACCGGGTTTTATGGACTTATTGCCGGCATGCGCTCGTAGTATCTTTTCTGCTATAGTGTAACCCATGGTTCTCCTATGTATAGGGCGACATTTTACCATTTTATGGATAAAATGCAATCGTTTTCTACGGATTATTCTTAAAAATAGGGACGTCACCCATTTTGTGCAGAAAATGGGTGACGTCCCTATTTTTACTATTTTTATAATATTATAGGTAGATAATATCTTCGGGGTTGTAGAGGTAGAGAAATAGTAGCATATAATCACGTAAGTGTCTTGTTGACAAGAAGTTGCGACGAACATGCTCTTTGCCGTTCCTGCCAAGCCTTCTTGCGTATTCCGGATTATTGAGAAGCTCACGAATTCTTAGAGCGGCGCCTCCCACGCTATAGCAAAGCGCGCCGCTATACCCATTGCTTACCTGCTGCGGTATGCCACCAACGGCCGAAGCAACAACAGGCTTAGCTTTCCAGAGCGCTTCGGTTACAGTTATGGCAAAACCCTCTCTTATGGATTTCTGTACAATGACATCGGAAACGCGCTGAATGGCATTAATATCGAGATCATTATGTTCGGGTTCTACAAGCAGAACGTGAATATCCGGGTCCTTGCCCTTCTTCTCCATTACTTCATTTAGCACCATATCCATTTCGGGGTCATCAGCCGCCCGGTTGCCGGCCAGGATCAACTGGCAGTCTATATATTTCTTTACAAGTTTATACGCCTCTATAACCCCCACGGGATCTTTCAGGAAGTCAAATCTGGAAACCTGCGCAATGATCGGTTTATTCCTCTCGATGCCATACCTCGCCATTACACCGTCTATCTCGTCATTGGTAAGTTCCCTGTTCTTTTCACTAAAAGGATCTATGGACGGCGTAATAAAGAATTGAGGAATATCCAATTCGCTGGCAAACTTAGGGCTCGAGAATACGGAGACATCGTACTGATCGATAAACTTCTTAAGGTACTCCCAAACCTCCATATAGGGATTTGATACGTCGACATGGCAACGCCATATCCATTTATCGGCTCTCTTCCTCTCCTCGATAAGCATAATGGGCTGAGGGTCATGCACAAATACTATATCACCATAGATCTTCGTATCCTTCAGGATAGATTGCCCTGTTGAAGCGAATGTGTCGAACATGCTCTGGTCGATCGAAACCTTCCTGCCGTGCAAAGCATTATGAAAAGCTTTTGTAACATTGTAGTAATCGGCAGGCGCGCTTATCACATCCCAGCTTGCCTGCACACCAAGATCATTAAGTAAAGGGATGACGCTCATGAGTATCTCCGCCACTCCGCCGCCAACCTTTGTTGAATTTATGCATTGTATCTTCTTGCGCCCCAGCTTCTTGCTTATAAGCCTCAGCTCATCTATGATATCTTTTCCTACTATCTTCTCGTAATCGCTTATCTTCATTCTGCGTTACACCAATCCTTCACAATATTTATTAATTTACGTCTTAGTCCCTCCATCGTATATGTGTACGGATCGAGGGCCGCAATGGTCCTGGCTATATCCGGGGCATGCGCTGAAGTCCCTATCCAGAAAGAGAAATCATTTATCCCCTTTTCCAATCTAAGTTTAGCCTCAAATATATGAAAATATATAGAATGAATAGTAACCTTCTCCAGGACCTCGGCAAACTGTTTAAGGTTTTGCGCTTCCAATCCGGTAGGCAAAACAAAGCTGTGGGCCTTCACGAATTCGAACTCTCTGCCCTTCGGCGCATACCGGAGCGACTCCTTCATTTCAAAGAGATGATTCTCGATGATGTTAATGATCCGTTCTCTCAACTCCATAATAGTGCTGAATTCGCATATCTCTATGCATGCCAGCTCCTCGCCAAGCCTGTACTCTCCCAATGCTTCTGATACCCAGTATGCGAAATCGTTTGGCGGTTCCGGAGACAGCCGTCTGTGTTTCTGCAAGAATACATGGGTATGGAAATAAATAACCGACCCGGGAACCTCTTTTATGGTCTCCACGAGTTCACGTAAGTTTCTTGCCTTTCGGCCGGTCAACTCCTTGAGCTTCACGCTTGTGGAGAACTGAAAGGGATTCAAAGCTTTTTTAGTCCATCTTGACATTTTTATCACATCTCTTTAGTTGAAGCTCACGCGGGTATACACCCGAGGAATCTTTCTTTTCGCTTCGACTGAGCGCCCCGCCGCTACTATCGTGTGGCGGGGTCCCGCTACGCGAATGAACTTGCGGGAAAAACCTCGCCGAAGTCTCGCCGCCGTAGGCGGCGGACGAAGGCGGGTTAAAGTTTCTTCAATTCTTCCAGAAATTTCCCTGCCCACTTATAGATATTGTTCTCTTTTATAACAGCCCTGAGACGCCGCATTCTCTTCTCTTTCTCTTCCTTCGGAAGTTCGATAGCATCTCTTATCGCCACAGCGAAATTCTCCCTGTCGTAGGGATTGACAAATATGGCGTCTTCGAGCTCTCTGGCCGCACCGGTAAATTGACTAAGCAGCAATACGCCGTTTAGATCATTCTTCGCGGCTACGAACTCCTTACATACAAGATTCATCCCGTCATGTAAGGGGCTCACCAAGCAGGCATCGGCTATCTTGTGCAGCGCTATGATCTCGTTTCTCGACATATGCCTCTTTATGAAGATTATAGGCGTCCACTTCTTGGTGGAATGCTTCCAGTTGACCTCTTCGATAACATTGTTAAGCGCTTCGTTCAGCTCTTTATATCTACCTATATGGATCCTGCTGATGCCCCCTTTTTGGATAAAAGTCACTTTGCCTTTATATTCAGGAAACTTTTCGAAGAAACGATCTATGGCCTGTATCTTTTCGATAAGCCCCTTGGTATAATCTATCCTGTCCAGGCCCGCCATAATAAAGGACCCATCATCTATAGAAAGCTCGTCTTTCAGTTTCCCGGCAATGTTCTTCACCTCTTTTGTATCAGCGCTCCTGGATATCTCATCAAAGTCAACGCTTATAGGAAACGCCCGTATCAATGTTTCGTGGCCACAATATGTTACTGAGGTCCTCTCAGTATCGACCCTCGCCTCCATTTCCGCTTTTACAGTATCCATAAAATTGGCGCAGTGGTATCTTATATGAAAACCAACAAGGTCGTTCGCGAGTAGCCCTTCGAGAAGCTCACGCTTTTGGGGGCATATCCTGAACGCTTCCGGATTAGGCCACGGTATGTGCAGGAAATGGGCTGTAAGGAGTCTCTTATTCTTCTTCTTAAGCAATTTCCCGAGAAGCAGGAGGTGATAATCCTGTATCCAGACAAAAGCTTTCTTGTCCTTAACTATATCTAAGATGGTATCGGCGAATTTCTTATTTACTATTTTATAGTACGCCCAGTCTATCTCATCGAAATTCGGCCTTGTGTAGGCGCTGTGACATAAGGGCCATATGCTCTTATTCGAATAACCATAATAGTACCCGTTCTCCTCGTCTTTACTGAGCCATATTCTCTTTAGCTTATATTTGGGGCTTTCGGGAGGGACCATTACCTCTCCCTTCTTGTTTGCAGCCTCCTTGTCGGCAGTACCGCTTCCATATGCGACCCAGGTGCCTTTACACACCCTCATTATGGGATCGAGCGCGGTAACAGCTCCTCCGACCGGTTGTATATGTTCTATCTTACCCTCCTTATACTGGTGAATATAAGGTTCTCTATTGGACACAATGATAAGCAGACGATTGCCTATAATGTTCTTGATGGTCCTGTTCAGCTGAGTTTTGTTCCAATGCATGGTTTGCTCCTGATTAAGAAATATATTATATATTATGATCCATGGGTTTGCAAGAACTTAATAATGTGGTGTTCGAGCTAGAGTTCTGGAATGCTGGAGAGGAGGCGGCGCGTATAAGGGTGTTTGGGAGAACGGTAAATTCGGTCACTCGTATCGAGCTCCACGATCTCACCTTTTTGCATTACGGCTATATCGTCGGCCATATACTCGATCACACGTAAATCGTGAGAGATAAATAGGTAGGTAAGTGACAACTCATTCTGTAGCTCCTTAAGCAGATCAAGTATATCTCTTTGAATTATAACATCGAGGCTTGACACGGGTTCGTCAAGTATAAGAATCCGCGGATCGACCGCAAGGGCCCTGGCTATAGATATTCTCTGTCTCTGCCCCCCCGAAAATTGATGCGGGTATTTTGCGCTATCCTTGTAGTCAAGGCGTACCTTAAGGAGTACGTCTCTTAGAATTGTCTCCTTTCTGCCCTTCGTCAAACCCTGTATCGTAGGTCCTTCCAATACAATATCGCGCATCTTCATTCGCGGGTCCAGAGAACTGTAAGGATCCTGAAATACCATCTGTAATTTATGCCGTGTACCGGAACCGCTAACCCTTATATGGCCAGAATCCGCTTCTATGATACCCGCGATGATCTTACCGACAGTGGTCTTCCCGGAACCGGATTCTCCAACGAGACCCAGCGTCCTGCCTTCTTCGACCTTGAATGATACGTTATTTACGGCTTTAACAATGGTTCGCTCTCTTTGAAAGAGCCCTTTCCCGATCAAGAACGACTTGGAGAGAGAATTTATATCGATGGCCGCAGGTCTCTCTTCTCTTCTCTTTTTTGGGGCGGTAAGATCGATCTTTGGTATAGCCTCTATCAGCCGCTTAGTATAGTCGTCACCGGGAGATAAGAGCATGACATCTGTCTTGCCACTCTCTACAATATTCCCATCCTTCATAACTATGACTCTATCCGCAACCTTCTTTACGATGCCAAAGTCATGAGTAACGAATAGAACTGAAATACCAAGCTCTTTCTTGATATCCAATATAAGTGTAAGTATCTCCTCCTGGATCGTCACATCAAGCGCTGTCGTGGGTTCATCCGCTATTAAGAGTCTCGGTTTAAGAGCTACCGCCATAGCTATCATCGCCCTCTGCCTCTCCCCGCCGGACAATAGATGCGGATAGGCATTATATATCCGCAAGGGGCTGGCGATCTTTATCCTGTCCAGAATGCTAAGGCTTCGCTTTTTGGCCTCTCCTTTTGAGACATTCGTATGCGCAAGCATAACCTCATCGATCTGTTCGCCCACGGTCATAACGGGATTTAGGGACGTAAACGGTTCCTGGAATACCATGGCTATCTTAGAGCATCTTATTGCCAGCATCTCCCGTTCGCTAAGCTCCAGGATGTCCCTGTCTTCGAATATTATCTTTCCCCCCAGAGAGCATCTCCTCTCAGGAAGGAGCTTCATTATAGAGAGCGATGTAATTGTCTTCCCGCTTCCCGACTCCCCGACAAGACCGACGACTTCATTGCTTCCGATATTAAAGGTAATGCCGTCAACAGCCATTATAGTTCCGGCGTCCTGTTCAAAGCAAACCTGCAAGTCCTGAACCTTTATCAGCGCCACCTGAGATCTCTCTTCCTTTACGATATTACCGTTCCAGCCTTGGATTGAACGCATCCCGCAATCCCTCTCCCAGTAGATTAAAAGCAAGGACCGTTATGAGAATTGCCAGACCCGGAAAGAGTATCACCCACCATCCAACGCCAAGGACCGCCTTGCCTTCCATAAGGATATTGCCCCAGCTTGGATCGGGAGGTTGAACACCAAGTCCCAAAAAACTTAATCCCGCCTCTGTAAGAATAGCGCCAGCTATCCCAAAAACAAAACTGACAAGAACAGGTCCCAGGCCATTTGGAATTAGATGTCTCGTTATTATGAAGACATTTCCGGCCCCGAGCGCCTTTGAGGCCAACACAAAGTCCCTCGTCTTCAAGCTTAAGACTTCCGCCCTTATCAAACGCGCTATACCCATCCAACTCGTCAAGCCTATTATTAACATTATATTGTATATGCTGGGGCCCACCATTGCCACGACCGACAAGATAACGAAGAATGTAGGGAAGCACAACATTATATCGGTAAAACGCATTATAAGGGCGTCGATTTTACCGCCGAAGTAACCTGCCATAGCCCCCAGAATAAGTCCAATGAACGTAGCCAACCCCACGGCCACTAAGCCTATAAGCAGGACGATATGCGTTGCGTGCACCATTCTGGAGAAGAGATCGCGGCCAAGCATATCGGTACCAAGCGGGTGTTCCTGCGAGGGCGGCAAAAGCGCATCCTTAATACTTATCGACGTAGGGTCGTACCCTGCGATTATCGGCGCAAAGAGAGCCACAAATATCAATAATGCTATTACGCCCATTCCGAGAACTGTAAGTCTATTCTTAAATATTCTCTTTATCATTTATATCTTATCCTGGGATCGACATACGCATATGTTATATCAGCTACCAAATTCCCAACAAGCGTAAGGAATGCGCTTATCACCAGACCTGCCATTATCACGTTATAATCTCTTGTAAAAACAGACTCTACCATAAGCCTTCCCATTCCCGGTATACCAAAGATCGTTTCAATGATGACGCTCCCGCTTAAAAGCCCGGGTATTGAGAGACCCACTATCGTAATTATAGGAAGTAACGCATTTCTAAGCGCGTGTTTATATATGACCGTAAACTCATTAAGACCCTTTGCCCTGGCGGTTCTTACATAGTCCTGGTTTATGGCATTTAACATGCTCTGGCGCATATATCGTGAAATTCCCGCAAGTCCCCCTATGCTTGCCACAAAGACAGGTAGAGCCAGGTGACCGGTGATATCCAGGATCTTTCTTGCGATGCTATAGTTTTCAAAGTCTAGAGAGACTATGCCTGAAATGGGCATAATGCCAAGCCTGACACCAAAGAATGACATAAGGAGAAGCCCTATCCAGAAACTCGGAGCGGCAAACCCCAGAAAAACGAATACGGTACTCGTCTTATCAAAGAGAGAACCCCTTCCAACCGCGCTCTTTATGCCTATTGGTATCGAGAGTGTGAATATTATCACTATAGATAGAATGTTGATCAGAACGGTGATCGGGAGCCTCTCTCTTATCTTCTCCGTAACAAGCCTGTGATCTACGCGGCTTCTGCCAAAATTAAAGGTCACGGCGTTTTTAAGCCAATAAGCATACCTAACATGCAACGGCTTGTTTAGCCCTTCGGCCTCCTTCATCTTCTCCAGCGCTTTAAAATCGAGCCTGGGATTCATCATCATAAGATGCGCCGATTTCCCGGGGGCAAGATTAATCACGACAAATGATATGATAGTTATGCCGATAAGTATCGGAACAATATGGAGTAGACGATGGATGATGTATTTTAGCATGCTTTTTTCTGTTTATCGGTATTCGGCCAGCGTAACTCGAAACGTTATGCATGATACGGTAATGGATGAGTCTTCATGGGTTTTCTCTCTGTCATTCCCGCGCAAGCGGGAATCCATGGATGTACTCTCGATGACCCACCTCTGGATCCCCGCTTTCGCGGGGATGACAAACACAAACAAAACCCGTTCACTGATCCATTACCTGAGACGTATTACGTTCAACGATTCGAGTTACGCAAACGCAACCGCTAAACGCCATTTTCTATCTTTTCAACCTATCCGCTATATGCTATTCGCTATACGCAATACGCACTACGCAATACGCTAAACGTTATTTTTCTAATATCCTATCCGCTATACGCTAGTATTGGTACCTCTGCCGATCCTTCGGCACCCACCAATCTATAAAGTTATAGTGTATGCCTATCGGAGATTGTTCTATGCCTTGGAACCTGTTGTGGACCGCAACCAGATAATCCGGTATATACAGGAACATATAAGGCTGATCATCGTAGATTATCTCATGGATTCTATGGTAGACGGCCTTCCTCTTCTCCCTATCGAATGTACGGCGACCTTCTAAAAGAAGTCCATCGATCTCGGGATTGGAGTAACTTATAAAATTGAATTCACCTTCCTCCGTTTTTGAGGAATGGAATATATCGTAACAATCCGGCTCCCTGCCAAGGCCCCAACCCATTATCAATGCTTCGAATCTCTTCTTGTTCACAAACTCATCTATGAATACCGCCCATTCTAATATCCTTATATGAACTTTTATGCCTATATCTTTTAACCTTGCCTGTATAATTTCCGCCGCTCTCATGCGATTATCATTCCCCAGGTTTGAAATTATTGTAAATTCGAATCGCTTGCCCTCCTTATCCAGCCACCCATCTCGGTCAGTATCCCGCCAACCGGACTGATCAAGAAGCTGCTTCGCCCGACTGGGATCGAAGGGACACGGCTTTACGTCCTTGTTGAATGCCCAGGATTCCGGCACGAACTGGCCTGTACAGATCCTTCCCTGCCCAAGGAGTACTCCGTCAATGAGCTCCTGCTTATTGACAGCGTAGTTAAGCGCCTGCCTGACTCTCTTATCCTTAAATTTTTCATTTTTTAAATTATACGCCATGTATGTATAACCGAACGAAGGGTACTTAAACTTTTGAAATCTGCTTTTAAATTGGTATATGTCGGTCTGTTTCGTGAATTGCAAGGGTGTAAGCCCCATAGAATCTATACCCAGCGTCTGTAGCTCCAGGAACATGGTGGCTGTATCGGGGATTACCCTATAGATATATCGTTCTATATACGGTCTATGTTTGAAATATTCATGATTGGAAAGAAGATCGATCCTATCGCCGGACTTCCACCTTTTGAACTTGAAGGGCCCGGTACCTACCGGGTTCCTTGAAAAGTCGGTAGCCCTAAGATCCTCTCCTTCTAATAGATGCGCAGGCATAATAGGCATACCCCAACTTGTAAGGCCCGGGGCAAACGGTTCTTTGTAAGTAGCTTTTACCGTGTAGTCGTCCAGAATCTCAAGGCGCTCTACCATCTTAAAATCACCGCTATAAGGGCTGATAACGTTAGGGTCTATCAGCGCTTCATACGTGAATTTCACATCTTTTGCTGTGAAGGGGTGGCCGTCGTGCCATTTTACGTTCTTTCGCAAATGGAAGACTATCGAAAGGCCGTCGTCTACAATATCCCACGACTCCGCCAAATGACCTTCCAATTCCACGTCTTTGTTGTACCTTACAAGCCCGTCAAAAACGAGATCCACGATGTATGATGATGGACTGTCAGAAGCAAGTATGGGGACGAGGGTTCGGGCGTCTCCTATCTGGCCGGTTACATATGCATCGCCGTAGTCGCGGGCGTAAGAAACGGACGTGAAAAAAAATACCGCTATTATGATACATAGCGGTATCTCTTTGATAACGATCCTGTTTAAAGGTATTCTTTTAGTTCTGTGCAGGCTCTTCGGATTTTGCAAGAGGCTCAACCTCTTCCTTAAGCGGCTGTACTTCTTCTTGGATCTGTTCGGTATCCACTGGCGTCTCTTCAGTTAAAGGAATTGTTGCCGGAAGCGCTCTGCTCCCTTGTAAGTCGATGAGACTCTTCCCCCTTCTCGAGGTCATTATCCCCAAGAGCAGACACGTCATAAGGAACAAACTTGCTGCAACAACCGTTGCTCTTGTTAAAAATACCGAGACTTTCGTACCAAATATGGTCTGGGATGAATCACCGCCAAAAGCTTCGCTCAAACCGCCCCCCCGGCCGGCTTGTAGAAGTATTATTATGATCAACATTAAGCATACTATCACGTGAACAGACATGACTAAACCGTAGAGCATCTTATTTCTCCGTTTTTATACAACTTTATTTTTTATAGCCTGCTCTGTCTTCTTTACTATTTCGATAAAAGAGTCCGGCTTAAGAGAAGCCCCTCCAACCAATGCCCCGTCTATATCTTCTTCTTTGATGAGAATCTCTATATTGTCGGGTTTTACGCTTCCACCGTACTGGATGCGCATCTCTTCGGCAATTCTTTTGCCAAATTTATCTGCAAGCAGACCCCTTATAAATTTATGCGCTTCCTCTGCCTGATCCGGCGTCGCGTTCTTACCGGTACCAATAGCCCAAACCGGTTCATAGGCAATGATAATATCTTTTGCATCCTTTTCACTAAGATCAGCGAGGCCACCTTCTATGTGAGACGATATGACGTCGAATGTCTTCCCGCCCTCCCTTTCTTCCAACTTCTCACCTACGCACATTATCGGCATCAGGCCTTTTGCGAGGGCGTATTTAACCTTCCTATTGACCGTCTCATTAGTTTCACCAAAATAGGCCCTTCTCTCTGAATGACCGATTATCACAAATTTGCACCCGGCGCTCTTTAGCATGGACGCGGAGATCTCTCCCGTAAAAGCACCCTCTCTATCCCAATACATATTCTGCGCTCCAAGGGATATATTCGTATCGTTTATAATTCCGGAAACGGCCCAAAGGGACGTGAACGGCGGGCACAACAGGACATCAACGCCATCAAGATCGGACAAGCCTCTCTTTATGCCGTTAGCCAGAGTAACAGACTCTTCTACGGTAGTGTACATCTTCCAATTCCCGGCTATTATCGGTCTTCTCATATATGGCCTTTTCCTTCGTCTTTGCGAGGCACCGGAATATTCGAGTGTGCCGAAGCCCCACCGCATGCTTCGCATGGTGGGGTCCCGCCATACGATAGTAACGGCGGGACAATCTCATCTCACCTCGTCTTTGCGAGGCACCGTAATATTCGAACGTGCCGAAGCAATCTCATCGAGCTAGTCTGAGATTGCTTCAGTGCGCTCGTTATATTACGGCACTTCGCAAAGACGAGTGGAGAAATGATTGCTTCAGTGCGCTCGTTATATTACGGCACTTCGCAAAGACAGACTTAGCAAATTGCTTCGGTGCGCTCACCTTTTTACGGCACCTCGCAAAGACGAGTAATTACGAATCGTCTCTCGTCCCTCGTCCCTCGTAGCTTAAAATCTGCAGCTATATCGACGGCACCTCGCAAAGACGGTCTCATCATCTGTCATTCAGCGCCGCTATCCCTGGGAGTTCCTTGCCTTCCAGGTATTCCAGGGATGCCCCGCCGCCTGTGGATATATGACTCATCTTATCCGCAAGCCCCAGAGCATTTATCGCCGCTGCAGTATCGCCCCCACCTATAACCGTTGTAGCTTTAAGACGTGATACGACTTTTGCGATCTCTGTTGTTCCTTTTCTAAAAGGTTTCAATTCAAAATAGCCCAGGGGGCCGTTCCATAGCACAGTGTTTACATCTCTCAATGCATCTTCATATTTTTTGATGGTCCTGGGGCCGATATCAAGTCCTATCCATCCATCAGGTACATGTTCTCTTACCACTTTAGCTCTCGCATTTGGCGCTATTGTTCTCGATACAACGTGATCTTCGGGAAGAAATATGCTTACATTCTTATCCCTGGCCTTGCTAAAGATGTCGGATGCAAGTTCGATCTTATCCACTTCTATCCTCGAATTACCCACGCCTTTAAGACGCGACTTCAGGAACGTATAAGCCATCGCCCCGCCTATAAGAATGTAATCTACCATCTTTAACATGTTCTCAATTACACCCATCTTATCGGCGACTTTCGCTCCCCCCAGGATCAAGGCAAACGGTCTTTCCGGACTATCGAGCAGCTTGCCAAAATATTTTACCTCTCTCTCTACCAAAAAACCCATGCCGCTTGGTAGGAATTTCGTTATCCCGGCTGTAGAAGCATGCGCCCTATGGCAGGTACCGAAAGCGTCGTTTATAAAGAGATCACCAAGGTTTGCAAGAGCCCTGGCAAATTCGGCGTCATTCCTCGTCTCTTCTTTATGAAATCTCAAGTTTTCTAAAAGCGCTATTTCGTTATCCCGCATCTTGCCGACTGCCTCTTCGACATCGGAACCTACGCAATCGCTGAGCATCTTAACGTCTCTGTCTAACAATTGTGAAAGTCTAATAGCGCAGGGCGCTAAACTCATAGCCTGCTTGACCTCGCCCTCAGGCCTTCCAAGGTGACTCATAAGAATAACTTTAGATGGCGCATTCAGGGCATACTTTATGGTTTCGAGAGATTTCCTGATCCTGATATCATCCGTTATATTTCGCGCCTCGTCTAAGGGAACGTTAAAATCCACTCTAATAAGCACTCTCTTCCCCTTTATATCAAAATCCTTTATCGTCTTCTTCATAGAGAAACCTCCTTAAATTATACAATGAGTACAATAGTATACTAAGATTTAGCTGTATTGTCAATATTACTATGCATTAAGATTCATCATAAACATTTTGCCGGCTATAGTACAATTCTTCCGCTTGCTCTTCCGAATCCCCCGTAAAAAAGCGCACCGTAGGTGAGGGCCTTTGGTACAGGCTCAGCATAAAATATTATGCCGAGATTCTTCTATCTTGTCTCTTTATAAGGTGATCGTTGGTATCTTTAGGAAATACCGTAAGCCAAGATATACGAAGACCTTGTATTACCAACTCTCACCTTGTAAAGAGACAAAAGAAGAATATGAGCCCACGCCGAAGCCCCTCACCTCTGGCTGACATGCTCTAATGATGCTCGTGTGGGGCAATTCTGTAGCGACTCTCCAAATTTCATATACAATCGATCCATAAAGAATTATGACATCTTAGGACAATCTTTTGTCCTTTTATGACAATATGAAATTTGGATGAGAGCTCTCTAAGATGATCGTTCATCTTAGAGAGCGGCAAGCCCCGTTACAAATCGCCCACTAGAACTTTTAGCTATTGCAAAAGTATTCTGCGCAGAGAACATCTTCTTTATCCAAATGCTTTTATAGGGCGATTTGGAACGGGGCTTGCCTTCTTATTCGGTTTTGAGAGTCATAAATCTAAAAGAGAATCTTTGAATAATATTTTATGCTTAAGCCTCCCGGGCTGCTCAGTTTGCGCTGGAAATGAGAAACGAAATTATGACTTAAGAATCTTTTCGTAAAGTTCTTTGTAGCGCAGGGCCGATCTCTTCCAGGAGAAGTCCATCTTCATAATTCGTTTCAATATACTCTGCCACCTGCCTTTATCCCTGTAAAGGGCGATTGCCCGCGAAACTGCGTCTACAAGATCCTCTTCGGTCGCATCCTTGAATTTAATACCATTGCCATTATCCTTATCCTTGTAAAGATCAACGATCGTATCGTCAAGACCTCCCGTAGCCCTTACAATAGGTAATGTCCCATATCTTAAACTGTACAGCTGATTCAGCCCGCAGGGCTCATACCTCGAAGGCATAACGAACATATCGCTGCCGGCCTCTATTTTATGAGCCAGGCTGTTATCGAATTTTATCTGACTCGATATATAGAGCGGATGCCCTTCCTGCATGCTCTTGCACAGGCTATTGTACCGCTCATCCCCCGTTCCCAATATAACGATACTTGCCCCCAGGTCTATGATCTCCTTGGCAGCTCCGACTATAAGATCTATCCCCTTCTGCTCGGCTAGTCGCGATATGACGCCTATAAGCGGCCTTTCGAGGGTTTCATTCCTAAAGTTTATAGCCCCGATGAGATCCTTCTTGCAATCTACCTTCTTTTCGATGCTTTCCGCATTGTATCTGGATATAATGTGCTTATCCTGTACAGGGTCCCATTCGCTGTAGTCTACCCCATTTAGAATACCGTATACGCAGGAAGAGCGGGTTCTTAAGATCCCGTCCATCCCGCATCCAAATTCCGGCGTAAGGATCTCGTCCCTGTATCCTTTGCTGACAGTGCTTACGGCGCTTGAATAGACGATACCGGCCTTCAGGAACGATATCTTGCCGTAATACTCGATCCCTTCTATTTTATAGAATCTCCCGGGGATGTCCAGCTTGCCGAGCGCGTCTCTTTTGAACAGGCCCTGGTAACCTATATTGTGTATGGTAAAGAGCGTCTTTATCGGAGATTTGCGAAGCTGCAAATAGATCGGGACCAGTCCCGTCTGCCAATCATTGCAGTGTATGATGTCCCAGCCGGCATCAGTTCCAAGCGCATAAGCTACGATCGCTTTACAAAAATGTGAAAAACGCAGATCGTTATCCCCGTAATCGCCCTCGGCCTCTGAATATAGATTGTCCCTGTCATAATACTCTTCGTTAACAACGAATATATATTTTACGCCATCCTTTGTATATTCTCTATAATCGAATTCTGCGATTTTTAAAGATGGCAGGGGGATGCCCAATTTCTTTACGGATCTATAGAATGGTAGGATAACAGTAGTTTCGCAACCAATAGACAAGAGCGCTCTCGGGAGGCTCCCGCTTACATCAGCGAGGCCCCCGGTTTTGGCGAAAGGATCTACCTCCGAAGACGCAAATAGCAACTTCATGAAACCCCTTACCTCGGTCGCCTGCCTAAAACTTCCTCTATCTTCGCCTTTAAAGCTTCTGTGTTTACGGGCTTTACAAGGTAACCTTCGCTGAACTCTTGTGACGCTTTTATCTTTGTATCGTTGTCATCGACAGCCGTCATCATAACTACAGGAATTGACATGGTCCTCTTGTTCTTCTTTAATTTTTCCAGCACTTCCAGGCCATTTTGGTCCGGCATTACTATGTCCATCAGGATGATATCAGGATTATATCGTAGCGCGCTGTCAAGGGCAGCTTGCGGCCTTGTCTCAACCTGTACCTCGTAATCGCCGAACTGTTCGAGATTCATCTTAACTATATGCGCAAAGTTCTCTTCATCATCAACGATAAGTACCCGTTTTCTCTCCATATAATTGCCTCCCATCTATGTTCTAAGTGTGACCGTTACCTTCGCCCCACCAGTGGCTCTATTCACTATCTCTATCTTCCCGTTATGCATATCGATTATGTTCTTTACGATCGAAAGGCCAAGACCCGTTCCTCCCTTGGCGCGCCTTGTGCTAAAGAACGGGTCGAATATTCTGCCGAGATCCTTTGCCGGGATGCCTGTTCCGCTATCTTCGATCTCAGCGATCGTTATCTCCTCCTCGATCTCCAGAACATCTTTGCTCTCCTGCTTTAAACCGAAGCCCCTCCTGATAGATTTTTTAGTATAAGTCTTTATCGACAGCTCTCCACCTTTTGGCATCGCGTAGAGAGCATTCAAAAATAGATTCACAAAGACCTGGTTGATCTTGTTTCTATCCATCTTTATCTTTGAAAGTACCCCGAAATCCTTTACAATTTTAACATCGTATTTATCGGATTGGTGTTTTACCAGCATCAGTGATTGATCTAAAACAGCGTTCAGGTCTTCCGGCTGCATATCTAGTTTTGAAACACTACTGAAATCAAGTAGACCCTTTATTATGTTATCGGCGCCTTTAACCGCTTCATCCATATATTTTAGCACATCATGCAGGTTCTTGTCTTTGGTCTTAATGTTCCTGGAAAAGAATTCTATACCCTGTGCTATTACCGCCAGCGGATTCTTAACCTCGTGCGCTATACCGCTAGCCAGGGTACCTACCACATGCATCTTCTCAGCCTGAATAAGATTGGACTGCGTCTCTTTAAGCTGGGTGTAGGCGGCTTTCAATTTTTCGATCGCCTTCTTCTCCTCCGTTATATCCCGCCCATATAGATTCACGTAGACCGCCTCTTTTATGGGAACTACGGCAAATGCGTAGACTTGCCCCTTACACCTCACCTCCACGTTCTCCCTTAAACCCGAATTAAGCACATCTTCAACAAGGCTACGCCACTGGGCGGGTACAGAATCCCCGACCTTCACGCCCCAATCGGCCAGGATCGGTAAGCTGGCGGCATTTGAGTATAAAAGTACGCCATCCTCGGCTATCCTCAAAGACGGCTGAGGATTTTCTGATGTAAAATTGGCCAGACGCCTGATCTTCTCTTCTACATCCTTGCGATCCGTCACATCTTCTCCTGAACCGAGAACGTTTACAACATTGCCTTCTGAATCCTTGAGCGTCACATAATGCCATGCTATGATCCTTGCCTCTCCACCCTTCGATGTCAATACGGGTGTTTCGAAGTATTCTATTTTATCGGTTATCCCGGAGACGAGATCTTCGAACATCGAGCTTATATCCTTCTTGGTCTTCGCCGGATCGAAGAGGTCGAACCAGCTCTTCCCGACCAGCTCCCCTTTGCCGGAACCGAGCATCTCCATACCCATACGGTTAATGTGAGCGATCCGGCCTTTCACATCCAGAATAACAACGATCATCTCCGCAAGATCAAAATAGGCCTGGGCCATATTTTTCTCTTCAACGAGCGCCTCTTCAGTAAATACGTGAGCCGTGATGTCTTCTACGAAGACGAGCGCTTTCTTGTCTTCACCGTCCTTAAACGGCATGCCGCTAAAATTTCTTATGGTCTTCTTGTTGCCCGGGAACGATCTATACCTGACGGACCTCATTTCAAATGTGTTACCGGCCAATGCCTCTTCTATCTTTTTAGACAATCCTATCTCCACATAGGTAGGCAGGGTAAGCGCGTTGATGCTTTTGAACTTTTCGGGAATAGTCCCGGCCATCTTTGCCATGGCAATATTTACGTAGTCAATGCCCCCATTATCGTTTACAACATACATACCGAACGGCGCGTTCTCTAATATTTCGCATGCCCTTCCTTCGAACCCGTCCCTTATCTTATTATCCCGCTTCTTTTGAATAAGTCCGTAGAAAATACGCACTATGCAGATCGCACCGGCAGCTATCGTTAACAGTTTTATATATGTAGGCATCTTATCCTTATAAACATATTATGTGGTATAGTACTATGCGCCTCTCTATCACATTATTTACTAAGTATACCCAACTTTACCTACTTTTTCAGGAAATCTTGCAAGAATTTTAATAATGGATAGGGACGTTTCTGAGCCTGCACCAAAGCCCCTCACCTTTGGCTTACATGCTCAAACAGCGCTCGTGTGGGGCAATTCTGTAGCCGACTTAATTCTCTCTCTTTACCGACAATCTACTCTGACCTCTTCACGTCCAAAAAGAAGAAGAACAGAATTCAAAGGGGCCCCATTTGAAAATGTTAGCCTTTTATTGAGATGAGAAGAGGTTTCCTTTGTAGGAACATTTTCATACAAAAAGGATGCCGCCAATGTTTGAACCCCACACATTTTGTGTGGGGTGAGTTGCGGCATCCCCTCTTCTTATCTCAATAAAAGGCGTTCTCTAAATCAGGCGAGGTAAACATTTTCTGGGGAAGGAATTCTGTTCTTTTCTTAACAGAAAAAAGACAGTGGCCGTCTCTTTCGGTTACCACTGCCTCTTTTTTAACTTATCGGGTTTATGCTATAGTTAGTTACCTTGCCAACAAAATAGCCAGATCCACTACCCTGTTCGAATAGCCCCATTCGTTATCATACCATCCGATGACCTTGACCATATTATCAGTAAGCACCATCGTTGCCTGAGCGTCGAAGATACAAGAGTATGTCGAGTCTATTATATCTGAGGATACTATAGGATCCTCTGTATATTCCAGGATCCCCTTAAGCGCTCCGGAGGCGGCCTTCTTGAACGCGCTGTTTATTTCCGCAACCGTTGTCTTCTTCTTAAGAATGGCAACGAAGTCGGTCACAGAACCGCACTTAACCGGGACTCTTATCGCCATCCCGTTTATCTTTCCGCTTAGCTCGGGAATGATCTTGCCTACGGCCTTCGCCGCGCCGGTTGTTGTAGGAATTATGTTCTCCGCGGCTGCGCGCGCCCTTCTGAGATCCGAGTGCGGTAGATCGAGAACATTCTGGTCGTTGGTGTAAGCATGCACTGTGGTCATCAATCCCCGTTCAACGCCGAAAGTGTCATTTAAAACCTTCACCATAGGCGCAAGGCAATTTGTTGTACATGAAGCGTTAGACACGATCTTATCTGTCTGTTTAAGGTCGCTGTTATTGACTCCCAGAACTATCATATTGTCGATCTCGTCCTTAGCCGGCACGGTAAGGATCACCTTTTCGGCCCCTGCCTTTAGATGGAGCATTAACTTTTCCCTGCTACGAAATACACCGGTAGACTCTATAACCACCCGCGCTCCCCTCTCCTTCCATGGAAGTTCTGAAGGGTCCTTTACACTCAGTATCTCTATCTCATCACCATTTACAACGATCGATTTCTCTTTCGTCTCGACCTTGCCCTTAAATCTTCCGTGAACAGAGTCGTATTTTAAGAGGTGTGCCAGAGTCTTTGCGTCAGTTAGATCGTTAATCGCAACAACGTCGAAGCCTCCCCTCTCAACCATTATCCTTAAAACCATTCTCCCTATTCTTCCAAATCCATTGATACCCACTTTAAGTGCCATTTTTTCCTCCATTTTTAACTCTAGCGTATAGCATATAGCGTTTAGCGTATAGGTTAGTATTCAACGTTTCAAAAAAATTCTATCTTTCCAACCTATCCACTATGCGCTATCCGCTAGACTTAATTCTTCGAGCTAAACCTATCCGCTATACGCTATTTTTTCAACCTATCCGCTATCCGCTAATCTTTATCCTTCGAGCCCGTCCTATCCGCTATACGCTATTTAGATTACTTGCTGCTACTTCCGGCGGAACCGGGTTGACGTAGAATCCGCTTCCCCATTCGAACCCGGCAACATTTACTAACTTCGGTATGATCTCTATGTGCCAGTGGTAGTAATCTTTCTCTAAACCATTTATGGGCGAAGTATGAATTATATAATTATACGGTGGATCCTTCAACACTTTTTTTAAGCATTTCATTGTATTACGCAGTAAGATGCCAAGTGGCCTAACCCCTTCCTTTTGCAGACTAACAAATGCGGATTCGTGTTTCTTGGGGATTATCCATGTCTCATAAGGGAACCTTGACATGAAGGGACAAAAAGATACGAAGAATTCATTCTCCTCAATTATCCGTTCTTTGTCACTGAGCTCTTGATTTAAAATATCACAAAATACGCACCTGTCCTTATAATTGAAGTATTTCATCGAAGAATGCAATTCTTCGTTAACGCGCTTCGGTACAATTGGTAGCGCTATAACCTGTGAATGCGGGTGCTCCAGAGACGCCCCGGCAGATCTGCCGTAATTACGGAATATCAGAATATACTTAAAACGCGCATCCTTTCTGAGGTCGGTACTGCGTCCCAGATAAGACCGGATCACCTCCTCAGCCTGCGTATCTCCAACATCAGCGATATCCAATTTGTGATCGGGGATATCTATGATAACTTCGTGCGCTCCAACCCCGTTCATCTTGTCATACACCCCGGACCCTGTTTTGCACAGATCCCCGTCGATGCTAAGAGCCGGGTATTTGTTTGGCACAACGCGAACGCTCCAACCGGGAGAATCCGGCTGACCCAACTTCCTATATGCAATGATTTCCGGCGGCGTCATGTTTTCGTTCCCCTGACAGAAAGGACAGCTTGCCAAATTGCTCGACTTTACAGGTTTTTCAAAGGTAAAATCTCCCGGACCCGATATCTTATCGTAGTTTACTATTATCCATCGTCCCGTAATAGGATCCCGCCTGAGTTGTGACATTGTTCGTACCTTATCGTTGAGCGAATAGCATATAGCGTTTAGCGTATAGGATAGTATTTAACGTTTCGGAAAAATCTATATTTCTAACCTGTTCGCTATACGCTATGCACTATCCGCTAATCTTTATCCTTCGAGCCAAACCTATCCGCTAGAATTATGCTCCTTCAAGTACCTGCACGCTTCTTCGGGAGGCATTGGATTTATATAAAACCCGCTTCCCCATTCAAAACCCGCGACCTGTGTAAGCCGAGGCATTATCTCCATATGCCAGTGGTAGTCTTCGGCAATAGTATCCCAATAACCCTTCTTCTTGCGACGCCTGAACGGTGCTGTGTGTAAAACTATATTATATGGAAAATCGCCCAGCGTTCCTGCCAACATCTTCATTGTCAGTCCGAAGATCTCTGAATATGATCTTATTGCCTTCTTGGTCATGGAATCAAAATCGCACGAATGCTTCTTCGGCAGGATCCAGGTCTCAAACGGGAACCTTGAACAGTATGGATTGATCGCAACAAAATCGTCAACGTCTGCTACCACCCTGTCAGCCTTATCAAGCTCCTGCTTTATCATGTCGCAAAATATACATCTATCCTTATATTCGAAATAGCGTTTCGCGCCGACAAGCTTCTCCTTAACGCGCTTAGGCGTAATCGGGGTCGCTATAAGCTGGAGATGCTGGTGTTTTATTCTACTCCCTCCCGCTACGATGCCGTGGTTCTTAAAAAGAAGGACGTACTTGAGCCTGGTGTCCTTCTTAAGCTCCTTTATCCTTTTAATGATCACTCCGGTCAGTCTTTCGATCTGCGCCGGATCTTCGAGAAAGATATTGTAATTGTGCTGCGGGGTAGCAATAACGACTTCGTGTACGCCTATTCCATTTAGAATATCATACATGCCATTGCCGTGTCTGTCCGGATCCCCGTCTTTCTTTAGGAAGGGCGAGATGGACGGAACTACACGTACGCTCCATCCCGGCTTGTTAGCGCTCCTGGGCTTCTTTCTCAGGGCGAATATTTCCGGTGGAGTTAAAGATTCGTTGCCCTCGCAAAAAGGACATTTTCCTGCCTTCGGAGAAGCGCTCTTTGAGTCTTCGAAGACGAAATCGGACGGACGTTTAGCCCTCTCGGTGGCAATAATAACCCATCTTCCTATAATTGGATCTTTTCTCAGCTCCGCCATATGTTCTCCATAATATTGCACCGTGATTATAACATAATATGTCAGTTATTCAAGAGTTTTGTCTATACAGGTTGCGTTAAAAATATTGTGTCAATTCCATTTGTGTAACTTAAGGCAGATGGCTACGGCGTGGCCTTGAAGACAGAAAATTTTGTGCGCGAACGAAAGCAATTGAGTAAAGCCGCCGGAGGCGGCGAGAAATATTAAATACACCAATT
>JBDRHE010000002.1:0-8659 GCA_043817155.1 Candidatus Omnitrophota bacterium | reverse complement strand
TCGGCTCAATAGGTAGAGTGGATAGCGCACGGACGGCCACTTCATGCTCGCGATCCATGTGTTTGTATTCCGAATGTCTCTTGACCATACTATTGCCGCCTATAACCGCGGGGATCCATACATCCCTAGCCCTTAACAGATCATCTACCCTGACTACAGCTGAATCTACAAAGTCTTTATAACCCGTATCGTCAGCGGCTTCTTCTTCGGTGATCTGGGAAGCCATTACGTAACCTCCGAAGCCGCTACTCTTAAAGATCCGGTTCAATTCTTTAGCGGCCAGGACAGCCTTCTCTTCAAGCGGAGCGTTCTCATTTTCTCTGAAAGCATTATCAATGCTGTACCTTATGGCTTTGATAACAAAGCTTCCACCATCATGGCCGAATACGGTATTAATGGCCTTAAATCCAAACATATCCCTTGAGTCAAATTTTGCGTTAAAAGGCGCTCTGCCATTTGAGAGTATTCTGTTAAATTGCTCCGCCATCATCGGATCGGACGCAAAGAATAAGGTATCAAACTTAATCAGCTCGAATGAACCGTCCGCCTTAACGTCTATAACGTAAAATTCATTCGGCGGAGCCCTTATAAAGTATGTGCCTGCGACTCTCTCGCTTAAGGGCGTCTTGCGCAGATCCGCCAATACTCTTCCCAGTGAATATCTGTCGTATGCGCCATATATCTTTTCGACCACATAGGGCGTAGAGCTCAGGCTTTGAGCTTTTCTGGACAAGGATTCTTCGATCTTTACGCGGTCCGACGAGTCTACTTTGAGCTCTACCTGCGCTAACTCCTTCTCAGGCCTGATCGCCGGAGGCTCGAATATCACAAGTTCGCCGCCGTCTTCGATCGGCATATTCTTGGTTTCTCCCTGCAACCTGTCAGCCGCCTGATACGCTTGATCAAAATATTCTTTGCCGGAGTCCGCCAGCCTGATAACAGCTGAAACCGGATATGGTATCCTTAAACCTTCGATGCTTTCCACAGCTTGTTCGTCCAATCTCAACAGGTCTCTTATCTTGTATTCCATCTTTTTATCAAAGATGATCTTTGTGCGAACTTTCCCCTGATCTTCAACGCCTACGGAATACACAAAAGCAGCACCCTCGGCTTTAAGTCCAGCGATCTGATCGGCGCTAAGTTTTGTGTTCACCGTGTATACGAGATATCGCCCGCTCCTATCCTTAAAACTTTGCATCAACGCATCCATCTTTGTTCGAATATCGTTCTCACTCAACTCAGACGAAAAACAGAGCGTAAATTCATCGCTACCTTTGCCTCCCACTTCCGCGGGGATATTATTTTGAACCGCAAAATCGGCAATCGTATCCTTTATGATCTCAGCTACGAACCAGTCCGTCGCCTCGGATCCGTACATATCGTTCGTCGCGCCAATCCTCGGGCCATCGAACTTCACAACCCAGTCACCTTTCCTGGCGCTAAGTTTGAAGGCTTCAAACCGTCTCTGAAGCTCTTCTCTTGTGCCGGCCGTCGCGGTGGCGGGCGTAGCCACAATGCTCGGCTGGATAATAGGCGGCCGTTGCTTAACCATCTGCGGCGGGACGATAGGTATATCTTCCGCTATAACATGACTCTCGTTCTTTTCCAGCGTTTCGAGATAATATTTCGCTCCATAATATCCGCCTATCTTCTCAAGTTTGAATTTATCTTTTCTGATATAGTCGCCTTTACCGTATTTGTCGCGCTTAATCAGGTTAACCTTGCTATATTCGAACGGACCCGCAAGAACTGTCTTCACGCCTATATTTTGGGCATATCTTATGGTGTAGTCTATCAGAGCCTTCTTGATACCATCCTTTAACGGATCTATACCGGAATAATTGTCATTTACCTCTATATTATCTATAACCAAATACGGCCTGCTCTGCTCATCCCTGGCCAGGAAAAGCCACGCCAGCGCCACAGTCTTATCGGTATCCCGGTCTATAACTTCCGCTACTTGAATGCCCTGGTCTATTAAGTGATCTATCATGGCTTCGAAATGAGTGTTTGAATTGGTAGCCATACAGCATCCGGTTAAATCTCCAAGAAATAGATCATGCCCCGGAGATCTATCCCATACCTTTATGGTGAAGCGCCTGCTCTTCTTGGCAAGTTCCTTTACTACATCGGGATCAACAATGAGCTTCTTAAGATCGGCAACAGAGTTCCGCAGATGGCCTATGGCTTCTTTTATTTCAATGCTATCCCTTAGTTTAGAATCATAATAATTAACAATTTTAGTGAGTTTATCGAGGAAGTTGACGCTTGACAATGTCTTTACGAGTATTTGACGTCTATTCTGGTCGGAGGGTGTCTTCTGGATAGGCAGAAGAGGCATCTTGGCGTCTTTGTCACCGGATATAGTAAGACTGAGTTTCTTAAGAAATATGGAAAATTCTTTTTGCCTTCCGGTCGGTAATAATCTATACATCTTCACTATAAGATCTGACGTATCCATAATATAGCTTTCGGGATCTATTATAAGGTTAAGGCCTGAGAATGAGAAGTCCTCTTTATGAGAATAGCTTAACCATGAATCCAGGTTTACCCCTGATTCTTTAATAGCTTCCCTTACCCTCGCGTTATGGAGAGCAAGATCTTTGCCTTCCTCATCACCCTGGATGGTATCTGTTATGAAGTCTTTAAACGTACCGTTAAATGTCGCTTTTAGCAGCGATCTGAAGAGATCTACTTTATCGGGATATTTACTCTTAATGAAGTCCATGGCCGCCTTCAGCCTTGATATGAAGGGAATGTAGAACTTTGATAATGCCTCTGAGCTTACGGATGAGCGTCCACACCGACAGACCTCGCGAGATCTTCCAGATATCTTTTAGCAAGGGTATTATATGTCTCCGACAAAGGTATACTCTCTTTGGATGCATTATCTATTATAGAGATGAACGTATCGGTATTATTTAAGTCTCTATACGCTCCTGATATCTCAAGTATCTTCTGCAAGGAGCCGGGGTCTTTCCGCCTGGAAGATGAGTAGAGAACCTTAAGCCCTTCTATTGTATCAAGATCATATAGCTTTGCAGCTTCTAAAAATCTATTCAGGCTGAATGGGTTTGCATTTAAGAAACCTTCCAAAAATACGAAAGCGTCCTTTCCCATAATATCTGAAAGTATAACAACGGTGGCGGTAGCCTCTTCCCAGAACTTCACTTCATCTATCCTGCGGGATTCTTCCAGGGTTTTATTTTTTTCGGCAAGGAGGGCTCTGAGGTTCCTTAACCCCTCGATAAGCGTATCTTCAGGCAACCCTGATGAGGCGGCTTGTAATTTCAGATAGACGCTCATGGAATTGTCGCCTGGATATCTTGATAGTGTTTCGGCATGTTTACTGAATGTATCTGTAATCTGATTTGCGTATATGCCACTAAGAGTTGTTGCCAATGCCTGGCAAACATTTCTGTTAGGGTCGTTCAGCATAAATTCGAGTTTTCTGAGAATTCTTTTCTGGTATATGGGATTGAGCTTAAGATATATGCTGCCGAGGATTGTTACCGCTGCCAGGCGGACAGTCCAGATATCATGATTCTCAAGCATAGATTCAATTTTTTCAAAAATTCTTTTCTGGTCTATGGAACTCAGGTTAGGATATATGGCGCCGAGGGATATCACCGATGCCAGTTTGACCGCCCAGTTTTCGGGATCCTCAAGCATCGATTCGAGTTCTTCGAGAGTTATCTTCCTTTCTTCATATAGTTTAGAATATATGGCGCCGAGGGATGTTGCCAATGCTCGCTGGACCTCAAGGCTCTTATTCTTTAGCATCGATTCGAGTTTTATTATAATTCTTTTCTGGTCTATGGAACTCAGGTTAGGATATATGACGCCGAGGGATATCACCGATGCCAGTTTGACCGCCCAGTTTTCGGGATCCTCAAGCATCGATTCGAGTTCTTCGAGAGTTATCTTCCCTTCTTCATATAGTTTAGGATATATGGCGCCGAGGGATTCTGCCGCTACCATACGGATATCGTAGTTGGTATCCTTCAACATGGATTTTAGTTTTTTTATAGTTATATATCCATTCTGATATAGCTTAGGGTATATAACGCTGAAAGATGCTAACGCTGTCACTTGATCGGACCAGTTATCAGTATCTTTCATCATAGATTCGAGCCTTGAGATAAGAAGGATAGCCTCTCTTAAAGCTTGTTTAGTTTCTAAAACTGCTGAGGCGTTCTCGGCCGCTTCTCTCATCTTGGCCTCGTTCTGCTCGTCTCTCATCTCTTTAGCTGTGCCCCTGGTAAGTATCTCCTTGATCTCCTCCATAGCATTAATGGTTACATCACTGCTGCCAGGGGATCGTTTCATTTTGGAAAGCATTGATTCTATTGTATCCAGAATCTTTTTCGCGGTTTCCGGTTTATACCGCACTATATAGGCACCCGCGTTCCGGCGCACTTCATTATCCGCAGAAATAAGAAGGGGTATCACGTGCCTTACAAGGGGGGTCAGATCGTCATCAGGAAGCCGGGACAATATAAGCAAAGACTTGGGATCAAGAAGCTGTATATGGCCTTCAGGAGTAACAAAGATATGATAATCCCCCTCCATGGACAAACCATGGATGCGCAGCCTGGCTCTTACTTCAAATAATTCTTTTACCGTACCTTCGGTAATATATCCCGGCATGATCTCAGCGCCGTCCCCCGGAATTATGTCCATCACAATGCCGAGCCTTCCGTCCTCTTCGCATAAGCCATGCATCATCGGGCCTATGCCAAGCTCGTAAGCCATCTGCCCGGCGCGGTATGCATCAAAAACATATTCCTCATCCGCTTCTTTATTGACAACTAAGTCGTCATAATCAACCTTCACTGCGACGGGTCGACCTGTATCTTTAAGAAATCCCAACCTTACTACTCCTGTCGAACCGTCACCCTCTTTTGAAGTCAGAAAAACATCTGTGTCCGGAAATACAACTTCGGTTCTCTTTACTTCGGCGAGCGATGCCGGCACATCGCTAAAGGCCGCCGGAGCGTCTTTAAGACTCACTCCGGGCAGGGTAGAATAACCGGATGGTAAATCGCCCGGTTTGATATCCGATGTATAGATGCACTTATAATACGCGCCCGTATGCTTGTTGATTTGTACATAGATTTCTATTCCCCCTCCGGATAAGCTGAGCGGATCGATTTGCTGAGCTTTCTTCAAAAGAGCGGAGTTTAGCCCGCCTTCGTAAGGCATGGTAAGCGTGGTCGGCGTTGCGATTACCGGCGCGGCGGCTGGCGCAATGGCTACTGTAGCGGCTACTTTCTCGGCGGCCTCTTTTCTTAGTGCTAAAATATCGAGACGGCCTTCCATCGTTTTCTCAGATACTATCCTTACAACTTCTCTCGTTATGTTAAATGTATTACGCGCAACCGACGGGACATCTTCCCAGACATCGAATCCCGCTACTCTTTCATCTGCGAAAAATTTGTAGAATCCTTGCGTTCCAGCTACCTGTTTTGCATGGGAATTACTGACCGCCAGCTTTAATAATTCATTAATAGCCTTTGTAAACAACTTGGCTTTATTTTCCGGGACATTCACACCTAATTCCCTTGCTTTTCCCATAATAGCATTCTCATCGCGCGTCTTGAGATCCCTGTAACTTTGAAGATCATTGTCACTAAATTTAAGCCACATCATTAATATATCCTTATCACGCTGGAATTCATCACGAAGCCTATCCATCATCTCTATGGCATTATCTCTGGTATCGTATATATCAAGCGATCCGAGAAGCCTTGCGACGTAACTAGTATTTTCTAAGAGGTTTATAGCTTCATCGTTCACTTCAAATGGCATGTTTTCAGGAATATTAGTTTTGACTTGCTTTTCAATGCTTACATGATCTTTGCCTTGGATCAGCTTATCCAATTTATCCCAAAATTCTGGCCGGACAGTTGCCTCTGTGCTTGAGATTATAAGACATATAATGGCTTTGTCGATATCTTCCGTGATGCCAAATAATTCTCCATATTTTACAACAAAATCCATGCTCCTCTTTTCGTGGTCTACCTTTATAGTCCCAAAACCATTGTCATCCTCTCTATAATATCCGATATCATGGGACATGCCAGCTATGCCGGTAAGAAGGATCGTTCTAAAAAAGTCCTGGCGTTTATCCTGAGGTATCCCTTCAATTTTAGTGCGCATTGCCCTTATAGTCTCTAGTGTATTCTTTCCCGCATGCGTAAAGTCGTGCCATTTTACCTCGCTTGCCATGTTATATTCGCCATTATCACCTCTCCATTTCCCTTCTCCGATATCGTAGACGAGATCTATGCAACTTTTAAAGCCGCCTAGCAGTTTTTCATTTCCCGGTTCTTTGGCTATTGGCATTGATCCCAACTCGGTAACGAGATCTTTCAATTTTTTCATCGTCTCTTCACGTTGCATGATCTCTTCGTGGGCGGTTCGAGCTAAATCATCTATCCTTGTGATAAGATCAGGTGACCGATCCATCCCTCCCAGGACAATCACCTGCTCTTCTGGTGTCAAACCATCAAGGACAAATTTGCGTTCTTGTATCCCGTGATAAAGGTGCCTTGTAAGTTCCTGAGGATCCGGATCATCAAGGTGGATTAAGTCTATGTAATACTGATTACGCTGGATACCGTAATGTGTGCCGTAGCAGGATTCGGGAGGCGCGCGACCTTCTGACGCCGCCCTTAGGGCGACTTCTTTTATTATCTGCGCATCGAGGTCATTTATGAATAATAGCGTGGCGCCTGCTAGGAGCACTCTGTCTTCCGCGCTTAATAGGTCTTTTGCCTTGTTTAGGATCTTTATCTGTGCAGTGGTAAGTGAGTTGCCCTGCAGTGTCTGGCCGTCATCAAGCGTTAGAGCGCCTTGAACAAATCGGGCGTTTACAATATCTGCTGATACCGAACTGAAGCGCTGCTCATCTATGGCGTTTTTAATGTACGGAGAATAGACCTCATTCGCAAACCCTGACAGGCCGCGGGATGAAGCAAGCCCTAAACCGGGCTCTACTGTTAGCTCTCCAAGCGCAATGCTTGCCGCGATCACTTTCATAGTCTGTATTTCCGCCGCATCCTTGCCTGCTGGATCTATGGACAGAAGCACCACTCTGCCATCCGGGAAAATCTGATGTACTTTTTTCTTTAATCCGTCTTTGCCGACCAAACTATCGCCTTCCTGAATTACGGGTTGCGCCGCTTCAGGCGCGACGGCCGGGGATGAGGCAAGTCCACGTCCTGATTCTATGGTTATTCTTCCATCCTCAAGGTTTAGCATGATATTCTTCATAGTCATCGTTTCTTTTGTAACATTACCCGCCATATCTGTGCGCTCAAGCGATACGTTACCATCTGGCAGAATGGCAATAATTCTTCTCCTGGTTCCGGATTTACTAACCAGATATTTGCCTTCACTGATTACGGGCTGCGCCGCTTCAGGCGCTATAGTCAGGGGTGGAGCTGCGGCCTCGGACATACCGGGTAGTAGCACGCTGACCGGTGAGGCGCCCGGAATAATCCACGTCCCATTCATACTACCAAGATCGGTGATTATAAAGTTGCCTCCTTCCGTCATTTTGATGCTGGCGTGCGTTCCTTCAACATTATCCAGCAAGATAAAATCCCCCCATTTCTTGGAACTTCCGAGAGTTTTCTTTTCTCCAGGCTTAAACGCCTGCCATATCTTCGGACTAACAGGATCTACGATAAAGAAATCAGCTTTGGATTGCTCCAATATTGCTTCGTTCACTGTTCCAACGTCATCGCGAGAATATACCTTGAGTGTATTCTGGGCAAGTTGAACATCAAATGGCGCGGCATATGTTACTATCACCGGAACACGCGGTTTCAGGCGTATTCCGGCAGCTTCTGTAATCGGCAACTTATCAGGACCAACAGGTCTTTCCATCTCCAGCTGCGGAGCCTGTGGCACGCTGACCGGTGATGTTTCTGGTGTAACTATCGTCCTCTTGACTTCAGCAGGCATTATCTGATTCGCAAGTTTTATCACCATATTCCTCAACCCTTCAAGCGGGGTGTTATTCCCCCTTGTAATATGGTTGCTAGCGGGATTACTCTTATCTCCGTTTGCTCTCCTTGCGTCCAGTTCTTCCTTAAATATTTTCACTGCTTTGATTATTTCATCTACTTTTTCTTTTTCCATCTCCGGGCGTTTTGCATTAATAAACGCGTCAAGCTCATCGAATGATGTTACATCCTTCATGCTCAACGGGGTAGTCGACGCTGGAGCGCCCGATTTAACGCGACTTAACAGCTCTGTGACCGTTATCTCTATAACTTCTCCTTCACCGAACACAAGGCCCGGAGCGGGTATGCCCTCTCCGGTTATTCGAACTTCCTTGTCCTGCTCAACCAGGCTCTGTATGTATACCGCCGCTTTGAGCGCGATTACATCGTTCTCGCTCAAAACATCACTCAATGCCTTGCGCATCTCCTCGCTTCCTATTAACCTCTCAGGTATAGGCAGCATCGCCGAAGCGATTATCGCGCTCAGCTTCTCTACCATCCCCTTCTCTCGGCCGGAAAGCAGCGTGAAATAAGGGCTCTCATATCCTTTATCATTCGCGAAGTTAGGCAGTATGGAGATGTAAGAGATACCTTTTTTCTTGAACATATCGCAAAGGTTGTCGGTATGGAACCCTCCTGTTACC
>JBDRHE010000001.1:0-24740 GCA_043817155.1 Candidatus Omnitrophota bacterium | reverse complement strand
GGGCTTCGGCGCAGGCTCATATTCTTCTTTTGTCTCTTTACAAGGTGAGAGTTGGTAATACAAGGTATTCGTATATCCTGGCTTACGGCATTTCCTAAAGATACCAACGATCACCTTATAAAGAGACAAGATAGAAGAATCCCGGCATAATTTTTTATGCTGAGACTGCGCTGAAGCCCCTCAGCTTTGGCGTGGACTGAGGGATTCATAGCGCAGGCGGAAGAATTGCCCCGGATTTATGATTAGCATTTACAATATATAGTATTATGATATAATAAAAAGCTAATATTATGAGGGTCATGATAAAAAACGAAAATATAATCTGCATCTCATCTATTGACTGGGACTTTGTTTGGCAGGGTCATCAGGAGATCATGTCGACTTTTGCCAAAAACGGTAACCGTGTACTTTTCATAGAGAACACCGGTGTCAGAGCGCCCGGTTTAAGCGATATCTCGCGCCTGAGAACGAGATTGAAAAACTGGTTACGGAGCGTTAAAGGATTCAGGCAGGAGAGTGAAAATCTTTTTGTCTATTCGCCCCTTATCGCTCCTTTTCCTTACTCAAGAATAGCCAGGTGGATCAATAAGTATCTACTCATAAAACCCCTCAAGAAGTGGATGAAGGCGTCCGGATTTCACGACCCTATCATATGGACGTTTTTACCTACAGGTACCGCAATAGATATTGTTGACAGTATAGAAAGCAAGTTTTTGGTTTATTATTGTATTGCTGATTTTAATAAACTGGTGAATGCCCCTAAGAAAGTGAACAAAGCAGAGGACGAGCTTATAAGGAAAAGTGACCTGATATTTGCCCAGGGAGAAGCATTGAAGGAGCGATGTGAAAGGATAAATCCGAACGTCCACATATTTCCTTTCGGGGTAAAAATGGAATCTTTTGAACATTTCAGGTCTAATCCGGACAGATCACCTGCTCTCGATATAGAGAACCTAAAACGACCGATCATAGGTTATGTAGGAGGAGTGCACAGGCACATTGACTTTGGATTGATAAGATTTGTAGCGGAGCGCAATCCCGGGTGGACAATAGTTTTAGTCGGCCCGATACAGACGGATATATCGGAAATTGCCGCCACAAAAAATATATTCCTGGTAGGAAAGAAAGAATTTAACGTTCTACCGCATTATATACACGCTTTCGATGTTTGCATTATACCGTATGAGATAAATGATTATACGAAGACTGTCTTTCCGACAAAATTAAATGAATATCATGCCATGGGAAAACCCGTCGTTTCTACAAACCTGCCGGAGGTAGTCAGCTTCAATCTAAAAAATAGCAATGTAGTCTTAATCGCTAAGGCGAAAGAAGAGTTTAATAACAAACTGGCGGATGCATTGCAGACTGAGACTTCTGAGGCAAAAGAGATGCGGATAGCTTCAGCCAGAGCCAACGACTGGAGCTTAAGGATTGCCGAGATGAGCGATCTGATCAAAGCCAAGCTAAAGACCAAAAAGATCGAAAAGACCATCAACTGGAAGGATGATTTTCTGAAATTGTATAAACAATCCAAAAAGAGACTCATATTCACGCTTGCGGGACTTGCAGCCATATATTTCATCTTATTTTATACACCTTTTGTCTGGTTTGTGGCCACTCCGCTTAAGATTTCAGAAACCCCCCAAAAGGCTGACGCTATTGTGGTATTTGCCGGTGGTGTCGGAGAATCGGGTAGGGCCGGCCAGGGATACGAAGAGAGGGTGGGATATGCGGTGAATCTTTTCAAAGAGGGATATGCGGAGCATTTAATCTTTTTATCAGGCTATACGTATGCTTTTAAAGAACCTTTAGTCATGAGGGCGCTTGCGGTCTCACTGGGTGTTCCCAAGGATGCGATTATCCTGGAGGACAAAGCGAGAAATACCGAACAGAACGTAAGGTTTTCGAAGGCTATTTTAAAAAGAAACGGGTGGGGTAAAATTTTATTAGTAAGCTCACCCTACCACATGAGAAGGGCGTTGCTTGTTTTTAAGAAAAGCGCAGAAGAGATAGAGGTGGTATATGCCCCCATACTCGATAGTATGTTTTATGCCCGTCCGTCTAAATACATGGAAGGCATGAAGATCAGAAGGCAGGTAAACTTTAGGCAGCTCAAGGGTATACTGCATGAATACCTGGCAATTGCGTATTACTGGTTTAAAGGGTACATCTAAATAAAACCAAAAACCAAAAATAAAAAACCAAATATCAAATATAAAAACCTGAAATTGAAAATGTGATATCACAAAAAAAGGGGGATGGGGTGAAAATTATAGACGAAAAAGGCAGGTTGTTCGGAAAGATAAACATAATTGATTTTATTGTTATCCTTGTTCTCATTGGATGTTTTTCTCTTCTATATTTGGGATACAAAGTTATTTCTATGAGAGATATCCGTCAGGCAGAATGGGTGAATGTAAGGGCCAAATTTATCGGAGTCATACCTGAATTGGTCGCCGAGATAAAGAACGGTAATGTCGAGTTAGGACCATCGGGCTCTGTGCTGGGCAGGGTTGAGGGTCTGGTGGATGTTAGGGCCTCAGAAGTACTCCTTGTTTCTCTTGACGAAGGTATGCAGGCAAGCCGGGGAATTGACGGAGTAGGTACAGGGAAAAAGGACAAACTCGATGTACTTAAACATCCCACCAAAAAAACCATCGTGCTGGATTTAAGCCTTCTCTGCAATAAGAAGTCTGATATATTCCACTATCGAAGCGTTCCGATAAGGATAGGAGGGAAGATCACTTTTTCTACTACGCGTTACATCATCGAAGGAATTGTTATAGGGCTGCAGGAAAAGGAACAATAAAACGAAGGGGTTGTGATGTCCGGTAGCGTATGGGAAGAGAGCCTGATAATTTTGGCAATACGAGGATTGCGCAGTGGCGATTACATCTCTTTCTTGCACAAATGGGTTGACAGTCAGCTTAAGGCGAGCAAAACCTCCCTTTTAGTGCGTAAACTTTCGAATGTCATAAACACCTGTTTAGAATCGAGCCTTATAGGGAAGGTTATCGAAATAGATAGAGGCAAAGGAGAATCGATCTTGAGTTATAGCTTATTCGCAAACCGGGCAATACGCATCTCAAACAGTGCAAAGAGACGCGTAACCGCTTTTTTCAGGAATAGCGGGACCTTAAAGCTTATTGACAATTCCGAAAAAATACTATTCATTGAGTCGATAAGAATACTCGGCGCCATTATAGTCATTTCGGTTACGACGAACTTGGGTTTGTTAATTCTTCTGAAACGCGATATTGGGTTTATCGGCGCAGTTGTGAGGAGCGGATTTATTTTTGCGGGAGTATCCGGATTACTCTGCGATGCAAGCCGCGCTGACATAAGAAGATCGTGCTTAAGCCTGCGCTTCCTGCGGATATTGGGGAGAAGATAGATCCGAGATATGAAAAGCACTAAAAAGACTAAGACCAGGATCCTTAGGATCATAGCGCGGCTCAATATTGGCGGGCCCGCTATTCATACGATTCTTTTAAGCGAGGGCATAAACCCGGATTTTTTTGAGAGCTGCCTCGTTACCGGCAAGCCCGACAGGAGCGAAGGGGACATGTCAGATCTGGCGCGAGAAAAGAAGATAAATATGGTGTGTATACCTGAGCTACGCAGGGCTATAACGCTTTATGATCTCGTTGTTTTTTTCAAACTTCTAAAACTTATGATGAAGGTCAGGCCTCACATTGTGCATACACACACAGCGAAGGCCGGGGCGCTTGGGCGGCTTGCCGCGGTCATTGCCGGTGTGCCGGTTAAGATACACACCTTCCACGGACACGTATTTGACGGTTACTTCAATCCCTTTAAGGCCAGAGTTTTTATGTTTATCGAGAGGTTGTTATCGCGTTTTACGACAAAAGCCGTTGTCGTAAGCGAAGGGGTACGCGATGAGATCGTAAATAAGTTAAAAATTATTTCGCCGGAGAAGTGTGTGATCATTAAATTGGGGTTGGAGCTGGATAGATTCCTGGAAAACAAATCAGAAAAAGGCGCCCTAAGGCGCCGCATAAACGCAAGAAGAGATGAGCTATTGGTTGGTATAGTGGGAAGGCTCGTTCCTATAAAAAATCACAGGATGTTTTTAGACATAGCGCGAAACATCCGAGCGCAGAACCCGAACCTTAAAGTTAAGTTTGTCATTATAGGCGACGGGGAAACAAGAAATCAGCTGACGCAGCGCGTAAAAGAGATGGGCCTTAATGACACCGTCCGGTTTACCGGATGGGTGAAAGACCTGGCGTCCGTATACATGGATCTCGACGTAGTTGCGCTGACATCGCTTAATGAAGGTACGCCGGTTTCGCTTATTGAAGCTATGGCGTCCGGGAAACCGGTTATAGCCACAGATGTCGGTGGAGTTAGAGATGTCATAAGCGATAAGGTCAGCGGTCTACTGGTCAGATCGAATGATGTCGATGACTTTGTAGATAAGCTGCTCTCTCTATTGGTGGATAGGGAGTTGCGATCGAGGCTCGGATCGCAAGGGCGAGACTTTGCGAAAAAGACATTCGTTAAGGATAGACTTGTTCACGATATGGAATCTTTATACAGGGATTGCATGGAGGCAAATTCAAAAAGGTGAAAAAGGAGAAGTGAGGCAATGAAGAATCTCATTACAGGCGGGGCCGGGTTCATAGGTTCGCATTTGGCGGAGACGCTGTTAAGACGAAAAGAAGAGGTGACGATAATAGACAATCTTTCAACCGGTAGTTTGGATAATATCTCGCACCTTACATCAAACCCACGCTTTGCGTACCATATTGATACTATAATGAATGTAGGGTTAATGGGGCACCTGATAAAGGAATGCGATACTGTATACCATTTAGCGGCAGCGGTCGGAGTAAAATATATAATAGATAACCCGCTCGATTCGATAGAGACGAATGTTAAGGGCACTGAGATCATCCTGGATCTTGCCAGTTCATCCGGGAAGAAGAAGGTGATGCTTGCCTCAACGTCAGAGATATACGGCAAAGACAGGCCGGGTAAACGCATCTTCAGGGAGAACGATAACAGGGTGCTTGGGTCTACAGAAATTTCAAGGTGGAGCTATTCCTGCACTAAGGCGCTTGATGAGTTCCTGGCGCTTGCATATTGGCGGGAAAGAAATCTTCCGGTAGTTATTATGCGCTTCTTCAATACGTGCGGCCCAAGGCAGACAGGTCGGTATGGTATGGTGGTACCGAGATTTATCGGGCAGGCTCTATCCGGAGAGCCCATTACCGTCTACGGTGATGGGAAGCAGACACGCTGTTTTACCGATATCAAGGATGCCGTAGAAGCGATAATCTTATTATCCGGGAATCCAAAGGCTGTAGGCAACGTGTTCAATATCGGTAATCCACGCAATAAGACCACCCTGAACGCGCTTGCAAAGAAGATAAAGGCGTTTACCCGATCAAAGTCTATAATCAGGCACCTGTCTTACGAAAAAGCCTACGCCAAGGGTTTTGAAGATATGCGTCACAGGCAACCGGATATATCCAGGCTAAAGAGCTTCACTAAATTTTCACCCAGGATAACAACGAATCAGATGATATCCCGAATAGTACAATACATGAAAAACAAGGGTTAGGGCGCTGTATGAAATTTATTCAGATAATAGAGACACTTTTCATATCGCTTATCGCGGCGTATTTAATAACACCTTTCATAAAAAGAATGGCACATGCGCTCAATTATCTCGATCACCCCACAGGCAACAAGATACACGCAAGACCAACGCCGCTTCTCGGCGGTGTGTCTATATTTATCGCATTTATCATAGCCACAATGGCAAAGAGCCCCACTGTGCTATCTACACCTGTAAAGGCCATTCTCTTCGGTTCGCTCATATTGCTTGTAATAGGTCTGATCGATGACAAGCTTGGAATGATGCCAAATTTTAAACTGTTTGGCCAGTTCGTAGCGGCCATGGTAGCCATTAAATCGGGACTGCGAATCGGTTTCCTGGACAATTATTATCTCAGCGTTATCTTCACGTACATATGGATAATCGGCATTACGAATTCTTTTAATCTTCTGGACAATATGAATGGCCTCTCCGCGGGTATAGCCGGAATATGCGCAACATTCTTTGGAATTATCGCATTTTCGAACGGCCAATTCGAAGTCAGCATTCTATCCTTTGCTTTAGCCGGCAGCGCGTTTGGATTCCTGAAACACAATTTTCCGAAAGCGCGCATCTTCATGGGGGACTCAGGAAGTCTTGTGCTGGGATATGTCCTTTCCACGCTTGCAATTATGATAAGCTGGAACGTGAAGATACTCAGCATGTCTATCATAGTACCCCTTTTTGTGTTAGGGTATCCTATATTTGATACGGCCCTTGTCTCCATAATGAGGATAGCGCAGCGAAGATCTATATTCCAGGGAGGGAAGGATCATTCTTCCCACATGCTGTCTCTGTTAGGATTCAAAAGGTTCAGAACTGTGCTTGCGGTCTATGCGATCTGCATACTTTTAGGCCTTGTTGCAATTGCGATAACTAACTTGTACTGGACGTCCGGCGCTATCTTAAGCAGCGCAACACTTATCATTATGATGATCCTGGGTATTCGCCTCGGTTTCGTTCACTCAAGACGTTTCGGTTCCGGAAAGAAGAGAAGAGACTAGATGGTCACGCGCTCAAGTATCATCGCCATATTGGCTAAGATCTCGGAATGGGCAGTGTATATAATTATATTTGTTCTGCCATTCTCAAAGTCCCTTATCGAGATCGCGGCTGTAACGGCTATCGTGAGTTTAATTTCTAAAAAGATATTGGCGAAAGAGAGTCTCCTCGGCCACACACACGTTGACATACTTCTGTACATCTTCATCTTTGCGAACCTCTTTTCATTTATAAATACAGCACATCTATCTTTGAGCCTTAGAGCTTTATTTTCCAAAACGCTGGAATATGCTGTTCTTTTTTTGATCGTAAAAGAGGTCATAAACACGAAAGAGAAGCTTAGAAACTTTCTTATAATAGCTGCGGTATCATGCACTGTCATACTGATAGACGGTTTCATCCAATACTATATTACGCACATCGATCTTTTACATGCGTATCCGTCGTTCAGGTATGTCCAAGCTGTACCGGACTTTTTAGGCGTTCCGACAGCCTCCTTTCCTTATCCCAACGACTTCGCGTCATGGATATTTATCTTTATATTTCCGACGTGCGTTCTGGCCATATTCGGCTTCAGAGATATCACAAAACGTGTCTTCTTTAGTTTTGTTTGCTCCGCGCTACTCTTCTCTCTCTATCTGACTAAGGTGAGAGGCGCCTGGGCGGCTTTCTTGCTTACATTCGCTCTTTTGACGATATTTAAATTGAAGAAGATAGGGCTCATAATACTCGTGGCTCTATTTCTGGCCATTTTGGTTATGCACAGTTCTCTCATGCCATATATAATGGCCAAAACGAGTATAAACGACAGGATGGAGATGTGGAGAAACGGCTGGGAGATATTCGAAAGGCATCCGATAATCGGAAACGGCCTTAACACTTTCTTTGTCCATTACAGAGAGGTTCGAGATGACGCGTATAAGAACAAGAGGGGCAGTTATGCCCACAACTGTTATCTGCAGATGGCATCAGATATTGGTTTAGTGGGGCTGGTCTCCTTCTTTCTCTTTGCCTTTGCCGTTATAGCAGCCGGGATAAAAGCGACGCGCGCTATTACCGAGCCGTTCTATAACTCTCTTATAATGGGAACCACATTTGGATTGATAGCTTTTCTATTACACGCTGCCGTAGATACGAATCTATATTCGCTAAATCTCGCGGTATTATTTTGGATGACAGCCGGGATCCTGATGGCCTCTATACGGGTATGCAGGGAGGGCTTGTGATTAATAGAATATTGATCGTTAACCTGTTTGGCATAGGTGACGTTCTATTTTCAACGCCCATGCCGAAGATACTAAAAAGAGCAATGCCTGCTTCGCGGATCGATTTCATGTGTAACGAGAGGTGCCAGCCTATTCTCCAGAACAACAGGAACATAGACGACATCATAGTATACGAAAAGGACCAGTGGCGAGCGATGTTCAGGACGTCAAAAGCCAATTTCTTTAAAGAGCTATACCGGCTTGTAAGAAGAATAAGGGGCAAAAGATACGATCTGGTCATAGACCTCTCCTTAGGGTATCAGATAGCTTTTGTTTTTATGATCATGGGCATAAAAAAGAGAATAGGATTTGACTATAGGTCTAGAGGCAGATTCTTAACGGATAAGTTGCCGATCGAGGGCTTTAATGAGAAGCATGCCATCCTCTACTATCTGGATATCTTAAAGCTGATCGGTATAGAGGATCCCGGCGAAGCGAGGCCCACTTTTACTTTATCACCTGAGGATGAGATCTGGGCCGAAAGCTTCATCGAACAGAAAGGATTGGAGAATAAGATATTCGTGGGGATTGCGCCGGGAGGTGGGAAGAGCTGGGGTGAATACGCCAGATACAGACGATGGGACATAGCCAATTTTGCATACGTAGCTAAGAAATTGGCAAAAGAGAATCGCGATATATTCTTTCTGCTTCTTGGATCGGAAGAGGAGTGCTCACTCTGTGAACCGATGAGCGGGCCTCTCGGGCATGTAAGCTTAAATTTATGCGGAAAACTGTCGCTCTCTCAATCAACTTCACTTATCAACAGATGTAGTCTCTTTATATGTAATGACGGAGGTCTGTTGCATACCGCGGTCAGCCAGGGTGTGAGCACTGTTTCAATATTCGGTCCCGTAAATGATAAGATATATGGACCTTATCCTCCTTCAAAGAGACATAAAGTTGTAAAGGGCAAGAATATAGAATGCCGGCCATGTTATAAGAATTTTAAGCACAAAAAATGCGATCTTTATGAGTGTCTGAATTCGATAGATAGGGATGAAGTATTGAGGGTTGCCAGGGAGAGCCTTCTTGCGCAGACTATCAATAAGTAGCGAGTAGCAAGTAGAGAGTAGAGAGAGTCTTTCTTGCTACTCTCTACTCGCTACTTTAATAAGTTTGAACAAATCTGTGAATAGAGATAATTAAAAATGAAGTGTGACATAATAATTCCGATATGGAACGGGCTTGACGAGACGAGGGACTGCATCGATTCGATAAAGAAGAATACGCGGTACCCTTATAGATTGATCCTTGTGGATAACGGAAGCGGCAAGGAGACAAAGGAGTATCTCGATAGCCTGAAGGACGAAAGCGGCGCTATTGTAAGCTTGCTGAGAAACGATACGAATTTTGGCTTTATCAAAGCAGTGAACCAGGGTTTAGTAGTTTCCAGCGCACCGTATATTTGTATATTGAATAATGATACCCTTCCTGCGCAAGGTTGGCTTACGGAACTTGTAAGCTTTATTGAGGACCATGAGGAAGTAGGTTTGGTGAACCCGCTGTGTAACGGCCATGAAGCGCGAAGTACCACCATAAATGCGTACGCCGGGTACCTGGCAGCCTCAAATCGCGGTAAATTCATGGAGATGAACCAGTGCCAGGGGTTCTGCATGTTGGTAAAGGGAGAGGTGGTTGAGAAGATAGGTTATTTGGATGAGAGGTTCGGCATTGGCGGGTTTGATGACACGGATTACTCTATGAGAGCTTATCTTGCCGGCTACAGGTCTGTATGCGTCCATTCTTCATATGTTTATCACAGGGAGCACAAAGCATTTGATAGGCTGGGAGACAGGAGGAGCCTGCAGGCAGCCCAAGAAGATGAGTATTTTAAGAAATGGCCCAGACACATGCGCGTAGCGATAATATTCTCTATATCTAGTGACACCCCGGACGAGAGAATATCGAATATGATGAGAGCCTCTCTATATCTTGCAAGAGAGTGGTGTTGGCTAAATATACTGATCGCCGGGGATAGATCGGCGAGAGATAAAGTAGAACGGGTGCGTACGAAGATGGCTCTGCCGGTACACCAGAACATTAAATTTACCTACTTCAGGAGTATGCTGAAGATAGCAGAAGTTGCGGCGCGTATTCTAGAGAGATCTTTCGGACGGAAAAGAAGAAAGCGATATGATACGGTGATTTGTGATGAAGAGTGGCTTCTCGGGCTTATTAAAGTTCTATGTAAGAGTCAAGGAGCTAGCGTTTTGTCAATGGATTTTAGCGAGTACAGGGAAGATCTGTTGTCAAAGGTGCGCAGCTCCATGGGACTTGATCTGGCTGAGGCCGGCTCTTCCAAGGGAGGATATGGCGCGAGGAGAAAGTCCGTACCAAAATGTGATATCATTATCCCGGTCTGCGATCAATCGGAACTGACGAAGCAGTGCATTGAGAGCATAATAAAACAGACCGATACCCCGTATAGATTGATAATAATCAATAACGGTAATGATAAGGAAGCGAAAGAATTTCTGGATGGGTTAAGCGGGAGTAAGGGCGTACAGGTGACACTTATACATAATGATCAAAATATCGGTTGGGGCAGATCGATAAATAAGGGGATAGAACTTTCTACAGCGCCTTATCTCTGTCTTCAGAACAACGATACGATCGTAACCCGGGGTTGGCTTAGAAAGATGATAGCTATCCTTGGATCGGACAAGAAATTTGGCATGATCAATCCATCATGGGAAGGTAGACGTGATGGAATTTCTGTTGATGAGTATAATGCCGGGCTCGAAAAGAGCCAGGATGCGTGGATAGAGACGGATTGGTGCAGAGGGTTTTCCGTTGTCGTAAAGAGATCCGTGGTGGATAGGATAGGGAATGTCGATGAACTCTTTGGCCTGGCCTATTTTGATGATGTCGATTACTCGGTCCGAGCGGTTGAAGCCGGATTCATAGCTCTGAAGGCGCTTAATACCTACGTTTATCACATAAGGAATGTTACTGCCTGCGAAGTCCTAAAGGGGGATGAATGGAATGAGCTTCACGAGAAGAACAAACGCCTATATTATAAGAAGTGGGGCAGGCCCCTTAAACTTGCCATCATTCTAGGCCGGGATTCATGCAAAGACGCAGAACGGCTCACCCCGATCAAGGAGACCGCCTTCTACCTGGCTCGCAAACAGCATCATATCGACCTATTCTGCCCGCGGAAGTTACGAGACAAGTTTCGGCACACTAATGTTAAATTAAGGTCATACCCGATTGCGTTATTGCAACCGGCAGCCCTTGTCAATTTATACATGAATACAAAGAAGAAGAGAGAAAAGAGATTCAAGGCCGTCTTCTTCTTCGGTGGCCCTGCCGGTAAAGCTCATTATCAGGATCGGTTCGGTAAAGAATTTCCGGTTTACAGCAACGCCAATACAGAGGGATTCAACAGCTTTATCAGGGATACTGTTGACAGGATGAAAGAGGAGACGAAGGGCGAAATACCAGAGAGTAAAAATCAAAAACCAAAGACTAAATACCAAAAACACAAACTAAAAATATGAGAACTTTCGAAAATCACAAACCCCAAATCACAAATGAGCCTTTCTGTCATTCCCGCGCAAGCGGGAATCCAGGCGTAGTAATTGGGATCCGAGCTGAGAAACGAGTGTTAGGTTGCTGTCCACTCTGGATCCCCGCTTCCGCGGGGATGACAGGTGGGAAAGCGTGGGAATGACAGGGGAAGTCTGGCGACCTTGCGATAAGGTAATGCAATGAATGATACAAAAAGATGCGATATTATTATCCCTATCTGGAACCAGCTCGAAGAGACCAGGGCTTGCATTGATTCGATAAAGAAGAATACAGATCCCTGTTACAGGTTGATCCTTGTGGATAACGCCAGCGGCAGGGAGACGGCACAGTACCTCGAGAACTGTTCAAACAGTATGCTCGACTGCGAGGTTACTCTTCTTAAGAATGGGGAAAACTTGGGATTTATCAAGGCGGTCAACCGTGGTATCTCCGTATCGCAAGCGCCATATGTTTGTGTCTTGAATAATGATACTATCGTTTTAAAGGGGTGGCTTAAAGAAGCAATAAATGTGTTCCAGAGAGATGCGCATATCGGCATAGTAAATCCATCGAGCAATTCGCTCGGACAGCCAATGCCACACGACCCCTCTTCCGATAAGTACCTTAAAGACGTTGAAAGCCAGAGCGGGAAATTTGTTGATCTTGGAAGCGCTTTTGGATTCTGCATGCTGATAAGAAGGACCATTTTCGAGGAGATAGGACTCTTCGATGAAACCTACGGCATGGGTTATTTTGAAGATACGGACTTCTCCCTGCGCGCAAAAGCCAAAGGTTACAGAGCTGTCAGATCTTTTGCGTCATATGTCTACCATAAAGAGAGCAGGTCATTTAGTATGCTCGGAAATTTTAAGCGTGATTTTGAAAAGAACAAAATGGTCTTCGAATCTAAGTGGGGCGCCACAAGAAGACTTATGTTCGTTTTCGATTCGGCAAACAACAAAATGGTATCAACTTTGAATAATATCCTAAAAAAGTATGCCAGGGCTGGATACTGGGTTTATGTTGTATCCCCGCGCTTTGATACAAAAGTGTTCTTTGAGAGATATTCGAACCTCACTTTTTATCATGCAGACCATCTCCTCTCGGTGTTCGTGTTATATAAAGTTCTATTCAAAAAGAAGAGAGCGGATTTAATATATGTCGACAATTCATTCATACTGAAAGTGCTAAAATTATTTAAGATATGCCACGGGGCAGAGATCAAACAAATAGAGGAAATATAGCATGAAGAGAGCATCGATAAGCGCGGTTCTCATTACGAAGAATGAAGAGAGGAATATAAGAAGGTGCCTGGATAGCCTGAGGTGGGTTGATGAGATAGTTGTCGTTGATGGGAATAGTACCGATCGGACGGCCGAGATAGCCAGGTCTTACGGCGCAAAGGTGATCGATCACAAATTTCAGGGTGATTTCGGAGATGAACGAAACATAGGCAATGAGAACGCGACCTGCGACTGGATCCTGGCACTCGACGCCGATGAAGTAATGCCGCAAAATACCAGAGAGAAGATAGAGGAGATACTGATAAGCGGCTGCGAGCCGGACGCGTTCAATGTTCCCCGCATGCAGTTCTTTTTGGGAAAGCCGCAAATACACGGAGGCCGTTATCATAGCATAGTCAACTTTTTCAGGAGAGGCAAGGTGCGGTTTGACGGAAAGGTTCATCACCTGGTGCTTGTAGACGGAAAGACCGGAGAATTCGAGCACCCTATAGAGCACTATCCGTTTAACTCTATTTCCGAATTTTTACAAAAACACGATAGATACACGCGTTATGAGGCGCTTGAGATGTTCGAAAAATTTGGTCGTACAAAGCAAAAAGAGGTAAGGTATAATTTAACGATTAAACCTATAAAATTATTCATCAAATCATATTTCAAAAAGAAGGGCCATAAAGACGGCATCGTCGGCCTGATATTTTGCGTGTTATTTTCTGTGAGTTATTTCTTAAAATGGTCAAAGTATTGGGAGTTGTGCCAGGCAAACGAAACAAAGAGCCAACAAAATAAAACGGTACATGATAAATAATAACGTTACGATGGACGTGAAACGATGGACGAAGGACGAAGGACGTGGGACGATTAGCGCTATCTCGTCTTTGCGAAGTGCCGTAATTGCCGGGCGCAACGAAGCATCTCATATTCTGTCATCCCCGCGAAAGCGGGGATCCAGAGTAGACTCGTATAGAGTTCATCCATGGATTCCCGCTTACGCGGGAATGACAAGCTGTTGAAAATTTCGGTGCCCCGCAAAGACGGATAGGATAAGATCGAATCGTTCATCGTCCATCATCCGTCGTAGCGTGGAAGACTATAAATAAAAGGGGGTTTTAGGTGAAGAAGATATTGGTTACAGGCGGCGCAGGGTTCATAGGTTCCCATCTTGTGGATAGACTCGTGCGGGACGGGAAGGATGTCGTGGTGTTGGACAGTTTCGAAGCGCAGGTTCACCAGGGGAAGAAGCCCGGCTATCTTAATAACGGCGCTTCGTATATAACCGGTGATGTGCGAGATGAAAAGGCGCTCAAGAAGTCGCTAAAGGATGTTGAGACAATATTCCATTTCGCGGCAAAAGTCGGAGTAGGGCAGTCGATGTACGAGATAAAGGATTATGTAAGCGCGAACACCTTTGGGACCGCTCATCTCTGGGACTACATTATAAATAATAAACTGGGTATAAAAAAATTTATCGTTGCAAGTTCCATGTCCATCTACGGCGAAGGCGCATACAGGTGCGATAAGTGCGGGCCGGTATCCCCGCACCTCAGAAGCGATATACAATTAAAGCAGAAGAGATGGGAGCTATTCTGTCCGGTATGTGATTCGGGACTTTCTGATGTATCAACGAATGAGGATAAGAAGCTGCTTTCTACGTCTGTTTATGCCATAACAAAGAAGGATCAGGAGGAGCTGTCGCTCAATATCGGCATAAGTTATGGCATTCCTACGGTGGCTCTCAGGTTCTTCAACGTGTATGGCCCCAGGCAGTCACTCTCCAATCCCTATACGGGCGCTTGCGCCATATTCTCTTCGAGAATAAAGAACGGTAATCCCCCTCTTATTTATGAAGATGGTTTGCAGACAAGGGATTTCATTGATGTCCGTGATATTGTTGAGGCGTGTATTCTGGCAATTAATAGCCGAAGGACCGATAATAAAGCCCTCAACGTGGGCACAGGCGTTGCGTCCTCTATAAAGGATATTGCCAGGATATTGATAGCCCTTTATGGCGAGAGCATGGAACCCGAGATCGCCGGAAGCTACCGTGTTGGAGATATCAGGCATTGTTACGCGGATGTAGGAAGATTTAAAGATTTAGGGTTTGTAGCCGGGGTGGAACTTGAAGATGGGCTAAAAGATCTGGTGGCGTGGGGAAGAAAAGAGGAGGCGCAAGACAGAACTGTTCAGGCGAATATGGAGTTAGATAAGAGAAAGCTAAAGCTATAAGTCAGGGGGATAATAGATATGTCAAAAGTTCCAGTGTCGGTCATTATTCTTGCAAAGAACGAAGAGGGGAGAATACGGGATTGCATTAAATCCATTGAAGGTTGGGCTGATGAGATCATAGTAGTTGATGATGAAAGCCAGGACTTGACCAGGGATCTCTCTCTTGGACTGGGTGCGCGGGTTATAACAAGGAAGATGGACGTGGAAGGCAGGCACAGGAACCTTGCTTACGCTCTCGGGAAACATGAATGGGTACTGAGCATAGACGCGGATGAACGTGTTACCGAAGGTCTCAAAAGAGAGATAGATGAAGTTCTTTCCGCGAATCCTACCTGCAACGCTTTAACTATACCAAGAAAGAATTTCCTGGGAGATTATTGGATAAGGGGCGGCGGATTATACCCTTCGCCGCAGCTTAAACTATTCAGGAAGGATAAATTTAAGTGGGAAGAGGTGGAGGTGCATCCCAGGGCGTTTCTGGAGGGCGGGTGTGGACATCTGAAGAGTGATCTGATCCACTATACCTATAGAGATTGGGCGGATTTTTTACGCAAACTGAATAATCAGACAACCCTCGAGGCCAGGAAATGGTTTAATTTATCATTGGAGGATCCAAAGAAAGCGCGTTACAAGATGAATATTCCGCATGCCATCTGGAGGGTGATGGATAGGTTTGTGCGCACGTTCTTTGCGAAGAAGGGTTATCGGGACGGTTTTACGGGGTTTATGATAGCGTATTTCGCATCTTTATATCAGATCGTAAGTTTCGCGAAATATAGAGCGCTCGAGCGCAAGAGCAGATAATTCAAAGAGGTAAGCAGTACCAACCATGAGCGTATCGGTTATCGTGCCAAGCTACAATGAAGAGGAACTGATCGAAAAGACGGTCAACGAGATCCATGCCTATTTATCGAAAAATTCTGATAAGTTCGAGATCATACTAGTGGATGACGGAAGCACCGACAGTACTCTTTACATCGCTACGACTTTATCCAGGAAGCTGCCTAACATTAAGGTGTTATCCAATAACGTCAATTGCGGCAAAGGCTACAGCGTGCGGAAAGGCATGCTTGAAGCGACTTCAGAGTATGCGCTCTTTACCGATGCGGATCTTTCTACCCCCATCGATGAGCTCGATAGATTCATTCCTCATTTTAATAATGGCGCCGAAATCATTATCGGCTCTCGCGCATTAAAGAACTCACGCGTTATTGTGCGCCAGAGTCTTTTGCGCAAGTTTATGGGCAATGTATTTAACGTTCTCGCGCAGTTAATTCTATGTCGCGGTATAAAGGATACACAGTGCGGATTTAAATGCTTTAAAAGTGAAATTGGGCGAAAGCTCGCTTGCTTGCAGCGGACCTCGGGCTTCGCGTTTGATGCCGAGATACTTTTTCTGGCAAAGAAGCACGGATATAAAGTTCATGAAGTACCGGTCACCTGGCGCAACAGGAAGAATTCACGAGTTACACTCGTTATGAGCCCTGTGGCAATGTTTCTCGATCTTCTAAGGATAAGGATTAATGACGCAAGGGGTGTATATGAGCTTAAATAGAAGGCTCCTCATAGCTGTCGTTATCGCGATCGTCTTTACAGGTTTAATTTTTCGGTATGCGTACAGAGCGCCGAAGAGAAGCTATGGTGATTTCCGGGTATATTATGCTGCAGGCGAAAGATTTGCGGCTAAGGAGGATATCTACCAGAGGCACAACCCGTCTATCACGCCTTATAAGTATTCGCCGATGTTTGCCATGCTCGTTAGCCCCTTGTCCTTATTTTCGCAGAAGACGGCAAGCCTCCTATTCTTTACACTGAATTTCTTTGCGGTCTTAGTGATCTTTGTGATCTCGAAAAAGATAATAACAAAGGACAAGACCAGTGGCGGCCGCAATCTTCTCCTATACGCAATTACAACTATATGCAGTATGCGCTTTATTCTGCATACCTTAGATTCCGGGCAAGTAGGAATTTTAATAATGTTGCTTGTAGTTTCGGGACTGTATCTCCTGGAAAAGAACCGCCAGACAATTTCAGCTTCACTTATCAGTCTATCGCTCATGTTCAAATATACGACTGTTATCTTTCCGGCATACTTTGCGTTCAAAAAGCGACGCAAGCTTCTTATGGTTGTTTTGGCATTTATTATTTTTTACTGCCTGTTGCCGGCTTTGCATGTAGGGATTGAAAAAGATGTAGAATATGTAAAAAACTGGATTCCTTTCATTGCGGAACACTCGCTCGACAAGTCGAGCCTGTATGATTACAAGAATCAATCCTTGTATTCGTTTTTACTTCGTTTGCTTACCCGGGACACCCCGTATACTAACAACATAGCGAATTTGACATTTAGCCAGGGGCTCATCATTAGTTTGATCATCGCAGGAGCCCTCTTTTTGCTGGTGATCACTCCAGGGAGAGGAAATGATTCAGAAAGACCTTTAGACTACTCTTTACTCTTAATAATGACGGCTCTCTTAAATCCAAATGCATGGATGCACAATTATGTAATTCTGATCTTTGCATATATGCTGCTCCTCCATTGCAGCATTAACGCAGGCCTTAAAGATAAGTTAACCATAGCATTGATCATTGTTTCGTTTGCGCTGACAACCCTGGCGGGTGAACTATTTGTCGGGGACGATTTAGAAAGGTTGTTTGAGGAGCTGTCCTCAACAGCTATTGGTGGATTGATTTTGATGTTTGCGCTATTGCGATTAAAGTGGAGACGGGCGCTTCCGAAAGATGGAGTAAAGGCGCCACCGGTTTTATAAAAGAGGATAAAGATCCTTCGGTCGACTCGCCCGCCTTTGGCGGGCAGGGCCACCTCAGGATCAATTCGCACCTATAGCTTATGTCGCATTGCGCGCTTCATAAGTTATGTGCTCATTGGAGGGAAGAATGACTCGAGAATGTTTATCGGTTATTATGCCCGTATATAATGAAAAGGATACGGTCATAAAGATCATAGGGAAAGTGCTGGCGCTCGATATATTACTTGAACTCATCGTCATAGATGACGGATCTTCGGACGGCACAAGGGAGATATTGCAAAAGACTGATTTCGGATCCAAAGTAAAGAAGGTCTACCACGATAAGAATCTGGGGAAGGGCGCCGCGCTTAAAACGGGTTTTGCGCGCGCCATAGGCGACATCGTTTCAGTGCAGGACGCGGATCTGGAATATGAGCCTAATGAATTTGCCGACCTGATAAAGCCGATAAGAGAAGGCCTCGCCGATGTTGTCTATGGATCAAGGCTATTCGGCGGTAAACCGCAGAGGGTGCATATGTTCTGGCACAAAGTGGGAAATGCCGTTATCTCCCTTACCATGAATATACTCTTTAACTCGACACTCACCGACATAGAGACATGCTACAAGGTCTTTAAGAGAGAGGTTATAAAAGATGTAGTCATAAGATCCAGGGGCTTCTCCGTTGAACCCGAGATCACAGCAAAGATCCTGAAGAGAAAAGAGCTACGTGTCTATGAGATGCCCATCTCCTACTATGGCAGGACGTATCGGGAAGGGAAGAAGATAACCTGGAGGCACGGTTTCTCCGCGATTGCAGCGATCTTCTGGTACCGGTTCTTTGATTGACCTAGCTGCTGTCATTGTGGGGGAGCTGAAGAAAAGAGGAAGCGCACTGAAGCAATCTGGCGAAACTCGTCTTTGCGAGGTGCCGTAATTAAGTTAGCGCACCGAAGCAATCTCAGACTAGCTCGATGAGATTGCTTCGGCACGCTCGAATCTTACGGTGCCTCGCAAAGACAGGGTTAGATGAGATTGTCCCGCCGTTACTCTCGTATGGCGGGACCCCGCAATGCGAAAGCAACGGCGGGGCTTCGGCACGCTCGAATCTTACGGTGCCTCGCAAAGACGAGGTTAGAGTTAAAATGAAAGTACTTTTAGTAAAACCATTCAACCTATCCGACCATATACAGCCTTCGCTTGGGTTGGGGTACCTGGCTTCGTCTATAAGAGAGAGCGATGATGTAGAGATCATCGATTGCATAAAAGAACGTGTACGCCCGATCCGATTCGGGAAGATCCTCGATCATAAGAAGCCGGATGTTGTGGGCATACAATGCTATACCTACGATATGACCGCGGTTAAATACATGCTAAGGCAGTGTAAGCGCCGTTCGATAACTACCGTTATCGGGGGTCCGCATCCTTCCGCGGCGCCTCTTGAAAGCATGGATCTATTCGGAAAGAATCTCGATTATCTCTTTCAGGGGGAAGCCGAAATAGGTTTCAAGAAGCTTCTGGATAGATTGAGCGGTAGATGCGATATCGATTACAGCGAAATGCCGGGTTTGGTCTGGAGAGAAGGAGAAGAGGTTCGCATAAACGATAAGGGTTTTGAGTTTGATCTGGATAGCCTGGGAATGCCCGCATGGGATCTGATAAAGCCTGAGGAATATCCAGAGGCCCAGCACGGCGCTTTCTTTAAGTCGTTCCCTATAGCTCCCATCATCGCTACTAGGGGATGCCCTTTTATGTGCACATTCTGCGCAGGTAATCTTATCGCAGGCAGAACATTGAGAAGGAGAAGCCCCCAGAACATAATAGACGAAATTACAATGCTCTACAGGGATCACGGCATAAGGGAATTCCATATCGTAGATGATAACTTCACGCTGAACAGAACATTCGCTAAAGAATTTTTAATGAAGCTGAAGAGGCTAAATTTAGATATAAGCTGGGCTGTTCCTAACGGCGTGCGCATGGATACCCTGGATGACGAGATCCTTGAACTGATGAAGGCCACGGGCCTTTACCTTATCTCGCTGGGGATAGAATCCGGCTCCGACAGGGTGCTCGGACTCATGAAGAAGGGCATAACAACGGACAAGATACGCCGCTCGGTATCCCTCATACGTAAACATAATATAGAGATCGCCGGTTTTTTTATTCTGGGGTTTCCGGGAGAGACGATAAATGAAATTAATAAGACAATCAAATTTGCTCTGGAACTCGATCTGATCCGGGCCAATTTCTTTACCTATTTACCGTTTCCCGGGACCGAGAGCTTCAATGAGCTTAAAAAGAACGGAAGGCTTGATGAGGTGAGCTTGAAAAAATTCTATTTTATGAACGCGACATTTTCGCCGGATGGGATAACAAAAGAGACCCTGAAGAATCTCCAGCGCAAAGCGTTCCTGAGATTCTTCTTAAGGCCGGGTGTGCTATTCCGGAATTTGAGACAGATCAAGTCTATCGGCCATTTCAAGTATCTAGCGCGTAGATTTGGAAGATGGATGTTCCTTAAATGAGATCATTCGTGTCCAAATGAGTTGTACCATATCGACGGAAATAGCGTTTTGACATTCGAAACTTTGTCATGACCGCTTTTCTCACATGTCATCCCCGCGCAAGCGGGGATCCAGGCGAGAGTTTCGTCTGGATTCCCGCTTCCGCGGGAATGACAAAAAGCTAATTTGGACAGCAATAAAATGAGATCGATAAACAGCAGATTCCTATATGCAGCTATTTTTACGTTCTGGGTCATTCTCTGGGTCAATTTTTTGATAAGGGACCTGTTCGTGAAGGGGCAGATCCATGATTATGCGATCTTGGCCGGAAGCGGCAGCGCCGGCAGGAGAAGCCATGTTTATGGAGAACCTTTCTTTGGATTGCTAATGCTATCAAAAGAATCCCTTTCCGAAGAGGCGAGTTTTAAGTTCGCCGGTGTAGCCGATATGTCCATTGATCACAGAAGAGGTATATATTATCTCTACCCGCGGGTAGAGAAAGAAGATCCCGATTATATCCTTGTTTACGGTAGCGAGGGTTTTGAAAAAGAGGGATATGACCTTTGTGCCGCGCTGGATAAACAGAGATTCGTTCTAAAGAAGAGAAGATAATTATGATCGTCGATTATGTCTTGCTTGCATCTTTTACAGCAATTACAACATTTCTGGGCTGGAACATAGTCTCCCTGATACAAGCGCCAAATGGGAATTTGAGCTTATGCCGCTTTGAAACGATAGGGCTATCATACATCTTTGGCATAGGCGTTATAAGCGCACAGATGTTCATAATGAGTCTCTTTGGAGCAGGCTTTACAAGATTGAATATCCTTTCGCCCTGGATCGCTATAGTGACGATAAACCTGATCATGGTCTTACGATCTCGAAGCCTGCGGTCGTTTGAAGGCGGAGCGTGCTTGCAGAAGCAAACGCCTCTCTGCAGATTCCGGCTGCCGGCCCGGGGTGAGATCGCGCTTATATGTCTTATAACACTTCAGGTTTTATACAATTTCTTTAGGGCCCTTGTAAGGCCCATAGAGTCGTATGACGCGGTAGCCATCTATGGACTTAAGTCGAAGATGATCTATCTTGCTGGCGGGCTTGGCGCAGACTTCTTTCAAAGTTTAGTGTCTAATTTTAGAGGCGCCCATCCGGACTATCCTCTGCTTATACCGCTGGCGCAATCCTGGTTCTATACGTTTCTTGGCAGGTTCGACGATATTCTTGTAAAAGCAATATTTCCTCTGTTCTATCTGTCATGTGTCTTTTTGATCTATGGCGCCATCAGGCGGGTAAGCGCTAATCGTATTCTGGCGCTTATTTCGGTCTATGCGCTTGCATCGATCAAACAATTCTCAGATTATTCCACTATAGGCTATGCGGATCTGGCGCTTGGCATATATTTTGCTGTCAGTCTCATATATTTATATATGTGGTTTCTATCAAGCGACAATACTCAGTTCTTGCGCATTTCGCTAGTTGGTTCGGTTGCGTGTCTGTGGGTAAAGAACGAGGGGGCTTTGCTCGTGTTGATAATCCTTCTTACACTTATCTCCTTTACTGTAGTAAATATTTATCATGTACTCTTTTTGAGAAAGAGAAAAAAGAGAGTCAGCTTAAAACCTGTGGTTATCTATATGCTTGTATGCATACTTTGCATGTTGGGGTGGGCGGGCTTTAAAAGCGGTCTTGGACTCATCAATGAGAACTTCAACCTTTCGATGATTAACTCTACTGACTTCATCCGGGGGCTGCCTAAGATACCTCTTATATTGTACGAGTATCAGAAACAGATATTTGGCTTTAAAAAATGGAACATTATATGGGTGCTTTTTTTTCTGCTGGCCTTGGTCAGACCCAGAACAATATTTAGAGGCAACATAAAATACCTCACCTTTGCATTTATACTCTTTGCGCTGGGCTATACCTCGATGTATATGTTCAGCGCTGTCGATATAGGATTTTTTTTACAAACCAGCGCATCGAGATTCCCGCTTCACATATTGCCTTCGGTTATTTTTTGGATGGCGGTTGTATGGTATGAGCGGGATCCTATTCAGGAACAATAATGGTAGAAGGACTTAAAAAAATAGCGTTAGGTAAAAATGTGTATATTCTCCTGTTTGCGATAGGATTTTTATATACATTTCCTGTATTTAATAAATTCTGGGCGCCTTATGATGAGGGCGTGATCACTGTAGCCGCGCAAAGGCTCCTGGCCGGTGAAGTCCCATACAAGGATTTCTTTATCCTTATGTATCCTCCGGGGCAGATATATCTTCTGGCCGCCATCTTTAAACTGTTCTCCTCGCCTCTTATAGCCGGCAGGATATACACGGTATTGATCAGTAGTGGAATAGCCCTTCTTACCTATTGTTCGACGTTCCTCTTAACAGGCAGGAGGATCGTCGCCATTCTTTCCTGGGCCATAGTGCTCCTGGCGTCAGCTCCCAGGTTAGGCGCTATTCCCGCTCCCATATGGCCAGGCATCTTTCTTGGTTTGCTGACCATACTGCTTTTTACAAGTCGCCTAAAAAACTTAAATTGCAGGCATATATTATGTACAGGGCTGTGTGCCGGAGTTACGGCGCTTTTCAGGCACGATATAGGAATCTTCGCAGCGGCTTCCGTCTTGATAACGCTACTTATCAAGGGAATGCGTGAAACGAGGCACGTCTTTCGCGAAGGCATGGTCTTTGTGTCGGGAGTACTTTTTGTGATCCTGCCTTGCGCCATATATTTTATCAAAATCTCTGCAATGCGGGATATGTATAATTCCTTGATCCTCTTTCCCTTGATTCTCTTTCCCTCCGTACACCAAGGCGCTGCGGGGCTGCCATTCCCGGGGCCGTGCATCGATCTTAATATGATATTTCACGGTAGCCTGCATTTCATAAAGGTGAACCAATTCTATATACCGGTATTGGTATATCTCTTTTGCGTAATATATTTATCGAGACTTGTCATAAAGAAAAGAGCCCTCGATACGAGCGATCAGATGATGTTTCCTTTCCTTCTTTTCGGCATCTTCACCTTCAACCAGGTGAGGATCAGGACGGATGTGATGCATCTGTTGACAGTTATCCAGCCTGCAGTCATACTCTTCGGATTTATGATCCATAAGACCCTTTCGTACAAGCCGGGATCCCGCATAAAGAAGATGACGTTATATATATTCACGGCAGCGATCTTGTTTCTATTCGTACTCCTTTCGATAAAGAATGCGGATAAATATGTAAAAAATAGCTTCAGAAAAGTCTATAAAAAAGATATAATTAAGACCCATTTCGATGTCGGCACGATATATATCCCTAAGGACGAGAGAAGAGATGTCACAGATACGGTAAACTTCATAAAGGAGAATACGCATCAGAAAGAACGTATCTTTATAGGGAACTCGGAACATTGGAAAGATGATTTCGGGGGCAGTACTATCATCTATTTATTAGCAGACAGGCTTCCCTCAACCAAGTTCTATGAATTGGTCCCCGGCATCCAGACCAGCCCGGAAGTGCAAAAGGAGATAAAGGAATCTATCATCAGGCATAATGTGTTGCTGCTCGTGTTGCAGGATATCGATATGGTAGGACTTCGCAGGGAGGATACGCATCCGGATAAACTGATACTGGACGATTTTATCGCCCGGCATTTTAAGAGGGCGGAGAAGTTTGGGAAATACGGTATTTACATAAGAAGATAGGATTATATAATAACGTGCATAGAAGACACGTGACACAAAGACACAGGGACACAAGAGCACAGGTGCACAAGACACGCTACGATGGATGAGAGCTACGTCTGGTGTTCGTGCGCTTCTGTGTCTTCGAGGTAGAATTATGCGAAAAGTAATCTTTATCGACCGCGACGGCGTAATAAACAAAGACCCGGGAGGGTGGACGGAACATAACTATGTGACAGCATGGGAGCAGTTCATTTTTTTACCGAACTCAATAAACGCGCTTGAGAAGCTGACGCGCGCCTCTTACGATATTGTGCTTATATCGAATCAAGCCGGAGTAAACAAAGGCTTTTACACGAAAGAGGAATTGCAGAATATTGATAGGAAGATGGTCCAAGCCATAGAAGAGGCGGGGGGAAAGATCAGGAAGGCCTATTATTGTGTTCACCAACCGAGCGATAACTGTAATTGCAGAAAACCGAAGACGGGCCTCTTTGAGCGGGCCGAGGAGGAGTTGAATATTAAAGCCGGGGGGAACTATTTTATCGGAGACGGAAAGACCGATATTGAGGCAGGAACGAAGATGGGCTTAAAGACGATAATGGTGCTCTCCGGAAAGGCGGATTTAAAAAATATGAAGGATTGGAACGTGAAACCGGACTATATCTTCGATGATCTTTTAGAGGCCGCGGATTTTATTATAAGGAAGGACGGTTAATTCGGGGATGTGAAAGCTGACATTGCGGGGTGTCTTAATATAATAAGCGCACCGAAGCAATCGTTTCTCCACTCGTCTTTGCGAAGTGCCGTAATATAACGAGCGCACTGAAGCATCTATGAAAAAAATTGTCAAGCGTGAAAAGCTCCTCCGCAACGTTCTTTGACATAACTAAGTGTCATTACGGGGCCGCGAATCGGCTAAAGTAATCTTTA